>JAZSMO010000005.1:0-46105 GCA_045535935.1 Lachnospiraceae bacterium | reverse complement strand
CCGCTTGGCCTCCGACTTACTGCTTTTTTTACAGTTTCCGCATCGGAATCCGTAATCACGATCATGCTGAAATCGAACTCAAAACGTTCATCTTCTATATCCTGTGCGGAAGGCACGGAAATGATAATCTCACCGATCTCCTCCAACGCCTTAAACACAAGGAATGCACGGGCTGCTTTCAAAATACAGCTCTCCTGCACATAAACAGAAACGCCGAAACATTTCTTGCCCTGTTTTACCGCTTCGCCGAGAACCGCATTCTCTGTATCGCCGAGCTTAATATCACGCCATTTTTCTTTTGCCGGATCCTCTGCCTGTGCAGGCGCTGCCGGTGCCGGTGCTGTTTCCTGAACCGGTGCCGGTGCCGGTGCTGCTGCTGATCCGCCGTTTGCGAGATAGTCATTCAGCGCTTTAATCAAATGCTCGTTATCGTTCGTTCCTTCTTCTGTTGTATTCTGAATATTTTCCGTATATTCTTCCAACGCATCCAACACCTGGAACAACAGATCCACCATGGCACTGTCAACTTTAATCGTATTATTGCGTACTTCCGAGAACACATTTTCCATGTCATGTGTCAAAGCCTGCAAACGCTTGTATCCCATCGTACCTGCCATACCTTTCAATGTATGCGCAGAGCGGAAAATTTCATTGATCGTGTCCATGTTGTCCGGTTCCTGCTCCAGAATCATAAACTGATCACTCAGACTCTGTAAGTGTTCTTTTGTTTCATCCAGGAAAATCTCCAAATATTGCGTTACATCCATATTATTGTACCCCCGCGTTTAAAATAATAGCCGAAGCTATGTTGTCTAAAGGTTCTACACGATCTGCCATTCCTGTCGCCACAATGCTCCTCGGCATCCCGTATACTGCACAGGTGCTCTTCTCCTGTGCGATAACATGTATTTCTTTCTGTTTTGACAAATTCAGAATACCTTGTGTTCCGTCCGCACCCATACCGGTAAGAACCACACAAGTGATGCTGTCGTAATCCGATGCTCCCAATGTCTCATACATGAAATTGGCACACGGACGCACACCCTCTCTGGTCGGTCCGTCCTTCAAAACGATAAAATGTTTCCCGTTTTTGGCTGCAATTTCCATATGTTTTCCGCCTCGGGCAAGATATACATTACCCTTACAGATCTCCATGCCATCCGCAGCTTCCTGCACATGCAAAGGACTGAGTTCATCCAACCTTTGTGCCAGGGATGCCGTGAATCCTTCCGGCATATGTTGCACAATCAAGACCGGCGCATCCAAGTCTGCCGGCAGATAAGGAATCACTCCCTGCAATGCCTTCGGGCCGCCCGTGGAACTCGCTATCGCCACGATTTTCTGCTCTGCACCTTTCTTACTGGATCCGCTTTCCTTCTTTCGTGAAGTTTTCTGCACCGCATTCTCATTCTGTGCTTCATTCTGCTCCACTGCGCATTCCAAAATAGAAAGAAAACGCGCCATAAAGGTTTCGGTCTTGGCTCCCAGAATGGTATCCGGCTTATGTATGAAATCCACCGCACCGAGTTCCAAAGCTTTAATCGTGGTAGCCGCACCCTCCACAGTCGCTGTGCTGAACATGACTACCGTAGTTTTGATCCCAAGTTCCCTGATCTGCGTGAGAACACCGATTCCGTCCAGCTGCGGCATAATGACATCAAGAATGACCACATCGTATGCATTTTGCTTCAGAAGCGCCATCGCTTCCACGCCGTTCGCCGCCATATCCTGAACAAAGAATCTGTCATCTAGAGCTATTATATCACACACTATTCTTCTCATAAGTGCAGAGTCATCTACAACTAATATTTTTTTCTTTTTACATTCCATTTTTTCTCTGCCTATTCTTTCTTTCTTCTTCAAAAATATAACGAATGATTTCTTCTCTTTCCGAGCTTTCCATATTTAAGTACTGCAGACGATGTTCATATTCTCCGGCCCTGTTCTCAATCGGTTTGGACGAAAGAATTTTTCCTGCGATTTCATACTCTTTTTCTCTGCCGTTAATCTGTAATTTGTAGGACAGATAAATAATCGTATCCACCTCATATTTATAGTCAGCCACAAATCTGACACCGCCGCCGCTGATATCCACTATCACACTCTTTCTCAGCGGAAGTCCCGGTTGGAAATAAAACTCATTGTTCTCAACCGCCTCTATCTCTTCCTCTTCCAGCTCACGACTGTTCATATTCAAAATACAGGAGAATCGATAATACTCCCTTCGTTGATGTTTTCTCAAATTAGTGATCGGCTCACAGAGCAGAATGAAATTGTTATCGCTCTTATAACGGTCTACAATTTTTACATAACATTGATATAATCCCTGTCTTGTATAAAAACAAACGTCATATTCGCCGCCTACCGGCAAAAGGATGAGTTTTGTCTTCTCCATCGGCATTAATATCTCAATCTGCTCATCCGACAGCACATCATACACCTTAGATGCATACGCTTTCTTATCGGAAACCGATCCCAAAATCGAGCGTTCCACTGTCTGTAATTCTACTTTTTCTCCCGGTCTTACATATTTTGTAAGCATGTGACCTCCATCTTATACCTATACTTTATTGTTTTCTGTTCCCATCATCTTTTTATTGACAACAATATGTGAGAAAAATGCCGCCATTCCTCTCTTTTTTATTCGTCCGGCCTCTTCGCCGTACATCATAATACGTGTAATCTCTTCAAAGGCTCTGGACGATTTCGCATTTTCATTTTGAAGAGAAATCGGTTTTTGCTGCATTACCGCATTAATCAACTGAGAATCCTGCGGAATGGACCCCAAATATCCGAGCGGAAGCTTCAGATATCTCGAAACAACCGCATTTAATTTCTGATACAAAACCCTGCCATCCTGCGGATTGTCCACGCGGTTAGCCATCACTTTTATCTGCGTCATCTCCCTGCTGAAACGGGGATGACGATTCAATGACTTAAGAAGCGAATATGAATCCGTAATCGATGTCGGCTCCGGCGTCGTAACCAGAATAATCTCTCCGCTGGCGACCAAAAACTCTAACACTGCATCGGAAATACCTGCACCGGTATCAATAATAATAACATCTGCTATCGAATCTAATTTTGCAAGATTCTGAATGATATAGGTCAGATATTCCTTATTCAAATTGGACAATCCTGCAATACCGGAACCTCCGGATATAAATCCGACGCCCCCCGGTCCCCATGTGATAATTTCCGTAATATCCTTTCCCTGATAAATTAAATCACACAAGTTATGTTTCGGAACCGCTCCAAACATGATTTCTATATTAGCCAGTCCGAAGTCCGCATCCAAAATAATCACGCGCTGTCCCAGTTTACGGAACTGAATCGCAAGATTAATAGATACGTTTGACTTACCTACTCCGCCTTTTCCGCTGGTAACAGTAATCACCCGGGCAAGCGGTCTTCCCTTTGGATTTTTCATCTTTATAATATTTCTAAGCTGTTGTGCCTGATCCACCTTTTACACCATCCTTTCGGCCTTTTCCCTATAACCGACCGCCTCCGAGAAGAAGCTTCACCGTCTCCTGCGCATTAAAATCGGCAATATCATCCGGAACATTCTGCCCACATGTCACATAGGACATGGAAGCTCCTGTATACAATTTCAGATTCAGAAGATTTCCCAATGACGTTGTCTCATCCAGTTTGGTAAAGATCAGATTATAATCGGTAATCGCCTTATAGGAATCTGCAATGCTGACCAGATCTCTGTACTTTGTCGTCGCACTGACTACAAGATACACCTCCCGTTCCACTGATGTCTCCAGCGCATCAATCATGGAACGCATACTGTCATGCAATTCCGTGTTATGGTGAGAATGTCCTGCCGTATCGACCAAAATAAAGTCATAATCTTTAAAATCTGCAATGGCCGTCTGAATTTCCGGCGCCGTATAAATAACCCGGAACGGCACTTCCAAAATACTTGCATAGGTACGCAGCTGCTCCGCCGCTGCAATTCGATAGGTATCCGCCGTAAGAAGCGCAATTTTCTTCTTCTGTTCCACCGAGAGCTTGGAGGCGAGTTTTGCAATCGTCGTCGTCTTTCCTACCCCTGTCGGTCCGAGAAAATAGATAACTTTCGGTCCGTTTTGAGCCGGAGTAATGGTAACCGATTTCCCAAACTTCAGTACCATCTTTTGGTATACATTGGAAAGCATAAAGTCAATCGGCATATTCGGCTTCATCGTCCGATCCAAATCATCAATCAGCTGATTGGCATACTTCTCGTGAAGCTCATTCTCCATCATAATATTGTAAAGAAGCTTGAAAAATTCGATATTTTCGTTCTTTTCGCTCTCCTGCATTTCTTCTTTTTGCCCAATCTGCTTCTCCAGCATACTCTGAAGCGTATTGAGTTTTTCTTCAATTCCGCTTTCTTCTTTTTTTTCGGCTGTTTTGCCCGGTGCGTTTCCCGCATCTTTCTCCGAAGCAACGGAAGATTTAGCAGTTTCTGTGCGAAGCACGTCTTTTTTCTCTGTGCGTTCTTCTTTCTTTACCTGATTCTGTGCGATTTCGCTGACTGCCGCTACTGCCGAACGCAGATTTGCGGTCTGATCGGCCGGCTCCTCTTCCAGCGCCACCGTCACTTCGATCATCTGCGGCTTCAAAATACTGAAAAGTCCTTTTTTCTTAACCTGCCTTACATTCATCAGAACAACCGCATTACCAAGTTCTCTTTTCGCAACTGCCAGAGCTTCTTCTTCTGTCTTTCCCTGAAACTTCTTGATTATCATTTATGCACTCACCATCCCTACAGATTGCAATTCTACATTTGTTTCCACTTCATTATACGAAACAACAATCAAATCTTTAAAATAATCCTCCGTCAACCGTTTGAAATACATACGAACAATCGGCGAGGTAATAATAATCGGATTCTTGCCGAGACTTTCCAGTTTTTCCACCTCTGCCTGTACGGACGCCATAATCGCCTTTGTGCGTTCAGGTGCCAGCGTAAGGTAGGCTCCCTGTTCTGTCTGTTTCACACTTCCCATGATTTCCTGCTCTACCTGCGGATCCAATGTCACTACACTGGTTGTCTCATTGGCCGGGAAATATCTGGCCGAAATCGCACGCTTCAGACTCTGGCGGGCATATTCCGTCAAAATATCCGTATCCCGCGTGGTCGGTGCATAATCTGCCATCGTCTCAAAAATTGTAAGCAAATCACGGATAGAAATTCCTTCCCTAAGCAGATTTTGCAATACTTTCTGCACCTCTCCGAGACCGAGCATTTTCGGAACAAGCTCCTCCACAATAGACGGATTGCTCTCCTTCAAGTTGTCCACCAGATTCTGGACATCCTGACGGCTGAGAAGCTCCGCAATATGGCGGCGGATAATCTCCGTAAGATGCGTTGCAATAATGGAAGGCGGGTCTACAACGGTATAGCCCAAACTTTCCGCACGTTCTCTCTGGCCTTCCGTAATCCATACGGCCGGCAGATGGAAGGATGGTTCAAAGGTCTTGATACCCGTAATTTCTTCTTCTACATATCCCGGATTCATGGCCATATAATGGTCAAACAAAATCTCACCCTCACTGACCTGAATACCTTTTATCTTAATAATATACTGATTCGGATTTAATTGAATATTGTCTCGCAGACGGATGATCGGCACAATCGTACCGAGTTCAAGTGCGATCTGCCTACGAATCATAACCACGCGGTCAAGCAAATCTCCGCCCTGGTTAACATCCGCAAGCGGGATAATGCCGTAACCGAATTCCAGCTCGATCGGATCTACCTGCAAAAGCGAAGTAACATTTTCCGGTTGGCGAATCTCCTCCACCGCCATCTCTTCCTCGTTGGCCTCACTCTCGATCTGCGCTGTCTCAATGGTGCTGGCCATCATACGTCCCACTACGATAAAGACTGCACCGATCGTCAGGAAAATCAGCGTATTAAGCGGTGTGGCGATACCAAGACCGATCAAAACTCCTCCGACCAGATACATGTTTTTCGGTATACCGAACAGCTGCTTGATCAGCACGGAACCAAAATCCGCATCCTTACTTCCCTTTGTTACCAGAATACCGGTAGAAAGCGAAATCAGAAGGGACGGAATCTGGCTGACCAGACCGTCTCCGATCGTGAGCACGGCGTATTCCTCCAACGCTGCAGTGATTTCCATATTCTGACGAAGCACGCCCATGAGAATACCGCCGATAATATTAACTGCAGTAATGATAAGACCTGCTGTGGCATCTCCTTTGACGTACTTCACCGCACCATCCATGGAACCGAAGAAGCTGGCTTCCTGCTGGATCTTGTCGCGGCGTTCTTTCGCCTGTTTATCTGTAATGGCTCCGGTATTTAAGTCGGCATCGATGGCCATCTGTTTACCCGGCATAGCATCCAAGGTAAATCTGGCCGTAACTTCTGCCACTCGCTCGGAACCTTTGTTGATGACCATGAACTGGATAATAATCAGGATAATAAATACAATCGCACCCATGATCAAATCGTTACCGCCCACAAATTCTCCGAAGGTACGAACTACGTTTCCCGGATCACCGGTTGTAAGAATCAAACGGGTGGAAGATACGTTAAGGGCAATTCGGAAGATGGTCGTGAACAAAAGCATGGTCGGATAATAAGACATATCCAACGCTTCCCTCGCGAACATGGAACCGAACATAATCGTAAACGCCACCGCCATATTGCAGGCGAGAAGCACGTCCAGAAGTCCTGACGAAATCGGTACAATAAGCATAATAAACGCCGCGAGGACATACGCCGCTACGCCGATATCTGCTTTTTTCATTCCGTCACCTTCCTTCCGTCAAATTTTATGTTATATTTTCCCTTTGATATGATATACCATTGCAAGTACCTCTGCCACGGTCTGATAGAGCTCCGGCGGAACCTGTTCGCCGATTTCCACATTGTAATAGAGCATACGTGCAAGTGGCTTGTTTTCTACAATTTCCACTTTATTTTCTCTGGCAACTTCCTTGATCTTGGCTGCAAGATGATCTTCCCCTTTCGCCAAAACGATCGGCGCCGGCGCAACCTGCGTATCATACTGTATCGCCACTGCAAAATGCGTCGGGTTGGTAATAACCACATCCGCTTTCGGAATATTCTGCATCATACGTCTTCTGGATGACTCCTGCATACGCTGACGCTGCTTTCCTTTTACCGCCGGATCTCCTTCTGCATTCTTATATTCATCTTTCACTTCCTGCTTGGTCATCTTCTGGTCTTCATGGAACTTATGCTTCTGATACGCAAAATCAAGCAGTGCAATAATAATATATACAACCGATATTTTCAGTCCGAGACTGATCGCAATATCTCCCGCCACGGCAATTCCCTGCCAAAGCGTCATATTAAACAAGATATATATAACTTCCATCTGATCCCGCAATGTCGTATAAACAACATAAATAATCAGTCCGATCTTTAAAACAGATTTTAAAAGTTCCATTAAAGACTGGGCGGAAAACATCCTTTTAAAACCACTCACCGGATTCATTTTACTGAATTTCGGTTTCAGAGGCTTGGTCGTAACATGCCACTTTACCTGAATCAAATCGGCCAAAAAAGCAAGCACAAAACCGACTGCCAAAAACGGCGCAATCATAAGGGTAATATGAAGCATGACATGTCTTAAATACGCCACCATATCGCCCGTTCGAAATTCACCATTATGTAGTT
The DNA here is from genome assembly GCA_045535935.1 of Lachnospiraceae bacterium. Classification (GTDB taxonomy): domain Bacteria; phylum Bacillota; class Clostridia; order Lachnospirales; family Lachnospiraceae; genus SVFI01. The sequence goes on along the minus strand of JAZSMO010000005.1, from coordinate 38,430 downwards.
TGATAAATTCCGGAATCCGATTGTAGCCGTCCGAAAACGCTTCCAAAAAATTTTCTCCCAAAAAACCAACGATCACATTCATCAGTGCAAACACACCGATCATGGTAAATGCGTTGGCAATCTCCTTGCTCTTGGCTACCTGACCTTCGTCTCTGGCATCCTTGAGCTTCTTGGCGGTAGGCTCTTCGGTTTTTTCTCCTCCGGGTCCTTCCTTTGCGAAGAACTGAAGATTTAACTCCATCATGGCATCATGGCCTCCACAAACGCAACAATCATAACCTTCATTTCTGTATAGATGAAATCACTGACATACGGAAGCATTCCGGTTGTCAAAAACATAATAAACAATCCAATCAAAATTTTAATCTGCATTCCGACCGCAAACATATTCAGCTGCGGAGAAACTTTGGCAAGAATTCCGAGCACCACATTTACAATCAAAATACAACAAAAAATCGGAAGACAGATACGAAATCCGATATTTACATAATTACTCAGGAACGAAATGACCGATTCCAGCATCAGATCCGAATGGAATACCGCACCACTGATCGGTATCAAATCATAGGTGTCAACAATGGCCTGTATCAAATAACGATGCATACCGGAGACAACCAACATGAGCATTACCATATACTGGTAATAAAAGCCGGAAATCGTAACATTTTCTTTTGTCGTCGGATCCATGGCATTGACCATAGCAAATCCTATCTCCATATCCACCATTCGACCCGCAAAAAAAACAATAGAGCTGCATATATTGGCTCCCCAGCCAATCATCAGCCCGACAATCGCTTCCTGTAAAACAATCGTCGCATACTGCAGAACTGTCGTATAAACCACCTGCTCATGCGGCATTGTTGTAAAATATACGAGATAAGAAAGAAATACACCAAGCGCAATCTTAAACTGTCCCGGTGTACTATCCATCCCATAAAATGGGGCTGCAAAAAGAAAACAAGTCATGCGTACAATGATCAAAAGAAAGATTTCCAGCTCCTGTAATGAAAAACTGTATTCTATCATATTTCTACCTTATGTAAACCGCAAAATCGGACCACATTTCCGTCATAAGAGATGTCATATTGTTTAACATCCAATGTCCGACTAACATTAAAGTAATAAAAACCCCAAGTATCTTCGGAACAAACGTAAGCGTCTGTTCCTGAATAGATGTGACCGTCTGGAAAATACTGACAACCAAACCGATCACAAGCGAAATAAGCAAGACAGGAGCTGCCGTGAGAATGATCGTGTACAATGCCTTGTTGGCAATTTCCATAACCATATCAATTGTCATCTCATCACTCCTATCTTTTATTACAATCTTGTGCAAACCGTTCTGCCTGCACAACTACATAAACGTTTTCACCAAATTCACAATCACCAGATTCCATCCGTCCGCAAGAACAAATAACAAAATCTTAAACGGCATAGAAATCGTGGTCGGCGGAAGCATCATCATACCCATACTCATAAGCGCGGATGATACTACCATATCAATCACCAAAAATGGTACATATATCACAAAACCTATGATAAACGCTGTTCGGAGTTCACTGACCATAAACGCCGGAATCAGCGCACTGGTCGGAATATCCTCAAGCTCTCCGGTCCACTCATATCCACCGATTTCACAGAACATCTTCGCATCCTTCAGCTGCGTCTGCTCATACATAAAATCACGAATCGGATCTGCGGCCGCCTCCAAAGCTTCTTCCTGAGACAACTCACCGGCTTCAAAAGGAATGAGCGCCTGCTCATTGATTTCGCTAATCGTAGGACTCATAATAAAATACGTCAAAAACAATGCCAATCCGATAATTACCTGGTTCGGCGGTGCGGTTTGCGTATTGAGCGCCTGTCTCGTAAAATGCATTACAATCAAGATTCTGGTATAGGACGTAAGGCATATCAGCAACGTCGGCGCAATCGCAATCGCCGTCAACACAAGCAAAATTCTGATTGGTCCTGCCACAGAGCCATTCCCGTCATCATATGTAATTGTCATTGTGTTTGCAATATTTAATTTGCCAAGCTCATCTGCCGTCTCTGACGTTCCGGGATCATTGATATTGGTTCGATCTTCCCTCTGTCCCGCAAAGCCGGAATCCATAGATGTCGCATGTACTGCCATCGTGCCCATAAATACGAAAATCCCAAGAGCAAGAGCCATGGCACATATCCGCAATACTCTTTTATTCATCCTTATCCGCCTGCTTTTTTCTGATGTTCTTTGCTTTGTCAAAAATCGCCTTGAAGTCTATCGGCTGTATATCTCCCTGCACATCCTCTTTCAGTTCCAATTGTTCCGGATCAAGTTCCGACAACATAGTAACCGTCTCTTTGCCGAGCGCTATCATAAAATAACGATTCCCTGCTCTGACAATCTGAAGATATTTATTCGGCGCAATTCTGGTCGTTTCCACAACCTCCATATTGCCGGAAGCCATCGTCTGCTTCTGATACTTTGCAATAAACTTGGTCGTCCAAAATGTGATGAACAACACAAACACAAATATAATTATTGCCGTAAAAAGCTGCACAACAGATTCCAGCGTCCCGGAAGACATCAAAATCATACTAGCCCACTACTTTCTTAACTGCTTCAAGTACACGCTCCGCCTGGAATGGTTTTACAATAAAATCTCTCGCTCCGGCCTGGATGGATTCGATAACCATCGCCTGCTGTCCCATCGCTGAACACATAATAACCATAGCGCCCGGATCAGAAGCTTTAATCTTCTTTAAAGCCTGAATTCCGTCCATCTCCGGCATTGTAATATCCATAAGAACAAGATCCGGTTTTACTTCTGCATACTTTTCCACTGCTTTCAAACCGTTTTCTGCCTCACCGGCCACATTGTATCCGTTCTTTGTAAGGATATCCTTGATCATCATTCGCATAAAAGCTGCATCGTCACAAATTAAAATGTTTTTCGCCATCTCTATTTCTCTCCTATTTTTGTTTTTATTTTACAATTTCAGTTACTCTGATACCAAAACTCTCTTCGATTACAACAACCTCACCCTTGGCAACAAACTTACCGTTGACCAGTACATCGATCGGCTCTCCTGCAATCCTATCCAATTCTATGATGGTACCCGGTGTAAAATCAAGAATCTCAGCAATCGACTTTTTGGTTCTGCCAAGTTCTACCGTCACCTCAAGAGGTACATCCATAATCAGACCGATGTTTTCCTGACTGACTCCGGCCCCCGCTGCACCGCTGAATGCCTGGAACTGTGCCGGCTGGATATTCATGCCCTGCATCGGCATCATCTGCGGCATCGCCATTTGAGGCATCATCTGCGGCATCGCCATCTGCGGCATTCCATAACCTGCTGCCATCGGATCCGGCTGCATCGGCATCGGCATTGGTTCCGGCGCCGGAACAGGATCTACTTTTTCCGGAACAAACGGCTGTGGCGCCGGCGCTGGCGTTGGCTCCGGTGCCGGTTCCTCTCCGCCCGTCTGATTACCCATAAATATCTCATACAGAGATTTTGCAAAATCAATCGGATAAAGCTGCATGATAGTACTGTCTACCAGATCTTCAATCTGCATCCGGAATTCAATTTTTACAAACTGCTCATCCAAAAATGGTGCAATATCTCCGCCGCGTTTGCTTTCCAACATATTTACAAGACTTGCATCAGGTGGACTGATATCAATCATCTTGCCAAGCATAGAGGAAAGGGATGTGGCGGACGATCCCATCATCTGGTTCATCGCCTCGGATATCGCACTCAAATGCAGTTCTCCGAGCTCACCCTCCGTATTCGTTCCATCACCGCCCATCATAAGATCAGTGATTACTTTTACATCGTGTTCTCTTAAAATTAATATATTGGCTCCATCAAGGCCTACCGTATATCGAATCTGAATAAACACACACGGTCTTTCATGATCCTCTATGAAATTCTCCCATGTCGCAACAGAAACGACCGGCGTCGTAATATTTACTTTACGATTGACCAGCGAATACAAAGTTGTCGCCGATGTACCCATGCTGATATTTGCAATCTCACCAATGGCGTCTTTTTCGATGTCGCTAAGCTCCACCAGCGATTCTGATGCCGCCGGCTCCGCAGGCGCATCTCCACCGATATCCATGCCACTTAACAGCGCATTTATCTCGTCTTGAGACAGCATACCGTCCATGGACTATTCCTCCTCTCTTACTACCGTCATTACCCTGACTGCATAATTGTCTTTATTCGTTCCGGGCAAAGCAGTAAATTTTTTCAAATTTCCAACGTAGATAGGAAGTTCTTCATCCACCTTGGAATCGAGTCTGATGACGTCTCCCACCTGCAGGCTGGCAAAATCCATTACAGAAACGATACTCTTACCAAGCACAGCCTTAACCGGTACTGTCGTACGCTTAATCATCGACTCAATATATTCTGCATAATTCTCATCACTAATGCTCTGCATCGTCGAGAACCAGAATTTCGTATTTAATTTATCCATGATCTCTTCCAACGTAATGTACGGAAGACATGCATTCATGTAACCCTCAATCTCACCGATCCGGACATTCAGCGTAACAATCGCTATCATTTCGTTCGGTGCAATAATCTGTGCAAACTGCGCATTGGTCTCGATCCTCTCCATAAACGGATCCAAATCCACCACGTTTTTCCACGGCTCACGCAGAAGCTGCATGCACGCAATCATGATTTTATCGAGAATTGACATTTCAATTTCGGAAAACTCTCTGTTTTTTTCCAATGGAATTCCGGAACCACCGAGCATTCGATCCAATATCGCAAATCCGAGGTTCGGTGAAAGCTCCAAAATAATATTACCGTTCAACGGCACGAAATTAATAATTCCAAGTACAACCGGATTACTTAACGCATTTGTAAACTCCGAAAATGTTACCGTTTCCGAACTGGCCACATTTACCTGCACCGTTTTTCTGAGATACACCGGCAGATTGGTAGACAAAAGACGTCCGTAATGTTCAAAAATAATCTCCAGCGTTCGAAGATGTTCTTTTGAGAACTTGGCCGGTCTCTTAAAGTCGTAATTTTTTGCTGTTTTCTCCGGCGTTTCTTTGATTTCTTCCACATCCAGCTCACCGCTGCTAAGCGCATTCAGCAAACTGTCTATCTCGCTCTGAGATAAAACGTCTCCCACCTGACTCACCTCCTGTTAATGTAATGTCCGATAAGTGCTTTACTGCTCAATCATATCCCGGAATGTGACTTTATAAATGAAATCAGAATCAAACATCGACTGGATTCTCTGAAGAATATCTTCGCGAACCGCCTCTCCGTTGTCTGCCTTAAGCTGCTCCATGGTATAAGAGCCGAACGCTTCCACGATCAGTCCTTTGATCAGACTTTCCTTCCCTGCCATAGACTCCGCATCACCGTATGTTTCATAATCATCATGCTTTGTATTCATGGCAAGCGTAACGGAAACCAACGCAAAATGATCTTGGCCGTCCTCGCCCTTTTTGAGCGGAATCGTCATCTGATCTGCGATATCATAAACCGCCGTATCGTCAATCGAAACCTCAACTATTTCCTCTCCTGCCTTGCCACTTTCAAGTTCAAGGTTGAGAATTGTCGCAATATCTCCAATCACTGCAGCCGTCTTCTTGTTCGTCGATGTGACACTGATCATAATCACCGTCGAAAACACGAGATTCACAATCAACAGCGCAAGAATCAGAATCGATAATAAATTCTTTTTCATTTTCTGTTATCTTCCTTTCATCCCTTCTAATAACCGGATAATTCCGTATAAATCTTAATCTCAACACGCCTGTTCTGCGCTCTTCCTTCCGGTGTGGTATTATCCGCAATCGGAATGTGTTCTCCTCTTCCGGAATGCTTCATCACAGAAGGCTCCAAAGAAGTCGTGCTCATAAAATAGTCAAACACGGAAAGCGCACGAAAACTTGAGAGTACATCATTATTTGCAAATTTAGAATTGCTGATCGGAACATTGTCCGTATGACCCTCAATTTCAATCGTACTCTCTGCATAACGCACAAGAATCATTCCCACCTTGTCAAGAAGCGGTAATGCTTCTTCCTTCAGCTGATCACTTCCGGAATCAAAAAGGAACGCACCATTCAAAGTCAGCGAAACATATTGGGACGTGAAATCAACCGAAATATCTCCTTCGTGCGGATTTCCGTCTTCTGCCAAAGCTTCCTCCACCTTCTCTGCAAGCTCTTCGGATTCGGAAAGCTTCTTTTCTTCAAATTCCTCGAACACGTCCACATCCTGTTCCGATTCTGCAGTTTTTCCTGTGCTGTTTATGTATTTGTCAAGCTCATTCAACTGGCTCACGCCGTTGCTGATGAGTATACCGTCTCCGATTGCCGTTGCTCCCGCCTCGAAAATACTAAACGTCTGTGAAAACGATGCCGCCACTTCATCAAACTTTTTAGCGTCCACACTGGACATCGAGAACAAAAGCACGAAGAAACAAAGAAGAAGATTCATAAGGTCACTGAACGTGGCCATCCACGCCGGGGAACCAGGCGCCGCAAGATCTTCTTTCTTTTTCTTAGACATCTGCTTCACCACCTTCACCCTGGCCCGACTCTCTATCCTTCGGCGCAAGGAATGACTTTAATTTTTCTTCAATGACACGCGGATTTTCTCCCGCCTGAATTGACAATAAACCTTCCACCATGATCTCTTTGATCATGATTTCTGTATCATTATTGGATTTCAGCTTACTTGATACCGGCGTACAAATCCAGTTTGCAAGAAGCGAACCATACAATGTCGTAAGAAGCGCAACCGCCATATTCGGTCCGATGGCGGATGGATCGGACAAGTTCTGAAGCATGTTTACAAGACCGATCAGGGTTCCGATCATACCCCACGCAGGTCCCATGGCGCCGAGATCCTGCCAGAATGTCATATTCTTTTTGTGACGGCTGTCCACACTGTCAAGCTCTGTCTCCATGATACCGCGCACAAGCTCCGGATCTGTTCCGTCAACGATTAACAGGATTCCTTTCTTCAGAAAAGCGTCATCCAAATCGGCTGCTGCTTCTTCCAGTGAAAGCAATCCTTCTTTACGTGCTACATTTGATAAATCGATAATCTTTTGAATCATCTCGGCTGTATCTAAATTCGGCACTTTAAAAATCAAAGTAAAACTCTTTAATCCGCCTATGTAATCTGCCATGGAATAACTCGCCATAACAGCAAAAAAAGCACCACCGAACGTAATCAGAGCCGAAGGCGCATTCAAGAAATTAATAATTGCCGCCCAGCCCGCATCACCTGTTACAATACCGAAAATACAAAGAGCAAAACATATGACTAAACCTAAAATCGATGCTAAATCCAAAACAATCACCTGTCTATTTTCACTCTAATATGTAAAAATATCCTTTCTACACAATTTTACTAGATTTTTCACCTCTTGTCTACTTACTTTTACAATTATTTGCATAGCCAAAATATGTATATTTTATAAAATATGGTTAAGGGCGCTGGCTCAGCGCCACCGCCCTTTTCATACTTCAAAAATACTGTATGACTATCCCATCATTTTATAAAATTAACGTTTCAGGTTTACAAGTTCTTCCAAAAGTGTATCGGAAACCGTAATGATTCTTGAGTTTGCCTGGAAACCTCTCTGTGTGGTAATCATCTCCGTAAATTCAGAAGAAAGATCCACGTTACTCATTTCCAAAACACCGGTTGTCATATATCCACCGTCCGCAGATACATCTAAACCGATTCCGTCAAACTCTCCGGAGTTCATTGTTGCAGAATAAAGGTTATCTCCTTCCTTCTGAAGACCGGATACGTTAGGGAATGTCGCAACCGCAATCTGTCCGAGAAGTTTGGTCTGACCGTTGTCATACGATGCATAAATCATACCGTCACTCTGGATGGACACGCCGGACATCTCACCGAGCTTTCTTCCTGCTCCGAGACCGTCCGTATCACCGCTCACTGCACTGATTGTACTGGTTCCGTTGTTGTTATAGTTGGAAGATGGCGAAAAATCGATAGTAATATCTTCAAATGCGCTGCCGGCCTCATCACCAAATGTAAGAAGCATTTCCAAATTGTTGGTCAGCCCGTTCACACTCTGAATCTGACCGGTACTTGTATTATACTGTACCACTCCACCTGTAATCTGCTTTCCGTCCACTGCGATAGAAGCATCATCTGCACTGATCACACTTGAAATATTGTTTGCTTCAATCAAAGCACCGAGTGTTGTCGTTGTTCCGTCCGCATTGGTTACATATAATTTGGCGAACTCTTCATATGTTGTGTATCCATATGCATTTGCCACGATTTCCTGCTGTTCTGCTGTCAAATCGCCTGCAAGATTAATATTCTGGGATGCTCCCGCATCATCCAGATATGTCAATGTAGTTCCGTTGATTGTATATCCGTTTGCAAGTGTAAGTCCCTTCGCATCTGCCACTGTTCTGACTGCACCGAGCTGAATATTGGTCGTATCAATGGAATCTCCGTTGGAATCCAAAACATCCGCAAGCTCTACCGTGTACATTCCTTCTGTACCGGTTGCTTTCATTGTAAGCTTTGCAGTGTATGCATATCCAAGGCTGTCAAAGAAATTGATGCTGACAATCTTTCCGGCCTCTGAGCTGACCGAAGGATCGTTTTTATCAATAATACCGGATACATACGCCTCTGTTGTAGCCTCCGGAGGATATGTCATATTCTCAGCACTCATAATACGCAGTGCACTAACAGTATCTTTTGCGATATTGCCGTCTTTTACCTGCCATCCCTGCACAGTGTAACCGTTGGATGTCATAGCAAGGTTACCCTGGCCATCTACATAGAACGAACCGTCACGGGTAAAGAAATTATCACGTCCGTTGCTTACAATAAAGAGCGCCTCACCGGTAATCTTAATATCAAACGGATTACCTGTCGACTGTGTCGCACCTTCCGTAGAAACAGATGCACTGATCGCACCGGCCTTTACACCGAGACCAATCTGTCTGGCGTTCGTACCGGCTCTTCCGGTTTCTGCATTCGCTCCGGATGCAGACTGCGTTGTCTGATACATGATTTCAGAAAACGTGATAGACTGTGACTTGAATGCGGTTGTGTTAACGTTTGCAATGTTGTTACCGATAACGTCCATTTTTGTCTGGTGTGTTTTTAATCCTGATACACCAGAATAAAGTGATCTCATCATAATGAATGACCTCCTGTTTTCCCGGTCCGTCTATTCCATCTGTCAGTCAGGAATATTAGCCTCCGTAAGGTCCGGCTAGTTGATAACGGCTCCGTCAATGTTTGTAAAAATATTTTCTTCTGTGCTTCCGGATCCCATCGCTGTGATGACTGTCCGGCTTCCGGTACTGACGATGAATGCAAGATCATCAATCAATACAAGGGGTTCCTTAATTCCTTTTCCGCTTGCCTTATCCGTTCCCTCTTTCAACCGGGTAAGCTGCTCTGTGCTGAGACTGATATTTCTTTCCGCCAGGCGACTTGTCGCATGCTTGGAAAATTTAAGTTCTCCCGTCTCCCCACCGACCTTTGCCTTTTGATTCAGTATTTGCTCAAAGCTGATTGCTTCACTCTGCTGCAAATGTTTCCCGGTCACTGCGGAACTGTTTTTCGGCATCTGCACTGCGGATAAGTATGGACTGTTTTGAATGTTCATATATCCTCCTCCATGAGAATGCCTTATATGGAATCTGTCGCAACCTGTTACTCGTTACTGTTAGTATTATCGGCAGAATTCTCTGCTGCCTTAACCACCTGCGCCAATTTTTCACGATACTGCTCGATTTTTTGTTTCACCTCATTGGCTACGAAAGTTTTCTGGTAATCATCCATCGCATCGTATGCTTCCAAAACTTCAGTAATCGAATCTTTATCAGACAGACTGACTTTTTCCACCTGCGGAAGTTTCGCTACATTTCCTACCAATGCAGATGCAAGACCATAAGCTGTCAAATACGCTTCGTCACATACATATGTCACATCGTCGAGAGAATACAACTCTTCATCGATTGCCACGAGCGCTTTGCCATTCTCGTATTTCACATAATCCACTTTGCCCATGATGGTAGACTCTACTCCGCTTTCGCTGGTTGTCGTAACTTCAACTGTCTTGCCCACCAGACTTGACGCACGGCTGAGATCCATACTCTGGCTCATATTCTGTATCTGTTCTACCTCAGAGAAAGTAGCATACTGCGCAATATATTCTGTATTGGATGTCGGCTCCAACGGATCCTGATATTTCATCTGTGCCACAAGAAGCTGAAGAAAATCATCCTTTCCCAAAGATGTCTCTTTCTTCTCCGAAGCTTTTGATGTCGCTGATACTGCATTTGCCACAAGCCCATCTTCAATAACTGCAGATACTCCCATTGTCGTTCCTCCTTTTTATACGCGGAAATTCATTCGATTGCCGCCCATTCGCATCATTTCAACCTGCAAACGTTCTGCATCTGACATTTCCATCTCTTCCAGTTCTTCCTGTCCGATTTCATTCAGATCAAGAATTCTTCTGCCGCTTTTCTTTTCTCTTGCCGCCTCTTCCTCGGCATCTCTGCCTTGTTGATCAAGATTTTCTTCAAATTCATGGCTGGCAACTGTCACTTCCACCGCATCGATTTTTAATCCCTGCTCCTGCAAAGACTCCCGAAGCTGCATCATCTGACCTTCCAGCGCTGCACGGATCGCCTCATCCTGCACGGTGAGCTGTGCACTGACTGCTCCGTCTTTGGCTACTACCTGAAGATTTACGGTGCCGAGTTCTACCGGGTGTAACTGAATTTCCATCGCCGAAATCTTCTCCGAATGATGTACTCTTACATAATCCGCGATCTGATCAATCATCTCTCTTGTTCTCTGTAAATCGAAGGTCTCTTCCAGTATGTCCCCAGCTTTGGTCTGGTTTACATAATTAGCATCCCCTGTCGGTGCCGCATTGGTCTGCTGACCGTTCATCATAGAAGAAGCATCCTTTTCTTCGCTTCCCGTATCTGTACTTTTTTCAGCATCCGCTGCCGACTGTACTTTGATGGTAGTTTCTGTCTCATACAAACCGTCTGCATCCGCTGACTTGTGGAAAATTTGTTTATCCGCAGTCACCATCTCATCGTCTGCCACTACTTCCCCAGCCTGCACAAAAGCCTGCTGTTGTTCCGGTTCCTGTGACTGTAAGGTTTCTTCTGCAACCGGCTCCTGTGTCTGAGCCGCCACATCCGCTGCCATTTGCTCATCGATCATGTTCTGAAGCTGTTCCAGGCTTACACCAAGCTCATCCGCCAATGTCTGCATCTGATTCTGTATGGTCTGTGTCAAATCCGTAATCTGCGAAAACAGCTGCTCATCCATAAGTACGTCCACCGTCTGCATACCGGTCAACTGTGCAGTAAGCGCAACCATATTGCCCTGCGACAAAAGATCCATAACCCCAAATCCGAGCACTTCCATCGCTTCTCTGACTTCTTCCTCCGAAACACCGAGCTGCTCTGCAATTTCTTTCACAGCAGCCTCTTCTTCCGTTTTCATTTCCTCCGAAATTTTTTCATCGGAAATCTCCTGTTTCTCAGAAGTCGCATCCGTTTCCCTGATTTCTTTGCGTCCGGTATGCTGCGATGCACTTTTTTCTGCGTGAACTTTTGCATCGGACTCGCGAACCACATCCGCACCGTCTTCCTGCTGTCCCGCAGATGCAAACTGCATTGCGTCCGAGAACTGCATCTGTGCATTCGCCGCATTTGCCGCATTGCTTTTCACTGCATTTGCTGAGGAAACATAGCTGCTTTGCTGCATTTCCATAATTGATGCACTTGTCATATTCGTCCTCCTTTCTGATGGATTATATAAATCCACAGAATATTTATCGGACATTTATACCCAAAACTTAAGTCTGCGGATCCATTATTTTCGTTATCTTCGCCGCTACCTGAGAATCCATTACGCCCAGAATCGCGCCGCGGTCCTCGGCAGTCATCACACTGAGAATCCGGGCAACCAAATCCAGATTATCCGTCATAGATTCGAAAATCGCCGCAGCTTCCTTCGGTTTCATCTCGGAATACGCCGCGGCATAATCCTCCACCTCTTTGGACTCCTGCTGCTCCTTGATTACTTCTTTATAAAGCGCTTCTGCAGTAGCCGGATCCATGGTCTCGTAATACTTGGCATACTCGTCTGCCCCCGGACCATTTTCTGCATATACCACTTCTTCGTAAAACTCATTTTTTATCTTCTGGAACTCAAGCTGGTTGCTCTCAAATGTCTCCAGACGTTTTATCTCCGCTTCCATCTGCTGTATCGTCGTTGTGTCCGCTGTCGTCTCCGATCTGGCCGCTTCCAGCTGCAATTCCAATACCCTGATATAATCTACCGCTTCCTGAATGGTCGCATACCCTTCGTAACCGCTTTCATCCGCTGTCGTTTCCGGCTGTGGCAAAATTTTATTTACCACCGGAACATTTTTGAGAAGCGGTGTCATAACATTGGTTCCGAATCCGCCCACATCCAGCTTGATCAAAAGACAAATGATTGCGATCCAGACAACCACGATAATAAAAGTTACAATCGCCACAGAAAACGGATTTCCTTCCGACTCCTCTGCCAGCTGTGCCTCCTCCAGCGCCAGTTCCTTTGCGCGGGCTTTCGCCTCTTTTTTCTGCTGTTTCTGCTGCTGTTTCAGCTTCTTCTTTTCTTCTTTTAACCTTTTTCGATCTGCCTTAATATCCAAACCGACCATTCCCGGTTCCTGTGCCATCCTGTCACCTTCCTTCGTCTCTATTCCCGACCGTATGTATAACTGGTCAACTGATCGATCTGCTTGCTTTCCTCCGCTTTTTCATCCAAAAGAAACTGTTCAAACGCCTTCTCTTTCAAAATCTCATGCGTTTTTCTCTCTTTCATCAGATCAACCATAACCTTTTTCTTCTGTTCCACCTTTCTCTCCGCAGCATGGATCCGAAGCGCCTGCTGTTTCATTCTGTCTTTTTGAATCTCGAGAGAAAGCTTGTTATCCTCTATATCCTTGATGCTCAGAGTCTCCTTCAGGCGAAGCGCCCTCGACTGCGCTTCCAACTCCTTGTTATGAGCGAGCATCTGCGCAAGCACTTCCTGTTCCTCCGCCAGTTCCATATTCGCAGCGGCAAACTCATTTTTGGCCTGCACTTCTAATTTCTCTTTTATATTCAGGATATTTTGCATTCTGTAACGAAATCTGCCCATGCCTTATCACCGACCGTTTTATCCAAAGATCTGTTTCATCATTTCAACTTCCTGTTCAAAATCAAACTTCTCATCCGTCTGCTGCAACAAAAAGCGATTTACTGCGTCTATTTTTTCTATTGCATTGTCAATGCTCGGGTTGCTGCCCTTTTTATAGGCGCCGATGTTGATGAGATCTTCCGCCTCGTTGTAAGTAGCCATAACATTTTTTAATTTGCCGGCCACCTGCTTATGCTCCTTTTCCGCGATCTGACTCATGCAACGCGAAATACTCTGCAACACATCGATCGCCGGATAATGATTCTTATGTGCCAGTTTACGATTGAGCATAATATGCCCGTCCAGAATACTTCTTGCCGTGTCGGTAATCGGCTCATTAAAATCATCGCCGTCCACAAGAACCGTGTACAAACCGGTGATAGACCCCTTGTCCGAACGGCCTGCCCTCTCCAAAAGCTTTGGCATCTCCGAGTACACACTCGGCGGGTATCCTCTTGTCACCGGCGGTTCTCCGCTGGCAAGACCGATTTCCCTCTGTGCCATGGAAAAACGGGTCAACGAATCCATCATCAAAAGAACATCCTTCCCTTTATCACGGAAGTATTCTGCAATCGCAGTAGCTGTTTTTGCCGCTTTGTTTCGCTCAAGCGCCGGCTTATCCGAAGTGGCAACCACAACAATGGAACGTTTCATACCTTCCTCACCGAGGTCACGTTCAATAAACTCTCTCACCTCACGGCCGCGCTCTCCGATCAGTGCAATCACATTGATATCCGCCTTGGTATTGCGGGCAAACATACCCATAAGTGTTGATTTTCCTACGCCGGATCCGGCAAAAATACCGATACGCTGACCTTTGCCGACCGTAATCAAACCATCCACCGCCTTTACCCCGAGAGGCAGGACCTCATCGATGATCTCTCTTGCCATCGGATCCGGTGGCGGTGCTTCCACAGGATACTCCTGCGCTCCGTCCATAAGTCCGTCGTCTGAAAAACGCCCGAGTCCGTCGAGCGTCTTCCCAAGCAGCTGCGGGCCCACCTTTACACTGAGAGGATATCCCTCATTTTCGACCACACAGCCTCCACCGATTCCATCCGTCACCTCATATGGCATAAGAATCGTATGGCGATCCTTGAATCCTACCACCTCAGCGGTAATATAATCGCCGGAACGCCCTGTTTTATAAATGCGGCAAAGATCGCCCAGTCTGGCATCCGGCCCGGCCGATTCAATCGTCAGGCCTACCACATTGACAATCTTTCCCAGTCTTTTAAAATACACATCGTCTTTCAGTTGTTCGTATTTTTGAAACTGCATCTGTGAATCGTCCAAAATACTTACTCCTCTTTTCCGGTATACGAAAGCAATTGAAGCTTTCTTTTTAATTCCGTAAGCTGTACAGAGAGACTGCAATCAAATATGCCATCCTCCGTCTCAACCAGACATTCATTTTTGGAAAGTGTCCGGTCTTCCACAATTTCAAGCTGCGCATTCTTCACACAGCCCTCCTCCATAATCTGAGCCTTCTGCATGCTCACATAAGAATAGTCCGCCTCAGAAACATGGATCAAATAAGTATCGCTCATCTCTACGCTGCGCAGTGTATTGGCAATCAAATGCTGCAGCACATTGCGGTACTGCGAAAACTCAACCCGAAAAATATGTTCATAAACACCTGTCAGTTCTTTGATCAGATACGGCTCCAGCTCTTCCATCTTCTCTGCATACTTCTGCTGCAATTCCTGCTGTTTCTGCGCATATTCATTCCGAAGCGCCTCAGCTTCCGCAGCCGCCTTCTCAACTCCCTGCTGATAACCGTCCTGCATCCCTTGCTGCTGTGCACTTTCTTTGATCTGTCTGGCTTCCTGCTCTGCCATAATATGTGCCTGCTGCATGATTTCTTCCGCACGCGCATGCGCATCGGCAATAATTTCTTCTGCATGTGCATTTGCCTGCGACAAATCTTCCGCCATCGGCTCCTGCGCATCTGCCTGCACCAGTTCCGCCGACAAGCCTTCCGAAAACAACAAATCTACCGAACCGGCTTCCGCCCCCTGCTCCTGATCAAATCCGACCGGCTGATAAGCCGTAACATCGTCTTCCTCAAACGGAGCCTGCGCAGAAATAATATTCCTGTCTTCCGCCACTTTATTGGAGTCAATGACACGAACCTCGTCCGGATTCACCATAACCCATCCGGATTTCAACAAATTCTGCCTATACAACGATTTCATCGCCACCACCTCTGGAGATAACAATTTCTGCCGAATCTTCAAGTTTACGTATGATATTAACAATCTTCTGCTGTGCTTCCTCAACATCCTTCATACGCACAGGACCCATAAATTCCATGTCCTCTCTAATCATAGCAGCAAGACGTTTTGAAAGGTTGTTAAAGATTGCATTCTGTACCTGTTCATTGGCACCCTTAAGCGCAATGGCAAGGTCGGAGTTTTCCACGTCGCGGAGTACACGCTGAATCGCACGGTCATCAAGCAGCAAGATATCCTCGAATACGAACATCTTCTTGCGGATTTCGTCTGCCAATTCCGGCTCTTCGATTTCGAGTGTTTCCATAATATGTTTTTCTGTTCCGCGGTCGACTGTATTAAGAATTTCAACCACAGCATCGACACCACCGATAACATTGTATTCCTGATTGACGAGAGAAGAAAGCTTCGTCTCAAGCACACGCTCCACCTCTTTAATAACATCCGGGCTGGTACGGTCCATCGTCGCAACACGCTTCGCCACATCCGCCTGTCTGTCCGGAGCAAGGGCGGAAATAATCTGTGCCGCCTGCGACGGTGAAAGATATGACAAAATAAGCGCGATTGTCTGCGGATGTTCGTCCTGGATAAAGTTAAGAAGCTGTGACGCATCTGCCTTGCGGACAAACTCGAACGGTTTTACCTGAAGCGAAGCAGTCAGACGTCCGATAACCTCCATGGCCTTTTCCGGTCCGAGTGCTCCTTCCAAAAGCTCCTTGGCATATCCGATACCGCCTTCTGCAATATACTGCTGTGCCAGACATATCTCATAAAACTCATTAATGACATCATCTTTTACCTGTGTCGTTATACTTTTTGTATTGGCGATCTCCAAGGTAAGTTCTTCTATCTCTTCCTCTTTCAGATGTTTAAAAATCTGTGAAGATTTCTCAGGTCCAAGAGAAATCAAAAGAATCGCCGCTTTTTGAATTCCTGTATAGCTTGAGTCTGCATAACGGGCCATTCTTTTTTACCCCCAATCTTCTGTCAGCCAGTTGCGGAGCAGATTTGCCACCGCCTCCGGATTTTCTTCCACGAATCTTTCAATCAGTTTACGTGCTTCCGATTTGCCTTCCAAATCGATATCTTCCATTTCCGGTTCCGGTGTAGACTGCAGCATCTTCTCCACTGCCAGCTCTTCCTCCGGTTCCTCTTCCTTCTGCAGACGCATGCTGCGAATCACCACAAACGCAAGCACTGCAAGGATTGCAATGATGAGCAGTATCTGCACAATGTCCGTCACTTCCACGCCAGGTCCCTCTTTGTCCATAAACACAGGAACCTCGTATGCCACGATAGAGATATTCTCTGCCGCTATACCCGTAGCCGTCTGCACAATCCCGTACAGATCTTCATCGACTTCCAGTTTTATCTGTTCACTGTTTGCCAGTTTGAACTCTTCCCATGTGATATCATTGAGAAGTCCCTGCTCTTCCAATTCTTCTTCATTGTACATATGAAGCTTCTTTGCCGTAACAGAAATGGAGGACTCGTCATAAACAATCAATCCCGCCGGTGTGAGCTTCTCTGTCACCCTTTCGCTCGGAAGATATTTTCTCTCTTCCTCTGTCACCGTCGATGTACTTCCGTCACCGTTTTCGATGACATAGGTCGTTCCGTCCTGGTCATTGCTTCCGGTTCCCGGTTCTCCGCTGATACCACTCTCGTTTTCAGAAGAATAAAGATTCTCCTGCGCAAGATATCCCTGTGACAACCCTTCCTCCACATAATAATTGTGATCGGTCTCTTTGTAAGACGAAAAGTCAAGAGATAAATTGCTTGCCACTTCAATGGAATCGTATAAATCCGTTCCGAGAAGAACGCTTTTTACTTCCTGTTTTACCAGCTTCTCCGCTTCCTGTTTCATGGAGAGCTGTGTGCCGATATTGCCCACACCCGAAGCCTGCGTCTCACCGGAAAACAAAAGATTGCCGACCGTATCGATGATCGTCACATTATCCGTGTTGGAATTCCCCAGAGCTGTCGCAATGTAATGCGCCAGCGAAGAGGCAACCTCCGGCGGCATTTCTCCGGAAAGTCCGAGCACAACCGATGCGGAAGAATCCAAATTCTGACTGATGAGCGTTCCGTCATCCTCCGGAACCGTAAGCGTCACATGCGCATCCTTAACATAGTCATTGGCCTCCAGGTCCTCTTCCATTTTGCCTTCTTTATATAATATGTATCTCTTCTGCTTGTCAGACTCCGTGGTCGTAAATCCGCCGCTGGTCACATCATCCATCCCGAAGCCTTCCGTCGAAATATCACTGGCTCCGAGAACCAGTCGCGCATCGGAAAGCTGCTCCTCCAAGACATAAATCGTCAACGCATCATCTGACGTATAGTGATCGATCTCATTACTCTCAAGAATCTCTGTCACTTCCGCAGCCACTGCGGTAGAGTCACATATTTTTACCACCGAATACTGCGGTTTGGTCAGCACATAGCTGAGAATACCGATTGCAACCACCACACCCGCAACGGAGCATATGATGATCGTCTTCTGCTTCGGAGTGAATTTATTCCACCACTCTAATATTTTATTGGGGATCTCTCTCAATCTGTCCGCCATGTTTCTCTCCTGCTTTCCTCAGTTATTAAATCTGCATATTCATAATCGTACGGTACGATTCAAGGAACTTATCACGCACTGCCACTGTATACTGCAGAGCCGTCGATGCCTTTTGCAAGGCAATGGTGAGATCATGTGTATTCTCCGTTTCACCGAGTGCAAGCTTAATCTGTTCATCTTCCGCATCCGAAATATATGCATTGGCCTCATTGAGACTCTGTACGGCAGAATCAAAGAAAGAAGCAAACACATCATTGCCGCCTGCGCCTGCAATCGACGTGTCATATGTATTATCTTTTATCGCATTCTGAATCACTCCGCTGCTCACATTGTACAAAGAACTGATATCCATTTTTACTCCTCACTTCTATTTAAGAACAATCTCTGTTACTGTGCCATCTCCAGACCCTTGACCGCCATGCTCTTGCTGGCTGTGAACGCTGTCGCATTCGCCTCATATGCTCTCGTTGCATCGATCAGGTTGGTCATCTCTGTCACGACATCTACATTCGGATAAGACACATAACCGTTCTCGTCCGCATCCGGATGCGCCGGATCATAGACCATTTTTAAATCGGTCGATGTATCCTCAAAAGTAGCTGCCACCTTAACTCCGGCCGCCTGGTAAGTACCTTTGGCCTTATCCAGGGCACTGGAAAAACTATGACCGTTTCCTTTTTCTGCAAAAATAACGGATTTACGGCGATAAGGCGTGCCATCCTCTGTTCTTGTCGTATCTACATTGGCAATATTTTCGGAAATCACGTCCAGACGATAACGCTGGGCTGTAAGACCGGATGCATTAATATCAAAAGATTCAAACATAATATCTCCTCCTAACGTGCAAAACTAATTACTTCATCACCATAGCCAGTCTGGCAAATTCCTGATTGGTACTTGTCACAAGGGCATTGTACTTAATCTGGTTGCTTGCAAGATAGGCATTTTCTGTATCAATATCTACATTGTTTCCGTCCAAACGATAGGAAAAACCGGAATAATCGGTATACGTCGTAGGCGTCAGAGCTCTCATGCTGAGCGAAGATATCTTGTGATCCGTCTCGATATACTTTGCATCACTCATAGCCCGCCGGAGCGTCTCCTCAAAAGCCACGTCCTGTCTCTTATAATTAGGGGTCGTAGCATTGGCAATATTGTGGGAAATGATTTCATTTCTTTTCCACGCAGCATCCTGTGCTTTGTCAAGGACATTCACATAATCAAACACATTGGAATTAATCATACAATCGCTCCTTTCGGGCATAGTCAGCCCACTCTATTTTATTATAAAGAAATTCATGAAAAACACAAGGTTTTCTTTGCAAAAAATAACATTATATTGTGGATTATTTTTCGATTACCACTAAATATAGTTTATGTAAACCACAAAAATGGATTTACACAAGTGCAAATCCATTTTCTTCCGGGAAACATCCATATTCCCCACTATTCATTTCTGTTTTGTATTATGCCATCTCTTCCAGCTTCTCGTATATATAGTCATTAAGCACCTTGATTCTTGTCCCTTTCATTCCTGACGAATGAGACTCTATCACGCCGGCGCTCTGCAGCTTGCGGATTGCATTGACAATGACCGAACGGGTAATTCCGATGTCATCTGCAATCTTGCTGGCAACAAGGGTATCCTCTTCCTTTTCACGAAGTTCAATAAATATCATCCGGATGGCATCCATCTCTGACTTGGACAACGTCTCAAGTGCCGCATCGACCACTTCTCTCTTGCGATGCTCCTCCGCGCTCTCTTCATTGACTGACCGCATCATCTCAAGTCCGACCACCGTGGTTCCGTACTCGCATAATATAATATCGTCAATTTCGTACGGTTTCTCAAGCTTATAAATAAATAAAGTTCCGAGTCTTTCTCCCGCTATATTGATCGGTGCCACAAGCGCTTTGTACGCAGACATCCCTTCCCCTTCAAAACCGAGGGTTTCTAAATTCACATTCTCTTTTGTGGAAAGTACACTTAAGAATCTTTCATTTAATGCACTGTCTACAAATGTACCGACACCAACCTTCAGGGAATCTGCAAGAACCCTTATCTCATCCCGGTTGCCGACACCCAGAACTTTTCCTTTTTTGCTGACCACAAGAACATTGGAATGTAAAATTTCCTTCAGGACGCTGCAGATATCGTTAAAAACGACCTTGCTCTCTTTATTATTATGAAGCAAATTACCAATCTTCCTGGTTTTATCTAATAATTGTACGCTGCTCATGTTTCTCCTCAATCCAAAAACAAGTATCGGGATACTCTTATATCGTATCACAATACTTGTTTTTTTTCAATATATTCGCACAATTTGATAAATAATCTAACTATTTATTCTGCGTCTCTTTTGCTTCGATGTAGGAACATTCCTCTTTGGCACAAACGAGCTTGCTTCCTTTTTCAAGCAATGCTTCGCCGCAAACCGGACAAACCTTTCCGCTCGGCTTCTGCCATACCATGAAATCGCACTCCGGACTGCTCTCACAGCTATAGTACCGTCTGCCCTTTTTGGTCTTGCGGATGACTACTTCTTTTCCGCATTTCGGACATGCTACACCGATTTTTTCAAGATACGGCTTGGTGTTACGGCATTCCGGGAATCCCGGGCAAGCCAGAAACTTTCCATGCGGTCCGTACTTAATCACCATCTGCTTTCCGCACAGATCACAGACCTCATCGGATAACTCATCTGCAATTTCCACCGACTCAAGTTCCTTTTCCGCCTTTTGCACTGCATCCTGCAAATCCGGATAAAAATTCTCAATCACTGTTTTCCAGTTGATTGCGCCTTCCTCCACAGAATCCAGGAGGGACTCCAGATTGGCTGTAAAGTTCACATTGACAATACTCGGAAATGCATCTTTCATTATTTTGTTGACCGCTTCTCCAAGCTCTGTCACATAAAGATTTTTGGCCTCTTTTACAATATAACGACGCGCAAGAATGGTAGTAATGGTCGGCGCATACGTACTCGGACGACCGATTCCCAGTTCTTCCAGCGTTCTGACAAGGCTCGCTTCCGTATAATGCGCCGGCGGCTGCGTAAAGTGCTGTTTCTCATCAAAGCCTTCAAATGAAAGCTTGGTGTCCTTACTCAGATTCTGCAATGATGCCGCACTATCTGCCTTTTCCTCATCATCCTGCGTATACACCACCATGAATCCCTGGAATTTCAGGCTGGACGCCGCCATTGTAAACCGGTATCCCGCCGCATCCACTTTCACCGATATGGTCTCATAAACCGCAGACGCCATCCGGCTTGCCACAAAGCGCTTCCAAATCAGCTGATACAACCGCAGAAGATCTCTGCTCAGCGAATTTTTCAGCTCGGACGGAAGACGATTGACATCCGTCGGGCGAATCGCCTCATGGGCATCCTGTATTTTTTTCTTATTTTTACTGTCGCTGCGTACACCGGCCGCATACTGCTCTCCGTATGTCTTGGCAACAAATTGGTAGCTTGCCGCTTCTGCCTCTTCCGAAATACGGGTAGAATCCGTACGCAGGTATGTAATCAAACCTACCGTTCCGCTACCTTTGATCTCAACGCCTTCATATAATTGCTGCGCCAGACGCATGGTTTTTTGTGTGGAAAAGTTTAAAACCTTACTCGCCTCCTGCTGAAGCGTAGATGTCGTAAACGGAAGCGGAGCTTTTTTCATTCTTTCCCCGTTCTTTACATCTGTAATATGATAAGAAGCATTCTTCAGCGCTGCCTTAATCTCATCCAGCTCTTTCTTGGAGGAAATCGCTTTCTTCTCCTGCGTCGTACCGTAAAAATGCGCACAGAGCGGTTTCTTACTTCCGTCCACACCGAGAACTGCATCTAATGTCCAATACTCCTCCGGAATAAATGCATTGATCTCATCCTCGCGGTCACAAATAATACGAAGTGCAACCGACTGTACACGACCGGCCGAAAGTCCACGCTTTACCTTCGCCCATAAAAGCGGAGAAATCTGATATCCCACCATACGGTCTAAAACTCTTCTTGCCTGCTGCGCATCCACAAGACTCATATCGATCGCACGGGCATTTTTCAAAGATTCCTTCACTGCATTCTTGGTAATCTCATTAAAGGTAATACGATACACCTTCTTATCCTGAAGCTTGAGCGCCTCCAAAAGATGCCAGGATATCGCCTCTCCCTCACGGTCCGGGTCAGTTGCGAGATATATTTTTTCTGCTTTTTTTACTTCTTTTCGCAGAGCGGCTAAAATGTCGCCCTTTCCGCGGATTGTAATATACTTCGGCTCGAAATTATTTTCCGGCGATACTCCCATCTGACTCTTCGGAAGATCCCTGACATGACCGTTGCTGGCCATAACCTCATAATTACTGCCTAAAAACTTCTTGATCGTCTTCACCTTCGCCGGTGACTCCACGATAACCAAATACTTTGCCATACTGCGTTCCCCTATTTCATACTATCGATTATTTCTCATAATCGTTTCAAACTATACACCAAATTTCAAATTGTGTAAAGTAATTTTTTTGTATACAAGGAAAAGTTACGGAATTCGGCAAAAAAAGAGCGGCGCAAAACGCCGCTCTATAAAATCTTTTATTTTGTTAGTCGAGATCAAGAAGATCTGCTTTGGTTACTGTGAGTTCGCCGACTCCATAGCCGTCTACCGTTTCTATCGATTCCTGACCGGTCTGTGAAGAAACCGTATGTATTCTTGTCGTAGCTTTAATATAAATTGTCACCTGACTATTATTCTTCAAGTAGGACAATGGCAGATAGAATCCGTAAACGACACCACTTTCCATAAACTTCAAATCACCGGTACCTAACATACTTCCCAAACCGGTTTCGGTCGTATGATAGGTTGCCATCTTGTCTGTGATATTAACCACGCTGTTCGCTACACCATTGTACTCCAACGTCTCCACCGTCTTCGTCGATTCTTTATCATCAAGTGTAAACGTCGAATCCTTGGCAGCATCCACCTTCATGAAGTACTCAATCTCCATATACTTCTTACCACGGACAAAGTTCGTATCCGACAAGCGGAAGTATGCCGGTGTACCAAGTGGCGTTGTCGTCGCATCCGAATTCGGATTTACAAAGTGATAACGATACTGACCGGTCGCATCCTTCAATACAGAAGAATCCTCAGTCACATTTTCGTCATACGGTACGGTAATACTGTTAATCGGCTCATCATTGGCTCTCGGAATATTCTCAAAGAATCCAACGGATGAGGTCGTCGTCGCTGCATTGTAAGCTGCAAACAGTGTGTTGATGAACAGCTGTGCTTCCGTCTCTGTCGCATTTGTCATATCGCCATGTCCGGCACCGGTATATGTCACATTACCCTTATTGTAAATATAGTAGGAATCCGCCGGAATCGGTCCGCCTGCTTCATTGCACCATGGGTTATAAACTTTTTGTTTATCGTTCGGCTCCTTGAGGCTAAGCGCATCACCTAACGCATACCATACAACCACGTCACCTTCTCCGTCACTATCATCATCCGCATCCAAATCAAGCTGGAAGTACTGACCATGTGTAGCATTAACCTTATAAGTGTCAGGCAAAGTATATGGGAAGGACGTAATCTGTCCGTCATTCATCTTCTCTACCATATAGTCTCCTGCACCATAGTAATCGGTCTCAGCGCTGTCCACATTAAGCCATCCGTTTCCGCCTGTTTTCCAACGCATCATAACCGAGTTAGACAATCCCTGCGTATTCTTCACCGTAGATTCACGAGTAGTACCAGGCGCATAAGCCACCAATTTACCTGTTTTTTCAATCAGATTTACTTTATCTACATCCTTCTCATCCGTTCTGGTATATTTCGTACCGGAACGCAGATAATTCAAGCCTTTTCCGGTGGTTGCCGTCACAAGCTCTGCAACTGTCCCGTTATCGGTCTCTTTCTCCACGATATTCATGGTTACACCATATTTATCCATACCTACATAGTTTCTCAGGTATTTACCATGCAACATAGGAGTCGGAGTTGCACCATTGTACCATGATTTATCCGCCCAGTACATGATAAAGTCATGTGCCAGAAGAACCGGCATATCATGGTCCATATAGCTCTTCAGCGCTGCCACCGCATTATCCGACTGAATGGACGGGAAGTCATCACCGAAACCGAGAACAAGCATATCTGCGCCATAGAGACCGTCATCTTTATCCGCTGCAGACGGCGCAACAATCTCTACCTGTTTGAAATACTCAAGTGCATACTCTTCCAAAGTTTTCTCTTTATCATCTGCCGTTGTCTGCTGATATGCATTCCACTTCGCATCAAAATCATTTGAGAAGTCAGTCAACTTGATTGTTTTAATCTCTACATCATAACCCGGAACCGCATCCAAATACTTACCAAACAAGGAAGTTTTATTGTTTTCCTGCTCTTCCAAACTTAAAGTAGAAGCCTCCGGTCTTGTAATCTGAAGAATCTTAATCAGCTCGTTGTCACCTTTATTCTTAACAACCGTACTTCCCTCTACCGATGCATGCGTATTTTCATACACATTGGACTGAATACTGATCTTCCACTTGATATATCCGCTGTAGGACTCATCAAGTTCTCGTGTCATCTGGTATTCTACATCCTTGTAAAGTACATAATTGTTTTTCTCATCACGCTCCGCTTCCTGTCCGCTCGCTTTGATCACAATCTGCATATCGCGGACATCCTCTGCCACCTTAGAGTATTTACCATCGTTGTTAACATCCACATAGAGATGCGGTCTGTAGGTAGATATTCCTTCTGCAGCAACAAGGTCGGAAGAAATAATAAATTCATATTTCAATTCACGGGTACCGTCTGCATTTTCTTCCATATAAACAACGGTATCCGGATCCATGACCTGAGAACCTTCCTGCAAAGAATAGCTGTACTCTGTCGGCTGTTTCAACATGGTAAGCGTCAGTTTCTCTGTCGCAAGATACTGCTCCGCTGTAGACTTTTTCACCACATTATTGGCGATATCACGAACACTGATCATATTCTGGCACGGTGAATACTCTTTACCTGCTGATGCATTCTCATAAGCACCGGTTTTATAATTAAACCGATAACCAATACCATACATCATAAGCTCATACATATTGGACGAATTATCAATTCTACCATGATCCACATTGGCATCCGTCATGGAGCCGTATGCAGTCGGATTCACCTTGGTGGAACCGGAAACTACCTGCGAAACCAAATCTCCTTCCACAAGCATAAGCTTCTTGGTATCCAGATAAGCTTTTAACTTCGCAAGCTTATCCTTCGTAATGTCACGGCCGCCGAGACGCGCTTCATTGGTGTCATCCACAAGGAATTTCATCAAACGATCCTTGTCTGTCGTGATAATATCACCGATGTTATAATACACATTACCATTCATATAGCTGTCTGTATAAGTCGGTAATGGTTTTGACACATAACCTGTTATAGAATATTTTCCATCATTGGAAAGCGCTGCCGTATTCAGGTTCGATGTGTAATATTTATCCCCCATCTCACTACCGATATAAATCACATCATATGTTTCAATCAAGTCGTCATTTCGACCGTTAAACTCATCCACCGTCATAGATGTAAAGGTGATATAGTCCGCCTTATCATCATAGTAGTTGCCAAGATATGACTTAATGAAGGAATCTCTGTTCCTCATAACAGTGCCATTTTCCTCCAGATAACCATACTCTTCGGTTCCTCTCTCTTCGTTATAAAGGAACACTGTGGTCGGCTGAATTTCAAGCACATGCAACTCGTTTTTCATAAGTGTGAGCGGATTTCCGTCACTAATCAAAATATACTGAATCGCAACTGCAGGAGTCACCGATGCAAGCATCTGTCCTGTCGTTGAATTTTTATTTGTCGTAACAATGTAACCTAATACCTCCGAGAATCCCTGCTGCGCAACACTTGTCTTATATGCACTGTTAAAATCACCGTTGGCAAATATATCTCCTGCATCAACCAAAGACTTCGGCACATCAAAATCACTCATATGGTGATTATATACATATACGTTTCCGGTTACAAAGTTTCCGTTTGCCCCGGTCATCATAGAATCCTTCAGATCCTTCAGTGCATCTCCGGTCATAAAATCGACGTTCTGAAGCTCATCGGTCTTTATCTTGGTTTCACCATCTGGCCCGTCCTTCTCAAACGCTTTCGGATAGTCAGAAACAATCTCACTCTGAGATTCTCTCCAAAGAAGTGTTGCAAGCTTAGAAACATTTGACGCAGAATCCGCAGAATAACATGCGTAATCCATCATAACTGCTTTGTGATTGAGCACTTCTTCATTGTAGAGTTTAAGTAATACATCCTTCGAAATATCCGATGTCTCAGACGCCGAAAATCTTGCAGACGTTCCGGAAATATACACAAGATCCGCTTTCTCGATATCCGCAGCAGTAACCGTCGATGCAATTTTTACATCATATTGGATATCCTTCTGCTTATACTTATCTCCACTTCCGAGAACATATTCTCTAAAGTAACTGCTGCTCCGGAATGTGAGATTTGTATTCTTATTATAGTAAATCACAAGATCACTGTAACCGTAATACAATGTCTTAGTTGTCTGTGTCTCCGAACGGGTAAACGTCACATTACCGAGACCTTTTCCTTTGTTATTCTCGTAGTCATCCACCGGTGTGATATATTCCAAATTCGAATCGGACTTTGATCTCGGAAAATCCATCACGGTATTGTCAATGTCATCCGTCACCGGCGTTAAAATCGTAACCGTATTTGTTACCGGATCATATGGATGATTCTGACTAAGGGTACTGTCTTCACTGACAGATACGTGCTCTTCCTTGCAGATCGTGCCGTTTTCATCAATGGTATACCCATCTGCAATATTGTAATCTCCGGCGCCGAGCGCATAAACACCCTTTACAAGCGCATCCGGCAACGGAGCAGCATCTTTGTCCGGCTTATAATTGATAAAAACCGGTGCCGGAGCATTATTATCCACTGCATAAATCGGATAATCATTCGCTCCGTCTGCACCAAACGGCTTAATCATACCATAAGTACGCATTTTTTGAAGAACCGCCGGCATTTTCACATCACTAAGGGAGGTATTTGCATTATAAATCGGCGCTCCGAGCTCTGTTCCATATGTTACAAATGTCGGGCTATAATAGTTTTTAAACTCATACTGTGTATATCCATTTTGATCCTTTGGAAAATGCGGCAAGAAATATCCCATTTCCGCATTCTCATTAATTGTCAAAACCTTACCATAGCTACTAGCGCCATCCTCGTAGATAACATCTCCGCCATCCGGTACAATTTCCAAAATATTCAAAAAGACTCCGTCCGTATCCTCCGTGTTAGTTCCTTCGTATGGGTATCTTTCCGTAATCCTATCAAATACTCTGACATCGGCCGTCACTTCCTGCATACTCTGCATTGAGCCCACAAAGAACATCACCCCAGCCATGGCAAATCCGATACCGCCAACTATTATTCTTTTCAGTTTCTTATTCCTTATCATATTCTCTCTCCAATCAGAACAAGTCCTTACTTTCCTGCTTATTTCTGCCAGAACTTATAGGTTGTATTGTATCTATAAGTCTTTCCGCCATACTTACAGTAGTATTTGTTTGACTCCTTATAAACAGTAGCCGTAACTATTGCTCCACTGGAATTCAAACCTGTAATCTCCGTATGTTTTCCTGCTTCAATATCTGTTCTCTGCGCCGACGTCCATGCCATGGTATTTCCGGCATCCTGCGCCGGTCCCTGAATGTACACATCCGTTCCTTCCACGTTGGCAATCAGCACCTTGTAGTCCGTGTAAGATGCAGCAGCCTGACCGATCAAATAAAAATCATTGGCTGCCAGACGAAGCGTTGCCGGTGCAGTTAAATATTTCTTCTGCGCCGTCAGAGTTTTTGCTGTCAGTTGAAGCGATGCAGTGTCCACAAATCTGTTTGTATCACCATATTGGCTGGTCAACTGTATATTGAAATACGGATTGATATCCGCCTTACCCGGCTGCACCAAATTATTTTTAAAATCATCAATATATGTTCCGAAATAATACATTCCGTTACGCGGTAACAAAAGATTATAATATGCCGTCTTCACATAAATATTTTTTGATTCACCTTTTCTGAGCACGAATACATCAGAAGCCGGACTGATTTTTGAAACCGTAACAGGCTGCAATATATATTTAGTCGCATTAGTATCATTCGCATAACCGGTATTGCCTTCCCAGCTACCTGTGTGAATATCATCCACACTGATTCCCAATCTTGCAGCCATCTCCTTTTTATCTGTGTCGGTTACAGCACCGTTCATATAGTAGATCGTTTTGTTTCCCTCATGCACCGCATATCCGATACAAAAATGGATAATGAATTGACCTGTATAAAATTTTTCTTTCTGGCTGTCATTGTACAAGAATGCATCATAATCGATATACACATAATACTGCCCGTTTTGATAAATCAGTTTTACATAGCGATCAATCTTATCCCTTTCATTAACTGCATTATCACCGGTAATTTCAGTAATCGCCATATAAACCACTTCGGAAATGGTTGTATTTTTTATATTCTGCCCCTTCCAGAAATTGGACATATTCGTATAGTATCCACGGCTGTAGAAACCGGAATCATCCGTATTTCCAACCGGTGCCACACCGAATATGTACTCTGCGAAATAGCTGTTGTCAAATTTTGAGATAACCTTAACCTTATAAAGCTGACCGTTAGCTGCAGAGGAACCCATAGTAACTGAATTGGAAGAACCGGTCAATGTCTCATTTGTATCTAACTTAGCAAAAGCTGTATTCGTACAAGCTTCCCAATCTCCGGTTGTATCATTCTTGATATAGAGCTCCCAATCAAGTCCGCCGCCATAAGCAATATTACTTGCAACAATAGAGGCATTCAAACCAAGCTTCTGGTATTTGCCGTCATCGCCTGCATATACATAACCCTGCGCTTCCGGCGAAGATACTCCGCCATAAAGCTCTGAATAACGACTGTTCCACTGTGTTGCACCGCTGAGCGCATAAAGATTGATACTCTTAATACGGCGAAGAAGAATCTGTGCTGTCTTCGGACTCGCTTTTAATGTTCCGCCCGCCGTTGTAGGAATTGTCTTATTAATTACAAGTGTAAAGGAATCATTCATAGAATCCTTAAACTTTTTCGTGTCATTTTTGCACAACAGATTACTTGTTTCCGCATCCTCCTCTGACATCGTATAAAGCGCTTCGTCCTCATTTTTAAGTTCCCAAGTCACTTTCTTATCAGATGTATTCTGATTTGTGAAAACTGTTGCAGTAAACGGAATTCCGTTATCTGTATATGTCCGTTTATTGGAGTCATCTGTTGTTCCGATATAATAGAAAGGAACCGTCTCATTTACAATATCAACATATATAAACTGCGGGTCAAGCTGTAACGCAAGCGTCACATTCTGATTCGGAGTCGATGGGTCTTCTTCCCTGTCCGCATATGCTCTGTTTCTCATCAAAACCTGATAGTTTCCGTCATATGTTCTTCCACCCTTCTCGTAAGAAAGTGTGAAACGCAACATATTTTCGCTTTCCACACGGGATGTATCCACCGTAAAATCAGCAATATAATTTCCAAGCAGTGCCTCTGTCACAGCTCCCCATCCGGATCCGTTGTCCGTACGTTCTGCAAGATAAAGCTCTTTGTCTGCTGCTTTTCTTCCGACGATATACTGCTTCTTCACGCCCTCTACTGTCGAGTCCAAAATAAGAATCTTTCCGTCACCTGACTCATATCCAAAACTTTCCGTCGTTGTGGACGCTGCATCAAAAGAGTCAATGGCAAGTTCGTTGATCATATTGGCAACCAGTTGCGCTTCCGACTGCAACTGCGCTTCCACGCTCAGTTTGCTATAGGTTTTCGATGACGTCGACATAAACATTCCAACCGACACACCGAGCACGGCCAAAATAGCAATCGCTGTAATAAGCTCAATGATGGTAAAACCAAGGCTGCTCTTTCTTTCTTTTTTCATGAATCTTCTTACTCTCTTACTCATTAATCTCTTCTCCCACTATGTGTTGCGAATTATTCTTTACGAACTGTATCGGAAATCACCTTTCCGGTCTTTGAAATCACTTCAACATCATATGTCTTTCTACCGCTGGAAATCTGAAGTAAAACATCGTATTCAGCCGGATTTCCTGCCATGTTTAAAAGTGCTCCGGTACCTCTGTTGAAATATATTCTGTACCTCTGGCCGTCAGATAACGTCATCCATACAGGACCACCCGACCACTTCTCGCAGATCTTAACATCCACTTTTCCTTCATTAATCTGCTCTCGTTCGCTGCGATATTCGCTCCCGGTGCCGATATCATGTACAGTACTCACAAAATAATCATCTCCGACACGGGAAAGTTCCCATGCCATTCCACCCGGCTTCTTTGCCTTGCCGAGGGTCGCTACCTTGTTTTCCGCCAAGCTTGACGCCACTTTATCTGCCGCTTCACGCGCCCGGTATCCGGTAAGCTGACTGAGACTGTATGCCCCTGTAGCCGTCAAAATAGACAAAATTGCTACTACAATTACAATTTCCACCAGTGAAATACCTGCATTATTTCTTTTCATATACTTCACCGCCTACTCTTTCTTCCAGTTCTGATATAAAATCAAATCGCTAAGTTCCACAGTTTCATCTTCCGCAGTCTCGTCACCGCTGTTCGCATAGGAAAGCTCACCGCTGGCTCCGAAAATTTCATACGCATAAATATCATTGCCCGTTGCACTATCCGATACTTTTGCACGCATCGCCTGAATTACATCTGCCGGGCTGTACTCAATACTCGTACATCCAGCACAGATATATATATTTCCTCCTGCAATCGCAAGACCTTTGAAATTCTTGTCGACATATATATCACCTGAAGCAACAAGTAATCTGATATCATCCGGACATGCGCTAACCACCGCATCTCCATCGATGATTCTTGCAGAAACACTTCCCGCCGTAAATGCCTTGCCGTTCATCGCTGCAAACTTGGAATCATCCACAAGGGAATCAAAGATTTCCGCTCCCTGCTGTGCAGCAGTCACTCCCTCTGCATCCGCATTCAGACTATGCATCAGTGCATTGTATGCATTGGAATATTCTGTCTGCCATGCCAGCATGTTTGTATATTTCTCATAGTTCGAAATGTCATCATCCACGAATACAACTTCGCCATTACCATCAATATAAAACGCATTACCGGCAAGTGTCATATTAGTCGTCAGATCACTGTTCCAACTCATATCTCTGATATAGGAAGACACATAATCATTGATACCTTCTTTATCGTATTCATAATATGCTTTGTAGAATTCATTTGCCATTGTTTCACTGGCACCGAAATCCAGATACAGATATACAAGAACGGTTCCGTTGACACGTCTGTACACTGCTTTGTAATTATTGGTGTAGGCAACACCGCCCAGTTTTGCCCAAAGCTTATCTAATCTTACCGGTTCATACACTTCTTCCATTACCGGCTGATCGTTTTCCATCACTACTTTACCGGTTTCATCTTTCTTCTGTACCGGCGTTGTAAGCATTTCATATTCTGCGTGTGTCATCGGATTCTTTGCAATCACCTGTTCACCGGTAGAAATCTTGTATCCGATGCATTCTGTCGGAACCATATAAAGAAGCTGGTTTGCCTTAACAGAGATAGACTCACCCATCATGAAATCCAAATCATTTTTCGGAAGTGTTGTTGTGGTTCCCTGATACTTCGTAGCTTCATCATTCAAAATATCCGAATACGCTTCCTCATCCCTAATTTTATCCGATGTAATGTCTTTTGCATCTGTGGTTTCTCCTGCAGTTGTGTAAACATGTGCCAAACGATCCATATCGGCATCATATTTTGACGCACCCACATACGCATGACCTGACAAAAGGAGTGAATCCAGTTTACTAAAGTCAATCGTCGTATTACCGCCGTTGATCAAGATGGAACTGCTTCCATCCGCACCGCCCAGTGTATTTCCGTATCCCTTATAGTCACCGTCAATCTCCACTCGGCTTGCCTTTCCGCCGATTGTAAGGTCATCACCAACAAAACTGTCTCCAAGCATAACAAACTCACTTGATACTACATTGATATTATCTACATATGTAGTGTACTCTTCATCAATATGAAGCCCTGCATCTGTTTTATCCACAGTAAGCGAATCTGCAATCAACTTGTAGTTTTTGTTTGCTCCGCTCGCTTCATCTGTCGGGTCTTCCACAAAGTCCAGTCTCTTTCCGCTTGCAACAACAACACCTTCATATCCGCCGAACACATTACCGGTAATGTAAGCATCGCTTCCTTTATTGCCGTCAAATGCTGCCGGCTTCGGATCTGAATTGTTATTATCATTAATCAATGAATCATTGGCAATCAAAGAGAAATTCTCAATATCCATCTTGGATGCCGACTGAGCAAATCCAATCTCCGGAACTTTAATTCGGATATCGGTTTTGATGATAGACACATATCCTCTGTCATCCGTAAAAACAACTTTCAAATTATGTAATGTAATATACTCCTTATTTGTGGCAACTTCTAACTTATTATCACCGTCTGCACCGAGATAAACACCCTGCAATCCACTTGTACTCACGACAGTCATATTATTCTTTGCCAGGAAACTCTTAAGATGTTCCACGTCCCATTTGCCTATAATCGGAACATTTAATGCATCCTTTGGCTGCAATTTCTTTTCAATATTCTCTAAATAAGTCTCCTGAAACTGCGCCTCCATTACATCTACCGCTTTTCCGTTTGAATTGTTCATCGTTTTGACGTATGCTTCCGACATACATTCGGATACATCGAGCTGCAGACCGGCGTTAATAACATCCAGCGCATATTCTGCCGAATAGAAGTTATCTTTCGCCAGCGTGTCGCTTGCTTTCATAAGATAGTTGCAGTATGCCATATAAAGAATCATGGCAACAAGCATTCCTACAAAGGCAATCGCTATAATAACCATTACTAAGGCAGCACCTCTGTTGTCCCTTTTTCTGTTTTGCAATTCTTTCTTTATCTTCGAAATCATTGAAGGTCTTCCTTTCTACTTGTTACCCTTAATTGGATACTCCGCCATCAAATGTTGCAACCTTATTTCCTGTTGTAGGATCATATAAATTAATAGTTGCTTTGTAAATCGTATTTTTTTCTTCCCGTTTATAACCTGCTGAGAAATTTGTATTATAAATATCTTCCGTCAACAAATTACCATTGTAATAATATACTGCCCGCTGGCTCTTATATGTGGAATCTTCTTTTTTCATTTCTGTTCCATCATCCTTCATCGCCGGCATATATTTTTCCAAGACAGCATCATCGATATCCGATCCATCTTCCTTTTTTGTACGGAAATTGTATTTCGGAGAAGGCTCAGTTAAATCGAAACGCAGATTAGACACGATATGTACATCCTGTGTCACTGCTCCTGTCATATCCTTTGAAACAACATCCACGCGGCATCCAAACAGACTATTATATGATTTATCTTCATTCGATATATTACCGAAATTATCCACACTCTGCGTACGAATCAGATATACTGTAATCTCCTCACCTGTCGTGTTTTCAACCACAAAATTTTCAAGCCTGTTCACATCGTTATAAGACGCATTCTCGATACCCTTGAAATAAATGTAAACATTTCGAGGGAACTTATCCGCATCCATTCTCGATATATTTTCCTTTGAGTATTCAGCAAAATCTGAGGTACTGTTACCCAGTGTGGCTGCTGCCTCCGCTGTCGGTTTATAAACTCTGTATACGCCGACTCTGTAGTTCGGATCTGCTTCCGTTCCGAGGTTTTCGATTTTAATTGTCGTAGTACGAACCATTTTACCAACATATTGAAGTGCATCTGGCTTGGTAGATGATGCTCTACTTAACACGCCTGCTGCATTCATAACATCCGTACTCGGAATCTCGAATGTCGCATCATAATACTGATTGATTTCAGAAATACTGGCGACATTCTGCTCATTAAAGCTTTTCTGGTCATCTCCCGTCGGGTCCAAAATAAGCTCCACCGTATACTTGTTGTAGTTTGTTCCGACCGTCTCTACCTCTTTAAACTTATATGTCAATACACCTCCGGTTCCTGAGACAACTTCTACATCACTATAATTCGTACTCTGCGGCAAAATTGTTCCCGCAAGACTTTTTGCACCGGTCGTATCTGCATCGACATCTTTGATACATTTATCAATCTCTTCCGCCGTATAGCCACTGAGACCTTCCATGATATCTTGGGCGAGGTTCATTTCATTTAAGTATTTTCGACCCTTTAAATTCAAGCTTGATGACTGTATAAAGTTTGCAATCAGAGGTGTAATTACAATTGCAAGAATCGCAACTGCAATAATCAATTCTACCAATGTAAAACCTCTGTTATTTCTCGTCTTTTTCATAAATGCGAACCCCTTTGCCAAGTGTTATCGTTTCTATCTTATTCTGTAGCTACTTTAGCATCAGCCTCTGCTTTTCTCTTTGCTGTGTTAAAGATATCGTTCGTTCCGTAAGCAACACCGTCTACGGTTGGTGTTGTATATTCAGCTTCTGTACCTGTCAGTGAATACATGCTGAATGCAATCGCGCTGACAAGACCACCTGTCTCTGCATCAAACGCAACAGAAACAGTATCAAGTGATTTTCTGTTTGAATCTGTATTAATCTGCTTAAGCACTTCCTTCAGAGAATTGTAGGAAGAATATAACTCCGTTGTTACCGGTGTCTTGTAAAGCAAAATTTCAGGAGCAGCTGCTGCTTCTGTTGTTTCCTGTGCACCTTCTTCAGCAGTTGCATCCGCTGTTTCAACCGGAGCCTCTGCTTCCGGAGCTTCTACTGTAATTGCAGCTGTTGCACCCATGCTGATGCTCTTTGCAAGTGCATCGTGATTTTCTTCTGTTGCAATCATGTAAAGAATCTCATCTTCACAAAGATACTGAGCCGGGAACTGCGCTTTAATCTCATCAATTTTAAGCTGCATAGCTGCTGTATCATCTAAATACTGCTGTTTATTGTTTGCAAGTTCCTGCAAACGGTCTACTTCCTGCTTCAACTTTGCATTTTCGCTCTGCATAATTTCTGTCTCAGCTGTCAATGGCTTGTATGCTGCAAAATATGCTGCAAGAGCAATCAAAACTCCGAGAAGCAGTAATAATACGCTTTTATCTGATTTTTTCATTATTTTTTCCTCCTATTCCCTATTCCTCTGTCGCTTCCGCATCCTCTGCTACTTCTTCTACCAGAAGTGCCGGATTCGTGCCGTATGTACATATTGCAGTGAATGATACTGTAACTGCACCTGACTGGGCATCCTCTTCTTCTAAGATACTGTCAACCCTTACATCAGAGAAATTGTCAAATGTACGAAGCTTGAGAATAGCAGCTACTGCTTCTTCCTTTGTCTTAGCCTGCATAGAAAGAGCAAGCTGTGTTGTGTTAGCATTCATGGAGATAACTACAATATTCTTTGGAAGTTTCTGCTCAAGTTCCACAAAAACATCATACATATCTCTGTTGTAATTTTCTGTCTCTGCATATACAGCAGTCAGATAATCACAATCCGCTTTTGTCTGAACATAAGTATTGTAAATTTCCTGTACCGGTTCCAGCTGTGCTTTCTTTTCTGCCAAATTCACGCCCTCTACTTTTGCGAGGTAGTATTTCGGTACTGACATTGCAAGAAGCACAAGTGCTGCAAGAATACCAAGAACCAAAACAACTATCGGAAGTTTATCTCCGGAAGCGCTGCTCTTTGCGCCTTTTCCTTTTTTCGCCTTATCCTGCTGCATAGAAACAGGCATGAAACCTACAGAACCAAGACCTGCTCCGATTACGGAGATGTAATCACCGAGAGATACGTCATGAAGATGTAAGCCCTGGTTGATGTTGGTTCCTGCAAGGTCTTTTAACACTTCAACTTCACGTCCGAGTTCTTCGGAAAGAAGACCTGCGAATCCCCAGAAGTCAGCCGCAATACCTGTGATAATGATATTGTCGATCGCTGCATCTCTGTTCTTTGAGTTGTAGTAGTCAATAACACGAACGATAGAACTGATCAGCTGTTCGTATGCATATGTAACATCTCTTCTCAAACGAAGCATCTTGAGGTTTGCACCGGCCTGTTTCGCAGCCACTGTTGTGCTTGCAACCTGTGAAGAATCTCCGGAAGCCGCTGCTGCTGCGATTGCTGCCTCGTTCAATCTTTCAAGTTCTGCTACTTCTGCTTCTTTATCTTTGAGAGTTTCCTCTTCATCCGCCTTCATAACAAGGTTGTTTTTACGAAGTGTCTTAACTGCAGCTTCGTAAGAAAGCGGCTCGCCGTATACATCTGTTTCCATCATGATGTCTACAACCTGGTCAGCACCGTAGATACCGGAACGCTGCATTGTAATAACACCATTGTTGGTCACTGTAAGAAGAGAACTTCTTTCATCAATCTTAACTGTAAGGTTAACACCCTTTGCAAATCTATGACGAAGAGCCTGGAAAATACTGTTACCACTGTAGTCAATAGAAGACAACTCAAGTCCAAGCTGCTGAGCCAGAAAATAGTAACCGTCGAGAATTTCTGACGGACACGCCATAATCATAACTCTGTACTGTTTTGTACCGGCTTCGTCTGTCACCGTATCCATGATATTGTGTGCAAACTGATATGCACTCGGGTCAACCGGGAAGTAATCTGTGATGTTGTTCATCAACATCTCTCTTACTTTGTTTTCCTTAACCATAGGAATGGTTGCCTCTCTGTTTGCAATCTTTGTGGATGACACTGCAAAAATAACCTTCTTTGCATTCATTCCGTTTGCAGCAATGTAGGATTTGAGATCCTGTACGTAAGATTCTGTAGGATTGATCAATCCGTCATTCAGAATTCCTTCCGGTGTTTTCATACTGAAAACTCCATAAACCTGTGGATGTTTTGACTGGAAGTCCATCTCACAAACCTGTGTGAGCGAATATCCAATCTCAATACTAAGTACTCTTTGCGCTTTTGCCATGATTTACCTCCTAAAGTGATAGGTTTTTAATTACCCTCGTTCTTTCTTTTTTCTTAATTATATCTATATAAAGTCCGCTTCGCCGACTAAGGTGTCACAAGCAAACTAATATACCAGTTAATAAACGGTTCGCCCCACAGCACCGATATAAAGATACCGGCCGCCAAATACGGGCCCATTGCAAGTACATGTCCTTCATCCGACAATTTCATACGGATAAGATGTATGACCGATCCAAGGATGCATCCTAAGATCAGTGCCAATAATGATAATTTCCAGCCGATCAAAAGTCCGGCCGCACGCATCAGCCTCACATCGCCATATCCAATGGCTCTTCCGCCCGATGCCCAAAACAATATTTCCAAAAAACTACTGACAGCAAGGAGGCCGATTACGTAAGTCACCCAATCCCCTAAGTGTAAACCTAAGTGAACCAGCCCCAGTGCCAGTATAAACAAGTTGATTCCATATGGAATCTCATAAGTTCTAAAATCTATAACGCTCAACACGATGAGCGCCGATGTCAATAAACAGTATATCGCTGAATCTATACTCCACCCGTTAATAGTGAAAACCAGAACATACAGTATTCCGTTCAGCGCCTCCACAATGGGGTACTGCACAGAAATATGTTCTTTGCATTTGCGACATTTACCACGCAAAAACAGATAACTGAACAGAGGAATCAAATCAAACCATCGAAGCTGATAACCACAGCTCATGCAGTGGCTTCTGTCCTTCGAAAGGCTTTCCTTCGCGGGAATGCGATAGATGCAAACATTAAGAAAGCTACCTATCACAATCCCGAAAAGGAATATGACAATTCCTAATATTATGTTCGTCTGTAATATCACGTCCGTGGTCATAGGGGGAATGTCTCCTTAAAAAGCAATGCTAAATACTATTTTCTTTAAATTATTCAGCACCAGCACCTACAGTAATACCTGAAGAAGCGTCGTTGTAAGAACCTACGTATACTGTATAGTTTCCGTTTGTATCAACAGAAATCTGGATTCCTGAACCGCCTTTAGCGATTTTAGATTTTAACTTGCCCTCTACAGATGCCGGGCTACCAGACATACCCTGTCCTAATGTATCAAGTACTACAGAACTGAAGTCATCAGCATCACCTGTTGGTGATAATGCGCTGAATGTTGTGTCGCTTGAGATGATTGTATCTGTATCGATATCAGGATCTCCAGCAGCTGTTGTAAGAGCATTGTAAATGCTGTCAAGTACGTCTTTATCTGCAGAAACTCTTGATTTTTCTACATATTTGATGTACTGAGGTGCTAAAACACCGATTAAGATTGCCATGATAGCAATAACGATAATTAACTCAACTAG
>JAZSMO010000042.1:0-42926 GCA_045535935.1 Lachnospiraceae bacterium | reverse complement strand
ATCTTTCCATTTTCATTATTTGTATAGTCTGCAACTGTCAGTAATGTGTCTTTTAATTCCTTATCCATATTCTCACTCTTCCTTTCTCCGCGAATAATTTCACGTATATCCACATCATAAAAATCCGCCAGTTCAATAATGATACTGATATCCGGCATTGTGTTACCATTTTCCCATCGGGATATAGATCTTGAAGAAACACCAAACTCTTCCGCAAGTTGTTCTTGGGATAAGTTCTTTTCATTTCTTAATTCTCTTAGAAATAAACCTATTTTTTTCTGATCCATATTGGCCTCCTTTCTGAGAAAACAATAGCAATATCTCCGGATAATTAACACGACAGAGAGTGAGAGATGCCGTATTTTCCTTACCCGACAGATGTGTCTTGGTCATTTTTTCGCTTTTACTTATTCTATTTCTCATCCCCTACTTCAAAGCTTTCAATGTGAATCAAATCCGGAATAATACCTGATTGACATTAAAACCTCCGAAATATCTTGTTTTTGCTATATCAAATGTCGAACATAAAGTTTCCCCATAAATATTTCCATCATCATCCTCATAAACAGCGTATTTCATTCTTTATAACATCATCGTCATATATGGCGAAATGCAAATAATTCCGTCTTTGATAATCAGATTTCTAGGATGAATGATGTAACTCTCCCCGATTCGATTCCTATATTTTTCTCTAAAATTATTCAATGATGTTGTTTTATACTGCTTTCCTGATTTCACTTCAATCGGATACATCTTGATGTGTCGTTCCTCGGATGGTATTACAATATCCTTTACGTTCTTTTTGATTATGCGCAAGTAGGCGATACGCAAGATATTTGATTATGCGCAGATAGCTCATGGATATTATGTGCATCCATACAGTGGGTTACACCGCATAAACCTTTACTCCTGCTCCAGCCAGCTGCTAAACTGTTGCATCCGCGCTGCCCATGTTTGCGACCGTGCAAGCTCATATCCTGCGTCGGCAATCTTTTGAAGACGCTCTGTATCCGAAAGCAATTCAATCAAACGCTGCGCCATCTCTTGCGGTCCGGCAAGTAATCCGGTAGCAGCATCAGAACCCGGGCATGCAAGAGAATACTTGATGCAATTCTCCCCATCTTCCAAAAACGTATCCAAATACGGATTGCTGTCCGTCAGACAAACGGCTCCGTTCAGCATTGTATTGAATATGCGGTCATGAGGACCGCCACGAAACCACGGAAGCACATTCAGGGAAATCTTGCTGTTTTGTATATAATAAAGACACTCTTCCGAATAGAGAGAATCTCCGTCGATCAGATTCTCCGGATGCTCGCAGACAAGTTCATTCCACTTATCACCGAATACATGCACCTTAACTCCTGCATCCACAAGTCTTTTCACAATTTGCCCGCGGGCATGATAACGTACGTAGAGATCGATGAACGTAATGTTCTGCATCGTTTCTTTGAGTTGTTCCTGCGTAACATCCGGAATCTCACGGCGCAGATACCGTTCCACCACCTCTTCGACCATCTGCTGCGGATGCGCTAGAAGATCCTCAATCATCTCATAATAAAATTGTGCATATTCATCTCCGAGTCGGGTGATATATTTTTCAAACCTCGCCGGATCTGCATAGTTTCCGGTAAAAATCACATCTATCTCACGCTCTGCGATCGGGCGACGGCTGTTAATGTCAGCCGCAGCTAATTTACACGGTATTCCATTCTTTTCACTGGTTCGCAAAATCTCATCAAGCTCCGTTCCACCAAGGGGCAAAAACGGTCCCATGACAACTTCCGGAAAAAAACGACGCATAAAAGTTTCGTGGCCACGATCGATAGAAAGCTGTACATAGTGTTTCGGCCTCTGCGCCAGCAACTTGTAATAGTAATAAGGATGATCCGCCAGAATGTTGTAACACGGAATATTAAGCGCATCCCATATGTAAGTACCATCCTCGTCAAGAAACTGCGGTTCCTGACACATGCCATGAAAATTGAAGGAAAGCACGACGGTGTTTCCCTTTTCTATAAATGCAAGCATCTCCATGGAAGATTTCCATGGAGATTTTAAATCATAAAGATACACAGGATGCCCGATGTGCTCCAATTCTTTTTTCATTTGGATCGAGAAATATCCCTGCGTCTCGATATCGCCTTCAAACAAAATGATCTTCTTCATCTTGATTTCCTTTGTAATGCAATTCTGTTATTTGTTGCCAATACGATCTTTTATGACAGACAGAATTTCATATGCCACTTCATCCTTGCTCATGATTGGAAGTTCCTTCGAATCGTCCGCAGATATCAGTGTCACAATATTGGTGTCCGTACCGAAACCTGCACCTGCCACTTTCAGATTATTGGCAACAATCATGTCGAGATTCTTTTTCTCAAGCTTTTTCTTGGAATTTTCCACCATGTTTTCCGTTTCCATCGAAAAGCCGCAGAGAAACTGTCCGTCCGGCTTATGCTGACCGAGGTAAGCCAAAATATCCTGTGTCTTGGAAAGCGCTAAAGAAAGGTCGGAATCGCTCTTTTTTATTTTCTGATCCGCAACAGTCGCCGGCGTGTAATCCGCTACAGCTGCAGCTTTGATTACGATGTCCGCCTTCGTCGCATGCTCTTTGCAGGCCTCAAACATCTCTGCTGCACTGCCCACACGCACGATATTCACGTACGGAGGCTCAGGCGCACTTGTGGAAGCTGCCACAACAGTCACATCCGCACCTCGCTCCATGGCACAGCGCGCAATGGCAAAGCCCATCTTTCCTGTCGAATGATTCGAAATAAAACGAACCGGGTCAAGAGGTTCCTTCGTCGCACCTGCGGTTACAAGAACAGAAAGATCTGTCATATCTTTTTCATATCGAATTTCCTTTAAGATCGCATCGACAAGCACATCTTCGGACGGAAGTTTTCCGCTTCCCACATCCCCGCACGCAAGGCGTCCGGAATCCGGAGTGATGATCTGCATTCCGTAGGATCTGCACTTTTGGATATTGTCCTGTACAATCTGATTTTCATACATCTGCGTATTCATGGCCGGCGAAATGATCTTCGGACATTTGCACGCCATAAAGGTTGTCGTAAGCATATCGTCTGCAAGGCCGTTTGCAATTTTACCAATCACATTGGCTGTCGCCGGTGCAACCAGAAATACATCTGCCTGTTTTGCCAGCGACACATGCTCTACGCTGAACTCAAAATTGCGGTCAAACGTATCTACAAGACATTTGTTGCCCGTGAGCGTCTCGAATGTGATCGGATTGATAAAATACGTCGCATTCTTTGTCATGAGCACATGGACGTTTGCATGCATTTTCATAAGCATGCTTGCCACATTTGCCATTTTGTATGCTGCGATGGAGCCTGTGACTCCCAAAAGAACTGTCTTTCCTTTTAACATACTTCCTCCTCAAACTGTGAATTGTACAGCTGCGCATAAAATCCGCCCGCTGCAAGAAGTTCCTCGTGTTTCCCTTGTTCTATAATATCGCCGTCCTTCATGACGAGAATCCGGTCGGCTCCGCGAATCGTCGAGAGACGATGCGCAATAACAAAGCTCGTTCTGCCGCGCATCAGGTTGTTCATCGCCTTCTGTATCCGGACTTCGGTTCTTGTATCGACGGAGCTGGTCGCCTCGTCGAGAATCAAAATACGGTTGTCGGCAAGAATTGCACGTGCGATCGTCAGGAGCTGTCTCTGTCCCTGGGATACATTCGTTGCATCTTCATTGAGTTCCATCCGGTAACCGCCCGGAAGGGTACGGATAAAGTGATCCGCATGCGCTGCCTTTGCTGCAGCGATAACTTCTTCATCTGTTGCATCCAGACGTCCGTAACGGATGTTTTCCATGATCGTTCCCTTGAACAGCCATGTATCCTGAAGGACCATTCCGAACTGTTCTCTCAGTTCACCACGATTAAAATCTTTAATATTATGTCCGTCGATGAGAATCGCACCGTCGTCCACATCATAAAAACGCATAAGAAGCTTGACGATGGTCGTTTTTCCGGCTCCGGTCGGTCCGACGATAGCGATTGTCTGTCCCGGCTCTACTTCGCTGCTGAAATCGTGAATGATTGTCTTTTCCGACGTATATCCGAATCTGACATGATCAAAAGTAACTGCGCCTTCGATCACCGCATCTTTCACCGGATTTTCGGCAAGAACATCTTCCTCTTCTTCCTCAAGAAATTCAAACACTCTCTCCGCTGCTGCCATCATAGACTGAAGCATGTTGGACACCTGTGCCACCTGATTAATCGGCTGCGTAAAATTCTTTACATACTGAATAAAGGATTGAATGTCTCCGACGGTAATGACTCCGCGGCCAGCAAGTATACTTCCCGCCACAGCGACACCGACATATCCGAGATTTCCGACAAACACCATGACCGGAGGCATCATACCTGAGATAAAATGCGCCTTCCATGCGGATTCAAATAATTTCTCGTTTGTGGCATCAAATTCTCTTAATACATCATCTTCCTTATTGAACGCTTTAACTATATTCTGTCCGCTGTATACTTCCTCTATCTGTCCGTTGATATCCCCGAGATATTTCTGCTGGGAGACAAAATATTTTTGAGATTTTCCGACTACAAGCGCAATCAGAACTCCTGATACCGGAAGCATAACAAGCGCAATCAATGTCATCAGCGGGCTGATAGAGAGCATCATAACGAGCACACCGACAAGCGTTGTCACTGATGTGATGAGTGTCGTGATACTTTGGTTCAAACTCATACCGAGCGTATCCACATCATTGGTAATACGTGAAAGCACTTCACCGACTGTTTTTGATTCAAAATAACGCATCGGCATACGGTTTATTTTTTGTGATATTTCTTCCCTGAAACGATAACTCAGTTTTTGCGATACCGTCGTCATAATCCAACCCTGCGCAAACGACATCAGCGAACTGAAAATGTACAATAGGAGCACAAATGCAAGAATCTTTCCGATTTTACTAAAATCGATTGCTCCGGTTCCCGCCACTTTGGCCGTGAATCCGTTGAACAGTTCCGTCGTTGCCATACCGAGTATTTTCGGACTGACAATATTAAATACTGTACTTGCCGCTGCAAACAACATAACCATGAAAAGAGCCACTTTATATCGGCTGATATAGACAAGTGTTTTTTTCATGCTG
The DNA here is from genome assembly GCA_045535935.1 of Lachnospiraceae bacterium. GTDB lineage: Bacteria > Bacillota > Clostridia > Lachnospirales > Lachnospiraceae > SVFI01. The sequence continues at coordinate 37,781 of JAZSMO010000042.1, read as the reverse complement.
CCCCGAAAATCTTTTGGTTTTTCAACCGGTGCTCCCGGAGGTCCGCCCGGACGTCTTCTCGGAGGTCTGTTTACTTTTACTTCACTCATGCCAACGCACCTCCTTTCAGTTCCGATTCTGAAAGCTGCGAGCCTGCAATCTCACGGTATGATTCACAACCTGCGAGCAGTTCTTCATGTGTTCCGATTCCGACAATCCTGCCATCCTCCAAAACAATAATCTGATCTGCATGCAGAATCGTACTGACGCGCTGTGCCACGATAAGCACTGTCGCATCCGAAGTCTTTTTATTTAATGCGCGCCTGAGCGCAGCATCTGTCTTGTAATCAAGCGCAGAAAAACTGTCGTCAAACAAATATACCTTCGGCTGTTTTGCAATTGCCCTGGCAATCGAAATTCTCTGTTTCTGACCACCGGACACATTGGTTCCGCCCTGTGCGATCGCACTGTCATACGCATCTTCTTTCTGCTCGATAAATTCTGTTGCCTGCGCAATCTCTGCCGCCTCTCTCATCTGTTCGTCCGTCACAAAATCACCGGCAAACTTAATATTGGAAGCAATGGTTCCCGAAAAGAGAACCCCCTTTTGCGGAACAAAACCGATCATGTCACGCAGTGTTTCCAGATCCATATCACGCAGATCGACACCATCTAACGTAATACTTCCTTTCGTTACATCATAAAAACGTGGAATCAAATGAAGCAAGGTGGATTTACCGCAACCCGTACTTCCGATGATCGCCGTAGTTTTTCCCGGTTCAGCCGTAAATGAAATATTCTCCAATGCATTTTCATCTGCACCTTCGTAGCGAAACGAAACATCACTAAAGCAAAGCAGACCTTTTCGCTGCTCCTCTTTTGGCACGACCGGATTCTCTTTATTCATAATTGTACTGTCCATTCTGAGCACTTCATCGATACGCTCTGCTGCCACTCCGGCTCTCGGAAGCATAATGGACATCATCGTGATCATTAAAAATGACATAACGATCGCCATGGTATACGTGATAAACGCCATCAAATCTCCCACTTGAAGATTTCCGAGATCTACACCGCGTGCTCCGAACCACACAATAGCAACCGAAACACCGTTCATGATGAGCATCAGCGAAGGCATCATGAAATTCATAACACGATTGGTAAAAAGCTGTGTCCGCATCAATTCGTCGTTCGCCTTTGCAAAACGCTCTTCTTCAAATTCCTCTCTGCTGAATGCGCGGATAACCGGAATACCGGTCAATATTTCTCTCGACACGAGATTTAATTTATCAATAAGAGTCTGCATCATCTTAAATTTCGGGTGTGCAATGCGCATCAATACCCCAATCACACAGATGATGGTCATCACTGCTGCAACTACAATCCAGCCAAGCCCGGTTCTTGTTCTCGATACCATGACAATTCCGCCGATTCCCATAATCGGAGCAAACAGAACCATACGCAGAAACATAGTGGAAACCATCTGTATCTGCTGAATATCATTCGTACTTCTCGTGATAAGAGAGGCCGTCGAAAAGTGATTGATCTCACTATTGGAATAAGATACTACCTTATGGAATACCTGCTTGCGCAGACGACGTCCGATTCTTGCGCCGCATTTTGCCGAAAGAAGTCCCACAAAGATCGCAGTTACCATTCCTATAATCGCAAACAAAAGCATAATTCCGCCGACGCGGAGCAGATATTTCATCTGATATTTCTCCGCATCCATCCCTGCTTTTTCATGCTCCTGCGCTGCCAGTGCATACGCCTGCTGCAGCACGACAGCCTCCGATACTTCTGTACTTTGTGCTTCCGGCTGTATTTCGCCAAGGTTTGAAGCAGCCTCCATCATACCGGAAAACAGGTAATCGTCCAATTTTTCCCTGTTTTCTTTTCCATATTCGTTGAGTCTGTACACCTTCGCTCCGCTGTCATAATCGTATGACTCCTCCAGCAACACATAGTTGTCTGAGAATAACGTCTGCGCCCCTTCTTCCTGCGATCCATACAAAAGCATCTTATAAAACCGGTCATAGTTTTCCTCCGACATCGCATCCGGCGAGACGTACTCGATTCCCTTTTGCATAATTCCCACATCGACAATATCCGAGGTGTAATTCGGAAGCATCAAATCACAATAAGCCTGCACAACAAGCAATAAAATGACAGCAAGAACCGTTTTTTTCTCCATCCACAAATTTTTAAATATCTTGCCCAAATTCACAGATCCTTTCCAAATAATTCTTCTTTGTGTCTGCCTGACCTTTCACACAAGCATTAGGAACGGTAGTCCCCATTAATTTTGACATAATCATAGGTTAAATCACAACCCCATGCTTTTGCCTGACATTCTCCGTCATGCAGTGATACATTGATATAAATCTCATCAGCCGCAAGTACTTCCTTGGCAAATTCTTCCGAGAATTCCACACCTGCACCGTTTCTGCACACCTCAATAGTTCCGAACTCAGATGCAAGATCCACATCTACTTTATCAATATCAAACTCGGCATCTGCATATCCGATGGCACACAGCACGCGCCCCCAGTTCGCATCTTCGCCGAACATCGCACATTTAAAGAGCGGTGAGCAGATTACACTCTTTGCAACCGTAATCGCAGTTTCCAGATCTTTTGCCTCACTGACGCTGCACTCGAGCAGTTTCGTTGCTCCCTCACCGTCTGCTGCCAGCATCTTTGTCATATTCATCAGCACGATATAAAGCGCCTCTTTAAAAATCGCATAATCTTCATTTTCTTCGGTAATACAAGCATTCCCCGCAAGACCGTTCGCCATAACGGTGAGAGTATCGTTAGTGGAGGTATCACCGTCCACGCTCAGGCAGTTGTAGGTCACTTTCACAATTTCACTGAGCGCCTTCTGCACCAACGCGGAAGAAATCGCCACGTCCGTCGTCACAAAATTGAGCGTGGTCGCCATATTCGGATGAATCATTCCGCTTCCCTTTGCCATTCCGCCGAGATGACAGGTTACACCGCCGAGAGTAAATTCTACCGCGACCTCTTTCTTTACCGTATCCGTCGTCATAATCGCAGTTGCTGCTCTCTCGTTACCGTCCACCGCAAGTCCCTCTACCAGTTTCTCTATGTGGGACTCAATCGGCTCAATCGGAAGTATCTGACCGATAACGCCCGTGGAAGCGACAATCACTTCTTCCGCTTTAATACCCAGGGCGTCTGCTGTAAGCTGACACATTTTCTCAGCCTTCTGCTCTCCGTCCGCATTGCAGGTATTGGCATTTTTGGAATTGACGATAATTGCTTTGGAAATGCCGGCTGTCGCCGCCAAATTCTTTTGCGTCACAAGGATAGGCGCACCTTTCACCTTGTTTTGTGTGTAAACAGCTCCCGTATTACAAGGTACAGAGCTGAATACAAGTCCGAGATCGTTTTTCTCCTTATTCGGATTCAATCCGCAGTTTAAACCGTTGGCTTCAAATCCTTTGGCTGCACATACACCGCCCTCTATAAACGTAAATCCTTCTTTTCCTGTCAGTTTCATTCTGGAATCCTCTCTTTCTCTTTTTCATATATGGCAATTATTCCGCATAAACAATTTCTTCCGTGCGACTGAGCTGTTCGCTTTTTCCGGCCATCTGTGCCACATAAATGCGATCATTTTCCTCCGGTTCCACATCCGATACCATCAATGCATTTTTATTCAGATAGGTGGTTTCCTGTTCCTTGTCGTTAACATACACCTTGCTGTACTCTGTAAAATTATCCCCCTGCACAAAAATACTTCCGCCGATTACATCCGCTTCTTTTATCTCGATCGGATAAATTCCCATCTGTATTTCGGTTTTCTCATACGGATTCACTCCGCCGTACACTTCTCTGTCACCATACAACATGTCATACTGAAGCGTTGCAAATTCTTCCTCATGTGTTCCTTCAATGGAATATTTCTGATGGAATTTTGTAAGTATCCCCTGATTCATTCCCAAGCGATCGAACACATAAGAATATAGTTGATAGGCATATAAATCCTTTTTGCTGTTTTTCAACTCATAGACTTCCTGCTGCGCCTGATTGGACCAAATGATATATTCTGTCTGAAAAAGATTTCCATCCGATATCTCTTCCTCCGACATATCAATGTTCGGGAGATGATCGCCGAACATAACCACCACTGTCGGCTCCTCAAACGCATTGAGTGTTGAGACAAGCAGACCTAAAAAAGCATCTGTTTCATGCGCTTCATTGACATAGTATTCATATCCCGCTGCTCTTTCTTCATCCTCTGCAGAAAACCCGGTCACCTGAATATGCGGATTTTCCACCGGTTCCTTCGGATATTTGCCATGAGGCTGCACAGAAATCGTGTAAATGAAATCCTGATCCTCCGAACCATGGAGTGCTCCCATAATCTGCTGTGTCAATATTTTATCCTTTGCCCATCCCAGAGAATTGTAGGTGAGTCCCTGCATATATTCTTCACAGTCAAAGCAGTCGAAGCCTAAATTTGCAAATACAAGATTACGATCATAAAAGGTTCCTGTATTGTTATGTATGGCCGTCGTATGATAACCGAGCTTCTTCAGATTGTATGCCACCGACTCGCAAGTCTCCTCCTGCAGGACAGTTTTGTATGGGTACTCTCCTGCTCCAAAATAATCAAGACTCATTCCGGTCAACACTTCAAACTCCGTATTCGCCGTTCCCGCCCCGATACTCGGAACCGTCAATGCACCGCTCGGACAGCTTTCCAACAGACTGGACCAGACAGGCACCGGCGCTTCCGAATATGTGACATTGTTTACTCTGGACAGATCAAAAAACGATTCAATCTGCAAAAAAATAATATTCGGTTTATGCTCTACTTCCTTGTCATCCTGTCCTTTGATTGCGCTGAATATATCTTCCACCGTCTCCTCACTGTACATCTCCGGCTTTTCAATTCCTCTGTCAATCAGACTTCTCGTAAAACAATACACATATCCGTTGTCTTCGTATGCATCCGGCAAATTGGCAAATTCCGTCTGCAACACTCCGGAATCGTCGCCCACGTTCATAATAATCCCGGTAAAGGCGAACAAAACAATAGTAATCACGGCCGCAGCAGGTATGCTGCATTCCTGCTTTTTCATTTTACTTCCGAAATAAATAGCAGCACCTAAAGCAAGAACCACCAAAGCAATCAGCAAAACAATCTGCCACACATTCAAATATACGGTCATAATGCCGAATACCGATGTAATCAACGAAATATCCGTCGCTGCCAAAGGGGTAATCCGATAAAAAAGTAAAATACAATTGCATATTCCCAGCATTAGAAACAAAACTGTGAGCAGCATCCACACCAAATTCCGTTTTCGAAAGAACAGTGCAACGGAATATACGCTTGTCAAAATCAAGGCACTGTACATCACAAGAAACGGATGATCCCATACAAACTGCATTCCCTTGATCAGAGAATGTCTTGCCAGCATTTCCGTAAGCAGAATAAGCACTACAGAAAACAAATAGTACTGTGCAATCTTTTCCATATATATTTTTACAACATCTTTACGTACTCGGAACAGGTTTTTCATTTGTTCCCTCCTGGATTTCTTCTGATTTCTTCACACATCTTTTTATTATATTCCATCCGACAAAAAAAGAAAAGCACTAAGTAACTTGTGCTTTTCTTAATTTTTGATTAATTACCGAAGAAATAACGGAAGAATTCTTCCATCTGCCCCGGATCCGGCATAGAATATTCCCCGTCCGGATCATATTCTTCATATGGCATTTCCTGTGCCTCTTCCTGTTCTTCTTCCTGATCTTCATTTTCCGTTTTCTGCTGCTTCTTCTGTTCCTTGATCTGCTCGCTCTCCGTCAGCGTCACCGTCACCGTCGCTTCCACATATACACCGTTATCGGAACGCATATAGGTGACTTCTATTTCTTCTCCCTTTTCATAATATGCAATCATACCACTCAGATCCGCAGCTGAAGAAATCGTAATACCGTCAAATTTGGTGATGATATCGCCTTCCTTCAGACCTGCATTGGCCGCAGCTGCGCCTTCCTCCGTGGATGCGATATAAGCTCCTTTCGGAATTCCGTAATTCTCGGAAGCTTCCTCCGAAACATCCTGCACACTCACGCCGAGATAACCGGCCTTGTCTCCGGCAAGCTCTCTTGTCTCGCGGTTCATCAGATTATCAAGAATCGGCTGCGCTGTAGCAATCGGAATTGCATATCCGATTCCTTCTACAAGTTCTGATGCAAACTTTACAGAATTGATACCAATCAATTCTCCTTTCATATTGAGAAGTGCACCGCCGCTGTTTCCCGGATTGATGGCTGCATCCGTCTGTATCAATTTTGCGTCATAATTATCCATCTCCACTTCTCTTTCCAGTGCAGATACAATTCCGGTTGTCACACTCTGTCCGAAACCGAGTGCATTACCAATGGCAACTACCTGATCTCCTACCTTGACAGAAGAAGAATCACCGATGGTCGCAACCTTAATCGATTTCAAAATTTCATCACTGATATCGTCCAGCGCAATCGCAACTACCGCAAGATCATTGGCCGCATCGCTGCCTTTTACCTTTGCTGTCACAACCGCATCCTCGCTGTCATTAAAGCAAACGGAAACTTCCGTTGCTCCGCTCACCACATGATTGTTGGTGGCTACGAGAAGCTCTGTATCATTCTTTCCTACAATAATACCGGATCCTGCGCCTTCGCTCTCATACTGCTGCGTTCCCCAGAAACTTCTGATTTCATCCACATTTTTTGTTGTGATGGAAACGATGGAAGGCATACAGTTTTGTGCAATCTGAGCGATTGTGTTGCCGCCCGCTGCTTCTGTCTCATCCGCAACATTAGTATTTTGTCCCTCCACAGTAGCTGTAGTCTCAACCACGACATCTCTTTTTCCGTTATCTTTTAAAAGGGTCTTCTGCCCGATAAAAGCAATCGCAAGGAAAACGATTCCCGCACAGAGTCCGAACACTGCGCCAAATCCTGCCATTTTCAGCCATTTGCGCTCTTTTTTCTCTTTCTTTTTATTTTCAATTACAGGCACCGGGGCATCTTCCGACGGAATCTCTTCCGCCCGGATCTCTTCCGTCCGGATTTCTTCCGCCGCTATCTCCTCCGGCTGCGGAATACTGTTTTCATATAAATTTTCATTTTCCAACATAATATCTTCCCTTTCTTCTGTGTCGTTTTCATAAAATGAGCATATCCTTAATTTGTTATGGAATTTTGTTTAATTTGTGAAAATTCTATGTATTTTCGCTCCACTTCATGAAACGGCTCAAAAGCAAATACCGGATTACTTTTGATCTGCGGCTCGACATCCTGCAGCTTTTCTCCCATATAATGATAGAATTCATAATAAAGCAAAGTGTCGTCCACATCGGATACCATCGCCTTTTCCTCCTCTGTCAGACGGCTTCCGAGAAAACGCTCATAAATCGCATCCTGCAATATCTTTTCGATCACCAGATATTTCGGAAGATTCTTTTTGACCGGACGCGTAATATCTGCCAGATACGCTTCGCTTGCATCATGAAGAAGACAGGCCAGTGAAAGCCGGTCGGAAAATCCGCGAGCCCTGGCTTCCTCATAACAATGGATACAATGCTGTCCAACGGAATAAAATTCCGGAAAATGCCCGTTTGCTCTTGTCATTAATGATAACGAGTGGGCGATATCCTCAATCCGAATCTGCTCCTTTTTCGGTTTTAACGGTGTAAAGTGCACCTTACTGAATGTTGTAATATAATCAGACATATTTTTCACCCCAACTTATTCTGTAATATTGATTCCGATATTCTCTCGGCGTACTTCCCGTCGCCTCACGAAATACTTTGACAAAGTGGCTCTGCGAGGAGAACGCAAGATAATTGGCAATCTCCAAAAAAGAATACTCTGAATATTTCAGGAGATTTTGCGCCGTCTCCACCTTCAGGGAACGGATATAATTTCCCACCCCGACTCCCGTCTCCTTTTTGAAAAGCCGGGACAGATAACTTGAGTGAAGCCCGCAATGCTCAGCAAGCATCTCCGTTGTAATGCGCTCATTGATATGTGCATGAATGTAATCCACACACTGTACAATGTGCTTGGAATAAATAGATTCCTTGCGCAGACGCTGCATACGCTGTGCATAGTCCACACACATTTTTCGGTGAATACGGATCATCTCCGCCTCATCTCTGATCACATCGATCTTGCGGATATAAGTATCCGACAATCCGTAAGCCGTCTCCGGATCCATCCCGCCTTCCATGCAAAATCTGGTAATCATCGCAATGGAAACAATAATGTGATACCGCAGATTGTTCAGCGGATTTTCGGAAAGAGAACCGAAGCCCGCATCCGAACCGATAGGATGTTCTTTCATCCAGGCATCGACTTCTTCCACCTGTCCTTTTTTCACTTTTTCATAAAATCTCAGCTCTTTTTCGTAGGGTGAATGAATGATATTCTCCTCCCTCTGTAAAAAGAGGCTGATATCCTGTTGTTTAACCTCGCTCATACTGCACCTCATCTATTATCAAAATTATAATACAAATGTCAATAATTTGATATAGTTTTTTATCATTTCTGCTATTTTATATGGTATAACACTTACAATAACCTAATCTGTAACTATAGGGAGGAAATAGAATGACGGAAAAAGAATTGCAAAGACTGGCTGAAAATCTGAGCTTAGACGACAAAATCAAAATGATTCACGGCGCCGCACTGTTTCAGACAGGAGCCGTTCCAAAGAAAGGCATTCCCGCCTTCACATTTTCCGACGGTCCGATGGGTACAAGACCGGAATTTGAACAGGATAAGTGGTTTCTCATCGGTGGAAACGATGACTACTCCTCTTATCTTCCCTGCAACAGTGCTCTGGCTTCCACCTTCAACCGCATATGCGCCTACCAGTCCGGACAGGTGCTCGGTCTGGAAGCAAGAGGTCATAAAAAAGATATGATTCTTGCCCCGGGCATTAATATCCATCGTTCCCCTCTGTGCGGACGAAATTTTGAATATATGAGCGAAGATCCTTATCTGACTGCTTCCATGGCAGTTCCGTTCATCAAGGGTGTACAGGAATCCGATGTCTCCGCCTGCGTGAAACACTTTGCGGTCAACAACCAGGAAACTCTGCGTCACGGCAGCGATTCCGCAGTCAGCGAGCGTGCTTTGTGGGAAATTTATTTTCCGGCCTTCCGCGCTGCGGTTGAGGAGGCGGACACGCTCGGTATGATGGCTTCCTACAATCGTTTTCACGGCGAATATGCATGTCACAGCAAAGAGCTTCTCGATGAAATCCTGCGGGAAGAATGGGGATTTAAGGGGCTTACTGTCTCTGACTGGGGCGGTGTACACGATACGGAAAAAGCCGCAAACTGCCAGTTGGATGTAGAGATGGGCTGTACCGATGATTTTGATAATTATTACCTCGCTTCTCCTCTGAAAAAAGCCATTGAAGACGGACGCGTCAGTGAGGCAGAAATTGACAAAAAAATCATGCATATCCTCTATACCATGAACAGACTCCATATGCTTGACGGGCAGAGAAAACGCGGCGGTTTCAACATGGCCTCCTCCCGCGAAAGTCTGCTGCATGTGGCAGAGGAATCGATCATCCTGCTAAAAAATGACAAGAAAATTCTTCCGCTCCACCCGGACAAAATCAAAAAGCTGCTTGTTATCGGAGACAACGCAGACCGCATCCACGCTCACGGTGGCGGATCGGCAGAGATTAAAGCCTTGTACGAGATTACGCCGCTTCTCGGTCTGAAAATGTATCTGGGCGGGAACTGCGAAGTCTCATATGAACCGGGATATTACAGTTATGTAGTCGGCAATGCCTGGGGAAAAGAAAATGTACAAAACGTGCTCTGCAATCTGCCGACAGACGAAACCCTTAACCCGTATCTGCCTCGCCAAAAGCGCAAATATGCCAAAGAACATATAGAAGACCTGAACCGAATGTATTTGGAACGGGCAAAAGAAGCCTGCAAAGACGCAGATGCTGTCATTTATATCGGAGGTCTCAATCACGACTTTGATGTGGAAGATCAGGATCGCAGAGATTATCATCTTCCGTATAATCAGGACCGGATTATTGGTGAACTTCTCAAAGTACGTCCTGATATGATCGTCACACTGATCGGTGGTTCTCCTGTTTCCATGCATGCATGGAAAGATAAGGCGGACACGATTGTCTTCTCCTACTACAACGGAATGGAGGGCGGTCTCGCTCTTGCCCGCACTTTGTTTGGAGAAGTGTCTCCTTCAGGAAAACTGCCGACTTCTTTCCCAAAACATCTATCCGACTGCGGCGCGCACAGCATCGCTGCGTTTCCGGGCGGAAACACCGTAGAATATAAAGAAGATGTCTTCGTCGGTTACCGGCATTTGGACTCCATGGGCATCGAACCGGAATTTGCCTTCGGACATGGCCTGTCCTATGCACAGTTCGAATATCACAGTCCGGAAGTATGTGACGTAACCGCAGACATGGATGTTTCCTGTCAGGAAATCATTCCGCGCGGTCAGCTTGTTCCGTTCTACGAAGTCAGCTGCAAAGTAAAGAACACGTCAGGCATCGACGCCAAAGAAAGTGTTCAGTTGTATGTTGCACCGAAAAACACAACGCTTGCAGACGGCCGAAAGCGACCGGCCAAGGAACTTCGAGCCTTTGACAAAAAACTCATTGCCGGCAAAGAGGATGCGACCTTCCTCTTTTCCCTCACACCGGAAGCCTTCTGTTATTACAACGAAGAAGAACACTGTTATATCGCTCCCGAAGGAAGCTACGATATCCTGATCGGAAGCTCCAGCCGCGATATCCGTTTATGTCATACGGTCGTTCTTGACCGCGATTACAAGATCAGCCGAAGCTGATTCACAAACACCAAAACAAAAAGTCGACAGAAGTTATCTTCCGTCGACTTTCCTTATTCTCTGATCTATATTTTATTTTTCTTTTGCAAAGATTGCACACCAGTACAAATAACCGTCCGGAGCAAGATAGACACCCACTCCTATTTCATTGTAATTTTTGCTGATGATCTTGGCCTTGGTCGATGCCTTATCCATCCATGCATCCGTCACCTGTTGCGGTGTTGCAAAATCGCGGGCGATATTCTCTGCCGCACGCTTAAAGTCATATTTCATACTGATGGCGGAAGTCCATTTATATCCGTTTGGACGTGTATGTGAAAATCTGTCAGAAAGCTCTTTCGCCCTCTTCTGCGCAGCCTGATGCAGCAGCGAATTCTTGTCAAAAGATGCATATCCGTATTTTCTGCGCTCCTTATTGAGCATGTTGATCAATTTGGTGCGATACACATCCTGCTGTGTTTTGACCGTAATTTTGCACTTATACTTTTTAGATCCTATCTTGGCCGTAATCGTAGCGGTTCCTGTCTTTTTTGCAGTTACCAGACCGCTCTTTGACACCGATGCGACACTTGTATTTCCACTGCTCCACTTCGGTGTACGGGAGGTCCCCTTTATCTTTAATTGGTATGTCGTACCTATAACCATCGTCTTTTGGGTCTTATTGAGCTTCACGGCCGCCTGCGTCTGCACAGGTAACAGCACGCACATGAGCACCGCAGCAAAAACCGCCATGGATATCTTTAATATAAAATTCTTTCGGCTTTTCTTTTTCATAATCATTGCTCCCAACTGTAGTATAATCCGTGATAAAACCAGTCGCTTGATTTATTATAGCATTTATTCCCTTGATACGCCATTTCTTTTTTCACACATTTGCATGCATAAAAAAGTTTCGTTCTGCACATTCTTTTGTTAGAAAAAATGTCAAGGAGGATCCTTTTTATGGCACAGGGAAAAGTTGAAATATGCGGAGTAAACACATCAAGGCTACCTTTGCTGGAATCCTCCAGGCAACAGGAGCTTTTTGAGAAAATCAAATCCGGAGACGAGAACGCAAGACTCCAGTACATTGAAGGAAATCTGCGACTTGTCCTAAGTGTAATCCGCCGATTTTCCGGTACTGCCGAAAACGTAGATGACCTTTTTCAGATCGGGTGCATCGGACTGATCAAAGCCATTGACAATTTTGACTGCAGTCTCGGCGTTAAATTTTCCACCTACGCCGTTCCCATGATCATCGGCGAGATCCGCCGCTATCTGCGGGACAACAGCGCCATCCGGGTTTCCCGCTCCCTCAAAGACATTGCTTACAAAGCAATCTGCGCCCGCGAACAAATGACCCGAAAAAACCAGAAAGATCCTACCATAGAAGAACTTGCCTGCGAAATCGGTATCGCAAAAGAGGATATTGTCTACGCGCTGGACGCCATGCAAAATCCGATGAGTCTCTATGAGCCTATCTACACGGAGGGCGGCGACACACTCTATGTCATGGACCAGATCAGTGACAAAAAAAATAAAGAGGAGAACTGGATTGAGTCTCTCTCTTTATCCGAAGCAATGAAAAAGTTAAATATGCGGGAACACGAAATTATATCTCTTCGTTTTTTTGAAGGAAAAACCCAGATAGAAGTGGCCGACATCATCGGCATTTCGCAGGCTCAGGTATCGCGTCTCGAAAAAAATGCATTAAAAACGATGCGCAGCTATCTGGCCGGATAAATCCGGCTGCGCATCGTTTTTCGTTTTATCTTCTCAATCACTGATAGTCAATTTTCATCAGGCAAAGTCCCTGCGCCGGAGCGGTCGGTCCTGCCAGACTTCTGTCTCCCGTATCAAGAATCTGTTTGACCTGCGCAGGCTCCATACGCCCCTGTCCGATTTCCACCAGGGTGCCCGCAATGATACGCACCATATGATGTAAAAAACCGTCTCCGTGCACTCCTATTTTCACACAGTCTTTGTCTCTTTTTATTTCTATTCTGTCGATGGTGCGAACCGTCGTTTTTTTCTTTTGCGGATTTTTACAAAAACCACAAAAATCATGGGTTCCTATCAGTTCTTCCGCCGCTTTTTGCATGACAGAAACATCCAGTGTTTCCTCTATCATCCACATATATTTACGTCCGAACACCGGCTTCGTGGAGCCGTCCCAGATTGTATACTCATATGTTTTACCGGATGCATGGTATCTGGCATGAAACCGATCCGATGCTTCCTTTACCTCACAGACAGCGATGTCCTCAGGTAAATATCGGTTGATATACTCTTTGATCTCTTCCGCACTCATCAAGACATCCAGCTGCACATTGGCAACCATTGCCCTGGCATGCACTCCCGCATCTGTTCTTCCGGCTCCGATTACGGTGACATCATCGCCGGTCATCTTGCAAAGTACCTGCGCAAGGCGTCCTTGGATCGTGTCACGTCCCGCCTTATGTTCCCAGCCGGAATATCTGCCACCGTCATACATTATCGTAAGCTTATAATTCTTTGACATTTCTAACTCCTGTCATGCTCCTTATCTCCGGCTCTTCGCTGCTCTGAGCAGATGCTTTGCCAAAACCGAGGTGGTCACGGAACCAACGCCGCCCGGTACCGGCGTTGCCATACTTGCGATGCCTTCCAGTGCATCGTAGTCCACATCACCGCAAAGATTGCCTTCTTCATCCACATTGATGCCGACATCAATCACAATCGCATCTTTTCCCACATAATCCGCCGTAAGCATCTTCGCCACGCCGGCTGCCGCCACGATAATCTCTGCATTTTTACATACCGAAGGCATATCCACCGTTCTGGTATGACACACGGTCACCGTCGCATTGCGTTTCATAAGAAGCATGGTCACCGGTTTGCCGATGACAAGACTTCTACCCACTACCGCCACTCGTTTTCCGGTAATGTCAATCCCTGCAAAATCCAGCATCTCGATGACAGCCTCAGCCGTACAAGGTGCAAAACCGCTGGCATCTCCCGCATAAACCTTCGCCAGATTTTTCGGCGAAATACCGTCCAGGTCTTTGGCCGGATCGATGCGTTCCTCAATCGCCTTTTCATCGATATGTTTCGGAAGCGGTCTTAAAAGAAGAATTCCGTCGATTTCATCGCTCTCATTGATCTTGTCGAATTCTTTCTGAAATTCATCGTTACTAATGTCTTCCGGATAGGTAAACTGTGTGTAAGCAAATCCTACCTTTTCCATCTTTTTGACTGCACCGCGCTCATAGGAAATATCGTCCGGTTTCTCACCGACACGCACGATGGCAAGATGCGGCAAACTGCCTTTAAACTCTTTCATCTCCTCCGCAATCTGCTCGTTGACAGCCTTTGCAACAGGAAGTCCTTTTAAACATTCCATACTTTTTCCTCCGTCATATATACTCTGTCGCAATCCTTGTCAGCGATTATCCCCGGATTGCTTTCACTACCTTTTCATAGGCTTCATCCGCCATAGAGTTACCCTTGGCTAACATTTCATCTGCCCGCGCATTCATCTCTTCCGCAAGACTGCGGTCCTTCATCAGCTTTGTATTGATAAACACATTTAATGATGCACCATTCAGCGCTGCCTTGCACATCTGCGCACCGACACCCGCATCGCTGATGGCAATTCTGCTTCCGATTTCGGAAAGACGCAAAATCAGTTCCAGAGCTTCCATAATCTTTTCCATCAATGCAAGCGGAGCTTCGCTGGCTTCCTTCAGTGCTTTTGCCATAATCTGCTCTCTGGCCGCGATCTCTTCCTCCGTATTTTTCGGAAGACCGTAAGCCTTGGACAACGGTTCAAACGCCTCCGCATCCTTATCCATAAACTCCATCAGTTCAAAGCTGATTCTATCTGCCTTAACAAGAATCGCATCAATTTCTTCCTGGTACTCGGCGTATTTCTTTTTGCCTGTGGTGAGATTTGCCACCATGCTTCCGAGCGCCATACCGATCGCCGCCGCATATCCGCTGGCTCCGCCGCCGCCCGGTACCGGCTCTGCCGACGAAAGTACCTTGATAAAATCATCCATCCTGCTCTCTGCCATCATATATTTGTGCCTCCTTTGTTTTCATGTCTTTTCCATTTTATCTTATCTGCCATCCATTCACAAGCATTTTGACACTTTTTTCCTTGCAATCTCCTGCCCCAAATTTTATACTGTTAAATAGAAAAAAGAAACGGAGTGACAACATGCAGCGCAAAGATTTATTGGAAATTAAAAAGAGATTCAAAAAGGAAGAATGCACCTTCACCCGCATGACAGGATGCTATGTGAATTCGCAGAAAGAGAAGGTCGTGACATTAAACGAGGTGTTCTTAAATCTTCCGGATGAAGAATATTATAAATATCTTGAAATTGCGAAAAAGACGCTTTCCGGAACACTCGGAAACAACCTGCTCGAACTGGAATTTCCTATGGAGGAAGAAAGCGCCGGCGGCAAACAGCAGTTTTTCATGGGCCTTAAGACAAGCGGTCTCAAGGAAGAAAGTCTGCTGGACCGCTTCTATGACCTGATTATCGACACCTACGATTATGTAGGCAATTATCTGATTCTTCTCTTCCACGATGCCTATGATGTTATGGTGAAGACGGAGGACAACCGCAAGCTCGACGAGTCGGAAGAAGTGTATGAATATATGATCTGCGCCATCTGTCCGGTAACCTTATCCAAACCGGGGCTCGGCTATTTGGAAGAAGAAAACAAAATCGGCGTCCGGCTTCGCGACTGGATTGTATCCCCACCGGAGAACGGATTCCTCTTCCCTGCTTTCACCCAGAGAAGCAGCGATATCCACGCCCTTCTCTACTATACAAAGAATGCAAAGGATCCGCACAAATCCTTCATGGAAGACGGTCTTGGCTGCGGCGCCAAGCGCACTGCCATGCAGCAGAAAAAGTCCTTCCAGGATATTGTAAAAAAAGCCGTATCCGAGGTTCCGGATGAAGAAATTATTGCAGATGATGTATTTCTGACACTGCAGGAATCCATCAGCGATATGTTGGAGCAGGCCGAGCTTGAAAATCCGATGGATGCGGAGCCGATCACGCTCACCGCTGACACATTTAAAACCATTTTGGAAGACTGCGAAATTTCCGAGCAGCTTTCACCAAAGCTGGAAAAAGCGTTCGCCGAAGAATTCTGCGAAGAGCTCCCGACTGCGGATGCGGTGCTGGATGCGAAGGCTCTTGCCAAAAACGAACAAAAGAGACGCGAAAAAGAACTGATCAGTGAGGTGACCACACTGAAAGAATCTCTTGCCAAGGTTCAGGACAGCGAAGGCAAAGTCAACTATGTCGATCCTGACACCGGGGAGATCATCTCCTCTGAGGATGAAGCGCCGAAGCTGTGTGACGTGTTCCTGCGCGTAAAACCGGAGCGCGCCTCCCTCATCAAATCCCAGATGATTGACGGCCAGAAATGCCTCGTCATCCCGGTGGAGGACGGCGACGACATCGACATCAACGGAATCAAGATGGATTCATAAAATACATAAAAAGGGATTGAAACAATGAAAAAAAAATCAGACCGATTTTACCGCATCGGCTTCTTCGTGCTCCTGGCAGGTTGTCTTCTGCTAGGATGTATGACATTTATTTTGCTGATCCGCGGTAATTATTTTGATATGATACGCCAGACCATGGCACCCGGCAATGGCAGCTATAACTACGAAAACAATGCTTCCTACACGCAGAGAGCCACACAATTTAAAATGCTTCCGGTGCGTGACACGGACATCGTCTTTGCGGGAGACTCCATCACCGCTCGTTTCGAATGGGATGAGTATTTCACCGATTATGTAGTTGCCAACCGAGGGATCGACTCCGACGTGACCGAGGGGCTCTATCACAGGCTGGACACGATCACCTCACAGACACCGGAAAAGATTTTTCTTATGATCGGTATCAACGACATCCGCCAGGACATTCCTGCGCAGACCACGATTTCCTACTATGAGCAGATTCTGGATGCACTGCAAATCGCCCTTCCGGATTGCGAAATCTATGTGCAGAGCGTTCTTCCCGTGCATACTTCTACGGGAATCGACAACTCCTCCGTTCAGGCGCTAAATGAACAGATTAAGGCACTGGCTGACAAAAAAGGCCTTACTTATATTGATATCTATTCCGAAGTGGTGGACGAAGACAACAACTTCACCTACACGACGGACGGTGTTCACCCGACCGGAGAAGGCTATGCCATCTGGGTGGATGTGTTAAAGAATTATTTGTAGTGATGAAATTGAATTTCCTAGGCGGGGCACCACAGCATTTTTTTGGCTTGTGGTGCCCCGCTTTTGGTTGTCGCTCTTGTTTTATGTAAACCAAAAGGGCATATAGAAAATTTGTTGTCTCCCGTGCCCCGATTTTTTCCGAAAAACGGGGCACCAGAGAAATCTTTTTTTACATATACCCAATCGGTTTACATAACTCCGATTCCATCGCAAAAAACGGGGCACAGAACCATACAAACTCTGCCCTGTGCCCCGCCATCATAATCTAACTCCAAAAATCGACAAATCTGCCAATCACAATAACTACACCTTCAACTGACTACACCTTCCTACCACATCTTCTCTTCCGCGGTCTTCAAATCCGGATAACCATACATATGCACGGTCTGTGTCATAATCTGCTCCGCGAGATTTTGTCCGGCTCTGGCCAGCTCTGCAATAAATGTTCCATATAACAAAAGCATTGGATCGGAGTAGGTCAGCAGTTCTCCCCGCAGGTATGTCTCATAGGACGTATTGTAAGCAGTATCTTCATAGGTATGAATGCTTCTGGCATTTCCCGCCACCTTCGGATACTGCGCCGCAAAAGCTTCCATCCAAGCCACCTGAATAGAAACGATTCCTTCTACGATTGCCTTCTTTTCCTCCGAAATTTCCGGAAGGGAATCCGCAAGCTGCGCATATTTTTCCGGCGTGGTGCTCTCCATCATGCGCGCATATTTTTCGGTGATCATGTTCCAGCCTTTTTCCATCTGCGCAGCAAAATCTGCTTTATAGCAGGTGAGCATATCCGTATTCCATGTCATATACTGACTTTTCCGCATGATTTCAAAGGTTGTGAAGTCATCCTGACATCCGGCTCTTCCGCCTTCGTTTTTCACCTGATCGAAAGCCTTCCACTCCATCTGTACAATTTCATCCACCAACTGTTCTTTGCCCATATCTGCATCCTTTCTCTGTTGTGTGTCCTTATATGCCTTCCACTCTTCCTCCGCAAGCTGTTCCAATCGAAGCAGTGTCTTCACATTTTGAGACGCCTTCTCCTGCTCCTTTTCTTCACGCAGGGAAGCATCACTGTGAAGATTGGTGAGAAGCTTCCGGATCAGCTCCTTCATCTCCTCCCGGCCCGGGCAATCTGCAAGTCCGCGCATCAGCCATTTCGGATGCGGACAATACACTTTGCTGAAAAGATAGACAAGATGCGCCGCATTTTCTGCCGCTTTCACAAGCATAAGATTTGATGCCGCCGCATCGTCTCTCTCCAGCATTCTTTTATAATTGTAGGAACCATTCTGCCCAAGCAGTGTCAGTTCCTGCATCAGCTTTCTTTGATAAACACTGCCATTATAGTAGACTTTTATCCTCTCAAGCAATTCTGTAAATCGGCCATCACCGTCCCAAAAGATTTGTCCGCTTACCGCAGCACGCAGAGCACTTTCCTCCACATACAGCCATTCTGCCTCCGTCTCCGGCGGTCCGGAAATTCCGAGTATCCGCTGAAAATATTGCTCATAGGTGCACACACCGGTCCGCTCCTGTCCGAATTCTGTCAGCGTCCGCTCATAGCCCCTAAATGATTTCGGAAGCGACTCGTAGGCCATCTGCAGACGGTCACCGATCTGCTCATATACATCCTCTGAAACCCAGATAGAAAATCTCGGACCGAAATCGTGGTCCCGGCTGATCGGATCATCATAGCCCAGACAATCCGACCCTTCGCCGCAAAGTCCCACCGCTATCCGGTCCATATATTCCGGAAACTGTTCCTCAAGCATCGGTTTTCCGTATTCCTCAAAGTAGCTCCGCGCCAATGCGAGTCCTGAAATATATTCTTCTTTCCGGGTTTTCACGCTTTGGGCTTCCCGCTGCATCTGTTCACTTTGCATACGGGCATATTGCAGCTTTTCTTCCACCCGCGCATATCCCTGGGTATTTCCAACCGAGGATGAAATCATATCGAGAGCCGATTCATAAACAGGCAGTGCTTTTTCATACTGCTCCAGCAACACAAACGCATCCCCCTGCGCAGATAAAGCTGCAGCCGCATGAACGTCGCAAACACCCAATTTTTCAAATGTTCCGATGGCCTGCTCCGCTTCCGCAAGGGCTTCTGCTGCAATATCCTCCGCCTGCGTGGTCTCTGCAATTTTACAGAGAGTTGACGCCATATTGGCATGAGTCACCGCAATTTCATACTCTCTTCCCGGCAATGCAGTCAATATGGAAAGTGCCTTCCCCAGATATTCTGCGCTACGGTCGTATTCCTCTGTCTCCTGAAACAACAAACTCATATTGTTGTAAAGGCTTGCAAAGCGATAATCTCCCGCCGGAAGCCATTTTTCATAGAGCGGAAACACTTCCATATAAAACTGATAAGACTCTGTATATTTGCCTGCTGCTCTGCATGCGGTCGCCACATTGAGAAGTGTGGTTCCGTATGCTTCGCTGTCTTTCATACCAAGCTGCTCCATGAGCGTAAGCACCTGTCCGCCGTAACCGAGGGATTTTTCCTTCTGTCCGGTTTCCCGGCAAAATCCCATCATTTCGTTGAGAAGCATAATCAGGCTCTGATAATCTCCGGCCGCCTGCGCTTCCTTCAACATTTCAATCAGAAAATCCTCCGCACCGGCGAGGTCGCCTTTGTCAAAATATTGTTCTAATGTTTGATATACCCTGTTCATGTCCATTGCTGTCACACCTTTCCATAGTAGTGTAACACAAAACATGCAATTATACCATTTCCCGCTTCAGCCTCTTCATAATCTTTTTCTCAAGTCTGGAAATGTAGGATTGGGAAATTCCGAGTAGGTCGGCAACTTCCTTCTGCGTCATTGCTTCCTCCTCCCGATTGCCCAGACCAAAGCGCAAATTGATAATCAGTCTTTCTCTTTCCGACAGTTTCCCGATCGCTTTTCGAAGCATTTTTTGTTCGGCTTCATTTTCCATATCCCTATATATGATATCCTCCTCCGTACCGAGAATATCGGACAAAAGCAGTTCATTTCCGTCCCAGTCCACATTGAGAGGCTCATCGATGGAAACCTCCATACGAAGCTTGCTGTTTCTACGCAGGTACATCAGTATTTCATTTTCTATACACCTGGATGCATATGTTGCAAGCTTTATATTTTTCTCCGGGTTATATGTGTTAATTGCTTTGATCAGACCGATGGTTCCGATGGAAATCAGATCTTCCACCCCGATCCCCGTGTTATCAAATTTTTTTGCAATATATACCACCAATCTTAAATTGTGTTCAATCAGTTCTCTTTTTGCCTCCTGCTGCTCATCCCCTCCAAGCGCCATGATACACTGCTGCTCTCTCTCCGCCGGAAGCGGTGGCGGCAAAACATCCGTCCCACCGATATAATGAATGTCTCCCTGTCTTGAAAACAGCAGTCCGCCCTCCCGATGCAGCAGACGAAACTGTGCCTTTCCCGGCATCATCACTTTTAAAACCATTTCTTCCTCCTCGTTTCTTTTATAATTTCGGATGTAAAATAACCTGATATTCTTCCGATTGACTGAGCTTTCCCTCATAAATTCCGAGCATAACCTTCTTCCGCTTTCTCTCATCCTGCCCTCCCGGTATTTCCAATTCATCCGCAAGCACTCCTTTCAAAAAGCCGTTATCCGTTCCTATGGCATGGTACGGAATCCAAAAAAATCCATTTTGCTCCGGTTGTACATTATGAGCAAGCAGCAACTGTCTTTCCACGATCACCACAGGTTTTTTCGTGATCGGATCATACAAAGAATTTCCGCTGTCCATAAGCCCTCTGCATGTAATCTTTTTCCCGCATATTTTTATCTCTACCGGAAGGTTGTATTTTCTCCGAAACACCTTGTTACGTATTTCTTCTGCAAATCGTTGCAGAAACAAAAAACCGAACAAACAGCTTCCTGCGAGCATAAAAACATATCTCCGACATGTCTTCACTCCCGGACTGATGCTACAAAGCCACTCCAGAATCCCGCCGGTGATAAGTGCAAGCCCCAGACAGGTCATGCTCATGACACCGATATCCTTTTTTGTATGGTCCGCAAAAGCAATTTTTACCATCAGTGCAACCAACGGAAAAATTATCAGTGACAATCCCATGTACAGATATTGGCGCATTTTTCCGTCTGCGAAGCCCGGAACCAGATAATATACCACTGTATATGCTGCTCCCAAACAAGCCGCTGCGAAAATTCCAAGGGCGTTTTTTCTTTTTTTCAGAATTCTTCCTGTCAACAGAAGAAATATGTAATCCATCAGAAAATTTTCAAGAAAAATCACGTCAGGATATATTTCCAGGATAACCACCTCCTGAAAAACAGTATAAAAAAAGCGCCGTGATTTTTTTGTCAAAATCACGACGCTGAATGCTTAAATTCATCGACAAGATAGTCTATTTGTTTCTCTGTAAGAAATCCGGAATCTTAAGAGAAGTAGCTTCTACATGGCTCTTTACCGGTTCCGGTCTCTGGATTCCTGCAAGTGCAGGCTTCACTGCTGTCGGAGGAATGGCTCCTGTGCCGACCATAGCGCTGTTGGCACCGAGAATCTGTGCGGTATCCTTCAGCGGCTTCTGTACTGTCATCGGTGTCACCGGTTTGCTATGTAACTTCTGAACGCTGGCGCGTCCCAAAGCAGGATTCTTGGCATCAATACCTGTTGCAATAACAGTAATCATACAAAGATCATTTAAGTTCTCATCATATTTGGCACCGAAGATAATATTAACTTCTTCGCCGACGAGATCCTGTACATAATCCGCTGCTTCCTGCGCTTCAATAAGAGAAATGTCTCCTGTAATATTAAGAATGATATCCGTTGCCCCTGAAATCGTAGTCTCAAGAAGCGGAGATGAAACTGCTGCTTTGACAGCTTCCATTGCTTTGTCATCCCCTGTACCTGTACCGATACCTACATGGGCGATACCTTTATCTCTCATAACTGTCTGTACATCGGCAAAGTCAAGATTGATGTCTGCCGGTGTATTGATCAGGTCAGTCACACCCTGTACGGACTGCTGCAGAACTTCATCTGCCTTTTTGAGTGCGTCCGGAAGTGTCGTTCTTCTGTCCACGATCTCTAATAACTTATCATTCGGAATCACAATCAGTGTATCCACAAAATCTTTGAGCTTGTCCAAACCGACCATCGCATTGTTCATACGTGTCTTTGCTTCAAAACGGAAAGGTTTGGTCACTACACCGACGGTAAGGATACCCATATCCTTGGAAACCTTCGCTACAACAGGTGCTGCACCTGTACCGGTTCCGCCTCCCATACCGCAGGTAACAAATACCATATCCGCACCTTTCAGTGTGCTCGTGATATCTTCAATGCTCTCCTCAGCTGCCTTCTCTCCTACCTCAGGCTTAGCACCTGCGCCGAGTCCCTTGGTAAGCTTCTCACCGATCTGTAACTGTTTCGGTGCTTTGCAAAGCTGAAGAGCCTGCTTGTCTGTATTGACTCCTACAAACTCTACTCCCTGAATCTGTTCATCTATCATTCTATTAACAGCATTATTACCTGCGCCACCGACACCTACGACAACGATACGTGCGGTAATATCTGCATCATTTGACTTAATCTCCAGCAAAACGGTTCCTCCTTCACATTCCCTTTAAATTCCATATAGTCTATCATATAATTTTTTATTGAATTTATCAACCCGTTTTTTAATTATTTTTCATTTGTGCCTTGGTAATTCCAGCCATATTTTCTGAATTCAATCCATATTAAACGGAATATTTTCAGTATTTTCATCAAAATTCTCCATATTCAGAATTCCGGACTTGCCGGAAAGATGCGGAAGAATCGGTACCAGCTGCATCATTTTTTCTTCCATTTTGTCATCACTTCCGAAATAAACCCTCGCCTGCCCGAAATAAAGCGTAATATCCATATCACTTCCAAAGTGGATCTTATCCGCCTCCAATCCGTATTTTCCGAGAAGCTGTGTCACATTCAGTATTTTTGCAAACACGGAAGAATCCTCTACCGGAAGCTTTTCATGCATCACCACATGTTCAAACGTAAGTCCCTTTATCTGGGGTACTCCCTGCGTCAATTGATCGGAAGACTCCACAATGATACCGTCACGGTCAAAATACATGTAATTTCCCAGATAATTCACGCAACCTGCCAACGCCTTTTCATATACATTAATCTTGATTGCATGGTTGGATTCTATCTCCACATCCATCATTTCGATAAACGGAATGTCTTTGACTTCTTTATTGCGGTATTTCACGGCCAAATAAAGAGAATTGTTCCACAGTCCCTCCGGAAGAATTATCTGCTTGATCTCCTCGTCAGAATAGTGTTCATTTCCTTCCACTTTTACCTGTGTCACGGAAAACTGCGTCACCACAAAAAAGTACGCTCCGACCAGCAATAAAGCCACAATCAGAAATGTCCACAATATAAACTTTTTCCTGTTAAAATCATCATATTGATACATCTTTTTCACCTGTTACTTTGCGTATATCTCCGCCCAGTTTTCGTATGTCTCTCACAATATCTTCATAGCCTCTTTCTATAAAATCGCAGCCACAAATACGGCTCTCGCCTTGTGCGGCCAATGCGGCGATCACAAGTGCGGCTCCGCCTCTGAGTTCACATGCTGTAAGACGATCTCCACTAAGCTTTTTTACACCTCTGATCCGCACCCTGTTATGTTCCTGCCTGATGTCTGCTCCCATTTTACAAAGCTCGGGCACGATACGGAATCTATCCTCAAATATCGACTCCTCCACCATGCTCTCGCCTTCCGAAAGTGCCAGCGCCGCCAAAAGCATGGACTGCAGATCCGTAGGAAATCCGGGGTACACTTCTGTCTTGACATAAGGCAGCGCCCTGCATTTCTCCTCTGCGTCAATATATATCATATCCTGATCTGCAAAAATCCCTGCACCCGTCTGACGAAGGATATCTATAGTTTTTTTCATATGTTCCGAAGGCGCATTGCGAAGAAGAATCTGTCCTCCGGTCGCCACTGCCGCCATAAGATAAGTCCCTGCCACAATCCGATCCGGCGGAACTGACATGGTCACTTCACGAAGATCGGAAACTCCGACTATTTCTATCACCGAAGTACCCGCACCTTTTATCTTTGCTCCCGCTTTCATCAAAAAATCGCTGAGCATGCATATTTCAGGCTCTTTGGCCGCATTTAATATCTTAGTTATCCCATCCGCCGTAACCGCTGCCATCATTATATTTTCCGTAGCTCCCACACTCGGAAAAGGTAATTGGATTTCCGCTCCCTTCAAGCATTCCGTCCGGGCTGTAATCGTATCTTTGTCCGAGACAAACTGCACGTTCATCCGTCCAAGCGCCTGTTCATGGATATCGGTCGGACGTTCACCGATCACGCACCCTCCGGGTTTGTGCATCCTTACACTTTTGCATCTTCCAAGGAGCGGTCCGAGCAGCATAATGGAAGAACGCATCGCCTGCACTTGTTTTTGCGGGCAATGCGTATCACAAATGTGCGTTGCATCTATTGTCATCGTATTTCTGTCAAAATTTACCACACAACCGATCGTCTGCAACAAATCTGCCATCGCTCTGATATCCGTAATATCAGGGCAATTATGTAATATCGTTTTTCCCTGTATCAGCAACGTAGCGGTCATCAAAGGCAATGCCCCGTTTTTGGATCCCTGTATACGGACTTCGCCCATCAACGGTTTTCCGCCTCTTACATGGAGGTATTCCATCCGGCACCATCCCATTTGCATGCTTACAGTATCCTATGCCGGCAATGCTTTCATGGTACCTTGTACGACTCTTTATTCATGAATCTGAATTTGACTTGCCACATTGAGCACAATTCCGATCTCTGCCAGCAAAAACAGGATCGATGTACCTCCGTAACTAATGAACGGAAGTGTAATACCGGTATTCGGGATTGTATTGGTCACAACGGCAATATTTAAAACCACCTGAATGGAAAAATGCGCCATCACGCCGACCACGAGCAAAGCACCGAACAAATCCGGCGCATTGTTTGCAATAAACATAAATCTCCATATCAACATGATAAACAAAAGAATCACGCAAAATGCACCGAACAATCCCAACTCTTCACAAATAATGGAAAAAACCATGTCATTTTGGGCTTCCGGTAAAAATCCGAGTTTCTGCATGCTCTGTCCCAGCCCTTTTCCCCAGATTCCTCCGGATCCAATGGCATACAGCGCCTGCAGTGTCTGAAATCCCTCGTCGTCCGAAAATGCTTCCGGATCAAGCCAGGCAAGTACACGGTCGAATCGGTAGTTGCCCGATCCTTCTGCCCCTTCCGTAATCGACACAATCAGTGCCACAGCCATAATGGCAAATGCAATCACACCGAGTGCTACCAGAATATATTTTTTGTACGTCGGGTCTGCCACAAAGCACATCAATACCGCAATACCCATGACAATGATTGCAGAACTCAGATTACTTGTCACAAATAAAATCAGCGCAGCCGGAAGTGCTGCCACTGCTATGATCACACCAAGCCCCTTCCATGTACGGATTCCTCTTCCCATTTTGCAGATCAATACCGCAACCAAAAGAATCAACGCAATTTTGGCGATTTCTGCCGGCTGAACAGAAATGGGTCCGATGAAGATCCATCTTCTGGCACCGTTAAATGATCGACCGATCGGTGACAACACCAAAAGTATCATGACAATCGACACCACATAGGCTGCACCGGCAAATTTTTCCCATATATGATAATCGAGCAGATTGGCGACAATCATAACAGCGACGCCGATCACCGTGGCAAAAATCTGTTTTTTCAAATAATAGGCCGGATCGCCGAAATCCAGATTCGCCTCATAGGAGCTTGTGGAATACAGCATAATCAGACCGAATCCCACCAAGAAGAACACGATCAGCAACAGTGTATAATCATAGAAAAATTCTTTTTTTCCTCGTTTTTTTGATTTTCTTCCCAAAAAAACACCTCATTTAAATTTATTTTAATGCATGTACCATGTCTTTGAACATATTTCCGCGCACCTCATAGTTTTGGAACATCCCCCAGCTGGCGCAAGCCGGCGAAAGCAGAACCGCCTCTCCTTCTTTTGCGTGACCGCTGCAATAATCCACTGCTTCCTGCAACGACTGTGCAAAAACATAGGATGTAAATCCATGTTTTTTGGCGCATTCGGCAATCTTTTCTCTCGTCTGCCCGATCAAAACAAGCGCGACAACCTTTCCGTCAAAGCTCTCAATCCACTCGTCGTACTCGCTCTGTTTGTCGTATCCTCCGCCGATCAAATATGTCGGTTTTACCATGGCTCTTATGCCTTTGATCGCCGCATCCGGATTGGTTCCTTTGGAATCATTGTAGTAGTCCACTCCGTTTTTGGTCGCCACATACTCGATTCTATGCTCCACCGCTTTAAAAGAACGCACGGTATCAAGAATCGTATCCATCGGAACGCCGTATGCATCCGCCATGGCGATTGCCGCCATTACATTTTCTATATTATGTATTCCGAGCAGATTCATTTCATGAATATTCATCAATCTGACTGTGGCAGAGTTTTCTGCTTTGTAAATATATTCGTCTTTATAATAAAATCCATCTGGCAATTCATGCGCCGATGCAAAGAACACGGTTCTCGCTTTGCAACGCTCTGCAAATTCACGTGTGTACGTATCTTCATAGTTCAGAACACACACCTGCTCCTTCGACTGGTTGCGGGCGATATCTTCTTTTGCCCTGCAGTAGTTTTCCATCGTATGATGGCGGTCCAGATGATCCGGTGTAATATTTAAAACAGCACTGACCTTCGGGCAGAAGGTATGGATCGTTTCCAACTGGAAAGAAGATATTTCAGCCACCGTCACCGAACTCTCATCGGACTTTGTCACTTCATCCGTGTACGGGTTGCCGATGTTTCCCACCACAAACACCTTTTTTACATGATTCTTCATAATCTCGCCGAGAAGCGTGGTGGTGGTTGTCTTTCCGTTCGTTCCCGTAATCGCAAGCACATCTCCCTTTTCAAATGTGTAGGCGAGCTCAATTTCTCCGAGAATCGGAATATTGCGCTCCCTGAGATCATTCACAAACGCATTGTCTGTCGGAACCCCCGGGCTGAGCACTACATAATCCAGAGTCTGTTTCATCTCCTCAGGCAATACACCTACCGCAAAAGAAAGTGTCTGTCCCTCCGGAACCTCCGTATCTCCCAGCTTCTCCCTCAGCATATCTTCGGTAAGCTTTTCATTGCCGTCCTGCATCACCGGATCGGCACCGGCTGCAAGAAGAAGCTTTACCGCAGCGACCCCGCTTTTTCCGGAGCCCACGACCAGAACTTTTTTATTTTTAAAATCCATGTTTTTTCTCCTATCGGTCTGACTGTTTTTACACACTAAATTGCAACAAGTGCAACGAGACATAACATAGCTGTCACAATGGAAAATACAGCGACAACCTTGGTCTCTTTCCATCCGCACAATTCAAAATGATGATGAATCGGAGCCATCTTAAAGAACCGCTTGCCGTGTGTTATCTTGAAATATCCCACCTGAATGATGACTGAAACAACCTCGGCGAGATAAATAAATCCGACAATCAGAATAAACAGCGGAAGCTGCATCATATAAGCGCATGCTGCCACAAAACCGCCCAGTGCCAAAGATCCCGTATCTCCCATAAACACACTGGCCGGATATCCGTTAAACAGTAAAAAGCCGAGAAGTGCTCCAACCACTGCGCAGGTAATCGGCTCGATTCCGCTTCCGAGTCCGATGGCAACCACCGTAAAGAAAGTCGCCACAAGACTTGTCACACTGGTCGCAAGTCCGTCCAGTCCGTCGGTGAAATTCGTTCCGTTTACGGTTCCGATCACTACAAAAAACAAAAAGATTACATTGCCTACCGGGCCGAAATCCATATATTTGTTATCCAAAAACGGAATCCGCATCGCAAGATCGATTCCCGCAACATTTACCACATAATATGCAAACACAGCGGTAACCACGATCTGAAGTGCCATTTTCTGCCATGCTCTCAATCCCATAGACCGCTTTAATACCACTTTAATATAATCATCCAGAAATCCGATCAGACCGAATCCGAGTGTCAGAAACAGCACCGGTATAATCTTCGGACTATCCTGCACATAAATAAGTGATGTGACAAGCACTGCCGTCAGAATAATAAGTCCGCCCATCGTCGGTGTCCCGTTTTTTTGAAGATGACTCTCCGGTCCCTCGTCACGAACGGTCTGTCCGACCTTCAGTCTGCGCAGGAACGGAATCATAACCGGTCCCAAAAGGGCGCTGATGCAAAATGCGATAATCGCCGGAATCACAATTGTGTAATCAAAATTCATTTTTTATTCCCTTTCTGTATTTCCACTGCTCTTTTCTATTTCCATGTACGGCAGTATGTTTTCGTAAAGCTTTCTCACCACAGGGGCTGCAATCGTCCCTCCATAGTATACACCCTTTGGTGCCTGTATGACAACCAAAGTAATAATCTGCGGATCATCCGCTGGTGCAAATCCGATGAACGAAGAAATATAGCGTCCTGTCCCTCGCGGAAGTGTCTGGCTGGTAGCTGTCTTTCCCCCGATGGCATATCCCTCCACCTGTCCGTTTATACCGCCGCCTTCGGACACTACCTTTTCAAGAATAAGCCGCATTCGCGCCGATACCTGCTCTGAGACAATACCTTCCTGCATCGGATATTGCAATGTCTTGACAGAATTGCCCTCACAGTCTGTTATCTCCACTCCGAAATGTGGCGTAATCCTGTTGCCTCCATTGACCAGGGAACTCACCGTGGTCAAAAGCTGAACCGGTGTTACTTGAAACGACTGTCCGAATGACATCGTAGCCAGCTCCACCAGTCCGATATCTTCCTTCTTATGCATAATAGTATTGGCTTCTCCGGGCAGATCAATTCCCGTCTTCTTCAGAAGTCCGAATTTTTCAAAATAATCATAATATCTATTTGACCCCAGCATGAGTCCGACCTGGACAAAAACCGGATTGCATGAATTCATGGTGGCTTCCACAAATGTCTCCGCTCCATGTCCTTTCGTTTTATGACATCGGATTCTGCGATCCTCCACCACGCAAAATCCCGGACAGGAAAACGTGTTTTCCTCCGTCACAACTCCTTCCGATAAGCCCGCCGCCGCAGTAATAATTTTGAAGGTGGATCCCGGCTCATAAGTGTCATTGATACAATGATTACGCCACATGCGATTGCGCTCATCCTCTATCCGGTCACTCAGTGCCTCTCCCCGCAGCTGCAAATACTCCTCCGTCAGCGTATACGGATCGTTCAAATCAAATTCCGGTACATTGACACATGCATATATTTCCCCGTTTTTCGGGTTCATGCATAAAATATAGACACCTTCTGCTTCCTTCTGCCTCATCACCTGCTGTGCCAGCATCGTCGCATAGGACTGAATATTCATATCCAGACTGATCTTGAGACTGTTCCCCGGCACCGGCTCACTACGGCTTTCTCCCGCAGTATCTATCTCCACGCCCCTTGCATCCGTCACTGTGTAAATTATACCGTCCTGCCCCCGCATTTCCTCTTCGTAGATTACCTCAAGTCCGATAATCCCTTGATTGTCTGCCCCGGTGAATCCCAACACTTTGCTGGCCAGTGTTCCGTAAGGGTAAAACCTTTTATAATCTTCGTCCACTTTCACTCCGGCCAGATCGGCTTTTCTTATTCTGTCTCCGATTTCCTTGGAGACATTACTTTTTATTTTTTCAATAGAAGAAACTTTTTCTACTTTTTTTCGTACCTCTGCCTCATCAAGAGACAGCTCTTTGCTCAAAAGCTCGACAACACCCTCGGCATTTTCTATCTGGGAATGGATGACCGAAATCGTACATACCGTCTTGTTGGAGGCAAGAACTTCTCCGTTCCTGTCCAGAATTTCTCCCCTTGCCGCCTTGATGCTCCGTTCTCTCTCATGCAGCTGCATTGCACGCTCCGAATAATATTGCGACTCAAAGATCATGAGATATACCAGTCGCGCCATCAGACACAGCATCAGCGAAGCGGTGCCGAGAAAGATCACAACCACCTTTCTCCGATGGTATGTTTTGTATCCTCGCATAATACCCCCGCAAATACCTATTACAATAATTTATTAAGTATTATGCGGGGTTATTCTGAATTTTCATATTTGGTTTTAAAAACCGACACCTGCTGAGAAGTCATTATCCGGTTCTTTGTGTTCGATACCGATGATTCCGTCCAAGTTGGAATCCGAACCGTCCACCGGGGAATATGTCTCCGGATCAAGCAGTTCTCCCGTATTCGGATCAATGATATATCCCGTCTCGGAGTCCACTTCATATTCCACTCCGTTATCCTCATCCTTCGGAACGGAATTTCCGCTGACCGGAAGAATATGCAGTTCCTCCAGCTGCTGCTTATCCTCCTCGGAAAGCTCCTCCGTGCGGAACACATTCATATACGGAAGAATCTCCGTAAAAATATCTTTTACAAGCTCCTGCGCAAAGGTGGAATGCGGCTGATCTTCCACGTTCGGTTCATCAATCACTACATAGACCACCACCTGCGGATCGTCCACCGGCGCATATCCCATAAAGGACACTACATAATCCCCTGTACCACGAGGCTGTTTTTCCGCCGTTCCCGTTTTTCCGCCGATCAAATATCCCGCCGGCACCGCCGTGGTACCTGTACCGAGTGTACATACATTGGCGAGATACACCTTCATCTCATCGGATGTCGTAGCTGATATTGTCTGTTTCAGCACACGCGGCTGAATCTTTTCTATCGTCGTCCCGTCTGCATTTTTGATCTCTGTCACCACGTGCGGCTCATAATACTTTCCTCCGTTAATGATAGATGAAAAAGCAGACGCCATCTGGATCATATTGACCATATATCCCTGTCCGAAGCTGGAAACCGCGAGATCGGAGGCCACCATGTTTTCCGGATTGTATACCAGCGTGTTGGTTCTGGCCTCTCCCGCCAAATCGATATTGGTCTTCAGTCCGATATTAAAATTGTACAGATATTCTGTCAATGTATCTTTTCCGATAGAATTTGCCATCTGAATCAAAGCCATATTACAGGACTCTTCCAGCGACTGGGACACCGTCAGCATACCATGTCCGATACGCTTGTGACAACGTATCTTTTTCTCGCTGACTTCCATGATACCCTCGCAATTGTATGACTCATTACCGATAAGCTTCCCGGAATCCAGACCTGCTGCAATCGTCATGGCTTTGGATACCGAACCGGGCTCGTAAGTGTCGGAAATACAATAATTACGCCATATCTGATTCAGACACTCATACATCTGTTCATCGGTCATGGCATCAATTTCTTCCTCCGTATAAAATGCTGTCAGATCCTTCGGGTTATTCAAATCGAAATTCGGATAATCCGTCATGGCAAGAACATTGCCCGTATTCGGATCCATAACGATTACACCCGTATTGGTACTTCCGTCATCGCCTTCCCGATATTCCCCTTTGTGCGCATCATTAAATGCCTTAACATGCTTCTCCACGATATTCTGGATATTGACATCGATGGATGTCACAAGCGTGTTGCCGTCCTGTGCTGCGATTGTCGTTCTCTCCACTGTGGAGTCCTCGGTCAGATAACCGTATTCCCGTCCGTTGGTTCCGTTCAGGATGCTGTCATAATATTCCTCCAGACCGAAGGTTCCGTTATTATCCGACCCTGTAAATCCAATCACAGAAGAAGCCAGTGTGGAATACGGATATTTCCTTTTGTACTCCTCCTCAAACCAGACACCGACAATGGATTCATTTTCTTTCTGTTCCTCTTTGAACGGAGCCACCTGATCATAGGAAAGCGCTTTTTGCACCACATAATATTGGTTGGTCGAATTTTGGGTGATATGCTCTCTCATCTGCGCCGTATCCACTCCGAAATGCTTGGCAAGCGCCGATATGGTCGTCTCAGGCGCATCCTTGGCTTTGCTTTCATTGATAACTCTGGCATCCACCACAAGATTATATACCTTCTCGCTGTAGGCTAATTTTGTCCCGTTGGCATCCAGAATTTCTCCTCTTTTATATGGCAGGGAGATACTATCATACTCCTGTTGGGACAGAATCTGTTTTTTATATTTTTCTCCATCCTTTTGATAAATCCAGACAAGTCGTATACTTAAACCAACGAAAGCCAGTAGTACTAAAACATATAATACTACCAGCTTCTTCTGCATTTTCATATTGAAACGATTCTTCGTTTTTTTCATTCTTCGTCTTTTCTGACTCAATTTTCTCACACCTCGCAATAAGTAGGCGTTACGGCATGGCCTGATACTGGCGCACATAATCCTCCGCAGCGCACGGAACCTCGATGACTTGTCCCTCCTGCGCATACTGCATACCAAGCTCCTCGATCGCTCTTATTTTGATTTCTTCTAAATTCACACTACTCATAATTCTACTATACTCTTCGTCATTGTCAAGTTTCATCGTGTTGAGTTGACTTTCAAGTGCTGCAATCTCTGCTGCCGCAGCTGTATTTGCAGACTGCAATGACAAATATCCGTATAATACAACGCCGACCAGTACCATGGAAGCCAACAGGAACGCCACTTTGTTCAAATTCATAAATCTGGCTTTTTCTCTGTTCCTGCGGTTCTGTTTGCTGATTTTTTTCAGCGGTTCCTTCTCTATCTCGCGGACCACATCGTAATCTCTATTATATTTTCTTACGGTATTGCCTTCTATTCTTCTGTCATAGGAAGCATATCTTCTTCTCTCCGCCATTTTTTCCACTACCTTATTACTTACTCTGTCTTTTCAAAAATTCTCAGCTTTGCGCTTTTGCTTCGGCTGTTTTCCTCCATCTCCTGTTCGGACGGAAGAATCGGTTTCCTCGTCACAACCCTTCCCATTGATTTTTTACCGCAGGTACAAACCGGGAAGGATGGTGGACATGTACACGGATTTTCATTTTTCTTGAAACTTGTCTTCACAATGCGATCTTCCAGGGAATGGAATGTAATGATACATAACCTTCCGCCCGGATTCAACAGACCGATCATATCATCCAAGGTACCTCTGAGCACGTCCAATTCTCTGTTGCACTCAATCCGAATCGCCTGGTAGGTACGCTTGGATGGGTGTCCTCCGCCCTCTCTCATCTTGGCCGGAATCGCCGCTCTGATCAGTTCGTTTAATTCATGTGTTGTTTCTATTCTTTTTTTGTTTCTTGCCGCAACAATGTGCTTGGCTATATTTTTTGCAAACTTGTCTTCCCCGTAATCACGAATGATACGGAACAAGTCCATCTCACTATATTCATTGACGATTATCTCCGCTGTCAGCGTCTGTCTCTCGTCCATACGCATGTCCAGCTTTGTATCGTATTTATAGGAAAATCCTCGTTCTACGGTATCCAATTGATAGGAAGAAACCCCCAAATCCAAAAGAATGCCGTCCACACCTGTCAATCCGCAATCTCTGACCACCTGACACATGTTTTCATAATTGCTTCTGACAATCTTCACTTTATCGCCGTACGGCGCAAGTCGCTCCGTCGCTGTCGCAATCGCTGCTGCATCCTGATCAATCCCGATCAGCCTTCCGTTCTCCGAAAGTTTGGAAGCAATCACACCGGAATGTCCTGCTCCGCCCAGCGTTCCGTCTACATAGACGCCGTCCGGCTTTATGCACAGTCCTTCAATTGTCTCATTCAGCAATACTGATTTATGCGAAAATACCATTTGTGCCCTCTGTTATTCCATGTGATCCGGATCTTCTCCTTTTCTTAGAAGTGAAGTCCCAATTCCGCCAGACGCTCTGCGATTTCATCCATATCATCAAATCCGGACTCATTTTCCCAAGCATCCTTGTTCCAGATTTCAATTCTGTTACCGACGCCAAGAAGGACCACATCCTTTTCAATGCCTGCATACTCGCGCAAAACAGCCGGAATCAACACTCTTCCCTGCTTGTCTATCTCGCCGTTTGATGCACTGGCAAGAAAGAATCGGTTAATCATACGAGTGTCTTTGTGAGTAAGTGGCAATGTTTTCAAATGTTCATGCAAAAGTGCCCATTCTTCCATATCATACACAAACAGACACCCGTCAAGCCCCTTGGTCACGACGAAGTTATCGCCGAGCTCATCCCTGAGTTTTGACGGAATAATCAGTCGCCCTTTGGCATCAATTGTATGACTGTACTCTCCCATGAACATAATAATCACCTGCGGCGGATTGGATTGGCCTTTGTTTTTGGCTTGGTGCCTTATTTTTGTTTTGCGCCGGCCTCGGCTCCACTTTCCGCCCCTTACAAACCACTTTTCACCACTTAGTCATCATTTTAAGGCATTTTTTATGATTTTGCAATAGGATTTGGACAATTCTTTGATTTTTTTCCTTAGGGATGTCGGGGATTGTTTGTGTTTCGTCCGGTTGTTAATGTTATGTAAACCTTTCGGGGTGTCTTGTGGGGTATATAGAGAAAAAGTTCCTGCTCATGCCCCGCTTTCAGGCGCCTCGCATGCGTTATGTAAACCAATCGGGCATATGCAAAATTTTCCTTCTCTGGTACCCCGATTTTTTCAAAAAACGGGGTACCGGAAGTCATCGCAAGCTCCCTGTGCCCTGCCGGTTTACATAACTCATATTACAGACACAAAAACGGGGCACACAGCAAATTTTCTTTGCCATATGCCCCGCCAAGCAAAAAACCGGACAAACGTCCGGTTTTCTCATGAAACAATATTATTTTTCCAGCGGTTCCCGCTGTTTTAATCCCTTTTTGAGACATCCTCTCACAATGAGCTCCACTCCCAGAGCAAACACAAACAGAACGATTCCGAGCATCTGCGACACTGCAATGTCTGTATTACCGATTTTGAGCTGATCGGTGCGGATTCCCTCCACAAAGAAACGAATGATACCGTAGCCACCCATGTAAAACAGCAAAAGTTCGCCGTCGAATTTCTTGCGGTTGCGGTAAAGCCAGATTGCAAGAAGCAATATCAGATTCAGCACACTTTCATATAAAAAGGTCGGATGTACCTGGATATAGTTGACGCCATTCATATGCGCTGCAATTGTCTCGGAAATATCCATCTTGCGCACCATCTCCACCGGAATACGCATAGCAAACAGACTGTCTGTATATTCGCCGAACACCTCGCGGTTGGTAAAATTGCCCCAGCGGCCGATGATCTGTCCGACCAAAAGTCCAAGCACCGCCACATCTGCCATCTTCCAAAGATTCACCTTTTTTATTTTGCAAAATACAACAAGCGTCAAAAAGCCGCCGATGACTGCTCCGTAGATAGCGATACCGCCCTGACGGAAATTCAGAAGTTCATTCAGATGATTCTTGTAGTAATCCCAACTGAAAATCACGTAATAAATTCTCGCACCGAGCAGCGAAAACAAAATCGCCGGAACCGAGAAGTCCCACCAAATATCTTTCGGGTAACCGAGACGGTTGCTCTCATGGTTTGTGAGAGAAAAACCGAGAAAAACGCCGAGTGCAATTATAATACCGTAAAATGCAATCGTCACGCCGAACACTTCAAAGGTCTTCGGTACATTTTCAAGATAAATACCGAGATTAGGAAATGCAATGTCCCATTTTCCCATATAACACATTCCTCACTTATACATTAAATCTAAACAGAATTACGTCGCCGTCTTTCACGACATATTCTTTTCCTTCCATACCTACAAGGCCTTTTTCTCTCGCTGCTGCCAGAGAACCCTGTTCAAGCAGATCTTTGTAATTTACAACCTCAGCCTTGATGAAACCGCGTTCAAAGTCTGTATGGATTTTTCCTGCTGCCTGCGGAGCTTTTGTTCCGATCTTGATTGTCCACGCTCTCGTCTCGTCCTCTCCTGCTGTAAGGAAGCTGTGAAGTCCGAGAAGTGTATAGGATGCTTTAATCAGTTTATCCAAACCTGACTCTGCTATTCCGAGTTCCTCAAGGAACATTGCCTTTTCATCGTCGTCAAGCTCTGCCATCTCCTGCTCAATTTGCGCACAGATAACGAATACTCCGTCATTGTCCTCTTTTGCAAACTCACGCACCTTAGCCACGTGCGGATTTCCTGCCGCATCGTCCGCAAGCTCGTCCTCTGCCACGTTTGCCGCAAAAATTACCGGTTTGTTGGTAAGAAGATTGTATGTTCCGATGAATCCGATTTCGTCCTCATCCTCTGTCTCGAATGTCTTAGCCATCTTTCCGTCTTCTAAGTGTGCTTTCAGACGTTTCAAAAGATCTTCCTCTTTTGCAAGTGTCTTATCATTGCGCGCACCACGTACAACCTTGGCCATTCTTCTTTCCAAAATTTCAATATCGGAAAAGATAAGTTCTAAATTAATCGTCTCGATGTCGCGGATCGGATCTACGCTACCGTCCACATGGATAACGTTCGCATCCTCAAAGCAACGTACCACATGTACAATCGCATCCACTTCACGAATATTGGAAAGGAACTGATTTCCGAGACCTTCTCCCTTGGACGCTCCTTTTACAAGTCCTGCGATATCCACGAACTCGATGACTGCATGTGTCACCTTCTTTGACTGATACATATCTCCGAGAAGTTTCAAACGCTCGTCCGGAACCGGTACAATACCGATGTTCGGGTCAATCGTACAGAACGGATAGTTCGCGCTCTCTGCTCCTGCTTTTGTCAATGAATTAAAAAGGGTACTTTTGCCGACGTTCGGCAGACCCACGATACCTAATTTCATGTTAAATATTTCCTCCTGTGTTTCCAAATCACTTTGCCCGCACTATATAAAAAGCGCCCGAACAACAGTATCAATATACCATGTCCGGGACAAAATGTAAATTATCAGATTGGAGACTTTCATTATGAAATCATCTTATACAAACTGAAATTTTCGAGCGATAATCAATTTTAAATAATCAAAAATGCAGCACAAATACCAGAAAACAAATTCGAAATAGTATGTATAATCCAACTCGGAATCATTGAACCATTCGAGTACTTTTCATTGATATAGCCCATAAACCATGCAATGACACCAGTAAACGCAATTATCAAAATGGTTTTTACTATTCCTACGAGCATAAAAAACATTATTCCATGTAACAACCCAAATAATAATGCTTGAATGATATTCGCTATATTAAATCCAAACTTATTCGCCAATCTCTTCAATAAGAAACCTCTAAATAAAAGTTCCTCTGGAAATGCAGTATTAAAAGTTGCATAAACAACTATTGCCGGAATTGCCACGACTCCAAGTCCTGTGAATTCAGAAGTCGCCGTTTCAATCTCTCTAATCAAATATAGAGTGAGTGCTCCTGAAATCAAAAATGCAATGGATACAATAATAATTGCAGTTAATGTTTTCTTACCTCCCTCAATTTTCTTCAAACCTATCCATTCTGCAAATTTTTGTTTTTTTCTTGCAGTTGCAAGCCACCAAATAAATGGAATAATCGAAAACAAAATAATTTGCAATATGCTACTTATAATTTTGTTGATAAATAAATTCATATGATACCTCCGTAAAATTCAAATCTTATGTTGCAATCAATCTCTCCGCAAGACTGAAAGTTGTCAGTCTAACGCAACAAGGTCAGACTTCTCATAACGATTGTGTCCTTGCAAACTCTTTTTATATTTCCAACAGATAATAGCTTCTTCCAAATCTCTTCCTTGATTATCTTCGAAGAAATCCCGAATGTATG
>JAZSMO010000010.1:0-56922 GCA_045535935.1 Lachnospiraceae bacterium | reverse complement strand
CATTGCGCTTCCGTGTACGCGAGGGATGATATCAACCTCTGCGTCAAGCTTACGAATCTGATCGATCGCACGACCGTCCGGACGTCTGTGATCTTTTAAGATCATCTTACGAACTGTCTTTTTCTGATACTGGTATACTGCTTCGCTAAGAACTGCAAGCCATTCTTCGTTGTCTGCGAAAGCTTCTTCTAATTTTTCTGTCACCTTGCGGATATTTTCTTCACGAACCTGTTTTTCATCTGTGAATACTGCTTCTTCCATTTCTGCCGGAGGAACGATTTCCTTGATGGCAGCGAACATTTCTTCCGAAATTGCACAGCTTACATATTCGTGTTTCGGTTTTCCTACTTCTGCTACAATCTTGTTGATAAACTCGATGATTTCTTTGTTGATTCCGTCTGCCATATAGATAGCTTCCAAAATCTTATCTTCCGGAACTTCGTTTGCTCCGGCTTCAATCATGATAACCTTCTCGGATGTAGAAGCAACTGTCATCTGAAGATCTCCATTGTCCCACTGCTCCTGATTCGGGTTGATTACAAATTCTCCGTCCACAAGACCTACCTGTGTCATAGCACAAGGACCGTCAAACGGGATATCGGAAATACATGTTGCGATAGATGTACCGAGCATCGCTACGAGCTCCGGACGACATTCCGGATCTACGCTCATTACCATGTTGTGAAGTGTTACGTCATTTCTGTAATCCTTCGGGAACAGAGGACGCATCGGTCTGTCAATAACACGGCTTGTAAGGATGGCATTTTCGCTTGCCTTTCCTTCTCTCTTGTTAAATCCTCCCGGGATTTTTCCTACTGCGTAAAGTTTCTCTTCATACTCAACACTACATGGGAAGAAATCGATTCCGTCCCTCGGTTTTTCTGAAGCTGTTGCTGTGGACAACACTGTTGTCTCACCGTAGTGCATGAATGCACAACCGTTTGCCTGTTTACCAACTCTGCCGATATCAACTGTAAGTGTTCTGCCGGCGAGTTCCATTGAGTAACTCTTATACATTGCTTTTCTCCTTCTCTTTCCGGGCTATGCCCAATTTGGTGTTTCTACTTACTATCAGGTAGAAGACGCCGAAACTACTGAACCCCATGCGAAACCTTCGCATATGCTTCAGTGGTCTCGGAATACTTCTTCTACCTACAAAAGAGGCGGATATGCAATCCGCCTCTCTCATTTCATTGCCTATTTTCTGATACCAAGTTCTTCAATTAAAGCACGATATCTGTTGATATCTACTCTCTTTAAGTAGTCAAGAAGACCTCTTCTCTTACCGATCATCTTGTACATACCGCGTCTTGAATGATGATCCTTCGGGTTCTCTTTTAAGTGAGCTGTAAGCTCTTTGATTCTCTCTGTAAGAACTGCTACCTGAACCTCAGGTGAACCTGTGTCGCCAGGTGTTCTTGCAAATTTTTCCATGATTGCTGTTTTTTTGTCCTTTGAAATCATTTTGATTTCCTCCTTCTTTTTCATATGGCTCATGCTAAGAACCGGGTTGGAGCTTCCCTCGCCTGAGCATGGCTAGTTTTCACACAGAATTGAGTATACCATATGAAAGAAGTTATGTAAAGGGGTGAAATTACTCATTTTCCTGCTTTTTTATTGTTCGAAGAAGACTTGTACCCGTTATCGGACGAAGCGTCCCGTTTCCGATATATGAAAACATACAATCTCTGACAAGGACTTCATACTTTTCTTTGTTTTTACTGTTTACAGCAACCGGAATTTGACCCATCTCCAAAATCTTCTTTCTACATTCTCTTTCTAAATCCGGTCTTAAGTTGTCCGACGAATCCTTGTATCTTGCCTCAAAATGATAAGGCATTCCCTCCTGCACACAAAACCAAATACAACTCACATAAAACTCTCCCCTATCCCAATATGTTTCCGTCCTGTCTAAGTCTGCCCATATGATTTCTCCGTTTTTTATCACACGGTTTGTTACAGCTATACGGTTCAGGCTGTAAATAATTATGCTCAACAAAAACAGACTGATTCCGATGACGGAATACCAATATATATTTGCTTCGAATGTGCGAAGTTCCGGAAATGCCGCCCACATACAAAGAAGTACTACCATCCAGCTAATGCCTCCGACCGAAAAATACAGACACCACTTATTATCAAATATGGTTCTCTTATACACTTTGATAACCTCTGTCCCTTCGCCGGGTTCACTCCGCGCAAGATTGAACTCTTTTTGTTCCATGGCCACATGAATGCTTGTGATAATCGCTGTCATTACCACCGCTGCAGCCGATAAAAATACAGTCGCAAAAAGAAATTTTTGTGTCTTTATCTGCACGAGTAATGTTACAATTGCGAGTAACGCAAGCGAACCGCAAAACAAACCATAATAAAAAATCATGTAAAAAACTGCTTCCCATGTGATTTTCTCGCGCATAAAAAGTTTCATTCTGCGCCGGCGAAGCAACACCCCATATCTTCTGTCGTAAGAGACCGGTACCTTTTCTCCGAGTTTATCCCTCTTGTCGCGACGTATTATCAGTTCACATATTTCTCCATCCAAAACAAACCGAAGAACGGAATAATAAAAATACGGATTCACACTTGAACCACGCCCGAGATTCGGCACTTCATGAAATCCTACAACCTCCGCCTCCATTTTGTCCGGCAAAAACTGCGCCCATAAATACAGAGTCGCATACGTTGTAGCAAATACCACTGCGAGAATAATAGCAAAAATTCCGATTTCCATAACATCACCTACTTTTCCCTATCATACCATAAAATCCTCTTGCTCAAAATCCCAGTTTCGGACAAATTTCTTGATAATAGCAAAAAATCGGGCATCACCAACGTGATGCCCGAACTTATCGCCTGTCGCCAAGCAAAATCAATCATATAAAAGTCTGACTGCTGCTACCGGAGATCTGTAATAGGTACTTGAAATACGAATACCGGTCTTCGGTGAGCTTGCGTGGATAACCTGTCCACCACCGATGTACATTGCCACGTGGTTGATGCGGCTTCCGTTGGAGTAGAATACAAGGTCACCCGGTTTCATCTCGGAAACTTTGATTCTGGTTCCGCAGTTTGCCTGTGCTCTGGAAGAATGCGGAAGTCCTACGCCGAACTTCTTATAAATACTGAGCACAAAACCGGAACAGTCAGCACCCTTGGTCAGAGATGTTCCGCCCCATACATATGGGTTTCCGAGGAACTGTTTTGCATACTCACAAATCTCCACACGCACATCGGACACGCCTTCTCCGTAAAGGAACTCTGTCATGTTGAGCGCTGTTTTCAGCTTTCTGTCTACCGATACATAATCTGCGGAAACATAAACCTTCTGACCGTCGTAATCTACCGCTACCCAGCCATCCAGTTTTTCTAATACTTCAAGCTCTTCACCGTAAGCAACCATGTCATAAACTTCTGCTTCCAGGGAAGGAGCCGTTCTCATCTTTAATCCATCTGCATTAACCGTCGCTAACTCTTTTACGATAGCAGATGCATAAACCTGCGCTGCAGTTCCTGTAAGAAGGTAGTCCATGCTAACATATCCTTCCACACTACCGGAAATGATATGCGCCATACCATCTACTACTTCAAGGACTTCACATCCGGAATCGTTTTCCATCTTTCCGACAATCTTGCTGTCTTTCTCTGCGCCTGCGCGAACATTTAAATGGTCCTCCACGCGGGCAATACCGAGATTGGTGTAACCGAATAATCCACCGGCTTCCTCTTCCTCATCATAGGACTGCTCGTCCAACTCATCTGTCATCTCATCGACCGATGAAGTAACAACACCTGCTCCTGCCGTAAATGCAACCGGCTCTGTCGGATCCTGCTGTATCTGCTGCGCTTCCTCCGGCTGTCCCGGAATGATAAGCTGTGCTGTCCCTGTCTCTGCTACCTGCACTTCCAGGGAAGGTGCTTTGGTAATTACGGAATCCGCTCCCGCTGAAAAACCTCCGATGGTAAGTACCGGTGCTCCGAAAATATTTGTCGGGAATGCAATTGTCATTGCAAATGTAAGTGCTGCTATTCTCATCCCCGTATTCTTCTTATTATACATAACATACCTTTCTCTTTTTGTTACAATTCTCGCCGTAAATTGTTACATATTTGTTACAAATGTTACAGACATTATAACAACCAGGTATGAATATGTCAAGTCATCGGATTTTGACAGTATCTGGAATCGGATTTACACTTCCACCACACTTGCATCTGCAAGATGTAGTTTGGTATACAGGAACACTCTGTCCCCTGCCTCAAGCACCATGTTTCCGTTCGGAATAAGTGCTTTATTTCTACGCTTCACAAGAACAATCACCGATTGACGGGAAATGTCCAGTTTTTGAATTGGAAGACCTGTCCACGGATGCTGCTTCTTAAGTACAATCTCCTGAAGTTCAATGTGATCATGCTCATCACTTTCATACGGAATCGCACCGAGCACGACAATATCATCGTCAATCAACACGACATCCCCTCGCGGGATGAGAATATCGTCTCCTCGCTTAATCACCGCCATAATCATACCTGACGGAAGCGACAGATCTGCCACTCTTTTATTACACCAGTCT
This sequence comes from Lachnospiraceae bacterium, assembly GCA_045535935.1. GTDB lineage: Bacteria > Bacillota > Clostridia > Lachnospirales > Lachnospiraceae > SVFI01. The sequence goes on along the minus strand of JAZSMO010000010.1, from coordinate 52,348 downwards.
TCTCCCTCTTCAATATGAATCCGGATAAAATCCATGTTCATCTTGTAGCCGTAGTCCGTTCTGTTTTTAATCGTCGTATACTGGCTGACAAATCCGGCGGAAATAATACCGGTAGGAATCGCCACCATACCGACGCCGAGAAAGGATATGAAAATACCGAACACCTTGCCGAGCGTCGTGATCGGATAAATATCACCGTATCCGACCGTAAGAAGCGTCGACGTCGCCCACCAGATACCGGAAAACGCATTGGAAAACACTTCCGGCTGCGCCTCATGCTCCAAGCTGTACATACAGAGACTCGAGCCGATCATCAGCATCAGAATAATAAATACCGACGAGACAAGCTGCTGTCTTTTCTCATATAAAACCTCCGTGATGATGCTGAGCGAATCGTGGTACGCGTTCACACGGAACAGACGCAGTATTCGCACCACCCGGATCATGCGGAACGCCACCGTTCCCGCCGGAAAAAATATCGGCAAAAAGTACGGAAGCCACGAAAGCAGGTCCACAATTCCCATAAAGGAAAATACATACCTGCGAAGGGCCATCCCTTCCGCCATATTTTTATCTTCATACTTAAAACGCGCCGAAATCACCCGAAGCATGTAATCCACCGCAAAAAATACAGCTGTCACGGTCTCGACTGCCAAAAGAATTTCTCCGTATTGGCTGCGCATGCCCTCATACGTATATAAAATACTCGCCGCCAAATTCAAAAGGATGGTCAACACATTTATGACATCATATCCTCTGCTTATATTGTCCAAATGGTAACCCACTTCCGTAATTTCATACAACCGCTTACGGATGCGGTACCCTTTCTTGTCCATCTGCAAATTGCTCATGTTTTTTACCTCATTTGATTGAAAATATATCCTGCATTCATTATACACTATTTTAATTTTTTGTGTTATGTAATAACAAAAATATTAACAAACATATGTTCGTGTGTTATAATTTCTACTACGTTGCGAAAACTATATGCACAACCCTTATTTTCACATCAAAACAGAAAGGCGGTGTGATTGTGCGAAAACGAACTTATCTATGTATTGATCTGAAATCTTTCTACGCTTCGGTGGAATGTGTGGAGCGCGGACTTGACCCGATGACGACCAATCTGGTGGTCGCCGATCTTTCCCGCACGGAAAAGACCATCTGTCTTGCCATCACACCGGCCATGAAGGCTCTCGGCATCTCCAACCGTTGCCGAATCTTCGAGATTCCGAAGCATGTTAAATATATTGCAGCCGTTCCCCGGATGCAGCTTTACATTGATTACGCAGCTGAGATTTACAGCATATACCTGAAATACATTGCCAGGGAAGACATTCACGTCTACTCTATTGATGAAGCGTTCATGGATGTGACGGACTATCTGACCCTCTATGATATGTCTGCGCGTCAGCTTGGCAAAGCCATTCTGGAAGAGATTTATGTAAACCTTGGCATTCGGGCCACCTGCGGTATCGGCCCGAATTTATATCTGACCAAAGTTGCACTCGATATCACCGCCAAACATGCAGATGACTTTGTCGGTGAGCTCACCGAAGAGAGCTACTGCGAGACGCTTTGGAACCACAAGCCTCTCACCGACTTTTGGCGCATCGGGAAAGGTACTTCCCGCAAGCTGGAAAGCCACGGAATTTACACGATGGGCGATGTGGCGCAGGCAGACGAAGATCTTCTATATCACATGTTCGGTATTGACGCAGAGCTTCTCATCGATCATGCATGGGGACGAGAGCCGGTCACGATCGCCGATATCAAATCCTACCGCGCACAGAGCAACTGCCTTTCCAGCGGTCAAGTACTGGCCTGTTCATATGATTTTGAGGCCGGAAAATTAATCGTAAAAGAAATGGCAGACCTGCTTTGTCTTGATCTTGTGGAAAAAGGACTCGTCACCAAGTCCGTCACATTGCACATCGGATATGACAACCGTCTGGGTGCTGCTCCAGCGCACGGAACCATATCTCTCGATGATGAGACGAGTGCAGATATTTTAATTGTTCCTGCGGTTGAAAAGCTCTACGAAAGGATTGTGAACCGCTCACTTTCCATCAAGCGGGTGACGATGACCTTCAACCATGTCATCCCGGAGGAGTTTCACCAATACAATTTTTTCACAGATGCAGAAAGTCTCGAAAAGAACCGCAAAATCCAGGAGGCCGTGCTTTCCATTAAGCACAAATACGGAAAAAATGCGATTTTAAAAGGAATGAATTTGGAAGAACATGCAACCACACGCGAACGCAATGCGCAGATCGGAGGACATCGAAGTGGCATCGAAACCTAAAAACAAAATGTCTGTCGCAGACAGAGCGAAACAATTCATGCCTTTTGCTGCACTGAAGGGTCTCCCGGAAGCTCTCGCCGCCAAGGAAAAAATCATCGTCCCAAAAGTGGAACTTTCCCCGGAGATGTCAGAAGAGCTTGACCGCAAAATGCAGTTGTTAAAAAAAGGCAGAATGGCGACCGTTGTCTATTTTCATCAGGATGAGTATCTTAAAACAACCGGACTGGTTGCGCGCATTGACACGACCTGTCGATTGCTACAGATTGTGAATACCAAAATATCTTTTGATGACATATTGGATGTACAAACAGAGCCTTGATTCCGGTATGTTTTTCACTTGCCCGCCGGAAGCATTTATATTAAGATAGGAAAAGAAACTGAAACTCACGGAGACTACGATATGACAAGAAAATTATTTTATGAAGATATCCATATGACACATTTTAAAGCGACTGTTGTTTCGTGCGAATTATCCACTCCGCAGAACAACTCAAAATCTGCCGGCGACAAAAGAGACCCTCTCTACCGCGTACTTCTCGACGCCACTGCTTTCTTCCCAGAGGAAGGCGGACAATCTGCGGATATCGGAACATTGGACGGACAGGAAGTTTTAGATGTACAGATTGAAAATGACCTGATCTATCATATTGTAAAGGAGCCTGTTCCTGTCGGTGAAACCGTTGAAGGACATGTAGACTGGCAGCAGCGTTTTGACTTTATGCAACAGCATTCCGGCGAACATATTCTCTCCGGAATCATACATACGCGCTTTGGCTACAACAATGTTGGCTTTCATCTAAGCACACGCGAAGTCACAATGGACTTTGACGGAATTCTCACAGGTTCGCAGCTTCGCGACATTGAACTTGAAGCCAACCGGGTTATCTGGCTCAATCTTCCGATTGAAATCAGTTATCCGACCGGCGATGAACTTTCCGCCCTCTCCTACCGCAGCAAAATCGAAATCGACGGTCAGGTGCGTATCGTCACAATTCCCGGTGTCGATGTCTGTGCATGCTGTGCACCCCATACGGAAACTACAGGCCAAATCGGCCTGATAAAAATTGTCAGTGCCGGGAGCTATAAGGGCGGCGTTCGCCTCACCATTCTCTGCGGCGAACGCGCACTCAATGATTATTATGAAAAACACCAAAGCATTACTTCCATCGCCCAAGCCATGTCGGTCAAACAGGAACAGGCAGTGGCGGCGTTCGAGAAACTGAAAACCGAAAATCTGTCTCTCAAAGAAACAGCAAATACATTGCAGACCAAATGTCTATCCATGGCACTGGATGCGCTTCCTGCGCCGTCCGAGTCTGCACACGCTATTCTTTTTACGGACATTACAGACAATATCGCCATCCGAAATGCCGTCAATGACCTGACCGGACGCTATGAAGGCTACTGTGCCATCTTCTCCGGTTCCGAAAACAATTATCGGTTCATTGTCGGAAGCAAGCACTTGGATTGCAATGAAATCGCCCAAAAACTCCGCGCCGAAGCCGGTGCCAAATGCGGCGGAAATGCTTCGATGATACAAGGAAGTGTCGGAGGTGAAAAGAACGAGATTACCCATTTGTTTCAATAAAAGCAAAAAAAGTCCCGGTGCATATATGCCTCCGGGCCTTTTGAATTTCTGCTGGCTATTTTATATCCCAAAATATTCTTTCCCTTTTTTCACATCGGCCGCAATGGCCTCTTTCAGCTCATCCAGGCTTTCAAATTTTTTCTCGCCGCGCTCATAATGATGAAGATGTACGACGATGTCTTTTTCATAAATGTCTTCATCAAAATCATAAATATACGTTTCGACTCCCAATCGGTTTGCAGTTCCGTCCGGTGACTCCACGGTCGGTTTATAGCCGATGTTAGTCACACCATAAAAAGTCTGCTCACCATAGGTGACCGTTGAAAAATACACCCCACCCGGCGGCATGATTTTCTGCGGTTGCGGATGAAGATTGACCGTCGGCATACCGAGCTTGTGTCCGATGCGGTTTCCACGCTCCACTCTTCCGCTGATAAAAAACGGCTCGTCCAACAGCTTGGTTACCAGCTCCATATTCCCCATCTCCACCTCGCTTCTGACATAGGTAGAACTTATATCTCTTCCATTATGGCATAGTTTTGGTATGATGCGAACCTGCACACCGCGACTGCGTGCGATCTCGCTAAGGATCTTCGCATTCCCTGCGCCGCGGTTTCCGAACGACACATCCTCTCCCGCTGCGATAAACCGTGCATTCATCTTCTCCAAAAGGAATTGGTTTACATAATCCTCCGCCATCACCGCTGCAGTCTCTTTACAGAACGGATATTCCACCAAATAATCAATGCCCATCTGTGCAAATGCAATCCTTTTTTCCTCGCGTGTCATCAGTTCCTTAACACCGTCTCCCTGGAAAAACACCGCAGGCGATGGGTCAAAGGTAAATACCGCCGTCTTAAGTCCGAGCTTTTTTGCATCAAAAATTTCCCGCAGCAAACGCTTATGTCCTCTGTGGATTCCATCGAACTTACCGATTGCCACCGCACATCCTTCTTCAATTTTAAAATCCGTTGTTCCTGCAATTAATTTCATACTAAAAATATTCTTTCCCGTACTTTTCCTTCAGTGCTTCTTTGTCAAGAAACATCTTGTATGGTTTAAAACGTCTGCGCTCCGGATCAAAAACATAGATTCCGTAAAATATCCCGTCTTCATTATATACACGGATCTGCGCCGGCGTTTTGTTTGCATCTACAAAAAATTCCACTCGCGGCGTATACATCTTCGGATACAAACTGTTTCCGTTATCAATCACCTTGCGGAATTCATTTTTGACCGCCACAGCCGGAAGATGTAAAAACACCTCATCCACCGGATACAAAATCTCTTCCAGTCTCTGTTCATCACGCACCTGCTCAATCTGATCCAGCGTCAATGCATCCGCAACCCCGAAACGGTCCACGCGCGTCCGAAGAAGACTCTCCATTGCTCCGCCGCATCCGGCTTTCTCTCCGATATCCTGACATAGTGTGCGAATATAGGTTCCTTTCGAACAATTCACGTGAAAACGCACAAGCGGAAGTTTCACCTCGAGTATTTCAAGCTCGTAAATCTCGATTTCTCTCGCTTTACGCTCTACTTCTATCCCTTCTCTGGCAAGATCCACAAGTTTGCGTCCGTCCACTTTCAATGCCGAATACATCGGCGGAACCTGCATGATTTTCCCTTTAAAGGTCGACATAATATATATTATGTCATCTTCTGACACGGTGACCGGCGCCTCGGACAGAACACTACCTGTCATGTCCTGGGTATCGGTCGTGACTCCGAGCCGGAGCACTGCTTCATATTCTTTTGTCTTATCAGTCAAAAGATCACAAAGTCTGGTCGCATTGCCCAAACATACAGGAAGCACACCCTCCGCCTGTGGATCCAGCGTTCCGGTGTGCCCTATTTTTTTCTGTCTGAGAATCCCACGCAGCTTTGCTACCACATCGTGTGAGGTATATCCTTTTTCCTTGTACACGTTTATGATACCGTTCATCTGCCATCCTCCATCTGAAGAGCGAGCTGCTCCGTCAGATTTTTTACGATTTCTTCATACGTACCGTCCATATTGCATCCCGCTGCACGCACATGTCCGCCGCCGCCGAAATGTGCGGAAACTTTTGACACATCAATGTCATCCGTGCATGAACGCATACTGACTTTGTAGAAATTTTCTCCCACTTCATAAATATAAACCGCAACATCGACACCTTTTACGATGCGCAGCTGATTGACAATTCCGGACAAATCTTTTTTATCTGCTCCGTATTCTCGGAGTGTCGCGATATCCGTCATGGATACCATTACTCTGCCATTCATGAGTGTATATGCATCCATCAATGCTTTCCCGAGAAGCTTTGACTGCACCTCGGTTTTTTCATAGAAGGTCTCATCGATCAGTTTTGGGAAATCAAATCCGTACCCGATCAGATCTGCCACAATCCGAAGCGTCTTCGGCGACGTGTTGGAATACTGCATCACTCCGCTGTCATGAATAATACCGATATAAAGTGTCTGCGCCATTTCCCTGTCGATGAATTTTTTATATTCCTCTTTTTGCGCAATCAACTCGTAAACCACTTCCGCTGCCGAGCTGGCATCCGGAACGATATGGTCTACGTCACATCCGCCCTGATTGCTGATATGGTGGTCAATATTGATCACCTTTTTTGCCGTCTCGATGTATTTGATTGCATCGCCGCAACGATCCGGTACCGTATCTGCCACAATCATGACATCATATGCTTTCTCTGCGGAATAATCTGTCACGATTTCGGAAACGCCACAGACAAAGTCAAAGATCGCCGGGGGCTGTTCAATCATAACATCGACCTGCACCTGCGGAAAAACTTTCTTCAAAAACTGCCACAAAGCCATGACAGATCCTACGCAATCGCCGTCCGGATTGACATGTCCGGCAATTCCGATCAAAGCGGCTCCTTCGCATTCTTTTACAATATCTATCATACTGTTACCTATTCTTCCGTTTCCGGTTCTACCTGTGCTTCCTCTTCCTCGCGCACGAGATTCTTGTTCACTTCATCAATCTTCTTTGACATGCTCACACCGTAAGCAATGGACTGGTCCATAATAAATGTGATCTGCGGAGTGTTTCGAAGATTGATTTTCTTTGCAAGTTTGGAACGGATAAATCCTTCTGCACTTGTCAGTCCTGCAAGGGTATCGGCAATCTTCTGCTCGTCTCCGAACACCGAAATCCACGCCTTGCATGTTTTCAAATCCGGAGCCACTTCCACTGCAACTACACTTGTCAACTCGCTGATCCGCGGATCTTTGATTTCTCCGCGGATAATATCAGCAAGTGCACGCATAACTTCCCCGTTGATACGGGTATTTTTTACACTGTTTTTTCTCATAATATTTCCTATCTTGGTACTTCTACCATAATATAAGCTTCTACAATATCAAGCTCCTGCATCTGGTCAAATCCTTCAAATACAAGACCGCACTCAAATCCGGCTTTTACTTCCTTCACGTCATCCTTGAAACGTTTCAGTGATGCAAGTTCACCTTCGAAGATCTGCTCGCCTTCTCTTGTAATACGCACCTTACATCCTCTCTGGAACATACCGTCAAGCACATAAGAACCCGCAATATTTCCGATTGCGGACGCCTTGAAGATCTGTCTTACTTCCGCATGACCGATTACTTTTTCTTCGAAGACCGGATCCAGCATACCCTTCATGGCAGCTTCCACATCCTCGATTGCCTGATAAATAACTTTGTAAAGTCTGACATCCACGCCCTCGCGCTCTGCTGTCGCCTTTGCCATTGCATCCGGTCTTACATTGAAACCGATGATAATTGCCTGGGATGCACTCGCCAGGATAACGTCAGACTCGTTGATGGCACCTACACCGCCGTGGATACATTTCACGACTACTTCCTCGTTGGAAAGTTTCAGAAGACTCTGTTTTACCGCTTCCACACTACCCTGAACGTCAGCCTTGATAATCAGGTTGAGTTCTTTCAGGTTACCTGCCTGAATCTGTGTAAAGAGATCGTCCAGAGACATCTTACTCTTAGTCTCTTCCAGTTTCTTCACTTTATTCTGTGCCACGAATGTTTCTGCAAAATTCTTGGCTGTCTTATCATTTTCATGAGCAATAAGGATTTCTCCTGCATTCGGCACATCGGAGAGACCTAAAATCTCAACCGGTGTACAAGGACCTGCTTCTTTTACACGGCGACCCTTGTCATCCACCATAGCTCTTACCTTACCGTGTGCTGCTCCGGCAGATACGAAATCACCCACATGAAGAGTTCCCTTCTGCACAAGAACTGTCGCAACCGGACCACGTCCTTTGTCAAGCTCAGCTTCCACAACAAGACCTCTTGCACGTCTGTTCGGATTTGCTTTGAGTTCGAGAATTTCTGCCGTCAAAAGAATCGTCTCAAGGAGTGTATCGATACCTTCTCCTGTCTTCGCAGAAACCGGAACAAATTCGGTCGTTCCGCCCCAATCGGCAGGAATCAGTTCATACTCTGTCAGCTCCTGTTTTACACGATCGATATTGGCACTTGGTTTATCCATCTTGTTGACAGCAACTACAATTTCGATACCTGCTGCTTTCGCATGGTTAATCGCCTCTACTGTCTGTGGCATTACACCGTCATCCGCTGCAACTACAAGAATTGCAATATCCGTAGAGTTGGCTCCGCGCATACGCATCGCCGTAAACGCCTCATGACCTGGTGAATCAAGGAATGTAATTTTCTGATCATTGGTCGTAACTGTATAAGCACCGATGTGCTGTGTGATACCTCCGGCCTCACGGTCTGTTACATTTGTCTCACGGATAGCATCCAAAAGGGATGTTTTACCGTGGTCAACGTGACCCATAACACAGATAACCGGTGGTCTTGCAACTAAATCTTCCGGATTTTCATCCTCTTCCTTCAGGAGCTCTTCGATGACATCCACCTGAACTTCCTTCTCGCAGATAATCTCGTATTCGATGGCAATTTCTTCTGCAGTTTCGAATTCCACTTCCTGGTTTACTGTCACAATCTTGCCCTGCATAAACAGCTTCTTCACAATGGCAGAAGGCTGAATTTTCATTTTGTCTGCCAAATCTTTGATTGTGATAGTCTCCGGAATGGTGATTACCTTAATCTGCTCCTCAGGAGGGGTCTCCTTCTTCTCCGGTTTAATAAAGCGTCCTGCTTTATTTTTATTTTTCATCATCATCTCGTTGTCATCTTCGTAGATGTGATCTTTTTTACTTCTCTTATCTCTGTCCTGATTATTGCGTCTCTTCTCGTCGTCGCGATGCTTTTCCTGATCCTTTATCGGACTTTCCGGAATGAACGAAACTTTACCGCCCTGATTTTTGCGTGATCCACCCTGCGATCTTCCATCGCCGTATGCACCGCGCTCATTACCGCCATAAGGTCTTGAATTACCGCCACGACCTTGCGCATCGCCATGACCGCCGCCACTACGGTTAAAACCGCCACCACTCTGTCTGTCAGAGTAATTTCTGTTTTCTCTTCCTTCATTTCCGCCGCCCTTTCCGTACTGAGGCTTTCTGTCTCTGTCATTAAAACGCTTCTGTCCATCATTTCTTCTATCCACGCTTGAAGCCTGCATGGTCTCCGCCGGTCTCTCTGTCTGAACCGCTGTATTCTCCGCTGCACTCTCCGGTTTTGTCTTCGGCTTGCCCTGATTCATAGGCTGTGGCTTCGGTGTCGGTGTAATCGCTACCGGTTTGATTACCGGCTTCGGCAACGGTCTGTAAGGCTGAGAAGCGTTGTTGTTTCGCTGTCCATAACCGTTTCTGTCACCGCCCTGTCCCTGCGGACGATTGTTTCCACCGCCCTGCGGACGCTTTGGTCCCATGCTGCTGTTCTGCGGATTGCTGACAAAAATAATGCTTTTCTTCTTTTTCGGCGCCTCTGTCTTTGGAGCCTCCGCCTTCGGTGCTTCTGCCTTCGGAGCTTCCGCCTTTGGAGCTTCTGCCTTCGGTGCTTCTGCCTTCGGTGCTTCTGCTTTCGGTGCTTCTGCCTTTGGAGTTTCCGCTTTCGGTGCCTCCGCTTTCTTTCCGAATTTCGCTCTCACCGCCTGCGCAGCTTCCTCATCTACCCCGGAATCACTTCTTTTTACTTCGATTCCTTTTGTTGCCAGAAATCCTTTTACGTCATCGTTTGATATATTTAACTCTTCTGCAAGTTCACGTACTTTAATTTTCGCCATCTTACTACCTCCGTCTAATTTTGTGTCTCGTCAAGTAATTTACGGATCGACTGTGCGAATCCGAAATCTGTCACCGCGAGAGATGCCCGCATTTCTTTTCCCATTGCATGGCCAAGTTCTTCCTTGACCCCAAACACATAACAGGGAACTTCGTAAAAACTGCTTTTGTCTTTAAAAAGCTTTTTTGTATTGTCTGAAGCATCCTCCGCAACAATCACCAGCTCCGCCTGAAAGGACTTTACCGACTTCTCTGTTGCAAATTCTCCGCTGACTGTTTTCCCGGCTCTTGTCGCAAGGCCGATCATGGAAAAGATCTTTTTTTTCACTGGATCTGTATTATTCAATGTTTCCCTCATACTCCTTTTGAAGTTTTTCGTAAATCGACTTGTCGATACTCATTTTGAAAGAGCGCTCCAAACCCTTGCTTTTTACAGCCTTCTGCAAACATTCCTCCTGCTTGCAAAGGTAAGCACCTCTTCCGTTTTTCTTTCCGGTCAAATCCAGAACAATTTCGTCTTCCGGTGTTTTGATGACACGCATCATTTCTTTTTTTGCCTTCATCTCTCCACAGCCGACGCATTGTCTGAGTGGTATTTTTTTACCCATATAAACCTCTATTCTTCGTAGCCTTCCTCGGAATATTCTTCATATTCTTCGTACTCGCCGTCCTCATATTCATCCATATAATCTTCATAGCGGAATCCAGGAGCATCTTTCGCCTGAGTTTCGCTCTTGATATCAATCTTGTATCCGGTCAGTCTCGCTGCAAGTCTTGCATTCTGTCCCTCTTTACCGATGGCAAGGGAAAGCTGGTAATCCGGTACCACAACTTTCGCTGTCTTTTCATCCGGATCGGCAAATACTGCTACGATCTTGGCCGGAGATAAAGCATTCTGAATCAAGTTACCCGGGTTTTCATCCCAGTTGATAATGTCAATCTTTTCACCGCGAAGCTCATCTACAATCGTATTGACACGGGAACCGTTCATTCCGACACATGCTCCTACCGGATCCACGTTCGGGTTGTCGCTCCAAACCGCCATCTTTGTACGGCTTCCCGCCTCACGGGCAATGGCTTTGATCTCAACAGTTCCGTCGGCGATTTCTGCCACTTCCGCCTCAAACAAACGCTTTACAAGCTCCGGATGCGTACGGCTCACTAAAATACGCGCTCCTTTTGTTGTATTCTTTACTTCGAGAATATATACCTTAATTCTGTCGGTCGGTTTGAAATGTTCTGTCTTCACCTGCTCGTTCTCGTTGAGAAGTGCTTCCGCTTTTCCGAGGTCGATGCTGATGTTCTTTCCGATATATCTCTGTACGATACCTGTCATGATATCTTTTTCTTTTTCAAAATACTGGTTATAGATAACGCTTCTTTCTTCTTCTCTGATCTTCTGCAAAATTACATTCTTTGCATTCTGGGCAGCGATACGTCCAAACTCCTTGGATTCAATCTTAACGGAAACGTTCTCACCCACTTTGGCTTTCTTGCTGTATTTCAGTGCATCCGAAAGTGCGATCTGCAGACATGCATCTTCCACTTCTTCCGCTGTAGCAACCACTTCTTTCTCAGCGATCACTTTGTAATCACATGTTTCACGATCGATGGTCACGGTAATGTTGTCCGCCTTACCGAAGTGATTTTTGCATGCTGTCATCAACGAATTTTCGATCGCTTCAAATAATGTTTCTTTGCTGATCTCTTTCTCCTTTTCCAACATGTCGAGTGCTGTCATTAATTCCTTGTTCATTTTCCTTTTTCCTCCTAATTAAAACTCAATATGCGGGCGCACCAGTGCCAGATCCGCTCTTGCAAATTTTTTCTCACCGCTGTCTGTCTCAATAGTGATACTTTCTTTGTCATACGCTTTTAATATACCTTCAAAGTCCTTAGACTTATCGATCATTTTGTAAGTTTTCAGCTCAATGGCTTTTTCCATGTACCGTGCAAAATCCTTATCTTTTTTGAGCGGTCTGAGAAGCCCCGGACTACTCACTTCCATAATATAGGAATCCTCGATAAAATCTTCTTTGTCCAGCTGCTCGGAAAATGCTCTGCTCACCAATTCGCAGTCATCGATGGTAATCCCTCCTGGTTTGTCAATGTATGCGCGAAGATACCAGTTGCTACCTTCCTTTACATACTCCACATCCACCAGTTCAAAGGCATTCTCCGTCACGATAGGCTGAAGAAGCTGTTCTGCACGACTTTCATAGTTGTCACGTTTTGACATTCGTTCACCTGTCCTTCCACAATGTAAAAGAGTGGACTTGCAAGCCCACTCTTTTATCATTTCATATTATCACTTTAGTCAGTATAGCACTCTGAATGCCGAAATGCAAGCGTTTGCACGCATTTTTTCACATTTCTCTTATCTTTTATACCGGACCGCCCAAATCACTGAAATCATCCTCATCACCGATATCTACTTCTTTGATTTCTCTTCGGAAAAGAACATCATACATGATCGGGATAATAAACAATGTCATGAGCGTTGCATAAGCAAGCCCTCCGATCGTTACGATCACCATACCACGGCTCATCACTGCAGATGCATCTCTGGAAAGTGCCATGGTCATCATTGCAAGGATTGTGGTAAGTGCCGTCATAAGGATCGGTCTCATACGAGTCTTTCCTGTCTCCACAAGCGCCTCATGCTTTTCCATACCTGCGAGGCGAAGCTGGTTGGTATAATCCACGAACACGATACCGTTGTTAACAACGACACCGGCCAATACAAGGAATCCCATCATGGCGATCATCGAAAGATCCTCTCCCGTAAACATCAGCCCCAGGAAACCGCCCGTAAATGCCAACGGAATCGTAAAGAGTACAATAAACGGCGACAGAAGACTTTGGAACTGTGCCACCATGATCAGATAGATAAATATAACGGCAAGAAGGATCATGAGAAGCATATCTTCCATCATACTCATAACCTCTGTACTCTCTCCGGCAATCTCCACACGGATACCGTCCGGCACTTGATATTTTGCCAGCTTATCCTCCACCTGTCTGGAGAGTAATGTCGTATTATAACCATCCATTGTCTCTGCAGAAACCCTCATATATCTTTCCTGATTCACACGGGAAATCCGGGCGATACTCTCGCCTTCTGAAACCTGCGCAAATTCGCTGAGTTTATGCACTTCCTCAACTTCTTTGCCGTCATCATCTGTGGCTTTTACCGTAAATTCATAGTCCATCAGATTGTCTTCGGTAATCTTTTTCGTCTCATTGATGACAGTCACCTGATATTTGCTGCCCTCTGTATTCAGCGTCGTAACATCTGCTTCTGTCGTCAGCTGACCGGCAATCTCCATAAAAATCTGTGCCACAGTCAAACCGTGACGCATTGCTTTATCTTTGTCGATGGTAATCTCCAGCTGTCTGTCGGCTTCTTCCTGTCCGTTGGTTACATTTTCAAATCCTTTAACCCCTTCCAGAAGAGAAACCATATCGTTGCTCACTTCAAGAATCCGGTCGGTATCTTCTCCGTACACATTAATCTGAAGTCCGCTGCTCATCAGCGCCGAAATATCCATATTGGAGGTTGCGATTGTATACTCGGTATCCGCATATCCGTCCTGCATGATCGCTTCCAGTTTCTCTGCTACCACATTGTTGTCTTTACCGGTCGCATCATCTAAGATGAGGAAGAACGAAAAATCCTTGTTACTGCCGGAAGACATCAGCATATCACCGCTGCCGCCGCCGGACATGATACCTACGGTTTCAATACCGTCAATGGCACTGATTTTTTCCATCAGGTCATCTGCTGCCGCATAGCCTTCTTCTATTTCCCACTCCTCCGGAACAGTCATATTCATGCTCATCTGATTTCCGCCCATAGACGGAAGAAGGACCATACCGGTGTTGAGTACCCTGACAATACAGAATACTAAAAGGACGATAGCAACTACCATAGGTGCAATCTTCACCTTAAGACAGAAACGGATAGCTTTCTCATACAGCTCGATCATCTTGTCAAACCATTTGTGGCTCTTTTCGTTTGCTTCTTTCAATACAGTCGCACTCATACATGGCACAAACGTAAGTGCCACAATCAAGCTGGCAACCAAACTATAGGCAATAGTGAGCGCCATATCCGTAAACAGCTGTCTCGTAAGACCGGTCGTAAACACAATCGGAAGGAATACACAGATGGTCGTCAAGGTTGATGCCGCAATCGCTCCGGATACCTGCTTGGCTCCCATTACGGCCGCTCTCGCTGCCGGTACTCCTTTGTTTCTGAGTCGATATATATTCTCAATGACCACAATCGAGTTGTCTACCAACATACCTACACCCAGAGCAAGACCCGACAAAGACAGCATATTCATTGTAATATCTGAAAAGTACATAAGTACAATGGCAAACAGCACACTCATCGGAATACTGAAGGCAACAACCAATGTCGGCTTGTAATCCTTCAGGAATATCGCAAGTACGATGATGGCAAGAAGCGCACCCCAAATCAGGTTGGAAAGCACGGAATCAATGATTAATCCGATATAATCCCCCTGATCCATCAGCGGTGTCATATGAAGACCTACGTACTCTTTTTCCAGTTCTTCGATTGCTTCCTTTAATGTCTCCGATACCGCGGATGTACCTGCTGTACTGGATTTCATTACACTTAAAATGACTGCATCGTTGCCGTTTAATTTGGCATAGCTGTCATCTGCATTATCGATCACTGTAACCGTAGCCACATCACTGATCCGCACATCGCCGATCTTGTCGATCTTACAGAGGATCATATTTTCAATCTGTTCTACACTCTCAAACTCTTCCCCGATCTTTACAAGCACCTGGGTATCGTCCCCATTATCAATGTAGCCGGCCGGCATGGAGAAATTCTGCGCTGCGATCAGCTGTGATAATGTCTCCAGCGACAACAGTGCATCCATATTGGCACTTTTCAAAGCTGCCTCTCTGCTTTCATCCAGCTGCTCCTGTGCCTGCTCCATCTGGTTTTTTCCCTCTTCGATGGAAGCCAGCCCGGATTCCATCTGTGCAGTGTATGCACCGAAGGAAGCTGCCGCTGTCATCTTTCCTGCTTCCACCTGCTCATAGGCTGCCTCCGCCTCGGCAATGGATTCCTCAATCTTTTTATTAATCTCCTTCGTCGCTGCAATCTCAATTTCTAGATTCGCCAGTTCTGTTTTTATCTGAGGAATACGCGTTTCTACAATATCGTAAAGCTGCTTCAAATTCTTTTTTGTCATATTCTTTGCAGCTTCTTCCTGTCCCTGTGCCTTCAGCATATTGCGGAACGCTTCTAACTTATCCGGATGATCAATAGCATCTTTGACATCGTTTGGAATGCCTGCAAGCTGTGTCTGGATTTGTTCATCCGCCACCTTCTTTGCATTTTCATCTGCTGCCGCATGGATGGACGCAGCTGCATCCGGACCGAGCATGGCAAGATAAGATTCCACATTGGTAGCGTCCACCGTAACATTGGTCATTCCCGCTGCACTGAGAGCCTGCTGAACCGCAGCAATACGAATCTGCGCATACGCTGCATCATAAATGGCTTTGTACGTTTCCGGCGCCTGAACCGTAGCCTTGGCAGTCGCAAAAGCCTCATTCATCTGTTTGTATGTTTTTGTAACCTTATTATCCTTATAAGCCTTAAGTTCCGCCTCCAAGGCAATCTTATCCGTCTCAAGTCCGACAAGGATCGCCGCATACGCTGCTTTGGTCGCCATTGCCTCATCTAACTGCTTACTATATTTGGCCAATTCCTCCGTCGTTGCGTCCTGTTCATCTTTCAGCTTATTTTTACCGCTTTCAAGCTCTGACTCTGCATCGCTAAGTTCCGCTCTCGCATCATCAAGCTCTTCCTGTGCTTCATCCAGCTTATCTGTGGCAATACCTAAAACCTTCGCATTTAATTTATCTATTTTCTTTTTATCCAGACGGATCTCAACCGATTCTTCTACCATACCCGTCGCCGTAACACTGGCAACGCCATTCTGGCGTTCCATATGCGGAATCACGGTCTCATCGACAAAGCTTGTCAGATCATAGATATCCCCGCCGTCATAATCCACCGCAAGATACATAGTCGCCATCATATCCGGAGAAATCTCCATGAGAGAAGGTGTCCCGACATTCTCAGGAAGTTCAATCTGATTTACCTGTGTGGACAACTTAACCATCGCACTGTCCATATTGGTTTCATCCGCGAACTCAAGCGTCACCATACTATAATTTTCGTAAGAAACACTGGACACATTTTCTACGCCGTTGACCGTACCGAGCGCAGACTCAAGCACCTGTGTCACATCACTTTCCACCCGCTCCGGCGAAGCTCCCGGATATGTGGTTATGACCATAACATACGGAATACTGATTGTCGGAAGCAGATCCGTCGTCAATTTGGTAAAGCTGACAATACCGAGCACAATCAGCATCACGACTGCCACCAACACTGTGAATGGTCTTTTCACACTAAACTTTGACATAATTCTCTCTCCTGTTTATTTTTCTTTAATACTTTTTATACTTTCTTTATATCTTTTAAACAAAACAATACGAAATGGGCATTGCCCATTTCGCATAAAAAATCACTTTCATTCATTTCAAAAGCCGACTTAAATATCACCGGCCGTCTTGAGGAACAATGAATCTTCCTCATTGATTTTCTTCGCTTTCTCCACATACTCTTCCTGTACCTCATTCATAAGAGGAACAGACTCGGCTTTGGCCTTTTCATCCAGTGCCTGCTTTACAGCCTCCTCAAAGAACTCAAGCGCTGCAATATCATCATATCCCATGTAGAAATCTGCGTATTCGGAATCTCCTTTTCTGATCTGTCCGCTGTAGTCATAGCTGACATCCATCTTTCTGCGGACTGCAACATAAGTATCTTCAATCTTAATAAATGTAATCTGTGTTGTTGTCGTTTTGTTTCCTTCAATCAATAAATCTCTGCTGAGTTTCATTCCGTTACTTAAAATAACACTCACTAAAGTCGCATCAATATTATCTACAACAATCTGATTAAATACCTCTTTTTTCATATATAAAAACCTCCCAAAAGCCCAATACTAGGTATATTCTACCACGATAAAACCGGGGCGTAAACTGTTTTTTGGCAAAGTTTTCTTTTTACTTGTCTTCCGTATATTTTTTTTCACTTTCAGGAACCCATCGATCCAAAATCTGATGTATCTGCGGATGCTGGAACGGTTTCGACAAAAAGTCATCAAAACCATTTTTCAAAAATTGTTCTTCGACTCCCACAAAAGCATTGGCAGTCAGTGCGACAACAATGGTTCCTTCCATATTTTCTGCATACTCG
This sequence comes from Lachnospiraceae bacterium, assembly GCA_045535935.1. Lineage (GTDB taxonomy): Bacteria > Bacillota > Clostridia > Lachnospirales > Lachnospiraceae > SVFI01. The sequence goes on along the minus strand of JAZSMO010000010.1, from coordinate 34,970 downwards.
CTGCGCAATATTCCGGTAGTTTCAATCCCATCCATCTCCGGCATCATATGATCCATAAAAATCAACTGATACTTATTCTTTCCAACCAGTTCAATCGCTTCCGATCCGCAGGTGGCCTGTTCCACAGGAAACTTATATGCTTTCAACATCTGGATGACTACTTTTCGATTGATAAGATTGTCATCAACCACTAAAATGTGATAATTCTCCGCCTCAAACATACGCAATGGTTTCTCTTTTTCCTCCGGCTGATCAACAGAATTCTCTTTCACAGTCCTTGTGTCGGTCACCCGCTGCGGAATTGTAATAGAAAAACAGGTTCCTTTTCCGTATTCACTCGATACTTGAATTTCGCCATCCATAAGGGCTACCATCTGTTTGCTGATAGACAATCCCAAACCTGTTCCTTCTATTTTTTTGTTGCGATTCATATCTAATTGACGGAATGATTCAAACATGCGCGGAAGGTCTTCCTCTTTAATACCGATTCCCGTATCTTCAATTTCAAACCGTAACTTCACATGCTCTTTATCTATGTATTCACCGGAAACATCAAGCGAAACGCTTCCTTCTTTTGTAAATTTTATTGCATTATTTAAAATATTAATAAGAATCTGTCGGATTCTTCCTTCATCTCCATAATAACCGCATGGCAAATTTTCATCCAAATTAACATCCATGCGAAGTCCTTTTTTTGCCGCCACAATCTTGACCAGATTCGCCGTATCCTTAACCAGCTGACGGATCTGATAATCATCTTCCACCAATTCCATTTTCCCGGATTCTACCTTAGATAAATCTAAAATATCATTGATAATGGACAACAGATTCAGTGCTGCGGTTTTAATATCAAGGGCATAGTCATATAATTTTCGTCCGCGACTTTCTTCCAGCACCAATTCGCACATACCGATAATCGCATTCATCGGCGTACGGATTTCATGCGACATATTGGCAAGGAAGTTTGATTTCGCCTGATTTGCATTTTCGGCCTGCTCTCTCATCTCATTTAATTTTTCGATATATTCGTAGGTACTTGTCACATCTACAACAAGGATAGTATAACCGCGCACTGCATTCTCATAATCGGTCAGTGTCTGAAAACGGCCTTCATAGTGCTTTTCGCCTATTTGAAATTTTATATTCCCATCCCCCTCTAAAACATCTGACGGAACTCCTGAAATTTCTTTGATATTTTTACGAATATCCAGTTGCGGAAATATCTCCTTTGCCGCCGCATTGTACATCGACACCATCCGGGATTCATCCAATACAATCATTCCGTCGCCGATAGAATCCAAAACGGTATCCGTAGCCGTTCTCGTCAGGTCAAAATCTTTTCGATTCCAGACAAACACTACCAGTACAGCAAACATAAACGACAATGACAACGGTGTCGGATCATATCCTTCCGGAAAAACTCCCAAAACATACAGTGCTAAAACAAACAATGCAATCGTTGCACCTACACTGATAAATCGGAATTTACTGTTTCGTTTTCCTGCATTTCTCGAGGATGTAAATAAAATCCATACCGAAACTCCCCATGGAATAACGATACACATAAGTATATACATATAAAATCCCAATCCGTACTCCAACTTCAAATGCGGATAAACACCCTCCTGTACAAACTCTATACTTTTATAATAAAACTTGTGTATCGGAGTCGTCCATACAAGCAATATCACAATACAACTGCACAACAACAGGAACCTTTCAAAAACAATATTTCCTTTTGCTCCACAGTAGTCACAAATAAACATCATAAACAAGACAGCCACAATACTGCTGCCCAGATATTCTACTTTTACAGCTGCCAGCGCTTCATTCATGGAAGTGGACATCAATTCTAGAAGATATCCTGCATTATGTACCAAAGTTGCAGCCAAAAATGACAACATCAATTTTTGCGTGTAGGTTGATCCCACGCGGAACATATATACCAGCGAAACCACAACAAATAAAATTGCAAGTATTTGCAATCCAATAATCATCTCGTACATTTTATAATGCTCTCCCTCTTTTTCATACTTTAACAACCGATACAAAAAAAGCATTGAAAACTTAACATTTTCAATACTTTCTCGGGTTGGGCTGTTAAAAACAGCTAACAGCTCGTAGGGGAATCGAACCCCTGTTTCCGCCGTGAGAGGGCGGCGTCTTAACCGCTTGACCAACGAGCCATGAGGACTTTTGCGTCCTCGACTATCTTATTATAAAATGCCGCGAAATGCAAGCACTTTTTTTAAAAAATAATTCGATTTTACATCAGATCAAATAAACTGTACTGATTTGACTCCGGAATGTCTCCGAGAAGTCCCATCTCTCCCATCTTATCCAGCACGCTCTGCGGAACCTTGCTGCGACTCTTCAAATCATCTTTAGAGAGGAACGGACCGTCCTTTGCCGCCTCCATAATCGCTTCCGCCGCCTTGTCTCCCATTCCTTCAATACTGGAGAAGGATGGCATAATCTTGCCGTCGATAATCTGGAAATTGCGGGAATGTGCCCGGTAAAGATCCAATTTCATGAAATCAAAACCGCGGGCATACATTTCCTGCACGATGCGCATATCCCGAAGCGTATCCTTTTCTTTGTTGGAAAGCGAATCCTTTCTCTTCTTGTAGTCCTCAATATTGCGCTCCAAATGTTCTTTTCCCTGACACATCAGTTCATAGGAAAACGCCGTGGCACGGATACTGAAAAACGCTGTGTAATACGCCAGCGGATAATATACTTTGCAGTAGGCAATTCGCCATGCCATCATAACGTAAGCCGCCGCATGGGCTTTCGGGAACATGTACTTGATCTTGCGGCAGGACCAGATATACCAGTCCGGAACATCCGCTTCGAGCATGACTTTTTCCCATTCATCCTTGACGCCTTTTCCCTTACGCACACTTTCCATAATGGTAAAGGCAAGAGAACTTTCCACTCCCTTGCTGATCAGATAGACCATGATATCGTCACGGGTACAAACCGCCGTGGAAATCGACGCCTTCCCCTCTTCGATCAGTGTCTTGGCATTTCCGAGCCACACGTCAGTACCGTGGGACAACCCGGAAATACGAATCAAATCGGAAAACGAAGTCGGACCGGCGTCAATCAACATCTGCATGGCAAAGTCCGTACCAAACTCAGGAATACCTAAGGCTCCCAATTTACATCCGCCCAGTTCCTCCGGCGTTACTCCCAGTGCTTCCGTGGACTGGAACAGGCTCATCACCTGCTTGTCATCCAGCGGTATCTGTGTCGGATCAAGACCGGTCAGATCCTGAAGCATACGAATCATGGTCGGATCATCGTGTCCGAGAATATCAAGTTTTAGAAGGTTGTGGTCAATCTTGTGGTAATCAAAATGCGTAGTGACGATATCCGTCGTCATATCGTTCGCCGGATGCTGCACCGGAGTAAAGGAATCAATCTCCTCTCCCAGCGGAAGTACAATGATACCGCCCGGATGCTGTCCCGTTGTACGGCGGACATTCTCACAGCCTTTGGCAATACGCTCAATCTCACAGCTGCGCTTGGAAATACCGCGTTCCTCGTAATAATTTTTCACGTAACCGTACGCGGTCTTTTCCGCCAGTGTACCGATGGTCCCGGCGCGGTAAGCTTGTCCGGCTCCGAAAATAACTTCCGTATATTTGTGCGCCTTACTCTGATACTCGCCGGAGAAATTCAGGTCAATATCCGGTTCCTTATCTCCCTTAAATCCCAGGAAAGTCTCAAACGGAATATCAAAGCCGTCCTTTATCAGCGGCTTTCCGCACTGCGGACATGTCCGGTCAGGCATATCACATCCCGCCATTCCGGAGTATGCTTTTACCTCCGGGGAATCAAAATCATAAAAATGACAATGCTTACAATAATAATGCGGACTCAGAGAGTTAACCTCTGTGATACCCGCTGCATAAGCCACAAAGGACGAGCCAACGGAGCCACGGGAACCGACAAGATACCCATCCTCCACCGACTTCCATACCAGCTTCTGTGCGATGATATACATCACGGCAAATCCGTTGGAAATAATGGAATTCAGCTCTCTCTCCAATCGTTCCTTTACAATATCCGGTAATGTCTCACCGTAAATTTCATGTGCCTTACGGTAACAGATATCGGTCAGTGTCTGGTCACTGTTCTCAATGACCGGCGGACACTTGTCCGGACGCACCGGATCCACCACGTCGATCATATCTGCAATACGGTTTGTGTTCGTGATCACGACTTCTCTGGCCTTGTCACTTCCAAGATATTCAAACTCCTCCAGCATCTCATCGGTCGTCCGCAGATAAAGCGGTGCCTGGGAATCTGCATCCTTAAAGCCTTTTCCCGCCATAATGATGCGGCGGTACACCTCATCTTCCGGATCCAGAAAATGTACATCACAGGTCGCACAGACCGGCTTGCCGAACTGATCTCCCAAATTACAGATTTTTTGATTGATCGCCTTGATATCCTCCATGGAATTAACATTTTCCACCTTTTCCGAGTCAATCATAAACGCATTGTTGCCCAGAGGCTGAATCTCAAGATAGTCATAAAAACGCACAATCTTCGCAATCTCTGATTCCGATCTGTCATCCAATATCGCACGGTAAAGTTCTCCCGCCTCACAGGCACTTCCGAGAATCAGACCCTCTCTGTATTTCATAATCAAACTCTTCGGAACCTTCGGACGACGATTAAAATAATTCAAATGCGACTCTGAAATCAGCTTATATAAATTCACACGGCCCACATCGTTTTTGGCCAGAACGATTGCATGATAAGACGGAAGCTTACGCACTGCCTCCGGGCTGTCTTCCCCAAGGGCATTGACCTCATCCAGCCCTGTCACACCCTGCTGTCTCAGCATCTCAATAAATTTTTCGAAAATCTCAGCGGTTGCCCCCGCATCATCCACCGCCCTGTGATGGTTTTCCAAAGAAACACCGAGGGCCTTTGCCACATGGTCCAGTTTGTACTTGGCCAGCCCCGGAAGCATCACTCTTGCAAGAGCCACTGTATCCAGATAAGTATAGTCAAAACCAAGTCCCTGCCGAATCGCCGCAACACGGATAAATCCGATATCAAAATCTGCATTGTGTGCCACTAGAACGGAACCTTCGCAAAATGCAAGGAACTGAGGAAGAACTTCTTCTATCACGGGCGCATCCGCCACCATCGTGTCGTTAATTCCCGTCAACTGTTCAATACGGAACGGAATCGGTTCTCTCGGGTTTACATAACTTGAAAATCGGTCCGTAATTTTACCATTTTGAATTTTTACCGCCCCGATTTCAATGATATTATTCTTCTCGCTGGAAAATCCGGTTGTTTCAATGTCAAAAACTACATAATCTGCATCCAGCGACTGATTTTCGGAATCGGTCACAATATTTTTCAGGTCGTCCACCAGATAAATTTCCGATCCGATAATGACCTTAAAGAAATCCTGTCGATCCAAGGTCTTTCCTTCTTTTTCCGCCTCGGATTTGGCCGCTTTATATAAATCCTGCCAGGTATGGAACATATCGGCAAGCGCCGCCACCACACCATGATCGGTGATGGCAATGGCCGGATGGCCCCACTTATAAGCGCGCTTAATGATATCCACCACATCTGCCACGCCATCCATATCGCTCATCTTACTGTGACAGTGCAGCTCCACTCTCTTCTCCATCGCATGATCGTTTCGCGCCACGCGGAAGTCCTTAGATTTCTGAATACTCTTGATCATGACGACGATGTCCCGGTCGAAAGAATCCTGCGTCGGGATACCCTTAACCATGACAAAAGCACCTTTTCCCGCTCCGGACTTAATATTCGCCAGTTCCTCATTCGGACAGAACATTTTACATTTGATTGTGTCGGTAAAGTCCGTAATCGTAAAGGAATAAATGGTCTTTTCATTGCGGATTTCTCTCTCATCGGTACTCAGAATCTGTCCGCGAATTGCAACTTCTCCGATCTCACCCATAATCGCATCGATCGGTGTAATTTCTCCTTCAATATCAAAACCGTAGATTACATCCGGGTTATCTGATTTTCGTTGTGGTCTGCGATAAGGTTTACCGTCCGCTCTTCCCTGCTTGTCTTTGTCAAAGGATTTTTTCTCCTTAACCGCAGGCTGCTCCGGCTTCGCAGTTTTCGTCGATGCCTTCTCCGGCTGCTTGTCATCACCGCCGAACGGATCTCCTCCTGCAGCTCCCATATCCACGTACTCACTGTCGCTCCCCTTCGGCTTTTCATCGCCGGCTGCCCTGGTGGCAATCTCCGCCACCTGCCTTGCGATACGCACATCGTCCTCTTTCCGGTAACGACTTTCCTGCGGTTGCACATATGCAATGTCAAAAATCGCATGGATACCGCATCTCTCGCAAACAATCTTAGTTAAAATTTCAAGAATTTCTTTCTCCTTCTGGTGGTGCAGCGGAATGTTTTCTACCGATAAAAGAACCTGTCCGTTTTCCGGGTAAGAAAACTCTCCTTTTTTCAACATGCTGTACAGCACAGGGCTGTAGTTTTTCAATTCCAGCAGAATACTGTCCATATAGACATCAAAAAGTTTTTGCACATCATACTGCTCCGACAGATGAAAGGTCTCGTAAATTTTCACCTCCACCGGCGGCCGAAGTGCCCCGGCCTCTTCTTCTGCAGCCGAAAAAAGCTGCCGTTGCAGCTCTTTTTCGATTTCATATATATATTGTTTTTCAATCAGCCTGTCGCACGTTATGTAAACCTTGTACAGATCTCGTGTACGGGTGGTCGCAATTCGCTGTACCGTAGTCATATCCATATAAGCCTTGCACACACCGTCAAGCCGAATCGTCGGAAAAACCTCAAAAAACCTTCGTTCCATTTATGCATTACCCCAATTTAAAAGTTCCTCTTTCAGTACAGAAAGCAGTTGATCTTCCGGTACCTTTTTTACTATTTCTCCCTTTTTAATCAAAAGGCCCTCTCCGATACCGCCTGCGATACCGATATCCGCCTCCTTGGCTTCGCCCGGTCCGTTTACCACACACCCCATCACTGCCACTTTCAGATCCAGCGGAATATCTGCTACCATTTTTTCCACTTCATTGGCAAGTCCGATCAGGTCAATCCTTGTCCTACCGCAGGTCGGGCAGGAAACGACTTCGATACCTCCCTTGCGAAGACCAAGCGTGCGCAAAATCAGCTTGGCTGACTTAATCTCCTCCACCGGGTCTCCGGTCAGAGATACACGAATGGTATCACCGATTCCCTGATGAAGAATAATACCAAGACCTACCGATGATTTAATATTGCCGCTTGTAAGTGTTCCTGATTCCGTAATCCCCACATGGATCGGGTAGTTGGTCTTTTCAACAAGCTTTTCATGCGCTACCACGCACATGAGCACATCCGAAGATTTAATGCTGATAACCAGATTGTCATAGCCCAGATCTTCGATAATGCGAACTTTATCCAAAGCACTTTCCACGATACCTTCCGCTGTCACACCGTGATATTTTTCAACCAGCTCCTTCTCCAGAGAACCGCTGTTGACACCGACGCGGATCGGAATGTTTCTCTCCTTTGCCACATCAACAACCGCTTTCACCCGGTCAATGCTTCCGATATTCCCCGGATTAATGCGGATTTTATCTGCACCGTGTTCCATGGCTGCAATGGCCATTTTGTAATCAAAATGAATATCTGCCACGAGCGGAATATGAATCTGTTTCTTTATCTCGGAAAGAGCCTCTGCCGCTTCCTGTGTCGGAACCGTACAGCGGATAATCTCACAGCCGGCTTTTTCAAGACGGAGAATCTGCGCAACCGTAGCCTCCACATCTTCTGTATGTGTATTGGTCATTGACTGAATCAACACCGGATTCCCTCCGCCGATTTTGCGGTCCCCGATCTGAATTACCTTTGTATGTTCACGATACATTTATGCATCCTCCTCATCAGAACAATTTTGCAATATCATTGTAAAGTACAAATACCATAAGCGCCATCAGACACACCATACCGATCATATGGACGAATCCTTCTTTTTCCGGCGGAATCGGCTTTCCTCTTATCGCTTCCACCGCCAAAAATACCAATCTTCCTCCGTCCAATGCCGGGAACGGAAGTAGGTTGAGCACACCGAGATTGGCAGAAAGCAAAATAGCAAAATTGAGCATATTCAGCCAGATATAATAAATACCATCCGGTTTTGACTGTGTATAGATGTCGTTCACCGTCTGCGCCATACCCACAGGACCGGAAACATCATCTTTTGAAACCTGCCCCTGAATCAGCAGTTCCAAGCTCTTAAACGTTGTCTCAATCCAGTATCCAACCTCGTAGGCACTGTATTTCAGCGTCCCCGGAAATCCCGGTTTTTCATACTGTCCGGAACCGTAAAGTCCCATATAATAACGCTGAGCGGTTTCATCATAGACCGGAGTAATCACCGTCTGATAGGTTTTTCCGTCCCGCTCATATGTCATATCAATATCTTCTCCGCGATTTAACATGGAGCGCAGACTGATTTCCCGGTAGAGATGGATGGTTTTCCCGTCCATGGAAATAATCTTATCTCCGTCACGCAGCCCTGCTTCATAGGCGGCGCCGCCTTCCTGCACCTTTTGCACTACAGGCATATCCGCCCCGTAACTTCCCACGATAATCATGGAAAAAAAGAAGGCCAGAACAAAATTAAAAATCGGGCCTGCTACCACAGTTGCAATCCTTGCAAAAACGGGCGCATCCGGAAATGCCCCTGACTTTTTACCAAGCTCTGTATTGCGGACGGACGCTGCCGCGTCAGATGTTTCTTTTTCCTTTGCTTCCGCATCTTCTTCCGGAAGGTTCAATCCATCCTCGCCCTCAAACATACAGGCTCCGCCGAGGGGCAGAAGTCGTATGGCATATTTGGTTTCTCCTTTTGTAAATGAGACAATACACGGCCCCATTCCGACGGAGAATTCCACTACATGGATTCCATTCATTTTTGCAATGATAAAATGCCCAAATTCATGCGCAATCACCACCACGCAAAAAATTATTAAAAATAAAATAATGCCCAATTTTTAACACCTGCTCTCAATAAATTCATAACAGGAAGCTTCTGTTTCCAAAATCTGCTCTACTGTCGGATCTGAGATCACCTTATGCTGCTCCATAGACGCACCGATCAGCTCCGGAATATCCAAAAAACCGATCTTTCGATCCAGAAACAGGCTGACTGCTTTCTCATTTGCTGCATTAAAGACTGTCGGCATACTGCCACCGATGCGAAATGCTTCATACGCAAGCTTAAGCCCTGTAAACACCTCCGGATCCGGCTCCTCAAATGTGATCTCGCGAAGTGCAAAAAAGTCTACTTTGTTATCACTCATCGGTAACCTGTCCGGATAAAAAAGTGCATACTGAATCGGCAGTTTCATATCAGGCACACCGAGTTGTGCCATCACTGCCCCATCCACATACTCTACCATAGAATGTATGATGCTCTGTGGTTGTACTACTACTTTTATTTTATCCGCTGTCACGCCGAATAACCATCCGGCTTCCATTACTTCCAATCCTTTATTGACCATAGTGGCAGAATCAATGGTGATTTTCCTTCCCATCGCCCAATTCGGATGCTTTAATGCATCTTCCACCTGTACCTGCTTCATCCGATCTTTCGACCAGCCGCGGAACGGTCCGCCCGATGCCGTAAGCAAAATCTTGCTGATTTTATCCTTCGGTTCTCCGTTTAACGACTGAAAAATCGCACTGTGCTCGCTGTCCACCGGAAGAATATGAATGCCGTATTCTTTGGCCAGCGGCATAATGATATGTCCCGCCGTCACCAGCGTTTCTTTATTGGCAAGTGCAATATCTTTCCCCGCCTTAATCGCTGCGATTGTCGGCCGGATACCGATCATGCCCACAATGGCAGTCACAACCACATCCGCCTCCGGCAAAGACGAAATCTCAAGCAATCCTTCCATACCGGAAAGAACCTTTACCTGCATATCCTTCACGCGGTCCCGAAGATCCGCTGCCGCCTCCTGCGTCCACATCACTGCATAGGACGGCTTATATTGTCTGATCTGCTGCTCCATTTTTTCTACATTGCTTCCTGCTGCAAGTGCAGTTACGGAAAGTCTCTCCGGATAACTGCTTACCACCTCAAGCGTCTGGGTTCCGATGGATCCCGTGGAGCCTAACAAAACAATTTTCTTCATCGTCAATAACCTCTTGTCTGTCAAATTTTTAATTTAGCTGCATCAGCAGAATCGCTCCGTAATAAATGAGCGGCGCTGTCACAATCACACTGTCAAACCGGTCCATAATACCGCCGTGCCCCGGAATCAATGTTCCGTAGTCCTTGATTCCGTGATCACGTTTGATACCCGACGCCGCAAGATCACCGACCTGACTGAGCACAGATCCCACTGCCGCTATGACCGGAAATGCCCATAACGCATTGTCCGGAATGACAATGGCCTGAATTTTCTGTAACACCAGAGCATATAAAAAGCCTACCAATGCTGCTCCAAGCACTCCTCCCACAGATCCTTCTATGGACTTCTTCGGACTGAGCACCGGTGCAAGCTTATGCTTTCCGAGCAACACACCCGAAAAATACGCACAGGTATCACATACCCAGGATGCGATAAACACAAGCCAAACAATATAGATTCCATTTTCCAGCATTCTCGTCTGATAAATATACGAGAGAAGTACCGGCGCATAGATATAAGAGAACGCTGCTGCCATCGCCTGATCGGCTTTATACTTCGGAAATGAGAGCACATAGACCAACATGATTCCCATGATGGTAAGAATCATAGGAAACACAAGCATGGACTTGTCAGTCGTCATCCCCATGATCAGGTAATACCCGATAATTCCTATGTATCCCATGATTTCGACACCGCACATTTTTTTCTCGTCCGGTCTCACATGGGTCGCTTTGATCAGTTCTCTGAATCCGATAAGCGAAATCAAAAGAGTGGCTGCGAACAAAACCCAACCGCCGCAAAACATGGTAACTCCCAAAATAATAACAAGAAATATTCCGCTGATCACTCTGGTAAGCATAGGCCTATTCCTCCTTCACAAGTCCGAATCGGCGATCACGCACATTGTAAGCTTCGATCGCTTTCTCCAGTTCTTTTTTATCAAATGCCGGCCAAGGCACATCCGTAAAATAAAACTCCGTATAAGCAAGCTGCCAGATCAGAAAATTGGAAATTCGCTGTTCTCCGCTGGTGCGGATCATAAGATCCGGTTCCGGAATCCCTTTGGTATCCAGATAATCCGCAAAGCGTTCTATCGACATATCCTCCGGCTTTATACGGCCTTTGACAGTCTCTTCCATAATGCATTTCACTGCACGCACCACTTCATCCTGTCCGCCGTAGTTTAATGCAATCTGAAAATGAAGTCCGGTATTGTTTTTGGTCGCCTCTTCCAGTGCTGCTATACTCTCCTGAATATCATTCGCCAGCTTTGACTTATCGCCGATCACTCGCACACACATATTATTTTTTTCTGCTGTTTTTAAAGATGTACTCAAATATTTGTGAAGCAGCTTCATAAGTGCATCCACTTCCTCCTGCGGACGGTTCCAGTTTTCCGTAGAAAATGCGTATACAGTCAGATACTGTACCCCCATCTTGTACGCTTCTTCACAAATAACCTCCACATTTTTACTTCCCTGTACATGCCCGTAATTGCGTGGCATCCCTTTGCTTTTTGCCCATCTCCCGTTTCCGTCCAGAATAATGGCAATATGATTCGGCACTACCATAAAAACCTCCAAACATGAATATAAGAAAGGGGAAAGGCCTCCGGCCTCTCCCGTTTCCTCCACCGCATATTAAACGGTCATAATCTCTTTTGACTTTTCATCTACCATTGTATCAATCTGCTTAATATACTTGTCTGTCATTTTCTGAAGCTGATCTTCCAGCTGCTTGATTTCATCCTCAGAAACATCACCTTTTCCGAGCTTCTTCAATGCATCATTACCGTCTCTTCTGATATTGCGGACAGCCACTTTATTTTCTTCGCCTTTCTTCTTCACATCTTTTACTAAATCTTTACGACGCTCTTCCGTAAGTTCCGGAAATACAAGACGAATCACAGAGCCGTCGTTGGATGGAGTAATACCCACATCCGACATCATAATGGCTTTTTCAATTTCTTTGATCAAAGTTTTTTCCCAAGGTGCAATCTGAAGCATTCTCGGTTCCGGAACCGTAATATTACCAACCTGCTGAAGCGGTGTCGGTGTTCCGTAATAATCTACCTTAATCTTATCCAGTACATGCGGATTGGCTCTTCCTGCACGGATTGTTGCATATTCAGAAACAAGATGGTCTACTGTTTTCTGCATTTTCTCTTCATAAACTTTAATTCTCTCGTCCATTTTAATATCCTCCCTATACCGTTACCTTCGTACCGTTAAAATCACCTTTGATTGTATTAACAATACTGTTCTCTTCATTTAATCCGAATACCCACATCGGCATTTTATTCTCTTTTGCAAGAATGGAAGCTGTCATATCCACCACCTGAAGATTTTTGGCCACCACTTCATCAATGGATACTTCGTCGTACTTCTTAGCCTGCGGATTCACTCTCGGATCATCATCATATACGCCGTCAATAGCCTTGGCAAGCAGAATCACATCTGCCTCCACCTCGATGGCACGGAGCATCACTCCTGTATCGGTAGAGAAATACGGATGACCGGTACCGCCTGCAAAAAAGACAACCATTCCTTCTTCAAAACACGCATTGGCACGATCTTTTGAAAACAACTCTGTAAACGCTCCGCATGCAAAAGGCGTCAGGATATTTGTTTTCATACCGACACTTCGGAAAATCTCCGACACATAGATACAATTCATAATCGTAGCCAGCATACCGATTTGATCTGCTTTGGTGCGATCGATATTTTCACTGGTACGGCCTCTCCAGAAATTGCCGCCTCCGATTACAATACCTACCTGAACACCGTCATCGACAAGCTGCTTTACCTGAAGCGCAACGCCTCTGACTGTCTCTTCATCAAATCCTGTTTTCTTTTCTCCGGCAAGAGCCTCACCGCTCAACTTTAACATGATTCTTTTCATGGCTCTGTCTCCTGTCCTATTTCTGAATCAGATCATCGAAGAAGGAAGTCGGATTCACTTCCGCATAGCACTGTGAACACATACCTTCGATTACAGCACCATTGTTGATCTGTACGGATTTGGATTTGATATTTCCCATAACGATTGCAGATGCATCCAGAATAACCGGTCCCTGCACATCGATATCACCTTTTACTGCTCCGGCAATCACTGCACTGGTAGCTGAAATATCACCGATAATCACAGAATTCTGACCGATTTTGATCGTTCCTGCCGCATTTACTTTACCTGTAATATGTGCAGAATCTGCAAAAACTTCTGCTGCTTTGGAATCTCCTTCCACTGTTCCTGAAATATTTAATTTACCGAGAACCTCAACGTTACCTTTTACTTTTCCGAGAATTTCTATGCTTCCCTTAGAAATCATATCACCTGTAATTGTCATTCCTGCTGTGATGACAGCTGTTTCATCTACTACTTCTTCATCAGCTAAATTCATTTTCTGTTCTGCCATTGCTTTTTCTACCTCTTTTTCTAATTCTGTTTCTTCTTTTTCTTCTTCCTGCTCCATCTTAAGCAGTTCTTCCGGCGACTGGATATCTCTCTCCTCAAAATCCTCTTCGCCGAGTTCTTCCTTTGCAACTATATTTGCAATACTGGCAATCTGCGCTGCCGCCGCATCAATTACCGGGGCCGTTGCCGGCTGCTGCTCTTCAGCCGTCTCCTCAGCTGCTTCCTCAGCTGCTTCTATGTCTTCAGAATCTTCCTCCGGTATTTCTAAAGTTTCTTCCTCTGTAGTTTCCGTCTCCGGTTCTTCCTCTGCGCTCTTTTCTTCCGGCTCTTCCTCCGCAGCCTCTACCGGCTCTTCCATCTCATCTTCCGATGCAAATTCCTCTGCAAGAGCCCGTTCCACTTCTTTCATGGCTTCTTCTACCGCCGTATCCTCTTCCAGATCCTGCTGTTCTGTCTCCGGTTTTTCTTCCGGCAACAACTCATCCACTGCAAGCGACAGATCTTCTTTTAAATCCTGAAAAAATCCCACTGTATCTTCCTCCGTTTCTTAAATTTTCTGTCAACGTTTTTTATCCTGTTGCAAATGCTGTACCAGATTCATTTCATCATCCACCGGCACAATTTCTATATTTTCCATACCCTGCAGCTGCTCAATGATCAGCGGCAACGCTTCCACCGTCGTGGTCTTATCCGATGCATCATGTAAAAGCACGACCGCAGTATGGTACTTTTCTACATTGTATATCACATTATCTGCCATTTGCCGGGGACTTAGTTTTCGCCCGGTAGCATCACCGCAGGAGACATTCCAATCCAGATAAAAAATATCCTCCTGCTCTAAATAATCTGTAAGCTCCGCCATCGGAACATCACTGACCTGATTGGAGCTCCCTCCCGGAAAACGGTAATATCTGGACCACACTCCGGTTGTATCATACAAAAACTCCTGTAATTTTTCCAAATCTGCAACAAACTCTTCTTTGGATGCATATATTTCATTGTATCTGTGGCTGTAAGAATGCATCCCCAGTGTATGCCCTTCCCTGACCATCCTCTGATACAACGGATGATATATCTCCTGCGTCTTCCCCGTGACGAAGAAAGTCGCTTTCACATCATATTGCTTCAAAATGTCAAGAATTTCATCGGTATTGGTACTCGGTCCGTCATCAAAAGTCAGATACACTTTTGTAATGTCACCCTCCGAAACAGCCGTCTGCTCTGCCAAAGTTTTATCTTGCGTCTCGTTTCCGGACAACGCAGGCTCCTTTGTATTCACAATAACCTGCTCCGATACATCCGGCTGTTCGATAAACACAATCGGTGCTTCCTTAAGCAACTCAGTTTTCTTTTGCGCACTGAGTTCATTGACCTGCTGCTGCAGCTGCTCCACTTTAATAAACAAGAGAATGCATAGCAGAATCGGCAACAAAATACCCAAGATAAGGAATGCAATGATCCATTTTTTTAAAACTCCGACCCTTGCGGTCCTCTCCTCCGTATTTTGTGACATACCAAATTCTCTCCTTCTTTACATTCGATTTATTGTACCACAAATCCCAATGCAAAAAAAGAGTTTTAGTATATAATTCTGTTTCTTCCGGCTTCTTTACCGCGGTACAATTTTTCATCCGCCACTTTCAGCGTTTCTCCGACACCTTCCGATAAATTAAACTCCGTAAGACCGAATGTCATCGTAACACAAATTTCCTTATCTCCGACAGCAATGCTTGTCTCATGTACCTTTTTGCGAAGTTTCTCGAGCATGGCATATGCCTCTTCCCCGCTACAATTAAAGAACACAAACAAAAACTCTTCTCCGCCCCAGCGGATGGCAAAATCCCTGCGCCGCATTTCATTTTGAAACAGACTTGCAAGCGTTTTCAATACTTCGTCACCGGCGTCATGGCCGTAAGTGTCGTTTACCTTTTTAAAATAATCAATATCCGCTATACTGACGTAGCACCCTTCCGCCATTTCGGCATTGTGTGAAACCGCCTCCAACAAATCTCTTCCTTTTCTGCGGTTATAAAGGCCCGTCAGCGCATCTTCCGTCGCTTGTTTCTCCAAT
Organism: Lachnospiraceae bacterium; assembly: GCA_045535935.1. Lineage (GTDB taxonomy): Bacteria > Bacillota > Clostridia > Lachnospirales > Lachnospiraceae > SVFI01. The sequence continues at coordinate 19,304 of JAZSMO010000010.1, read as the reverse complement.
ATCGCATTGTACTCCAGAAGCTTTCCTTCCAGTTCCTGACTGCTCTCACTGCACACGAAGCAAATAAAGGAAATACACCAGAAAATCATAACCGTGTTGATGACCTGTAACGTGTTTATCTCACCGGACAACAAAACAATTTCCGGCGTCCGCATATAATACAGTCGGAACAGGCAAAGTCGGAATATAGTGATACAAACTGCAAAAGCAATCTTCTTTCCATAGTTTTTGTATTTCGAGAAAAAGTATAGAATCAGCAAAATCATTAAAAAATGCTGTACACCGGTATTCCAACCAAGAAAATGCACATAGCTGACCACGCACACAAGTGTAACTGTCACAAATCCCCAAAGCGTAATCGTCGTCTTACCGCGGTAGGTCATGGCAAACATAGCCAAACACGCTACAATATACAATACAAAAAGCGCCATACTGTGAAAATACATGTACATGAAGCCGCACAGCAATATATTGATGGCATAATACACGATATAAGACAACAAAAGGACACGTACAATCACTGTGATTTTCTTCGGTTCATTCACAGCCCCCGTGTCTTTTCTGACAAAATCAATAAATTTATTTAGTTTCCCTTTTATTGTGTCCATTTCCCCTAACCTCATCTAGATATTGTGTCTATTTTACTACATTTTTGAAAGATATGCAAACAGTTGACACCCAGTTTTACACAAAAAAACCTTGGAATTATAACGAGAATAATTCCAAGGGAAAATTTTACTTTTATTCTATTTACACTGTAAACTGTTTTAATTCCTGTGCCAGTTTGACAATTCCTTCCAGTATTTCACTGCATTCATTCATACTCTGCACAGAGCGTTCGGATGTTTTTACTCCTTCCGTAGAAGATGCTGCCACCTGCTCACCGGACGCAGACAATTGATTGATGCTGTCAGAGATTGTTTCTGTAGACTCTAATATCGCCTGCATACCTTGCTGCGTTTCACTTACACTGCCTTCCAAATCTCTCATTTCCGCATGAATATTCTCATAGCGTTTACCTGTATTATCTATCATTTCATTCTGTTTCAATACAGAAGCTACGGAATTTTCAATACTTTCATTGGCCAATTTAGTATCTTCCATCAATTTCGTAATAATTTCCGTAATATTATTGGATGCATTGGTCGTCTGCTCCGACAACAGACGGATTTCATTTGCCACAACCGCAAAACCTTTTCCGGCCTCTCCGGCTCTGGCCGCCTCAATGGAAGCATTTAATGCAAGCAAATTGGTCTGATCAGAAATTTCAAGAATAATGCCGACAAATTTTTGCACCTCATCCACCTGCATGGTCAGCCGTTCAATTACATCTTCCGTAATTTTGTTGGCCTTTTCTACATTCTGCGCCTGTACTTTTAATTCTTCAATCTCCAGTTGCCCCTCACCGATGTTTTCACCGGTTCGCTGAGACGCATCCAACATACGCCTGGTTTCCTCCGCCGTCTGCTCCGTCACCTGACGGATATCCATACACATTTCTGCCTGCTTTTGAATGTTTTCCGCTGTACTTGCAGTACTTTCTGCGATGTTTTCCATAGCAAAGTTATTGGCACCGATTGTATTCTTTAAATCATCAATTTTTTCCATGGCTTCCGAAAAATGTTTGATAATATTATCTGCCACTATTACCATCATTTTATTTGCTTCAGCCTGTTTTTCGGACGCTTCCGTAATGGAATCGACATTCTCCTTATTAAAGAGAATCATCATTTTTGTCACAATAATAGATGCCGCAGCCGCAAACAACAATGTTGCAAACATCACCACATTTTCCTGTGAGAACATTTCTTGCACCCCATTCGTTCGCGTTGCTACACGAATGGTATTGGTAATAAAAACGACAATGTTTCCCAAAACAACCAATCGCAAATTAAAAAAACACATAGATAAAACAATAAAAATAAATGCATACAAAAAGGAATATTCATTTCTGTTGAGCAGTGTAATCACCACATATGTAAGAGCTGCCGGTGTCATCATAACAATCATTCCCTTTCGGGTTTCCGGCATTTTAATGTACGAAACCGTTGCAAAGACTATAGCAGTAGCAACTACTACTATCTGCCCTATTACACTCGCTGACATTCCGTTTATGATTCCACCACCGGTTATCGATACCAAAAAGTATCCCAAAAGACACATGAGTATAACGTAAATTCTTTTGTTTGCTCTTCTGTACTGACTCGTTGACATATTTATCCCTCCTTGTGTTTCAAAAAACCCCTTGAAGTATATTATCTTCAAGGGGTCTCATCTCATAAGTCATATTTAAAATTATGCATTCATCTGCTTTGCAAACTATTTTATCAAGAATGTCTTATTTACTAGAACTGCTGCCATATATTCATTATATCGTACCCATATTTTAAATGGGTAAAATAAAACTTTGCCGATTAACTATCCTTTCACTTATGCAATCTCTGATTTGGGTACATCCAAATTAAATATTGGGTATATAAAATACTCTACCTTATCATATCAATTTGACGGATATAACTTTAAGTCATCTTTATATTTTTTCATTACATTATCAAAATGATTATGATAATTCTTTATAACTTGTTTTCCTATGTTTGAATCATAGCAAAAAACAAGTGGTGAATAATTTACACTCGTACCTGTTGGCTTTGTATCATCAAAGAAAACCTGTCCTGCAAAAACAAACTTATCTCCAATTAACGAATAATAATGGTCTGGGTCATGGTCATATCCGATAATAGACAATTCCTTAATGCGACCTTTTTTTGCCCAATTATCCCACATGGCAATAATTGTATTAAGAACTTTAAGGTTTTCTTCTGATTCATCAACTTTTTTTCTAACTAATATTTCTACTTTATTTAATACAATATTAGCATTTTGTTCTAAAATTGTATTAATTTGTCCCAACAGTTCATACGAATTAACCGTATACATTTTCAAACAGTTTACATCGTTTAAAACTTCTCTAAAGTTTTCGCTTGGTTTAAGGAAACGAACAACAGAACTCTCATCTTTCGTATCTAAAATTTTGGAATCAGATTTCTTGTTTTTCTTTTGGAAATACAGTCTTATTACCTCTATTGTAATTGTGACAAAACTTCCAATCAAAGCTGCAATAATCGTATCACTCATAACCTTTACTCCTTTCGTACTTTCTAGCCAACTTCTGTAATTGCACTACCAAATTTCGCAATCTCATCATCAAATTTCTGCTCTGTAACATGAGTATAAATTTCAATCGTTGTACTATAATGTTGGTGTCCCATCAATGCTTGCACAACTTTAGGATTCATACCTTTTTCAAAGCAACGACTACAAAATGTATGACGTAGTGCGTGTGGGTATACATCTTCAAAGATAATAGGTTTCCTTTGCTCCCTTACAGAATCAAAAGCCTCTGCCTCGTTAATAGCATTTACGACCTTCTTACACTCTTTCTCTGCATGGTATCTAAGAACTGGTGAACCCATTGACGTAACAAAGACCAAATCTTCAAATTCACCTTCACATCTATATCTTTTACCCAATTCCCTTCTAATCTTATCTTGCTTCTTTTTCTGTGCTAAGAACATTTCCTTTGCTTCACCCATAAATGGTATCTTACGATATGAATTATGTGTCTTAGGTGTAGTTAAACACATCTTTTTTACACCTTTTTCATAGTTGCATGATAAAGATTGATTTATATGTATACATTCATTTTCAAAGTCTACATCGCTCCATTTCAATCCACCAACTTCACCAATACGCATACCAGTAAGAAACATAATATAAAACATTTCCTTATACCAATTATTTTCAACTGTCTGTAAAAATAAATTCTGTTCATTTACCGATAAGAAACGTCTTAATATCTGCTTATTCTCCCAAGGTACACTAATCTCAAAACATGGATTCTCTGAAATAATACGATTATGCTTTGCTGATTCCAAACAATCTCTAACACGACCTAAAGCATCACGCATACTTGACGATGCTCTACCTTGCTTTTGCATAGCGTTAATAGCTTCTTGAATATCAATATTACGAATATCAACAACCTTCTTTGTTCCTATAAGATTACCAAATGTATTATAATACTTGCTCTTCATCGCAAAAACACTTGTTGATTTAATCGTAGGAACTTTATATTTGGTGAACCATTCCTCAAACCACTCATCCAAAGTAATCTGTTGACGTTTGGTATCAATACTCATTCTCGCCTGCTTCTTAGCTTCTTCAAAATCAATTTTCAACTGTTTTAAATCAGTATTGTATAAATCAATCGTTATTCCATTTATAGTCGCTCTTGCTTCGTATCTGCCTCCTTCTCTCTGACGGATTCCTGTTCCTAATTCTTTACCATTTAAATCTTTTGCCATATGTTATCATTCCTTTCAATCAATCTAATCTGTAATGATTGAAATGAAACATTTGAACATACTTAAATCATACGCAAATTTTGCTTCATTTTCAATCATTACATTACATATTTCTATATTCTGTTTCCACTTATGCTAAGTAACCATTTATCCAATAGCACCTTATTCGCATATAATCTGCCACCAATCCTAACAGTATAAGAATTATTGGTCTTTGTCATCAGTTCACGAGCCTTAGTTTCTCCAATACCAAGATACGCACAAAATTCCTTTATATTTAATAATGCCTTTTCCATAATCGCAACTCCCCCTATTCCATAATCTTATAATGCTTCGCATTAATCGCCTTAACATCTGTGTTCATCATTGCTTGATAAACCTTGTCTGGAATTTGGTCTTGTAACGTTTTCGCCATTCTAACAAGAATTCCCTGCTTAATATCACAAAAAGCATCCAACGTCTCATTATAGGTATCAATATTATTAGCAATGATATTTTTATTGCCATCCGATACCTTTACACTATACTTCTTCGTTTTTTTACTGTATGTAATACTTGTTTTTCCAATCTCGATAATCTCATAAAAAGTGTTTACGATATGAGGAACAATCAAGCACAAATCCGGATGATATTGCTTATTTCCATACTGTAAAATGTCTTTATCAATATCCATCTGTTCGCCATCGACTACATAATAATTATCATCAAACCATTTATAAAACGCTTTCTTGTCCTCTAACCACAATCTACACATATACGTTCCGTAATAGCGTGGATTATCTTTCTGATATGCTGTGCCACATCTTGCCTTAACATTAAAATATCTACTGCTCTTTGCTTTGTTATTTAGTTTATTGAATCTTACCATATTAAATAGTTCTCCTTATAATGTGTAAATATTTGTGGCACATTCACACATACAACCACTACCCAACGTCACGAACATATTAGGTAATTGGCTTCAAGGAAAAATATCAATAAAGCCTTATTTTTCAATGCCTTTCAACATTTCTATAAATTCTGTTTTTAGTAAATAATTACGATTTTTCAAACTTTATTTTAAAAAATACTCAATAATTTTCGCCTTTATATCAGCAACAATCGTTTCTAAATCCTCACGCTTAAAATATTCAATCGCATGATACTTCTTGAAATTGTATGCTTTATTTTGGGCTTCTTCTTTCGATAATCCGAGCAACATCAACAATTTTTTCATCTGTGTGCTAGTGAAAATATAATCACGTCTAGTCATCAGAAAACTGTTAATACTCAAAAACTCTCTGTCATGCTTCTTTTTTGCCAAGTCATCCAAATAGATTTCAGCCATATTCTGATTGAATCTGTCCTGTACTGCCTCAAATTCTTCAATAGCATTATCTAATCTTTCAAACCATACATCTAAGAATTCATGCTCAATGTCACCATTCATACGAACACTTCTTAATTCAAGCCTGCTATAATAAGGACTTCTATTCTGACTTTCATCAGCTTTATCATAAAACTCCACTTCCCTTAACTGGTTCTTTGTAGCAAGGCTCTTTGTTTTGCCATTCCAAAAGTTCTTTGTGTCGTATGTATTTTTGTCATTCGTGGAATTGGCAATACAAGCAATCAATAATCTGTTTAACTTCGTATAATTGGAATAATACTTGTTATCCATCGTATTAAAACTCATATCCACACGCTTCCACTTAAAATCTGTTACTCCTAATTCATCAAACACATCTTGCATTACCTTTTTAAACGCTGTGTATTCCGTCAAAATGTAACCATTATTGTTCTTATTAGGATTTACACGCATATAGGTTTCATTCTTATCTTTATTTCTAACCTTGCGAATATTGCAATTCACAACAATGTTGTTTTTATTTGCTTTATCCAAATCAACAACTTCTTGTGTTGTGCCATTTCCAGTATGAAAACCTACTTGTGTATCATTGTTTCTTAAACATGCTAATCTCTTGTTAACATTCATAAATTTAATCCTCCTTCGTAGCATGTTGATTAGCATTTTGTTGTAGTGTGTATGTACCACTACTAACTTCTTCTCCATTGGAAATGACAAAAAACGTAAAAAAATCATCATCAAAACAACACCGAAAAACAAAAAGCACTATATATAGACTTTTAAGTCTACATATAGTGCTTTGCTTTAAATCTATGTAATACCTATTTTCAATTTTGGCACACTTGACAATTTTATTAAGTTGTGATGTAGGACTTAGCTGCAATAAATATTTCCAACAATGCCTGACATACTCTCGTCAATCAATTTCCTAAATTCTTTTTCAGAAATATTTATGTCAATATCTCCACATTCTATATCCTCTAAAAATCGTTCTATCCACTCATCGAATGAACATCCCCTATCAAAAAATGCCGAATATATATCCGATTCAATATTATCTTTGCAACAATCCATAATTAAATCATACTTAACATTTCCTACAGTTGTTTTCAATTTATCGAGCAATTCTCCCGACACCTCATAATCTGTAAAATATTCCGCTATTCTGCTATCATTCATTTCATATTTTTTACGCTCAAAAAAATCTTTTATCAACTCTTTTATAAACCCATTTGCAGATTTTCCCGTTTGCTCAAGATATTGCTTTAATCTATTGTAATCACCCATATCGGATTTTACATATTTCACAGAAATCATTTTCGTTTTCTTATCATACTTTTTCTGATATGCTCTTTGTCTTTCATCTGCCATCTTTAGCCCTCCAACTCTATCTATGTAATACCTACTATACCCTATTTCTTTTTGCTCTAATCAAGGTACTCTTACTTATTCCGGTCAAATCCTCAACCTGCTTATAAGAGTGACTTTCCAACAATTCTAAAGCATGTTGCACCTGCTTCTTACTATATTTTTTCGGTCTACCTTCCTTAAAGTCAGGATTCTGCTTTGCAATAGTCTTTCCTTCCTGCGTACGTTCCACAATCATATCTCTTTCAAATTCAGCAAATGCAAAGAATACATTTCTTATCAGCTTTGACGATGGTGTATTATCCATTATTCCTATATTAAGAATATAAACCTTAATTCCCTTGTCAATCAGTTCAGACACCAATTCACTACCCTGCGACATACTTCTTGCAAATCTGTCCAATTTTGTAACAATGAGTGTATCTCCTCTCTGTAACTTATTCATCAACTTATCAAACTCTGGTCTATCGGTTTTTGTTCCAGTAAATGCATCTGTATATATTTGTGTAGCACCTGCTTCCCTTAATGCCGTTTCTTGTGCTTCTAAACTGTTACCATCTTTAGCTTGTCCTTTTGTACTCACTCTTGCATATCCATAAATCATAGCAAAATCCCCCTTCGCTTTTGACACCAAGTTATGACACCTCTCTATACCTTGATTTTACTACATTTCATTTTCGGTGTCAATACTTTTAAGTTTTGACACTTTTGGACAAAAAACAAGGTTGAAAGATTAATTATTGCTCTTCCAACCTTTTGTTCATCTATTCTGTTATTTACTAGGGTATAGGCATTTTTTTACTGTCTGTTATTTCTTAAAAATGATATAACCGATAGCATAAAGTGCGTTAACTTATACACTGTCACTATTGAGATACATAACAAGTCTCTGTGTGCAATGTTAATGTTCCATTATAATTCTCATATATTGGTATTTCAAAATATGAAGAACTACTCAAATGGTACGTTGAGTAATAACTAGTTGCTCCTTTTGTAACAAACAAATAACCAACTGTAATTATTTTTGTTTCCCCTGGCGCAATAGTTGTTGCCGGCAACAAACAATACCCCGACTTATTCGTTTGATATAATTGAGAACCAGCTAATGCATTATACACCTTCATATACCTTTCTTCCAAATCAGAATAATTACCTAAATATATGTTGGAAACACCATTATTGGTAACAGATATACTAATCTTATCATATGCTGCATCAATAGCTAAAGCATTTTTTATACTAACCGAATACGGTGATAGTACCGTGATGCTACAAGTAGCTATCTTCTTCCCTACTTTTGCTTTTATAGTTGCCGTACCTACTGCTTTGGCTACAAGAAATCCCTTCTGATCAACTGATGCAATCGCCGGATTTGAACTACTCCATACTACAGTTTTGTCGTCTGTAGTGTTAGCAGGGTAAATAGTAACGCTCAATTGTCCCGTTGAACCAACATATCCTTGTAATGACGTACTACTTAATTCTATTCTTTTAATTGGAATAGTTTTATTTTTTACAGTAATCTTACACTTATACTTTTTACCGTTAACCTTGGCAGTAATTGTCGCAGTACCTTTCTTCTTAGCTTTAACTTTACCATTCGAAGTTACGGTTGCAACCGACTTTTTATTACTACTCCATTTAACTTTGCTCTTAGTTCCTTTAACCTTTAATTTTATGGTTTTACCCACATATAATGTAGCTTTCTTTTTATTAATTTTCACCTTAGTAGCAGCCTCTGCCGTGATGCTACCAAATGCATCTGGTATTAAGCTTGGTATACACAAAGCCAACACCATGCACATACTCATTGCAATCAATAATTTCTTTACAGTTTTCATATCTCGTTTCCTCCCCATGAATAATTTTACTATATTATATTCGTTTTGACGAAGATATTCAAGTAAGAAAATATAATCTATGATGATTTCATATAATATTTATGAAAGGAGTCAAGCTGTGATAGATTATTCACCTTTTTGGAAAACATTAGAAAAATCCGCCGAAAATTGGTATACGCTCACAAGTAAACATAATCTGTCCCATAGCACTCTTCATAGATTAAAACATAATAAAGATGTTTCCACTAAAACGCTCAACGACTTATGCAGAATCCTCCATTGCGACATTTGCGACATAGTTCGATATATCCACTCTGACACCGACCAAACATTGTAATGTATCTCTTCGGAAACGAGTTCGGTAAAACCCCTTATTTTCAAGGTTTTTAGCCATTTTTGCTACCACTTCATCAAAATACAGAATCCCTAAAAAGCCTTATTTTATAGGCTTTTTTCAATTTCTATACTTTTAAACATAGTTCGATAATTTCTACAGAAAAGGCACTTTGAAACATTAATTATACTTCGATATTCCTATAACCACTTCAACATATGAATACAATAGATATGCCATCTGCGTAAAATACTAATGACTTTCCAAATGTAAAATACCCCTACACGCAAAAAGACATCATCACTTATATTTCTATAAGCAATGATGCCTTATCATTTCATTCAAATATTTCATTTTCAATCCATTTTTAAGTAACAAGCAAATTTTTCATTAAGAAGTTGGGTAAAACATTTTACCCATTCTCGTACCCAACTTTTACCCAAATCATCACGATATTTTACGATACCTTATGATAGGTTTCAATACTTCGAATTTTCTCCCAAAATCGCTTGCACGGCTTGAAAATGCTTTATTTTCTGGTTTTGTCTGTTCTAAGAAATATTTCTTAGTTTCCTGACATCTGAGCAGCAACTTCTGCAGCGAAGTCTTCGTTTTTCTTCTCCATACCTTCACCAACTTCGAAACGAACGAATTTCGTGATTGTAAGATCTTTGTTTACTGACTCAAGATATTTTCCGACTGTCTGCTTACCGTCTTCCGCTTTTACATAAACCTGGTCAAGAAGGCTGATTTCTTTGAGCTGCTTAGAGATACGACCTTCAATCATACCGCCGAAAATCTTATTTTCAACGATGTTAGCCTTATCCTGCATTGCAAGGTCAGCCAATGTAGCCTTAGCCGCATCGGAAAGGAAGTTGAACAAATATTTATCATTTTTCTTTTCTTCGTATGCAGCAAGATCTGCATCTGTGAATAACTTGTCATTCACTGCCTTGTCAAATAAAGCATTTAAGATCGGTTTCGGAAGGGAAGCCGGATCATTTAATGAACTGTCCACTGTAATCTCTCTCATCTTGTCGATTTCAGCCTGTGAAATATCTGCTCTTCCGACATACTGCGGATTCATAGCAGCAACCTGCATAGCGACGTTTGTAAGAGCTTCCTTCTCAGCATCGCCGTTTGCGCCTGCAGCAGCAACTAAAACACCGATTTTTCCGCCTGCATGAAGATAAGTAGCTACGCAATCACCGGAAACCTTTGCAAATCTACGGAAAGATAATTTCTCTCCGATGGTAGCTGTCTTCTCTACCAAAAGCTCCTGAAGACCGTTCGCAGCAAGAACTGCATCTACATCTTCACCGTTTGCACCACCGTTTAATCCTGATGCAAGAGCATTTTCTGCAACCGTCTGTACAAACTCCTGGAACACTTCGTTTTTAGCAACGAAATCTGTTTCAGAGTTAACTTCAGCCACAACCGCATCTGTACCGTTTGTCGCTACACGTGCAATACCTTCAGCTGCAATTCTGCTGGCTTTCTTTTCCATCTTAGCTGCACCGCTTTTTCTTAATACATCAACAGCCGCATCCATATCGCCGTTTGTTTCTGTAAGAGCTTTTTTACAGTCCATCATACCTGCGCCTGTCAGCTCTCTTAATTCTTTTACCATAGCTGCTGTAATTGCCATAATATTTTCCTCCGTTATTTGAACTAAACTTGTTTACGACATCAAATTATTCTGCATCTGCCTCTTCTGCTACTTCTGCAACTTCCTCAGCCACGCCCTGGTTTGCTTCGATAACAGCATCAGCCATTTTAGAAACGATAAGTTTTACTGCACGGATTGCATCATCGTTACCCGGGATTACGAAGTCAAGTTCTTCCGGATCACAGTTTGTATCAGCAATACCTACTAATGTGATTCCTAAAGCGTGAGCTTCCTGGATACAGATTCTTTCTTTCTTAGGGTCAACTACAAAGATAGCATCCGGAATATGTTCCATCTCTTTGATACCGCCTAAGTTCTTCTCTAATTTTTCCCACTCTTTCTTGAGAGCGATAACTTCTTTCTTTGGAAGTACATCAAATGTACCGTCTTCTGACATAGTCTCGATTGCTTTTAAACGAGCGATTCTGGACTGGATTGTCTTGAAGTTTGTAAGCATACCACCTAACCATCTCTCGTTTACGTAGTACATTCCGCAACGCTCTGCTTCTGTCTTAACAGCATCCTGTGCCTGTTTCTTTGTACCTACGAAAAGGATAGTGCCGCCTGCTGCAGCCACTTCTGAGATTGCCTGGTAAGCTTCGTCCACTTTACCTACAGATGTCTGTAAATCGATGATGTGGATACCATTTCTCTCTGTGTAGATGTATGGAGCCATCTTTGGGTTCCATCTTCTTGTCTGATGTCCGAAATGAACACCTGCTTCTAATAACTGTTTCATTGAAATAACGCTCATGTCTTTACCTCCGTTTGGTTAAAATTTGCTTCCGCATACATCAACTTTCCGTGCCACCTCCGCGTTAAAGAAGCACCGGCCGAAAATCCGTATGCGTGTTTAATTGTTACACATTGCGCCTTTACAGACCGCAACGCATAGAGTTTAACACAAAAAAGCCCGATTTTCAAGGGCTTTTTCGTGATTTTATATGTATTTTTTAATTTCTTCTTTACGGGCGACTTGTGATAATCTTCGCTATTTCCTCTTCTGTCGCTCCTACCGGTATCGTATGGGTTCCGGTGCAAATCCTCTTATCATATCCATTTCTGCACAGATACTTGTCGTAAGCAGTCATATCTTCTACCAATCCCGCTTCTGCCAACTTTCGCGCTACCGTTTGGGAGCCATCCCCGCCCTGTACCACAATCTGCACCGTTTCATCCGTTATAATCTCCTGGACCGGCTGTTCCTGCACACCTTCTGCCTCTTGCGGGTCTTCTGTCTCTTCAGTCTCTTCTGGTTCTTCTGAGTCCGTTGACGCCGCCTGCGGCTTTTCTTGTGAGGTGTCAGGTATCTTTTCTTCTATCTTTTCTTCTGCTTCATTGTCCGATACGGTATCCGCCAGGACTATATTTTCATATTCCTGCACCATGCCGAGTTCTTCCGCCCTGGCAATTATCTCTTCGTCCGTGAGCTTTTCCGTCTTACCGTTCAATGTAACGCTCATGAGAATCGCAGTCACCAATATCCCGATCCCCAGACCTCTCATATAATATCTGAGTTTCATTTTTATATCCCCTTAAACAAGTCGATCACAAGCTTTACTTCTCCGACACCAAGGCCCAATTCTTTCGCAATCGCCACGTTACTTTTTCCTTTTTTATGCAGTTCGAGAATCCGATCATTATTATTGTCGGAAGCTTCCTGCGTCGCATCAAACTGAAGTGATATGTTTTTCATTTCTTCGGATACGACTTTTTCTTTCTTTTTGGAAGTCGCTTTCCCGCTTGTTTTCTTTATTGTCTTTTCCGGGATCTGTTTTTCTTCCGAATTTTGATGCAGCTTTTCAATACCTGAAAAATCCATCGGCTTAAACGCCTCATCCAATGCCTGTGCCGCTTCCGACACCTCTTTTTTCACTACATCCGCTTCCTGTACCGCCTCATTTACCTCTTTTACGGCCTTGGAAACCTCACTGGCTGTTTCCTTGATATTTTCATGCTTATCATTGAGCATGTCATACATAAACAATACTTCTTCATGGCTCTTATGTATATCCGTAAGCACTGTTTCCGTATATTCCGAGATCGCCGTCAATTTTTCATTTGATATGCGTTCCAGAGCTCTTTCCGTCCTTTCCATGGAATAGGACACCGTTTCCTCCACCGTGTCCTCCACCTGCGAACGTACATTTTTCAATTCAGCTTTCAGCATTTCCTGTATCTGTTCCTGCGTCAGCTGTTTATCTACTTCTTCCATCTCGCTCTTACTTTCGGGAACAATAAAACTACCCACAAAAATAAGTGCGCCGAGAATCAGCAATATTATCTCAAGTGTAGTCATTTTTCTTCCTCTTCTTGCCAACTCGTCAAATCATCTTAAACAGAAAAGTCAAAGCCCGGCATCCCCTTGCGGATTACTTTCCCATCTGCCGAAAAACCGGCGTTTTCTTTTTTTCTGCCTTTGCCGCCGTCGCCATAATACTCATTTTTCCCTTTTTCTTTCGCATCATGACGTCTCTGATAATTATCGGCCTCGTCCCCTTCACGCACCTGCGTCAGCTTTTTTTCAACCGTCTTTTCCATCGTGTTTTGGAACACCGACTGGTCAAGCATCGGCTTCATATCCTCGTTTTGTTTTATGGCTGTGAAATCCTGTGTCCTGGTCATAATTCCGTTTAACTGCATAGGCCCGATCGACATATTGATTCCTCCCTTACAACGATGTGATCTTTACTTCCCCATGATCATCGATAAAACGGCTGAATTTGATATCACTTTTCAGAGTCAGCGAATCTTCACCGATTACAATCTTTGTACCCGCATACGCCGTCTCCCGCACACATACGCATGCATCCGACCGATTGGTCAGCATCTGATCCAACTCTTCAAATTCAGCATTTCCTGCCTCCATCTGCTGTTGCAGCTGCTGGCTGAGCTGCATCAACGAACGAACATACTGCATCTGTTCCGGTGGCAATTTTACCCCCGATTTAATCTTTGCAGCCGCTCCGGTAAGCGTAGTCTGCACCGTTGTATATTTCTTGTTCATTTCCGCCATTTCTTTTTGGAGTTCGATATAGCGCATTTTCTGCTGCGGATCCACTCCGACTTCTACCAGGGTATCCGCTCCCATGGCGGAACCGAGTGTTTTGCAGGACACTCTTTCGGTAGCACGCACTGCGCCTCCTGCAATAAATCCTTTTTTACCATCTACTGTAATCTGCGTTCTTGCGCTGATTTTACTGTGCATAATGGAATTGGCTTCCACATATGTGCCCGCCTCAATCGTAGCATTTTCCACAAACTTGGCAACAACACTTCCTCCGGCCTTCAGTACACCTTTTCCCATTCCGTTCATACCTCGGGCAATAATAATATCACCGCCGGCTGTAATGGATGCACCTTCCACAACGCCGCGCACTTCCACATTTCCGGTCGCATTTATACTGAATCCGGCCTGTACATTGCCCGATACGATAACATTGCCCTCGGACGTAATATTTCCTGTCGCCGTACCGACATTTTCTACCTCATATACATCCGAAACAAATACCTGATCGCCCGTAAGCATAACATGTCCGTTAATCTTTGAACGAAGTTCAAGTTTGTCTTCCGACAATTCAATCTTATCGCCATGCTTTAACACGAGATGTTTTACTTCTATCGGTTTAATTCGCCCTCCGTATACATTAAATCCGTGTTCCCCGCGATCTTCCGGTGTCAAACGTGCCAGAATATCGCCTTCTTTACAGTGATTGATCGTGTTCAAATTAAAAAAGTCAACCGAACCGTCCTCCAGACGCGTCGGTCGTGCATGGCGGTCTGTATTAAAGAAATATTCAATACTCGCATCACTTCCGTTCCGCGGAGCAAGCCCGGATGCAACAACAATATCCGTACAATATTCTCTGTGTTCAAGAAACGCATCGATTGCTTTCTCATCTATTCCGTATTTAATATTTTTCATTTCAAGTTCACATATAATGTCCGCCTTGCACATGAGACTTCCGGTATCATTCGGAGGCACAAAGCGAATAACCGCAGACATCTTATCCTCAGACACTTTTAAGAAAAACATTTCATTTTCCGGAAGTCTGTGCGCAATCGGAAGCATCACAACAACCGGTTCTTCTTTCAATGTCTGAACTGCCTGATATATGGCCTTTACATCATACTGTGTAATTCTTTTCAGTTGCAGATAGGCCGTGATTTCATTAACATCAAGTCTCTGCCCGCCATCTGTCGGCGGAATTAACTTAATTCCTGTTCCTGTCTGCGTTGCCACCATGCGAAAGTAAGAGTTCATATAGTCTCCTTTCCGTTACGGCACACTCCGTAATCCCCTTTTCTTCTACAAAGAATCATGCAGAATTCCCATGTAATTTCCGAGTCTGGTCTTCATCTTTGAGAGCCCTTTCGTGTGCAACTGGGAAACTCTCGATTCCGACACTTCTAAAATATTACTTATCTCTTTCAAAGTGAGCTCTTCGTAGTAATAGAGAAGAATGACTTTCTTTTCTTTTTCTGTCAACAGCTCCAATGCTTCCATAAGCATTTCTTTCAGTTCATGTTGCTCCATAATCTTTTCCGGCTGAGCAAAATGTCCTGATACTCTTCCACGCTCATTTGATATGTCGCTTCCCTGTTCTAAATACTCATTAAGAGAAACAACACCTGTTATTTTCATCTGTGACTGCCACTCAACATACTCTTCGTCGGAAATTCCAAGTCCGAGTGCAATCTCTTCGTCGGTCGCCGGTCTTCCGGTCTCCTGCTCCACCTGACGCATCACAGCTTCTATCTGCTTTTGTTTCTGACGTATTGTTCGCGGAATCCAATCCATCTTTCGAATCTGATCCAAAATAGATCCGCGGATTCGAAGGCTCGCATACGTCTCAAATTTTACTTCCTTCATGGAATCGTATTTGTCAATTGCATCAATCAAACCGAAAATGCCATATCCGACAAGATCATCGAATTCCACATTGTTCCCCAGATACATTCCAAGCCTTCCTGCAACCACTTTTACAAGAGGCGCATATTCCAATATGATCTTTTCCCTGATATCCGGACTTTTTGTTCGCGCATAATCAATCCATAAACGCTTTCTGGCCGCTTCATCCATACGGTTGCCTCCCATAAATAGTTTTTATCCCCGCTCAGCTATTTCTTTTCAATCACAGAACCGTCCTGATTCTGTTCTTCCCCTTCTTTTTCCTCACCTTCGCCTTGCTCTTCTTTATCCTCTTCCTCCTCTTCCGTCTCAATCGGACAGAATTTGTCAAGCAGACGCTTGATCAGGCATCCGAAAATATAAAAAACAAAAAAAACAAGGAGCACCATCTGTAATGTGGTAATGAGAGAATATTCATTCCGATACATAACAATACTTGTTATCAATCCGGCTGACAGCATAACTATCACCGGTACATTTCTTGTCTCCATACGCTTCTCACTTTATGTAAACCATTTCGTCTATATGCATTTTTATATAGAATATGGTTCTCTTCCGACCGCACGAATCTGAAACTCGCCCGTCTCCGGCGAGAACACAACCGTTCTACCGTAATTTTCTCCTGTGTCCTCCGCCAGAATCGGAATCCCCAGTTCTTTCAATTTTAACTTAGTCGCCTCAACATTTCTTTCGCCGACGCGGACAAGGTTTGATTTGTTCTGAAACGCGAACATCTGCGCACCGCCTGCAATCTTGGCCACCAGACGATTCCTGGAAGCTCCCGCTTCAACAACACATCTCACCAGCTCCTCTATCCCTGTATCTGCAAACTTAGGGATATTGGAACTGTCTTTTATTTGTTTACTGTCAGGAAGCATGATATGCGCCAGTCCGCCGATCCTCGTTACGGGATCACGCAATGCGATACCGACGCACGAGCCAAGCCCCAACGTCGTAATGGTATCGGGACTGACGCAGACTTTCAAATCTGCCATCCCTACTTTAATCATTTCACTCATATACTATCCGTTATCCCTTCGGGTTAATTCATTCCCAACGAACCGAGAATTTTGTCATAGGACTCCAAATCAGGCACCAGGATAAAAAATCCATCCAATGTAAGATCATCCGTAAATTGTGTCTGTATCAACAAAATCTTATCTCCCAGTGTGCCGAACTCTATCGCAGGCACACTTAATATTGCCCCTGCCATATCAATACTGATATCAGGTATCGAAGGAATAATTTTCATATTGGTCAGCATAGAAAGAGAATTCAGATAAGCACCTGTAATAATATTGCCGATCTCCTTCAACGCCGATAATTCCATTTCACTCAGAGGTTCATCTGTCGCAGCTTCCATTCCCATAAGTTTCGCCACCAGAGAATGTGCAGACTGTTCATTGAGCAGAAACATAATACTTCCGGTGATATCTCCTTCCACAAGAAGATAAATCCCGGCCATAATCTGCTCCTCGCCGCCCATCACGGCTCCTACCTCGTTAAAATCAAGCAGTTTCACTTGCGGAACCTTCATGTCCACCTTACATCCGAGCATCTGGGCCAGCGCAGTTGTCGCATTGCCCGCTCCGATATTTCCAAGCTCTTTGAGTATGTCAAAGTACTGCTGCGAAACATGATTTAAATCAAATTTACTCATACAGCACCGCTCCTTTAATCGGTTTTATGCTTCTTTTTCTGCAAATGTTCCGGAAATATCCAAAAGTGAAATAAGTCCGTCTTTTTCTTTTCCGACACCGAAGATAAAATTAGCCCTCGGATCTTTGGAATCATATGCAACTTTTTCGATTGCAGCATTTTCAAGAGTAACTACTTCTTTTACTTCATCAACAAGCACTCCGATACATTCACCCGACTCCAACTTGATAATGATAATACGGGTCGCCTTGGTAATCGTATCATCCTCCAACCCCATTTTGAGTCTGAGACTGAGCACCGGAATAACTTCTCCACGCAGGTTAATCACACCCTTTATGTAGGTCTGTACTTTAGGCACTCTTGTAATACGCTGCATACGCACGATATTATCTACATATTTGATATCAACACCGAACTGCTCGTCGCCGTACTTAACAACGATAAACTGTGTGGTTTCATACTGTTCTCTGATCTCGTTCATGTCTGCCTCCCTCTCTTATAATAATGCGTTTGTATCCAGGATAAGAGCAATTTCTCCGTCACCGAGGATAGTAGCACCGCTGATAATCTTAGATTTGTTAATGTATTTACCAAGTGATTTAATAACGATTTCCTGCTGTCCCATAAGCTCATCTACAACGAGACCTGCAAGCTTATCTCCCTTCTTCACAATGATGACAAGAAGATTTTCATCCGGAGACTTGGTAGACTCAATATCCAAAACTTCATTCAAACGGATGAGAGGAATTACAGTACCTCGGAGATTAATTACTTCTTTGGCCTGTACATGTTCGATCTCACTCGGATCAATATCTTCCAGTGTCTGAATAGAACCGAGGGAAATCGCATATTTTTCTCCTCCGACCTCAACCATGAGAGCCTGAATGATGGCAAGTGTCAACGGCAGACGAATAATAAAGGTACTTCCTTCACCGAGCTTGGTTCTGACATCCACTTCACCGCTCAGCGATTCGATCTTGGATTTTACAACGTCAAGACCGACACCTCGTCCGGACACATCCGTAACCTGTTTTGCCGTTGAGAAACTCGGCAGGAACAAAAGTCCGATAATATCTTTGTCTGACATATTTTCTGCCTGTTCTGCCGTGATGGCACCGCGGGAAATTGCTTTCGCCTTCACTGCCTCTACATCAATACCGTTACCGTCATCTCTGACTTCAATGATAACGTTGTTACCTTCCTGGTACGCATCAAGGAAAATGGATCCCATTTCAGGTTTTCCTCTTTCCTTACGAACCTGCGCAGACTCAAGACCATGATCGGCTGAGTTACGAAGTAAGTGCATCAAAGGATCACCGATCTCATCTACCACCGTACGGTCAAGCTCTGTCTCTTCACCTGACATATAAAGTGTCATCTTCTTATCTAATTTTTTGGAAAGATCACGAATCATCTTAGGGAATTTCTGTACAACGGATTCGATCGGAACCATTCGTACTTTCATAACCGATTCATGAAGGTTGGTAGTCACGCTTTCCAAATACTCAATCTGCTCATTAAATGTCGTATCCGTGAGCATTCCTTCCTGCGAAGACGTAGACACCAAAGAGTTCTTTGCAATGATAAGCTCGCTGACAAGATTCATAAGTGAATCCAATTTTTCGATATCGACACGGACAGTACGGTTTACAATCGGTTTGCCCGCCGGTTTCTTCTCCTGTTTTGCCACTGCGTTCTGTGCACTGTTGTCAATTTTTGCAGTTTCTTCCACCTGTGCCACCTGAACTTCTGCCTTTGTCTCAGGAACTTTCACTTCCACTTCGCCCACATAAGCCGCCTCGATTTCTG
>JAZSMO010000019.1:0-14435 GCA_045535935.1 Lachnospiraceae bacterium | reverse complement strand
ATGGCTACGATCCGACTTGCCAAATCTGTGTATCAGTAGATGTGAATGAAATCTCACAGTCGGTAGAGCAGGGACAGATTCTTCTTTTGCCTGCAAATGAAATTTTCCCGGATGGATTGATATTTAAAGTAGAATCTGCATCTACACAAGACGAAAAAGTGATATTTGTCGGCAATGTGCCGGAGAATATCACAGATGTATATGAAGAAATATATTTGAGTTCACAGGGGGTTATTGATGTAGACAATATCATATTGGGTGAAGGATGTGCGATTGTGGAAGAAGCAGAGAGTGCTCCGCAAAGCGATGCGATTCCGGCAGAGGGAGTTGATGTTGAAATAACAGAAGACAGTAGCTCATTCACCATCGCTGTTTCTGAGGATATTACCGGAATTGAGCAAGGAAGTGGAGAAGCGTCTGCAAAAGTGACCGGAACCGTCAAATTTGATAAGCCGACAGTTGAAATTGTGAAGGGTAAAAATAAAGATATTGAAAGAGTTGTTGTCAAAGCCGGAGTAGAAAATAATTTAGCTCTTGTTGGCAGTGTGCAGTTAGAGAAGGAATTAGAACTTGCAGAAATACCAATCAAACTTCCAGCAGGGTTTGAAATAGAAGCTAAACTGATGCTTGTAGTGAGTGTTTCAGGAGAAATATCGTTAAATATTCAGGTGGATTCTGATTTACATATTGAATATAAAGATGGTATGATATCTAATTTATCACAAACTACACGGAATCTGGATGTGTCGAGCAAAGTAGAAGCTAAGTTCGGTGTCAGACTCGCAATTGAAATCACATGGATGGATGGAGTGCGTGAATTTTTGGCGGAATTAACCGAGCAGGAAGCATTGGCAAAACCATTTGTTGATGTGGGGATGGAAATCGGAATCAAAGCGGATGCTTCAGCTGATTTTACAGTGCCATTAGAATGTATCGATATGTCTACGTATCTGTACTGGCATATTGATGCATTTAAAAACAGCCTCATAAATGAGATACTTCCTGAAGATATGCAGATCATATATAATGTAGATATTTTACCTTCGCCATACTTAGACTTTTCTTGGAAAAAAGAAGAACACTATGAAAATGGTGAATTGGTTCCTTCGTGCACCTATAATCAGGAGCACACCTATAAAAATATGACATGGCTTATTACCAAAGAGGGGGAATTGATTATAAAAGGGAATTACGATGAAGATGCTTCAGGTGAAGACTTTTGGGGAGATTATAATAAGTTAATTAAAAAAGTAAGGGTCACAGCGAAAGATGTCACGAGTACAGATGGATGGTTTGAAGGCTGTAGCGAATTAACAAGTGCTGATTTTTCTGGCTTCGATACAAGTAATGTGCGGTCTATGTCCAGTATGTTTGAAGGTTGTAGTGGATTAACGAGCCTTGATTTGTCCAATCTTAATACAAGTAACGTGACGTATGGTATGAGAGCTATGTTTAAAGGTTGTAGCGGATTGACGAGTTTGAATGTCAGCGGATTTGATACAGAAAAAGTAGAGGATATGAGAGAGATGTTTAGCGGCTGCAGCGGATTGAAAAGCCTTGATCTGTCCGATTTCGATACAAGCAATGTGATGTATATGATGGAGATGTTTAGTGGCTGCAGCGGATTGACGAGCCTTGATTTATCCAACTTTAATACGAGGAATGTAACCCATATGACCGATATGTTTTATAACTGTAGTGGCTTGATGAGTTTGGATGTCAGCAGATTTGATATATATCGAGTGAAAGACATGAAAGGTATGTTTTGGGGTTGTAGTGGCTTGACGAGTCTGGATTTATCCAGTTTCGATACAAATGCAGTGACAAGTATGAGCGGTATGTTTTACGGTTGTAGTGGTTTGACGAGCCTTGTTTGGTCCGACTTTAATGCGACTGATATGAGTGGTATGTTTAGCGGTTGCAGTGGCTTAACCAGCCTTGAGTTATCCGGCTTGCATGCAAATAGTGTAGCCGGCATGTTTAGTGATTGCAGCGGATTAAAGAGTCTAGTTTTGTCTGATATCGATGCTTTGCATATGGATAGTATGTTTAGTGGTTGTAGCGGATTGACAAATCTTGTTTTGACTAACTTCAGTGGTAGTATAGGTATGAGCGGGATGTTTGAAGACTGTAGCGGTTTGAAAAGTCTTGATTTATCTGGTTTTGATACAAGTGGAGTGAGTGATATGAGCGAGATGTTTAGTGGCTGCAGCGAATTAACGAGTATTGATTTGTCCAGCTTTGATACAAGTAGTGTTAAAGATATGGGAAGAATGTTTTATAACTGTAGTGGATTAATGAGTATTGATTTGTCCAGTTTTAATACAAGTAAGGTTAATGTACCAACATACATGTTCTATAATTGTAACTCATTGACAGTTATTTATGTAGGAGATGGATGGACTTTGAATTCAGAAAGCATGTTTTCGAATTGTGGAGTATCCGAGGTGACCTATAAATAAATCAAGAAAACAAATAGCCGGCTGATCGTTTGTTGGATCAGCCGGCTACTTTACGTTATTCGTGTATGTGATTCCGTATTTACTTCTCAAACATATCAATCAGAGACATAACATGTTCCTGTTTTTCAGAAGAGAGCTGCGCCAGCTTTAAGGCATAAATTTTCATGCGTTCTGTCATTCCGGTAAGCGCAGAATCAA
This sequence comes from Lachnospiraceae bacterium, assembly GCA_045535935.1. Lineage (GTDB taxonomy): Bacteria > Bacillota > Clostridia > Lachnospirales > Lachnospiraceae > SVFI01. The sequence continues at coordinate 11,775 of JAZSMO010000019.1, read as the reverse complement.
TTTCAGAATATTCGGCAGAAGGGGGATTTGTTTCACCTGTCATAAGATAGAAGACAGAAACACCCAGATAATCAGCAATGCATTTTAAACGGTCATCCGGAAAAGTGCCCTTTTTCAGACTTCCGATATATCCGTTGGCAAAACCGCAGTCTTTTTCCAAACGAGCCAGTGCAATTTTTCTTTCTTTACAAATCTTTTTTACTCTTTCTACAGCGTTCATAGATGTACTCCAATCAAAATAACTGTTGACATTATAGATAAAACACTATATCATAAAATACAACATAGAATATATTCTAAAAAATAAAGATTTTATCATTTCAATTAGTTCATTTCTGATATTCTGATTTTAGGTAATTCATGGAGAATTGTCAAATCTATATCAAAAACAAACGACGTTTAATTCCAAAATACAACTTAAAAATAAGGAGGTAAAAAGATGGATAACGAATTATTGTTGGCAATTGCAAAATTATTACAGCCAATCCGGGAGGATATTCAGGCATTGCGAGGTGATATGACTGAATTGAAACGAGAGGTTACAGAACTCAAAAAAGAAGTTACACAGCTCAAAAAGGAAGTTACACAACTAAAGAGAGATTTGATAATATTGGAACAAAGAGTAGATAAACTGGAACAAAAAATAAATGAAATAAAAATTCAAGTCGAAATTGAAATTATGCCGAGATTACAAACGATAGAAAAATGTTATACTGATACATATTATCGTTATCAGAATCAAGTAGAAGGGTACGAACAGATGCAGAGCGATATTAAGATAATGCAGAATGTATTACAGGATCACAGCAAAAAAATACATTTGATTCCAAATCTTGCCTAATAAAATTCGCACAAAAAACCGCAACCAAAGTGGCTACGGTTTTTGAATCCAGCTGAAAAAGGGACTTGAACCCTCGACCCCTTCATTACGAGTGAAGTGCTCTACCGACTGAGCTATTTCAGCATATATAAGCATTGGTGAGTTACTCACCGAATTGTATTATATCGAAAATGCGTACGAATTGCAACTATATTTTTTGAAATGATTATGTACCGCAAAGAGTATTCTTTGCGGAATTTTACTAACGGGGTTATCGACAAATCTTTCGTTCCAAAATATGCAGGATTTCATATAGACCGATGGCAATCAGACATAGAATCAAGATACAGAGAATGAGCCAATCCAGTTTAAAAACCTGACTTGCGTAGATGATCAAATAGCCGAGACCTTGTTTGGCGGCGAGAAATTCGCCGATCATAACGCCGACGAGAGCGAGACCGATATTGACCTTCATATTACTGATAATGGTCGGAATTCCTGACGGAAGAATTACTTTTGTAAATACGTGGTGTTTTTTTCCGCCCAGGATATAAATCAGTTTCTGCTTGTCGGGATCGGTATTTTTAAAACAGGTGTACAGATTGATAATACATCCGAACAATGCCACGGAAATTCCGGCGATGATAATCGTCTTCATTCCGGTACCGAGCCATACGATAATCAGCGGTGCCAATGCAGATTTTGGCAGAGAATTCAGTATGACGAGAACCGGTTCAAGTACTTTTGCGACATATTCAAACCGCCATAACACAGAGGCAAAACCGATGGATATTGCGGTAATGAACAAAAAGCTGAGCAGTGTTTCGTATAAACTGATACCAATGTGTGAAAAAAGATTATTTTCGCCAACCATAAAAATGAAACATTCTGCAAGTCTTGTCGGTGAACTGAAGAAGAATGCATCTATGATTCCATGTCTTGATGTTAACTCCCATGCGAGAAGGAAAACAAACAGCATAAGCACTCTGACAGCCTGAATGGTTCTTTTTGTGATAATCTGATGTTGTAGATATTGTTTTTGCCGGTCACTGATAGGGATTTTTTCTCTCATTTCTTGTTCAACTCCTTCCATATGGCATTGAAATATCCGCCGAATTCTTTGGTGTTTCGTATTTCAAGAGGTGTCAGGTTCTGCTCTCGGAAAGGAAGTTTGAATTCCCTTCGAATGGTGGTCGGACGCGCCGATAACACGAGGATTCTGGAGGAGAGACTGATTGCTTCGCCGATGTCGTGGGTGACAAGAACAGCTGTTTTTTCTTCGTTTCGAATGATTTGCCCGATGTCATCCGCAGCATTTAAACGGTTCTGATAGTCAAGTGAGCTGAATGGTTCATCGAGAAACAAAAGCTCCGGTTTCATGGCAAGTGTCCTTATGATGGCAGCCCGTTGACGCATTCCTCCGGAAAGTTCGGAAGGCTTTTTGTGAATAAAAGCGGATAAGCCATAACGTTCTAACAATTCTTTCAGATAGGATTCGCATTCTTCTGTCAGAGAATGGTTAATTTTAGGACCGATACAGATGTTTTTCCATATATCATACCATTCAAACAGGTGATCCTGCTGCAGCATATAACCGAAGCGATTTTTTTCATCCTCGTCGCAGTGCATCCGGACTGTGCCTTCCTCAGGTGATAGCATACCGGTCATAAGATTCAGAAGTGTGGATTTGCCACAACCGCTCGGCCCGACAATGGAGACGAATTCACCTTTGTATATTTTAAAATTAATATGTCGGATTACAGGGATTTCGCCATCCGGCGTATGATAAGCGAACGACAGGTCTTTACATTCTAATAACAATTCTGACATGATCTGCCTCGATTCTTTTTTATTATCATATGAAAAAAGGAGGAATTCGGTGTAGAAATGCACGTATTACATGCATATTTCCTTGAACTTACTTTCCGATTGTGGTAATATCAAATTTAGATTTAATATGATGGAGGTACTATGATATGGCTCAGTTATGGGGCGGACGTTTTACCAAAGACACCGACCAATTAGTATACAACTTTAACGCATCCATTTCCTTTGATCAGAAATTTTTCCATCAGGACGTGGAAGGAAGTATCGCACACGTAGTTATGCTGGAAAAACAGGGAATTCTTACAGCAGAAGAAAAAGATGCAATTGTAAAAGGTCTCACCTCGATCCGTGAGGATGTGGATAATGGAGAATTGGAGATTACCGATGAATATGAGGATATTCACAGTTTTGTGGAGGCAAACCTCATTGCACGGATCGGAGATGCCGGCAAGAAGCTCCACACAGGAAGAAGCCGCAACGATCAGGTGGCGCTTGATATGAAGCTTTACACGAGAGCGGAAGTCGCAGCGGTAGATGATCTGTTAAAAGAACTTCTGGCTGTGATTCTTGACATTATGAAAGCCAATACGGAAACTTATATGCCTGGTTTTACCCATCTGCAGAAAGCGCAGCCGATTACGCTTGCGCATCATATGGGCGCATATTTTGAGATGTTCCGCCGTGACCGATCCAGAATGCAGGATATTTATAAGAGAATGAACTATTGTCCGCTTGGAAGCGGAGCTTTGGCGGGCACGACGTATCCGCTTGACAGAGATTACACAGCATCTTTGCTTGGCTTTGAAGGACCGACTTTAAACAGCATGGACTCTGTGGCAGACCGGGATTATGTGATTGAGTTCCTTTCTGCACTTTCCACGGTGATGATGCATTTGAGCCGTTTCTGCGAAGAGATTATTATCTGGAATTCCAACGAGTATCAGTTTGTTGAAATTGATGATGCCTATTCTACCGGAAGCAGCATTATGCCACAGAAAAAGAATCCGGACATTGCAGAGCTTGTACGCGGCAAAACAGGACGTGTCTACGGAGCGCTCATGTCGATTCTTACGACCATGAAAGGGATTCCGCTTGCATACAACAAAGATATGCAGGAGGACAAAGAGTTGACCTTTGATGCCATTGATACGGTCAAAGGATGTCTTGCGCTGTTTACGGGTATGATCCGCACCATGAAGTTTAACGATGAAATTATGGCAGCAAGTGCTATGAACGGATTTACCAATGCGACAGATGCGGCGGATTATCTCGTTAATCGCGGGGTTCCGTTCCGTGATGCACATAGCATCATCGGTAAGTTGGTGCTTACATGTATCGAAAAGGATAAAGCTATCCACGAGTTGACTATAGAAGAACTCAAGGAGATCAGCGATGTGTTTGAGCCGGATGTGTTTGATGCAGTTTCCTTAAAGACTTGTGTGGAGAAACGTCTGACCATCGGCGCACCGGGGCCGGATGCAATGAACAAGGTGATTGCACTTTGCGAGGAATATTTAAAAGAAGCCTAGGAATGGTTTGTTAAAAAATGTAAGACTTCCGGTGATTGGCCGGTTGCATATAGAAAAACATACGAGGAGAAGAGAAAAAATGAGTGAAAAGTTAAAAGTAGGTATTTTAGGCGGAACAGGAATGGTAGGACAGAGATTTATCTCTCTTTTAGAGAATCATCCATGGTTTGAGGTGACAACAATTGCAGCAAGCCCACGTTCTACAGGTAAAACATACGAGGAAGCAGTCGGTGGAAGATGGAAAATGACAACTCCGATGCCGGAAGCAGTAAAAAACATTGTCGTTATGAATGTAAATGAAGTGGAAGCGGTTGCTTCACAGGTTGATTTTGTGTTCTCGGCAGTTGATATGTCCAAGGACGAGATTAAAGCAATTGAAGAAGCATACGCTAAGACAGAAACTCCGGTTGTCTCTAACAACTCAGCACACAGATGGACACCGGATGTTCCGATGATTGTTCCGGAGATCAACGACTCACATACCGACGTCATTGCATCACAGAAGGAGCGTCTTGGCACAACAAGAGGTTTTATTGCCGTAAAACCAAATTGCTCTATCCAGAGCTATGCGCCGGTATTATATGCATGGAGAGAGTTTGAACCGTATGAAGTAGTTGCTACTACATACCAGGCCATTTCAGGCGCAGGTAAAACCTACAAGGATTGGCCGGAAATGGTAGAAAATATTATTCCGTTCATCGGCGGCGAAGAAGAAAAGAGCGAGCAGGAACCGCTTCGTGTATTCGGTAAGGTAGAGAACGGTGAAATTGTCAAAGCGCAGGAGCCGAAGATTACATGTCAGTGTATCCGTGTTCCGGTATTAAACGGACACACAGCAGCTGTTTTTGTTAAATTCAGAAAAAAACCGACGAAAGAGCAGCTCATTGAGAAACTGGAAAGCTACAGCGGTGCTCCGCAGGAACTTCAGCTTCCGAGTGCTCCGAAGCAGTTTATGCGCTATATGACAGAGGATAACAGACCGCAGGTACAGCTCGATGTGGATTATGAAAACGGTATGGGTATCAACATCGGTCGTATCCGCGAAGACAGTATCTATGACTTCAAGTTTGTAGGTCTTTCCCACAATACGGTACGTGGTGCTGCAGGCGGTGCGGTTCTTTGTGCAGAGCTGTTAAAGGCAAAAGGATTTATCACAAAAAAATAAGACTTGAGAATATTACTTGATTTTGGGGTGGGTTATAATCATGGATGAAATGCATTACCAACTGGACCTGTTAAAGGCCATGAATGAAAAATTATTAGGCAACGATAAGATGTTCCGCATGATCTGCGGGACATCTTCAAATGCCTTTTTATTTTACAGTTTTTCAGAGAACAGATTCGAAACGCTCGGATGCTGGGAGAAGTATTTTGAATTTCAGGTAAACAATCAGGCTGATTTCCAGAATATTTTAAGCTGCGTCAAAGAAAAATACAGTGCCACTCTTGAGGCGGCGCTTTTTTGCGAAAGAACAGGTGAGACGGCGCAGTCGGTGGAATGTGAAATGGCAGACGGCTCCAAGTGGGTAGAGTTTGAAGTGACGATATCTTATGACGACCATATGCAACCGAGTGAGAAAATTGTTCGTGTGCGTGATATCAGCAGGGCCAAAAAGCAGACGGAAGATCTGAAATATATGGCGTATTATGATGCGTTGACCGGTCTTTATAACCGTAATTATTTTGTGCGTCTTCTCAGCGAGTGGGTGCGCAAGGCGCAGACAGAGCATTGTAAGATTGCAGTGATGTGTATCCGTTTGGATGAATTCCGAAAAATCAATGACTCCATGGGAATGATTGCCGGGGATGAGTTGATTCAGCTTTTCGGTCTCTTCCTGAAAGAATTGCAAAATGAAGATGTGTTGGCATCGCATTTTTATGAAGATATGTATTTTGTGGCATTGTATGACCCGTTCGGAAATCATACGACAGAGCGTATGTATCGGAAAATATGTGATCGGTTGGATGATACTTTTTACATTACGTCCGGTTCGGCTGAGATAAAAAGTACAGTCAGTATCGGTGTGGCGGAATATCCGGAAGCAGCGAGAAACTCTTTGGAATTAATCAACTGTGCGGAACTTGTTATGCTTCAAAAAAGAGAAAAAGGCAGAAACAGTATTCATTATTTTGAGGCGCCGATTCTTGCGGATTTTATGGAAAATATCCAGCTGGAGAATCAGCTCAAGGAAGCAATCGATGCAGGTGATTTTGAACTTTATTATCAGCCGCAATATGATTCGGTTTCAAAGAAACTCCGAGGTGTGGAAGCTTTGATCCGTTGGCGTAAGCATGATGGAAAACTGGTGAGCCCGGCGGTATTTATTCCGATTGCAGAGAAAGACGGAATGATTGTTCAGATCGGAAACTGGGTGATGGAAGAAGGAATTCGTTCTTTCAAAAAATGGTATGAGAAATATGAGTATCCGATGGTACTTTCACTTAATATTTCAGCGATACAATATAAGAGAAAAGATTTTGTGCATAAGCTTTTACGACTGCTTGATAAGTATCAGGTAAATCCGGAACTGATCGAACTGGAAATTACGGAAAGTGTACTTATTGATGATTTTCAATCAGTGGTCGACAAGCTGCACACGTTGAAAGAATATGGTATAAAAATATCACTGGATGATTTCGGAACAGGATTTTCCTCCCTTTCTTACCTGAAAGGATTACCGATTGATACATTAAAGATTGATAAGTCCTTTATTGATACGGTAATCGATGATAATTCCACAAGGGTAATCACGGAATCCATCATCGCAATGGTGAAAAAACTCGGTTGCGAGACGGTGGCTGAGGGTGTGGAGACACAGGAACAGCTGGAATACCTGAAAGGGATCAATTGTGACAATATTCAGGGCTTCCTTTTAGGAAAGCCGATGCCGGCAGCGGAGGTTGATAAATTACTTGCGTCTGTTTAGGTGAAAACGGGGATTTTTTATGGTATTGGGAAGAGCAAAAGAATTACAATATTTGAATACTGTGTATGAAAAAGCCGGCAGTCAGATGATTGTTGTTTATGGGCAGCGTAATGTGGGGAAAACTACGCTTCTTAGGGAGTTTGTGCGCGAAAAAAATGTGTTTTATTATACGGCTGCGCCGGCCAGTACACGTCAGCAGCAGTTTCTCTTGGGGAATTATATCCGCGAGAAATATGACAACATATCGGAATATCCAAATTTTGATGAGATTTTTGAGGCACTTCAATCAGATTCATCCATCCATAAGAAAAAAATATATGTGTTTGACGAATGGGAGCATATGATCAAGGCAGACACCTCTTTTATGGAGGCTTTGATACGTCTTCTTCATCATGCATACAGCGAGAATGATACAATGATTATACTGTGCAGTTCTTCCATCGGATTTGTGGAAAACGGATTGGTTGCCAAGATTGGAAGAGCAGCGCTTGACATTTCCGGCTTCTTAAAAGTCAAGGAATTGCATTTTGTGGATGTGATTCGTCGTTTTCCGGAGCGTTCTATGGAAGAGTGCGTGCAGATATATTCTATTCTCGGTGGAATACCGGGGCTTTGGGATTATTTTGATGAGAATGCTTCCGTGGAAAAGAATATCTGCAGCCACATACTTCGCAAAGGGTGCTTTTTACAGGAGGAAGGGGCTCGTTTTGTAAAAGAGGAACTCCGGGAAACTTCTGTGTATTATACGATTCTTTCTGCGCTTGCTCAGGGACGAAAAAAACTCAATGAGCTTCATGCGCATACCGGATTTTCCAGGGCGAAGATCAGTGTGTATATAAAAAATCTGATGGAACTGGAAATTGTAGAAAAAGTGTTTTCCGTGGATACGCCGGGACGCGATAATCAGAAAAAAGGAATTTATCGCATTTCCAACGCCTATGTGCATTTTTGGTTTCGTTTTATTTATCCGCATTACGGGGAATGTCTGATGATGGAGCCGCAGACATTTTATAAGAAATATATTGCGGATGCATTAAAACCATATTGTGATGAATATTTTTCCGTGATTTGTCGAGAATATATGATTCTTTCTGATCTTCGAGGTGCATTGCCGATTAAACTCGAGAAGACCGGATTGTTTGACGGGAAGTCCGGAATGATTGACTTTGTTGGTCAAAGCGAAGATGACAAGATAATTGTTGCATTTTGTTACTATTCAAAGCCGATGGTCACATATGAAGATTATAAAAACAATCTCACGGTACTGTCGCAGGCCAGGATTCAGGCGGAACAGGTTTATCTGTTTGTCAACGGACGTTTTGACGAAAAACTGACGTTGGAATCCAAGGTAAAAGGAAACATAGTTTTACTGGAAATGGATGATTTGTAATTTATGGGAAAAAGTGTATTTATCGCAGAAAAGCCCAGTGTTGCCAGGGAGTTTGCCAAGGCACTGCAATATAACATGAAGTCAAAAGACGGCTATATGGAATCGGATGAGGCCATCATCACATGGTGTGTCGGTCATCTGGTTACCATGAGTTATCCGGAAGCATATGATGAAAAGTGGAAACGTTGGACCATTGAACCGCTTCCGTTTCTTCCGAAGGAATTTAAATACGAGGTCATTGACTCGGTAAAAAAACAGTTTAAGATTGTCAGTGACATTTTGAACCGGCCGGATGTTGATGTAATCTATGTCTGTACGGACTCCGGACGAGAAGGGGAATATATTTATCGTCTGGTGGAGCAACAGGCGCAGGTAAAAGACAAAAGCAGAAAGAGAGTCTGGATTGATTCCCAGACGGAGGAAGAAATTCTACGAGGCATTCGAGAAGCGAAGGATTTGTCTGCATACGATAATTTGTGCAGCAGTGCTTATTTACGGGCAAAAGAAGATTATCTCATGGGAATTAATTTTTCCCGTGTACTCACCTTGAAATACGGATATAATGTTAAAAATTTCCTCGGAGAAGATCGTGTTGTGATTTCGGTCGGTCGTGTTATGACCTGTGTGCTCGGAATGGTTGTTAACAGGGAACGAGAGATCCGTGATTTTGTAAAGACGCCGTTTTATCGCATTGTTGCGGATGCGCAGATTGCTTCCAAAAAAATAGAAGCAGAGTGGAAAGCAGTTCCCGGGTCTTCTTACTTTGAATCGCCGCTTCTTTATAAAGAAAACGGATTCAAAAAACGCGAGGATGCGCAAAAGCTTATTGACAATCTCAGTTTGCAACAACCGTTAGAGCTTAAGGTTTCTAAGGTGGAGCGCAAGAAGGAAGTAAAAAATCCGCCGCTTTTATTCAATTTGGCGGAGCTTCAAAACGAATGTGCCAAGCTTTTTAAAATCAGTCCGGATCAAACATTGCAGATTGCACAGGAACTGTACGAGAAAAAGCTGACCACCTATCCGCGAACGGACGCCAGAGTGCTTTCAACGGCGGTATCTAAGGAAATATCCAAGAATATACGTGGTCTTGCGTCGATTCCGTCCGTGGCACCGTATGTGAAGTACATTACAGAAAAAAAGACATACGAAGGACTTTCAAAGACGAAATACGTTAACGATAAGCTGATCACAGACCATTATGCAATTATTCCGACCGGACAGGGACTTTCGGCATTACAAAGTCTGCATCCGACGTCAGCAAAGGTTTATGAGGTCATTGTCCGCAGATTTCTCGGTATTTTTTGTCCGCCGGCAGTGTACCAGAAAGTCGGACTGACCTTGAAGAAGGACAATGAGAGCTTTTTCGCTAATTTCAAAGTACTTTCAAGTGCAGGATATCAGGAACTTCTGCAGTACAGTTTTTCAAAGAAAACGGCGGAGAAAGAGACGGAGAAGGATAATCCGGATGGTGAAAACAGTGCGGATCAGACGGAAGATACAACTTGCGATGAGAATTTCCTGAACATACTTTCAAGTTTGAAAAAAGATGATATAATACAGGTAAATGAGTACATGATCAAAGAGGGCGAGACATCGCCGCCGAAGCGCTATAACTCCGGTTCCATGATCCTTGCCATGGAAAATGCAGGGCAGCTTATTGAGGATGAGGAACTGCGTGCCCAGATTAAGGGAAGCGGTATCGGTACCTCGGCGACCCGTGCGGAGATACTGAAGAAGCTTTTTAATAATAAATATCTGGCTCTGAACAAAAAAACACAGATTATCACGCCGACCCTGTTAGGGGAAAGTATTTATGACGTGGTGGACTGTTCCATCAAATCACTTCTGGATCCGAAACTGACAGCCAGCTGGGAGAAGGGACTGACGCAGGTGGCAGAGGGATGTATTACGCCGGAGGAGTATATGGAGAAATTGGAAGGCTTTGTGCTCAGACGTACGGAGTACGTCAAGCAGACCAACCATCAAAATGTTTTGGCGCAAAAATTCAAGAATGCGTCTCAGTTTTATAAAACAACAAAATCAAAGAAAAACGGAGGTTAATTTTTTATGGAATTGTTTAAGGTAGCAAAATATCTCGATGTAGAACACACAATTGCAAAATATATGTTTGACACGGTGGACAATCCGTGGGAAGTACTTCCGCAGATTAAATCTTTCATCGAACAGTTAGGACCGATGCTTCCTTCGGAAGAATATGAGCAGCGTGGTGAAAATGTCTGGATCTCCAGGTCGGCGACGGTTGCTCCAACTGCATACATCGGCGGGCCGTGTATTATCGATGCGGGTACAGAAGTAAGACACTGTGCATTTATCCGCGGAAGTGCTGTCATCGGAAAGAACTGTGTGATCGGTAACTCCACAGAAGTAAAGAACAGTATCATTTTTGACGAAGTACAGATTCCTCATTACAACTACGTCGGCGACAGTATTTTGGGTTACAAGTCACACTTCGGCGCAGGAGTTATTACTTCCAATATAAAAAATGATAAGACAAATGTGGAAGTGAACTTTGCTCTCGGAAGAATGGATACCAAGCTTCGAAAATTCGGTGCGGTTGTCGGCGACAATGTACAGGTCGGCTGTAATACCGTGCTCAATCCGGGTACGATCATCGGTCGTAACACCAATATTTATCCGCTCTGCAATGTGAGAGGTCTTATAAATGCGGATTCTATCTATAAGACAGGCGGTAAAGTTGTACAGAAAGTGAAAATCAAAAAAGATACACCGATTTACTAAAATAATTGTAGATTTTTTGTCGGAAATATGCGAAAATAGTAAAAGTGATTTTGGCAAGATATTTCAGATATCTTTTGTCACAATATAAATTACATTTTGAAAGGAGATTTCACATGATTTATTCAAGAGAAGTGGAAGAAATGTGTCCGGTAGCACAGGGCGTTAGTCACGGTTGTGCTCCTATCCCAGAAGAAGCAAAATGGGTCAAAGCAAAAGAAGTAAAAGATATTTCAGGTTTCACACACGGTATCGGCTGGTGTGCACCACAGCAGGGTGCCTGCAAATTATCTTTAAATGTTAAAGAAGGAGTTATCCAGGAAGCACTGATTGAGACAATCGGATGTTCAGGTATGACACACTCAGCTGCTATGGCATCTGAAATCTTACCTGGCAGAACTGTTCTTGAAGCGTTAAATACAGACCTTGTTTGTGACGCAATCAATACTGCTATGAGAGAATTATTCTTACAGATCGTTTACGGTCGTACACAGTCAGCTTTCTCAGAGGACGGACTTCCGGTAG
>JAZSMO010000034.1:0-72200 GCA_045535935.1 Lachnospiraceae bacterium | reverse complement strand
ATTATCAGAATTGATAGAAGACAGCCGAAGCCGAAGATTTCAGATATGCTTTTGTTGTTATTATTGTAGATGTGAAAATTGCAAAAAGCAACCCCCGTATTTCGGGGGTTTTTAGAGGTGCTTTTTGTGAAAATTGCACAAATACTTGTCAATTCCCGGTTCCCGAATACCGACTGGCGCCAAGCATCCACACACGGTAACTGAGCCAAAAGAAGAAGATTCCGAAAATCGGAGACAAACATGTCAGAACCGGAAGCCCCGGGCGAAGGAAAATATAACTCGGATAGTACGCTACAAATGCAATCGGAATCACAAACGTAAACAGTCCGCGGAAGATACCCTGAAAAATCGTTACCGGATACCTTGCATATTCCGTAAATTTAAACATCGTCACCATGACAAACCCGGAATTGACGAGCCAGAAACACGTCGCCGCCGCCAAGTTCATAATCGCAATCATAAACAGTGATCCGGTCAAAAGTGCTGCTATCAAAAGAAACGCTTTGCCGACGGTCATCTGCAGTCCCAGATTATGCCATGCATATCCGATGGTCAAACTGCCCATCAACAGCTGTCCGAGCCCCTTCACATCAAACACTTCCGATATATAATAGAAGAAAATATTAATCGGCCGGAAACAATATTTGATAAAACTTCCGTCGTACACGGCATAACGCAGATTCCAGTTGTTATCAAACAGGCACTGCATCGGCGTCAGCGCAATCAGCGAAAATCCGTACAAAAAGAGCATCTCATAATAGTTCCACCCATTGATGGTTTCAAAGTTTTGGAACATGATATAAAAAGTTACAAATCCCGAAATATTGGTCAGAATCATTCCGAGCATAGAAATAATGAAATCCGCCCGGTAGCTCATTTTGCTTTTAAAATCCTGCGCAATAATTTTAACATAGATGGAGGCATAGAAGCGCAGACCTCTCTTTTTTAATTCTTTATTCATACACGCATCAACCTCCGTTCACCGTAATTTTTCTGACAGAAATCTTGAAAAATGCATAACTGATACATCCGACAATCACTGTCCAAAACAGTTGCCCACCGAGCATACTCATTCGGCTATGCAGAGACAAAGAGTTGTCTATAAGCAACCTAAGCGGCGTATTGTAAATCGCCTGAAACGGTAAGTAATACACAACTTTTTGCAATGTCTCCGGGAAAAAGGCAAGCGGAATACTTGCGCCGGAAAGAAGTAGTACAATCACTTCTTTCATAATATTAATACCCCAGATGGACTCCGTGTAAAAACAGATTGTTCCGACAAAAAAGTTGATAAAATAATTCAGCACGGTTCCTATCATAATCGCCGCTGCAAAAAACAGCAGATTATAGGAAAGCGCAAAGCCTCCGCCTGTAATCAGGTATACGATCAACATCGTCGGCAGAAGCGATGTGACTGCTGACACAATCGTATTTCCCGATAAGGAAAGGACCTGAAACTTGATATATCCCATCGGCCGGAGAAGATCGATCACAATATCTCCCGACTTGATTCTTCTGCCCATATCCCATGTCACATACATTTCCATGGTATAAAAAAGCGCAGATGCAAGCACCAGATAAATCATGGTGTCTTCAAATGTCATTCCGTTTACAACATCCGATGGTGCCCCTGCAAAAATCGCTTTCCACAAAAAATAAATAATAATCAGATAAATAATATTCCCAAATAATTTTGTCACTGCACCGAGCCGAAACTGCATCTCTTCCAAAATGCCGACCCGAAGAAGTGTCAAATATTTCCAAATCTTTTTCTTCATGCCGCCACCTACTCTATCTCTTTGTCATAAATCTTCTTGATGACACTCTCTGTAGAAATCTCTTTGAGCTGCACATCGTAAATACGTCTTGTCTCCTGAATGTGACCCAGCACCTTCATCAGCGGAATCTCATCCTCGTTGAGAAGTACATCCACCCATTCTTCTCCCGCAGAAACACTGATTGACTTCGCCTGCGGATATACGTTCTTAAGATCCCCGGCAAGCTCCGCCGCCTGTTTTTTGATTGCTTCTTCCGTGAGCTGCGATGCATCCTTTGTGAAACGCAGACGAAGGGTACGGTATGCACCGAAGAAACTTCTTAAATTTTCAATCGAATTGTCATACAGCATCACGCCCTTATCAATGATGACAATCCGCTTGCAGAGTGCATCCACATCCCCCATGTCGTGGGTTGTCAAAATGACGGTTGTCTGTTTTTCATGATTCAGTGCCTTGATCAGATCACGAATTTTGCTCTTCATAGATACATCCAAACCGATGGTCGGTTCATCCAAAAACACAACCCCCGGATTATGTAAAAATGCAGCGAGAATATCGCTTAATGTTCTCTGTCCGAGAGACATCTGACGCACCGGTTTGGAATACAGCTCTTTGATATCCACCAGCGACTCATATAACTCCATCATGTCTTTGAAATCTTTCTCATCAATCTGATAAATATCGCGAAGCAGCTTAAAGGACTCTATGAGCGGAAGCGCCCACCAGAGCTGGGAACGTTGCCCGAAGACAACTCCGATATTCTGCGCATTTTCCGTGCGGTTTTTATACGGAACCTTTCCATTTACCAAAATTTCACCCGAAGTCGGTTCCAGAACACCGGTCATCATTTTGATTGTCGTTGACTTTCCGGCGCCGTTCGGTCCCAAGTATCCGCATATCTCGCCCGGCATAATTTCCATCGAAACATCATTTACCGCTTTGATGATTTTATAGTCTCTGGAAAAGAGATCCTGAAATCCGCCTTTGATACCCTCGCGGCGATTCAAAACTTTAAACTCTTTCGACACATTTTTTAATGTAATAATTGATTCCATGTCTGAATTCCCTCCTTGCTCACAAAAACAAAAAACCCGGGACAGTTCACCTGTCCCGGGGTAAATAGCATAACTAAAACTATATACCGTAATGTACGAATTAGATAGCAAAGCTTCCTGTTACATCGCCGTTGATTACGTAGTATACAGCACTTTCTTCCGGTTTAACATATAATTCAACTGACTTGAAGTCAGCAACTTTCTTACCGAGGTCATACTGCCATACGTCTTTTGCGATCTTAACGAAATCTTCTGATTTGTATTCTTTGCCATCAAACTGTACACTGATGCTTGCTTTTACTTCAGCCTTTTTTGCAGGTGCTTTCTTTGCTGTAGTTGTAGCTGCTTTTTTTGCAGGTGCTTTCTTTACAGTTTCTTTCTTAGCTGTTTCTTTTTTTGCAGGTTCAGCCTTCTTAGCAGGTGCTGCTTTTTTTGCAGGTGCCTTCTTAGCTGTCTCTTTCTTTACTTCTGCCTTTACTTCTTTTACTTCAGCTGCCTTTGTAGCTGCTACTGCTTTTGCTACAGGTTTTGCTGTTGCTGCTGCTTTCTTTACGTCTGCCATGATAACAATCTCCTTTTCTTTCCCTTTGCTATTTAAACAAATACATTGCTGACTGAATATTAGCTTTGATTAACTTTTACGGCTCTTACTATAACTCACTTTCGGGGAAGTGTCAAATTTTTTAACCAAAAACCCTTACAAAATCTGCGTTTTCTCCGTTTTGAACAAAAAAATTAAAGTTTTAAGCAAAAATATATCAATAATACTATACCAAGAGCAATTCGATATATTCCAAACGGGATAAAATCGTGCTTTTTTATGTATCCCATAAGCAACTTTATGACCAAAATCGACACAACAAACGCTGAAATGCATCCTACAAGAAGCACTATAATTTCCATTACGGTGAAGCTGAGCCCCATCGTCATAAACTTCACCAGTTTCAAAAGACTGGCACCGCACATGACCGGAATCGCCAGATAAAATGTAAATTCTGCCGCCACGACACGGGACACGGAAAGCATGAGAGCACCTACTATGGTCGCCCCCGATCTGGATGTCCCCGGAAAGATAGCTGCAATCAGCTGAAACAGTCCGATGAAAAGAACTGTCTTGTATCCGAGTTCAGCAATGCTGTTAATTTGGGCCGACTGTCCACGCTTCCTTTTTTCAATCACAATAAAAAGAATACCGAACACAATGAGCGCAAGCGCCACGCACGGAAAGTTATACAGATATTTATCCAAAAGGTCATCAAATGCAAGACCGATCACCGCCGCCGGTACACAGGCGAGAAGAATCTTTCCCCAAAGCTGCAAAATATCTTTCTTCCAGAACGACTCATCTTTTTTTGTCAAATTGATCGGAAAGATACTGTTCCAGTACAAAATCACCACCGCCAGAATGGCTCCCAACTGGATCACTACCAAAAACAGATCCCAGAATTCTTCCCTGACATTTAGTTTTACAAATTCATCCAAAATAATCATATGGCCGGTACTGCTGATCGGAAGCCACTCCGTGATGCCTTCCACAATACCGAACAAAAGTGCCTTTAATATTTCTAACATGTACTTTTTCCCTTCCGATAAATATTACCTATCGCTTACTTTTCAAGGTATGCGATCATATCATCATAACACGCTTTCGCATCCTCATACCCCTCCCGGTACAAAGCCTCCAGCTTTTCACGGCTCTTTTCGACACGTCCGACTTTGGACGCTTTTTTCGGACGGATCACAAACACATTTCCTCTTGCCTGTTCTTTTTCCAAAAAATCCAATGTCCGATTGTAACGAGTATCACGAATCGCCAGATCATGAATCAAATGCGGATACTTGCGATACCGTATCTTGGCCATACCGAGCAACGAAAAAGGTCCGCGCCGGTAACCTTCCTCCTTTGTCATGACCACTACATTTTTTCTGTTACCGTCTTTCAGAGACTTCATAATCGGAATACAGTCTGCAATTCCGCCGTCCAGATATTTCCTACCGTCAATTTCCACAATGCGGGATACGAGAGGCATAGATGAGGAAGCCTGAATTGCAGCAATGTCCTTATGATAATCTTTCATCTCATAATAAACCGGCTTCCCGGTTTCAATATCTGTAATAACAGCATATGCTTTTCCCTTGTAAGCGTGAGCTGTCTCATAATCATACGGGTCCAGTTCATTCGGAATCCGGTTATAGCACATATCTGCATTAAAAATGTCGCCGGTCGTGATAAGACTATACAGACCGCAATAATTTTTATCCTTCAGATGATCCGCAACCGTCCGGAAACCTCTTCCCGGCTGCTTGGAAATATAGCTGCACATGAGGCAGGATCCCATAGATACGCCGTAGCAGCTATCAAATTCAATTCCTTTTTCCAGGAAGAAATCCAAAACTCCTGCGGTATAGATTCCTTTCATTCCGCCGCCTTCCAGTACAAGTCCGGCATTATACATAAAACCACTTCCTTCTATTCTTATAGAACCACATCCAAAAATATGACTATTGTGTCAAATTATATTCCTTCGCCAACTCTGCAAAAGCTGCAAGAGAACGCTTCACTTTCTCCGTTTCCACGCAGTAGGAAATGCGGAAGAAGCCCGGACAACCGAAGCTGTCACCCGGCACAAGCACCAGATTATATTTCTCCAACGCTGTGTTACAAAATTCATTTGCATTTTCGATCGGTGATTTCGGGAACATATAGAATGTTCCGCCCGGTTTTACGATAGAAAATCCGAGTTTTGTCAGCTCCTCATATAAAATATTGGCATTGGTCTCATACACTTTCAGATCCGATGTCTCGCCGAGAAGCTCTGCCACGGTCAGCTGGATCAGCGAAGCCGGACAGTTATGTCCGATTCCTCTTGAAATCTGCACGCACATATGAATGATCAATTCTGCATCCTTACATGCAGGATTTACCGCCACGTATCCGATGCGCTCTCCCGGGAAAGACAGAGATTTGCTGTACGAATAGCACATGATGGTGTTGTCATAGAATTTGGACACACAAGGTGCATCCACACCCTCAAATACAATCTCGCGATATGGTTCATCGGAAATGATATAAATATCATGTCCGTATTTTTCCTGTGCATTCTTTAAAATATCTGCAAGTTTCTGCACGGTTTCCGTGGAATACACAATTCCGGACGGATTGTTCGGTGTATTGATCAGAACCGCCGCCGTCTTTTCATTGATTTCTTTCTCAAATGCCTCAAAGTTAATCTGGAAACTTTCTGTATCTGCAGGAACAATTTTAAGAACGGCTCCTGTCGTTTCCACATATGGTCTGTATTCCGGGAAAAACGGAGCAAAAGTAATGATCTCCTCGCCCGGACATACCACAGCACGGAACGCATGGGCAAGTGCACCCGCCGCTCCGGAAGCCATAAAAATGTGATTATAATTGTACGGAATATCATAAGTTTCCTTCAGGTAACCGGCAATTTTTTCACGAACGGAAAGAATACCGTGCCCTTCACTGTATCCATGGAGTGAAAGCGGGTTCGTCTCATCCAGAATTTTCTTTATAACCTCATTTACTTTCTCCGGCGCAGGAACACTCGGATTACCGAGGCTGTAATCAAATACATTTTCGAATCCGATCTCTTCACCGATCTTGTGCGCCTTTGCGCTCATCTCGCGAATCACAGATTTTTGTCCTAACATGTCTTTATACTTTTGTGAAATCATTTTGTTTCCTCCTATTTTAGATAAATCTACTTAATATCTGCTCTCCCCATCCATATAATCCTGCAGATCTTTGATCAACTGCCCGGTACGAACTTTTACACCCTCATCTGTCAAGTGCGTATAGGAATCATAAAAGTAAGTTTCGTCAAACATATAATCTCTGAAATCAGATATCACCTTACAATCCAGCGCATCTGAAATTTCTTTTCCCATCTCGAAATACTCTTTTTCCGATGGTGTTTTCTTATATACCGCAATCGGGTAAGCCGCCACTAACATTGTCGCTCCGCGCTCAGTCAGATAAGCATTGAGTTCATTCAATCTTTCAGCGGTTGTCCCATTGATATGATGAATCATAACCGGCGAAAAATCAACACCGTCCGCCACCGTCTGCGGTCTCGGAAAATAATTGTCTCCATACGCATTAAAAGCACTGCGGCGATAACAATCGTTGGTTTCCGTATTCCCCGTTTCCGTGCGCCAAAAGGTCAGACACTTTTTCAAATATGTCGGATATGCCATAATCATATCCGGCCAATCCTGAACCCTTATAAGCGGATACAGCTCCGGATGATTTTCAATGGTAATCCATGCAAGCATCGGATTTTTAATTTTATCGGGATCATCGTAATTGGTATGAGCGACGATGTAAATGTCACCCTCCTGAACATTCAGCTTCGCCGCCTGTTCGTTAAATGCATTTCCCACACCGCCGTGAAGTCCCATATTAACCACGGGCATTCCGAAGGCTTCCTCTATCTTTGCACTATCAATTCCGAACGCAAGATTGGAATTCCCTATAAGTACAATCTTCGGTCCTTCCACACTTTTCAACCGATGCACCTTATCCAGCATGGACGCCTGATAATTCCCTGTATACTGGGGCATGACCTCGCAAAAGCAAAACACTGCGAGAAACAACGTCAGCACGATCAATTTTACAAAAAATAAAATCTTCTTTTTCATAGCAACCTTTCCCTAAAACTGGAAATATATAAATGCCGTCTGGGTGTACTCATATCCGTAAATTCCGAATATCATAATCATCAGCAGCAGGCCGACATAGACAAAATATCGCAGCACTGCTCCCTGCTTCAGAACAGCGGCGTTCAAATCAACCTTTTTGTATCTGCACACATCCACAAATAACAGCAATATCATGGCAATCATCAGCGCTGACAACATCGCCGCATCCATACCGAAATTGCCCAGAGCATATCCGAACAATCTGGAAAATCCGAAATTTGCCTTTACCTGGCGAAGCATTCCGTATACCTGCGTGAAACTCTCTGCGCGGAAAAACAGCCACGAAAAATCAACCAGACAAAACGTCAGGATTCCGGCAAACAAGCGATAGGAAAAACGTGTCGTATCCACTCGAAATCCTTGTCTCATTTTTGCACGAAAGCTCTCGCTGATCTGTTCTGCCACAAGGTAGAGCCCGTTGAGTCCGCCCCACACCACATAGGTCCAGCTCGGCCCATGCCAAAGCCCGCTCACAAGAAAAATGATCATGATATTGATATACTTCCGCACCTTACCTTTGCGGTTTCCTCCGAGCGGAATATAAAGATAATCCCGAAACCATCCGGTCAGTGAGATATGCCAACGTTTCCAAAACTCATTGACAGACGTCGACAAATAAGGGCAATCAAAATTGTCCATGAGTTTAAATCCAAGGACTCTTGCACTTCCTATTGCGATATAGCTGTAGCCTCCGAAGTCACAATAAATTTGAAACGCAAACATTGCCACAGCAAAAAGGATTTCCACTCCCGTATACTGCAGATAATTGTCAAATACCTGCGTAACAATACCCGAAAGATTGTCGGCAATTACAATCTTCATAAAGAGTCCCCACAACATAGTAAGGAGTCCGCTTCGTATCCGGTCTACATCAAATTCCTGTTTTTTATCAAACTGCTTCAACAAATTCTTGGAACGTTCGATCGGTCCGGCCACAAGCTGCGGGAAGAAAGACACAAACAATGCGTAACGCAGCAGATTTTTTGTCGCCTTCACCTCACCTCTGTACACATCCATGGTATAGCCCAGTGCCTGAAAAATATAAAACGAAATCCCCACGGGCAGCACAACATCAAACGCTGCAAGCTGTGTGTCCCGGCCGAATAATTTCATGAGAAGATTTATGTTCTCAGCCAAAAAACCACTGTATTTGAATGCGAACAAAATACCGATATTGAAAACAAAACTACCTGCTATCGCCCATTTGGCACAGCCCTGTTTTCCTGCTGACCGGAAACGATCCACGAGCAGACTGCATACGAAAGTGACTACTGTCGAAGCCGCCAGCAATACCGCATACTTGGCATTCCAGCACATATAGAAATAGTAGCTGGCGATCAAGAGCCACAAATTACGAATTTTCTGCGGCAGCACAAAATATACCAATACTACAAATGGAAAAAACAGCAAATAGCTGACCGAATTAAAAATCATTCTTTTTCCTTCCTTTACCAAACTCCATAACTAGAATGATTATACTTCGAAAGCACCCTTTTGGCAATTTTTTTGTTTATTATTGATAGAATACGCAAAAAAGTGTGGGCACTATCACTCTTGTTTTTAAAATCGATAATGCTATGATTAAAATATATATTTTGTGTATATCACATGCAGAAAGGTCACGACTACTTTCTGCGGTGTTATTCTTTCACCTTGCGGACTCCTTTCGGAGTCCGCGTTTTTAATTGACAAAGTAAAACCCCCGGGCAATTCCCGGGGGCTTTGATTAGATATCAGTCGGACTGCGTCCTATGATTATTTGTCATTTTTCTTTGTAACGATATCAAAGATAACCGCTGCCAAAAGAACGAGACCTTTTACTACCTTCTGATAGTTGGCGTCTACACCCATGATAGACATACCCTGGTTGATAATACCCATAAGAAGGGCACCGATGATAACTCCAGGAATCGTTCCGACACCACCGTAAGCAGATGCTCCACCTACGAAACAAGAACTGATCGCATCCATTTCGTAGTTTGTTCCCTGTGTCGGGTTCGCACTTGTCTGACGGGCAATTGTGAGCATACCTGCAAGAGCTGCGAGGAATCCCATGTTTGTGTATGCGATAAAGTAAACTTTCTTTGTGTTGATACCGGAAAGTTTGGTTGCTTTTTCGTTACCACCTACAGCGTAGAAATAACGACCTGTTGTTGTTTTACTTGTTATGTATCCGTAAACAAGTACAACGATCAGTACCCATACAAGAGAAGTCGGAATACCTTTGTACTGTGAAAGACGGAATGTAAATGCAAGTACTGCTGCACAGATTACAACTGTCTTTACAAGCATAGATGCAAGTGACTCCATCTCATAACCTTTTTTCGCTTTGTTCATACGGTTTTTAATCTGAACAATGATATAGATTGCACATGCAAGAACACCGAATACCATACATGTAATATTGAATCCGTTTCCGCCGAAGAAGTCCGGAATATAACATTCTGCTCCACCGCCGAATACTTTAACAAATCCTGCATCGGAAAGAGATACGGTAAGACCGTCCAGCACTACGTTAGATAATCCACGGAATACTAACATTCCGGCAAGTGTTGTGATGAACGGCGGAACATGTACATAAGCAATCCAAAACGCCTGCCATGCACCGATTGCAAGACCTACAACAAGCATCATAATCGTAGCTGCTACCGGATTCCAACCTTTCATTTCCATCAGAGTAGCTCCTACTGCACCTACGAAACAAACAACCGAACCTACCGAAAGGTCGATGTTACCACCGGTAAGAATACAAAGTAACATACCGGAAGCAAGAACAAATACATATGCATTCTGTGAAATCAAGTTACTGATGTTCTGTGGAAGAAGGATTTTTCCACCTGTCTGCCAGGTAAAGAACAATGTAACTAAAACTAACACAATGATCATCGTATACTTTTTAACACCATCCATTAATTTCGCTTTATCCATTGTTTACTCTCCTTTATTTGATGATTTGATAATATGTGACATGATCACTTCCTGAGAAGCTTCTTCTGCAGCAAGTTCTCCGACCATTTTTCCTTCGTTCATGATGTAGATTCGATCACACATACCGAGAACTTCAGGGAGTTCGGAAGAAATCATGATAACAGATTTTCCTTCTGCCACTAATTTGTTGATAATACAATAAATTTCGTATTTGGCACCTACGTCAATACCTCGTGTAGGCTCATCCAGAATAAGTACATCCGGATCTGTGAACATCCATTTCGCAAGAAGAACTTTCTGCTGGTTACCACCGCTTAAGTTTCCGACGTTCTGTTCTACAGACGGGCACTTTGTATTCAGCTTTTCTTTGTAATCCACTGCCACCGCATACTCTTTGTCATGATCAATCACGCCGCTTTTGGAAACTGCACCGAGGTTTGCGAGTGTCGTATTAATCTTAATCGGATTCGAAAGAATTAAGCCGTTCCCTTTACGGTCTTCTGTCACATAAGCAATCTTATGCGCAATAGCATCTTTAATATTTTTAAGACGCACTTCTTTTCCATTTATCTTTAATGTTCCGGAAATGTCGGTACCGTAACTCTTACCGAAAATACTCATGGCAAGCTCTGTACGTCCTGCTCCCATCAGTCCGGCAATTCCTACAACCTCACCTTTGCGCACGTTCATGCTGACATCGTCAACCACTTTGCGTTCCGGATAAAGCGGATGATATACATTCCATCCCTCTACCTCGAGATTGATATCACCGATCTTCTTTTCGGTACGTTTCGGGAATCGGTCGGTAAGCTCACGGCCAACCATTCCTTTGATGATACGTCCTTCCGAAAAATCATCAACTTTCTTATCCAGTGTCTCAATGGTAGAACCATCACGGATTACCGTGATCTTATCTGCCACGTATGAGATTTCATTTAATTTGTGAGAAATAATAATGGATGTCATACCTTCTTTTTTGAACTGGAGCATCAGATCCAAAAGTGCTTTGGAGTCCGTCTCATTCAAGGAAGCGGTAGGCTCATCCAAAATAAGCAGCCTTGCTTTTTTAGCAAGTGCTTTTGCGATTTCTACAAGCTGCTGTTTACCTGTTCCGATATCTTTAATTAAAGTTCTGGAAGACTCCTTCAGGCCGACAGTTTTTAAATATTTCTCTGCCTCACCGTATGTATCGTTCCAGTTGATGGCGTATTTATGTCCGCGCTCATTTCCGAGGAACATGTTTTCGCCGATGGTCATATAAGGAATCAATGCAAGCTCCTGATGGATAATAACGATTCCTTTTTCTTCACTGTCTTTAATTTTGGCAAATTTACACACTTCTCCGTCATATACGATATCGCCTTCGTAGCTTCCGTAAGGATAAACACCACTTAAAACGTTCATCAGTGTGGATTTACCGGCACCATTTTCACCTACAAGCGCATGGATCTCGCCTTCTTCAACCTGCAGATTTACGTTATCCAACGCCTTTACTCCGGGGAATGTTTTGGTGATATTTTTCATTTCAAGTAATATTTTCGCCAATTGTATCCCTCCCAATATCTAATCATTTTCTTTTTATCATATAACAGGCGGGACATTCATCCCGCCTGCTCATAATTTCTAAACCTTCAGATTACTGTAAATCTTCCTCTTTGTAGTATCCGGAATCAATTAACAGTTCTTTGTAGTTGTTTACGTCTGCAAATACAGGCTCGCAAAGGTATGAAGGGATAACTCCTGTACCATTGTCGTATGTTTCTGTATCGTTAACTTCAACTGTTTCGCCTGCAAGAATCTGTCCAACCATCTTAACAACCTGGCTAGCTAATGTACGTGTATCTTTGAAGATAGACATAGACTGTTTGCCTGCGATCATGTTCTTAACGTTTGCAACGTCACAGTCCTGACCTGTGATTACAGGATATTTGCCTGTGTAGTTAGCTGCAAGAGCATTTTCAACACCAAGTGCTGTAGAGTCATTTGAACACATAACTACGTCAAGCTGTGTTCCGCCTGCATAGTAAGAAGAAAGGATGTTTTCCATTCTCTTCTGAGCTTCTTCTGAAGACCAGTTAGCTGTAGCAACGTCAGCGAAATCTCTCTGTCCTGACTGGATAACTAACTTACCTTCGTCGATATACGGATTAAGAACATCCATCGCTCCGCCGAAGAAGAAGTTTGCATTGTTGTCACCCGGGTCACCTGTGAATAACTCAAGGTTGAAAGGTCCTGCTGCATTGTCAAGATCTAATGCCTGAACGATGTATTCACCCTGTTTTGTACCTACCATGTAGTTATCAAATGTAGCGTAGTAAGAAACTGCATCTGAATCCATGATCAAACGGTCATAAGCGATAACAGGAATGCCTGCTTCTTTTGCCTGACTCATAACTGTTCCGAGTGAGCTTCCGTCGATAGAAGCAACTACTAATACGTCAACGCCTGCTGAGATCATGTTCTCAATCTGAGAAACCTGTGTAGCTACGTCGTTTGAAGCGTACTGTAAGTCAACTGAATATCCAGCTGCTTCAAGTTCTGACTTCATGTTAGCACCGTCCTGGTTCCATCTCTGTAAGTCCTTTGTAGGCATTGCTACACCTACTAAGCCTTCGCCGCCTGCTGATGTAGAAGCTGCATCAGAACCGCCACAACCAACTAATAAAGAAGCAACAAGAGCTACACTAAGTAATGCGCTTAAGATTTTCTTTTTCATTCTAAGATCCTCCCTATAAAATTAAATAGTTTTCAGCAAATTGCTTTGCTACAATGTCACTATATCACAGGTCAAATAGTAATTGTTTGCGAACATCTTTCATTTTTTACGAATTACATAATCCAAAAAACAAAAGCACTAGCACATTTTTGTTGTGTGTGCTAGTGCTTTTTACAAAATTATACTATTAAGTTCAAACAATTTGCGTGCACGTGCCCGCTACTTGCGCACATTCAAATAAACATCCTCTTCAAAGTGAAATCCCGAGTCTATAATAACCTCTTTCATATTTTCTGCATCGACGGCGATTGGTTCGAGCACAACGCACGGAACATCATAGCTTCCGTCAAATATAGTCTGATACTTTCCGTTCTCCAGATTCTGCGATACCGGTGTGGAAAGTGCCATTTCACATGCGTATTCCGCAGCCTTCTGTGCTAATTTTTCCACCGGTTTGTACACCGTCATAACCTGTGTCCCTTCCACAATTCTCTGACACGCCTCCAGATCTGCGTCCTGACCTACAATCTTGATCTTTCCGGCCAAACGGTTTTCCGCCAGAGTCCGGATTACATTGGTCGCCAGCATATCGTTTCCGCACATAATAGCATCCACTTCATCCATTTCGTCAATATGCGCATTGACATACTCCGATGCAAGCTCTGCCCTCCAGCCATCCGCATACATGGTGTCCGCAATCTCTATTTCATTTTTATCCATCACACTGCAAAATCCATTTTCAATTTGGGATACATTGTGGTCCGATGTAGGGCCTGCAAGCATGAGCACTTTCTTATTCGGAAGTTCTTCTGCAACAAGTGCTTCCCCCATGAGCGTTCCCACTTTTTCATTATCAAACGATATATAAAGATCCACGTCTGCATTTTTAATCAGTCGGTCATAGGCAATAACCTTGATCCCTTTCTCTTTTGCCTTCGCAACCACTTCGGAAAGACCGTCGGAATCAATACAGACAATCACGATCACGTCCACCTGCTTTTCAATCAAGTACTCAATCTGGGATATCTGCTCGACAAGATCGCCGTTGGCGTTCTGTACGTTCACTTCCGCTCCGTATTCCTTTGCCGTGGAAACAAAAATATCCCGATCCTTCTGCCAGCGTTCAATCACAAAAGAGTCAAAGCTGAATCCGATTTGTATACTTTCTATGGATGTCTCAGTTTCACGCATCTGTTCTTCCGCACCGCCGCAGCCCGCAAGCAGTGACAGACACAAAATCCACGAAAGGACAAAAACGGTGATTTTTTTCATTATTTGCCCTCCTTATATTCGGTAGGTGTGACGCCGACATTCTTTTTAAATGTACGGCTGAAATAGTTCGGATCCGAATAACCAACCGCAGCACAGATTTCTTTCATACTCATATCTGACCCCTGCAAAAGCTCCTTCGCCTTACTAATCCTGATATTCGTTACATATTCTATAAAGTTTTCTCCCGTTTCTTCTTTGAATATTTTGCTGAAATAATACGGGCTGATATCCACCTCGCGGGATACATCATCCAAAGAAATATCCTTGTGATAACGTGCGCTGATATACTCCTTGGCTTTATCGATTACACTGCCCGATTGTTCTTCCTTGCGCGACATGATATCTCTGCAGGCCTGTGTAATCCTGTCCAGATACCATTTGCGGAGCTGCTCATAGTTGTTGAACGCAAGAATATTCGGAAGGTAATCCTGTCTGGATCGGAATTCATATACTTTTCTTGTGTTGGAATACGCCACATGCTCACTCCAAAGCACAAACTCCAGCGCCTTGAGCTTGATATCCATCGGATAGTCTGCATAATTTTCAACCATCCAGTCAAAAAACTGATTGGCCGCCGCAAGCGTTGCGCCGAGATCACCTTTTTCAAGTTTTTCAAATATGTTTTTTTCCGTTTCTACCGGATAATTTTCTTCATATTCACATCCGACCGGAGCATCGTCAAAATGTACAACCGTCCCGCCCGTCGACGCAAGAGATTCCAACGCCTCATTGTAAGACTCCATCGCCCCTTCCAGCGGTCTGACCGCTCCGAATCCCACACGAAATGCCACATCAAAATGCTGTTTCAGCTTTCGAACCATCACTCTGGCCTTTTCAATGATTTCAATGCGTTCGTTGTACTCCATAAGCGGCGTATCAAACGGAACAAAGATGGCAACCTTGTTGGCCATGACACTTCCCATCGCCCCGGCAAAATATCCTTTGACAATCTCGCGCAGCTCCCTTGCACGGTTTTGCACCTGTACACTGACACCGATTGCGTTGGTCATATGACTTCCTTCCTGGTTTTCTCCAAACACAAGCGCCATCATATAGCCATGCTTTGCATCGATTCCGAGAAGCTGTTTGAAATTGACCACATCCTCCTCATAAAACTCCTGAAAGAGAAGGTTCTGGACAAAACCGTTTTCGATAATCGGAACCACTGTCTCCATCTTTTCCCGGATCATGAGATCCTGGCTTCGTTTATCGCGCTCTCTGTCGATCCGGCGCATGGCACGGCGCACCACTTCAATGATTTTTATCCGGTCCATGGGCTTATTGAGATATTCGAGAACACCAAGATTAATCGCCTCCTTGGCATAATCAAACTTATCATAAGCAGACATGATGATAAACATGGTGGAAGCATTAGTCTGACGAATTTCACGCATAGCCTCAATCCCGTTAATTCCCGGCATCTGAATATCCATAATAGCAATATCCGGACGAAAATTTTCCGCAAGCTCAATGACACTGCGGCCGGTCTTCGCAGATTCTATTATACATTCGTCGCCGAATTCTTTTTTCAATATAAACTGAAGAGAATCAATTACAATTCCTTCGTCATCTGCCAGCATTATCTTATACATAGCGGATCCTTTCCGTAATCATGCAGGTAATTATACCGTTTCAAACGGAACAGTGATACAAACCTTCGTTCCTTTTCCTGTTCCTTCACTTATAATTTCAAATGTGTCCTTTTCCTCAAAGAACAGATGCAGTCTTTCCATTACATTGTTCAGACCGACACCGTTGGAGTCGGAAACATTCTCTTCGGATTTGACATTTCCTCCTCGGATTTCTTCCAACCGCGCAGCGTCTATACCAATTCCGTTATCACTGATACTGATACACACCCGTTCGTCTTGTCTTTGTATCCTCAGCGTAATATGACCTTCCCAATCAATATTTCTGATTCCGTAGTTGACACTGTTTTCCACAATCGGCTGCAGAATCATACTCGGCACTTTAATGTGCAGAAGCGTTTCGTCAACATCCTTGGCAAAATGAATCTCACCGGAAAATCTTACATTTAGTATGTAAATGTAGTTATCTACCAGACGGATCTCATCTGCGAGAGACACCACGTCATTGTCTTTTTTTATGTTATATCGAAAGAAATCCGCCATATTCTGAATATAATCGTAGGTTCTGTCCGCACTTTCCATCATGGCAAGCTGGGCCCCCGCATTGAGGGTATTGAACAAGAAATGCGGATTGATCTGTGCCTGCAAATATTTCAGCTGCGCATCCTTCAGATGGGCCTCCATCAAAAGCTCCTTCTCCTTCATGTCGCGCTCTTTTTCCACGCTTTCCCGGATGCGCTCAATATACTTACGGATGCTGACAACCATCCGGTTAAATGCCGTGGTAACGACACCAACCTCATCCTTGGAATGTACCGGAACAACCTCCACATCAAGGTTACCTTCCGCTACCTGCCTTGCAACTTCCGAAAGCTCCAGCAACGGACTTGTGATGGACCCTGTGACAAGCGCCACAAGAATCACATTGAACAGACCGATAATCACAAAGATGGTGATACTGATCCATTCCAAATACTGCATGGAAGAGGAAAGAACCTCATAGCTCTGCGTGTTAATTCTGAACTTTTCACTGTTCAAACTGAACAGATACGTCTCCAGATAAGAATACAGGTCACTGGCTTCCTCGTAATATTGTTTGTATTTTTCTACATTTCGTCCGCGCTTTGCCTCGATCGTTTTTCCGGTCAGCACAAGGTAACTTTCCGACATATAACGGATATTGCGCTCCATCAGTTTGAGGTTATTATCCGTAGTTTCATCCTCAAGTTCGCGAATCAGTTCCGAGAATTCCTCCTCACTGCGATAGTATGCTTCCATCGCATCTGTTGTCTTCGTGTTAAGATACTCTGTCATGCTTTCCTGCACTTCCGCCAGCACATCCGCCGTCGTGTTGAGCTTAACATTACTGATGTAAATCTCATCCAGCCGGAAAGTTATTTTATTAATGTTGTAATACATAAATGTGTTTACAAACAAAAGAATCATGGATGTCGCGATGAACAGGATGACAAACTTGGTCCGGATGGAAAGCTCGGCAATGTATCTACTTATCTTTTTCATCTGCGCCTCCTTCCCCGGAAGCCGCAAGTGTCTCCGCATTAATCAACGAAGCATCCACATCATAATAATCACTGACACGTCCGTTCTCAATATATTCATTTAACGCTTCCACGCAATATTTTCCCATCTGCTTTGCATCGATGGAAATCGTTGCGTGAATAATCTCTTTTTTGATAGCTGACAATATCGTCGGGGATTCATAGTATCCGACAATCTCTATCTGTCCTACCTTATTGTAATCAACAACCGTCTGATACACGCAGGTAGTATTCTGTTCATTGAGACATACGATGATATCCGGAAGCTGCTCCGACTGCATGAAAATATCGCGGATAGACTCCTCCGCCGCAAACATGGAGCCGCTCTCGATCTGCGCTGTTTCCACCGCTATCGTCTTGTCCATCTTTTTCGACTGGAGCATCTCCTGTATGGCACTGATTACGATATTCTGGCTGCTTCCTTCTTTTTCCGCATCCAGCAGAACAAGCACGCGATATGCGTCCTGCCCCTTTTTCTCGGCAATCTCGCATATCTGATCCCCGTACTCTCTTCCCAGGTTATAATTGTTAACACCCACGTAACTTTGACGCAGGCTCTCCGGATTGTCGCTGAGCGCTGTCACGACAGGAATCCCGGCCTCATCAGCCCGACGGATACACTCCTGCATCCTTGCAGACTCATCCGCTTCCACAATGATTCCATCCACCTTGGCATCAACCGCTATCTCCATCAGATCTTCTTTGTCGTAATCCACGCTCAAATTTTCACCGAACATCTCCACAAAAGCTCCGCTTCCGGAAGCTTCTTCCACAGCGCCTTCATGAACACTGCTCCAAAAGGAATTTTTGTGGTTGTCGGTAATGATTACATAGTATTTACCGTAGGTATTGTATTCCAGAGAATCCACCAGTTCCGAGCTCTCTCTGATCTTATAGCGGAAATAAACCATGCTCGCCAAAAACACTGCCACCATAAGCAGTCCGAGCAGAAAGCAAAGCCGCTTCAACGCTCTTCTTGATTCTAAAATATTTTTTCTTTTCATATTTTTACAGCATCTTCTTTTTCTTCAATATCAGCAGTGCCAAAGCACAGATTGACGCAATCAGTCCGCAAATAATATAAAATCCGTATGGTGTCTGTGAAAGTGGCATCCACTGTGCACTGACATTCATACCGTAAATTCCGGAAATAATCGTCGGAATCGCCATGACGAGCGTCACACAGGTGAGAAGCTTCATAGCATTGTTCAATCGATTGTTCAGGACCGTAGACACAAGTTCACGGGCACCGTGAATGATATCCCGGTAAATATTTGTCATTTCAATCGCCTGTCGGTTTTCGACAATGACATCATCCAGTAGCTCCTTATCCTCCGGATACTGTTCGATTCTTTCATAACGAGTCAACCGCTCAAGTACAATCCGGTTGGCCGAAAGTGATGTCGCGAAGAAGACAAGGTTGGTCTCCAATTCGTGAAGGTGGATCAAATCCGTGTCTTCCGTATCATCTACACTGATTCTGTGCTCAATTTCCTCTCTTCGTTTATCGATGACGCGAAGGTCGGCCTGATAAAGATTCGTTGTCCGAAGCAGAATCTGGTAAACAAAGCGCATCTTTTTCTTTGTGGAAAAGCCGCGCATCAGATTATTGGAAAAATGCGTAAGGATCGGTGTTTCCTTTCCGCAAACTGTTATGATCGCATTTTTCACCAGCAAAATACCAAGCGGAATCGTCGTATATGCATTTTGTTCGTTACGGATTTCAGCGGAAGGAATGTCCACAAGAATCATCGTATATCCGTCTTCCAGCTGCACACGGGAACTTTCTTCATCGTCGAGTGCGGCTTTCATATCATTGACGTCAATTCCGTACTGCTTGGCCGTCTCCACAATCTCTTCCATATCGGGCGAGACAAGATTCACCCACACATCCGGTTCAAAGTCGTTTAACAGCGATAATTTTCCATTGTCAGTTTTATAAATAAACCGCATACTCTCACCTCCAGGTCATTTTTTGCCCATTATGTTTTAGTATAACACATTCCTTTGTATCGGTCTATTTGAAAATCCAGGATATTGCAGACAAAAAAGATTGTATGTCTGCGTTTTCTGTGATATTATGAGTGCGGGAAAAATCTGTCTTCTACATTTGGGCATATCGCGGCACCTGACACTTGCAGGAAGCCTTCTGTAAGAATTGTCAACAGCAGTTCTTATCATTCGGTCGATATTCTCATTTCGGACTTCAGACACAGACGCATCGTATCCTTTTTCCGGTCATTTCCCGCAAGACACTCCGGAAGAAAATCCAAGGAACGAAAGCAGGAGGTAAATATGTCTAAAAACACAAAAAACCGTGATATGGTGCTCACCGCACTGTTCACAGCAATCATCATTCTCATGGCATTCGTGCCATTCCTGGGTTACATCAACCTGGTACTTATCAAAGCAACTTTAATACATGTTCCGGTTATCATCGGTTCCATTGTTCTCGGCCCGAAGAAGGGCGGCTTTTTAGGATTTGTGTTCGGTGCAACATCACTGGTCAACAACACCTTTAATCCGAGTCTTCTTTCCTTTGCATTCTCGCCGTTCTATTCTCTCGGCGAAATCGGAGGCAATTTCTGGTCCGTTGTGATCTGCTTTGTCCCTCGTATTCTGGTAGGTGTGGTTCCGTATTTTGTATACATAGGAATCAAAAAGCTGCTGAAAAGCAAAAAAGGAAGTGACTTTCTTGCCCTTCCTGTTGCAGGTGTGGTCGGTGCCTTTACCAACACACTTCTTGTTATGAATTTGATTTATTTCTGCTTCGCCAACGAATTTGCCACCGTGAAAGAAATCGCTGTCGATGCTGTATATGCTGCAATTCTCGGTATTATCGCCGCCAACGGTATCCCGGAAGCGATCGTGGCCGCTGTTCTTTGTACCGCCGTTTGCAAAGCGCTTTTTGCGGTATCAAGAAAGCAGAGTATGTAGCTGCTTTCTTTTATTGCAGATTACGAAGTTGCCGGGTGGCAATTTCGTAGTCTGCGAAGTTTTGGCTTTTGCGAATCTGCTTCAGACTTTTCTTTACTCTTGTCTCGTCTTCATCAAAGTTCTCTTTCATGTAAGACCAAAGCTCTTTCATTTTGAAGAGGACATTCTTTTCTCCCTGTATATAACCCCGATACCCTTCATATACGACATCATGAAACTTCCATAAGTTGTCGATGGCAAACTCAGAGATTTCTGCACCGGCCAATCCCGGATGCATCAATAGTCCTCGTCCGATCATGACCCGGTCCTGCTGCGGGTAAGCTTCTGCGAACTTTTTGATCCTTTTTTCATCGAAAAGATCGCCGTTGTAGCAGAGTGGGTGTCTGCTCTTTTCTATAA
This sequence comes from Lachnospiraceae bacterium, assembly GCA_045535935.1. Classification (GTDB taxonomy): domain Bacteria; phylum Bacillota; class Clostridia; order Lachnospirales; family Lachnospiraceae; genus SVFI01. The sequence goes on along the minus strand of JAZSMO010000034.1, from coordinate 51,242 downwards.
TTTTCGGAAACATCTCTTCATGAACCGCTCCCACATAGTAGTCATCCTGCGTGCGCAGATGGACAATCAGCTCATGGAGCGGATATTTGTTGTAAATCTCCAGAAGCTTCCAGAACTCATCTTCATCCTGCATTCCCAGTCTTGTCTTCACGGAAAAACGCACATTTTCCTTTTCCGTCCACTCACATACCTCCTGCAAAAACGCATCCAGCTTGTGAGGAAACTCCAGAAAACCTGCTCCTTTTTTCTTGGTGACCACAGTTTTGGACGGACAACCGAGATTTAAATTAATCTCCCGGTACCCCAGGGCAACTATTCTCTCTGCCGTCCGGATAAAGCCGTAAGCATCATTGGCCAAAATCTGTGGCACAAGGACCGGAACTTTGTTGTGCTCCGGCGCAATGTCACGCAATTCTTTCGCTCCCAGCTCTTTTGTTGTTGTGGCCGTGATAAACGGCGCAAAGTATTTGTCTATGGTTCCCGAAAAACAAGCCTCATACGCATTTCTGCATACAAGGCCGGTAATTCCTTCCATAGGCGCAAAATAAAGCTTGATTTTGTCTCCCATATCGTCTTTTCCTAAACTATTTTAAAAATCCCTGAATAATCTGCTCTTCCGCTTCCTGCTCCGTGAGCCCGAGCGTCATGAGCTTGATCAGTTGCTCTCCGGCAATTTTTCCGATGGCCGCCTCATGAATCAGGTTTGCATCAATGTTGTTGGCCGTCAGCTGCGGGCTGGCCGTTACGCATGCACTGTCCATAATAATCGCATCACATTCACTGTGACCGCTGCAGGCTGCATTTCCGTTCATAATAGAGAAAAACTCCTGCTTGGAGTTACCTTTGGCTACCGATCTGGAAATCAGATTGCACTTGCAGTTTTCGCCGTTCATATCGATGGCAAAATCCGTCTTGGCATACTGCTTTCCGTGTGTCATGATTTTTTCACGAACCTCCAGAAACGCTCCTTCTGCCAGATCACCCTTGGTCACGCGGATAGTAGAATCAATCCCTTTGATCTGTGTTGTCTCCATCTCAAGATGGGCATTTTCAGCCAGGTGCACGATGGTTACCGGATCCATAATGTTTTCTCCGTTACCGTCGCCTTCGCCGTAATGTTTTTCCACATAACGGACTTTTGCATTTTTTTCCAAATAAAAGGTATGAATACCCGCATGCTTGGAGGTGTCAACGCCACAGTTGTGAATACCGCATCCTGCAACAATAGTCACATCCGCATCTTCACCAATGTAGAAATCGTTGTATACACTTTCCTGAATTCCGCTCTGACTGAGCACGACCGGAATGTGCACGCTCTCATTTTTTGTTCCCGGTTTGATAATAATATCAATGCCGTCTTTGTCTGTTTTTGTCACAATATCAATATTGGCCGTAGTGTTTCTGGAAACCCCGGCTCCGTTTGCGCGAATGTTGTAGGCTCCTTCCGGAACTTCATGAAGGTCCGCAACCTGCGCAAGCAAATTCTTCTGTATGCTGTCCATCTGTGTTCCTACCTTTCATTCTTTTCTACCAGTGTACTGCACGCTGTGGCTGTATGAAGAAGTCCCGGAAGCACTTCTTCCTTGGTTCCGACTTTCTCCAGTTTGCCGTCTGCAATCACAATCACCTTGTCCGCAATATTTAAAATACGCTCCTGATGTGAAATAATCAGAATCGTACCGTTGATCTCATCCCGCATTTTTTCAAACACTTTGATCAGGCTGTTAAAGCTCCAAAGATCGATTCCCGCCTCCGGCTCGTCAAAGATGGAGAGCTTTGTTCCGCGCGCCTTAATCATAGCAATCTCGATACGTTTCAGTTCGCCCCCGGACAGGCTGTTATTGATCTCACGATTGACATATTCACGTGCGCAAAGTCCAACTTCCGACAAAATCTGGCAAATTTCCGTAACGGACATCTGTTTGCCCGATGCAATCGTAATCAAATCTTTTACCGTGAGCCCTTTAAAGTGAACCGGCTGCTGGAATGCAAAGCTGATTCCTCTCTTTGCACGCTCGGTAATATTCAATTCTGTGATATCCTCCCCGTCCAAAAGAATCTGTCCGCCGGTCGGTGTCACGATACCTGCAATGATTTTAGCCAGTGTCGACTTTCCGCCGCCGTTCGGTCCGGTAATCGCCACAAAATGGTCGTCAATCTTGACGCTGACATCTTTGATAATCTCTTTATTTCCTTCTACTTCGTAGGTAATGTTTTTTAATTCTAACATATGTTTCTCCCGGGCATGTGATTTACACCTGTACTTTTTCATGCATAGTATACCCATGTACAGTTTATAGCATAGAACAATTTTCTTCAACTGTGAAATTTTTGTATTTTTATCTTCTTATATCATAGGTAAAAAAACCACTTCTGCTATAGTCTTTGATTTGTAGCCTTTCACATATTGTTTTCACAAATTCACTATATTGACTTATGTCTTTGCGCACAAGAACACTGCTTAAGCCAAAATAGATTACTATGTATTCATTATAATTGTTTGCAATAGTAACCTTAGTAATATCATGAATTCTGTACACTTTTCTTTTACCGAATATGCTATATGTAATCAGAAACTCTTCTTGCAGAATAACTTTACTGTTACGGATTCTCAAAATAAAATACATCGAAAACAGAATAACAACCGTAGCTATCCACCAATACTTCTTATCTTCCTGTGGTTTCGAGGACATCATCAACTCATATACAAGCACAAAAAACGTCATACCAACAAACACCTTCACATAATTCAGCCACGACCGATATGTACAGCACAGTTCTTGTTTATTTTGCGATTTTTCTGTCATGCTCTGCTCCATCTATCTCGCCCCCGCCATCTCTTTGAAGGTTTCCATCAGTTCCAGATCTTCCTGTTTCACTTTGATATTGGAAGTAATCGGAGCCTGTCCCGGCTTTGTGACCGTAATCTCAATGATGGTATCCTCCGGAATTCCGGTCCCGAAGATCGCCGAAAGAAACGACACAAATTTCGGATGATTATTGGTAAAGGCGTTTTTTGCCGCCATAAGTTTCATTGCAATTGCAGGGTTTATCATAATAGTTCTCCTCTTTTATTTCTTTCTTGTTCTCTGACGGATATTTCTTTATCCTTGTATCATCATATCAAACTCAGTTCTTTTTTTAAAGTTAGAATATATTTTCCTTTTTTATTGCACAAGACGCCCCACTATTTTTCGCACATATGTTGTACTCAGCGGTGCTCCCGCTGCTTCGTAAGTAACCAGCAACTCTTTCCCCTGCCATATATTGTTAGCCATATACAACTCCATCTTTTTTACAAAATCTGTCGCATATTTGGGGTCGTCCATTTTTCCTGCGTGCTCATAATAATAAATTTTTCCGGTGTGCTTGTTTATGATTGTAAAGTCAGGGTGTATGGTGATTTCTTCGCCGTTTTTTGCTCGCAATTTCAGGGGCCGTTCATACTTGTAATCGAGGTCTTTTCTATGTTTATAAAGCAGATTTGCTATAATAACCTCCGACTTGGACCGCACAATCTCACCCCGATCGGTCTCGTAAATTTTATATTCCGGGTAAGCGTTGTAAGGTTCGTATGTTTCCTCATTCCAGTTCCTAAGTTTGTCTCGCACACCCCTCTCTACCGGCGTTACCAACATCTTTCTCTCTTCAGGCAAAGCTTCGTATATCTCCTCAACTGCATTTTCTTCATAAGATTTCTCAAACTGTTTCAGCGCACTAAGTTGCTCCTTAAGTACGCTTCTAACTTTCTTCAAATAGCTCTTTTGAGCAAGTTTCTTTATATGATGAAGCTTTGTTTTCCCAAGATAATGTAACTCCACCTTCTTTTTCTCCTGATTTTTTATTTGATGATAAAAATAGACCTTTCCGTTTTTACTCTTCACATTCAAAGCCCCTTCCGGCGCATCTCCGAGAAACTTTTCTACTTCGTAAAGCATTTTTTCTTTCCGCATGATTGTTTTTTTCACTTCTATTTTCGTAAACGTCATCCTCCTCTTGGTTTTATCGTTAATGATTGATCTGTTGCGGTAAATTTTCATCGCAGAATACAATTTTGCATCTAATTAGGTCGAATTTTGCATTGTTACAGGCTTGTGTTTCATCCTAAAAATTTCATTTTAATTCCTTGGGATGAATTTTTTCATGATTTTTCTTATAAAAATTGATTTTTGACACTATTTTTCATCCCATTTCACTTTCGCTTGTGAATTAGGATGAAAAGATTTCTTTTATCTGTGTTTTTTTCATCCTATATGGATATCACTAAAGCTTTTAGGATGACTCCGAGCCAAAATATCTCAAAAAACACAAAAAGTATATTTAAAAAAGGAATTGATAATCTTCGATATGTTATAGATATCAGCCCCGCCAAAAAGCGGGGCTGACAAGAATATTCTATGAATTATTTATCTGCAATCGCTGCCTGTGCTGCTGCCAATCTTGCGATCGGAACACGGAACGGTGAGCAGGAAACATAAGTAAGACCTACTTTGTGGCAGAACTCTACGGAAGAAGGATCTCCGCCGTGCTCTCCACAGATACCGAGTTTGATATCCGGGCGGGTCTGGCGGCCTTTGTCTGCTGCCATCTGAACGAGCTGGCCTACACCGCTCTGGTCAAGTCTTGCAAATGGATCTGACTCGTAAATTTTGTTCTTGTAGTAGTCGCCGAGGAACTTGCCTGCGTCGTCACGAGAGAAACCGAAGGTCATCTGTGTCAAGTCGTTGGTTCCGAAGGAGAAGAATTCAGCTTCTTCTGCAATCTGGTCTGCAAGAAGTGCTGCTCTCGGAATCTCGATCATCGTACCGATCTTGTACTCGATGTCGGAATTCTTTTCAGCCTTAACAGCTTCTGCTTCTGCAACAACTACGTCTTTTACAAATTTAAGCTCTTTCTTTTCGCCTACGAGAGGAATCATGATTTCAGGAACTACATCGTAGCCTTTTTCTTCTTTTACTTCGATCGCTGCCTCCATCACGGCTCTTGTCTGCATGCGGGCAATTTCAGGATATGTCACTGCAAGACGACATCCTCTGTGTCCCATCATCGGGTTAAACTCATGGAGAGAATCACAGATTTCCTGTACTTCCTCTGCTGTCATAAGCATCTCTACTGCGAGATCGTCGATATCACCTTCATCGGTAGGAACGAACTCATGAAGAGGCGGATCTAAGAAACGGATGGTAACCGGTCTTCCTTCCATAACCTCGTATAATGCTTTGAAGTCACCCTTCTGGTAAGGGATGAGCGCATTTAATGCTTTTTCTCTCTGCTCAAGTGTTCTTGCAAGGATCATCTGACGGATCTTCGGAATACGGTCCGGATCGAAGAACATATGCTCTGTACGGCAAAGGCCGATACCTTCTGCGCCGTATTTAATTGCGTTTGCTGCGTCTGCAGGTGTGTCTGCATTGGTGCGAACCTTAAGCACACGGTACTTGTCAGCCCACTCCATGATACGTCCGAAGTTACCTGTTACGCTTGCTTCTACTGTCTTGATATCTCCAAGGTAAATCTTACCTGTAGAACCATCTAAGGAAATGTAATCTCCCTCGCGGATCACTTCGCCTGCAAGCTCGAATACTTTTTCTTCTTCATTGATTGCAATTTCACCGCAACCGGATACACAAGCTGTTCCCATACCTCTGGCAACAACGGCTGCGTGGGATGTCATACCGCCGCGAACAGTAAGGATACCTTCTGCTGCGTGCATACCTTCGATATCTTCCGGTGAAGTCTCAAGACGAACAAGGATAACTCTCTCGCCCTTCTCTTCGTGCGCTGCTTTTGCTTCTTCTGCAGTAAAGTACACTTTACCTGCTGCAGCTCCCGGTGAAGCCGGAAGTGCCTGTCCGATTACCTTGCCTGCTTTTAATGCATCTGCATCAAATGTCGGGTGAAGAAGCTGATCGAGAGATTTTGCTTCGATTCGCATCACTGCTTCTTCCGGAGTAATCTTTCCTTCATCTACGAGATCACAAGCAATCTGAAGAGCCGCCTGTGCTGTTCTCTTACCATTACGTGTCTGCAGGAAGAACAGCTTACCGTCCTCGATGGTGAACTCCATATCCTGCATGTCGCGGTAATGCTCTTCCAGTTTCATGGCGATGTCCATGAACTGCTGATATGCGCCAGGCATATCTTCCTGAAGCTTGGTGATCGGCTGCGGAGTACGGATACCTGCAACTACGTCCTCACCCTGTGCATTGATGAGATACTCACCATAGATACCTTTTTCACCTGTAGATGGGTTTCTCGTAAATGCAACACCGGTACCGGATGTCTCACCCATGTTACCGAATACCATCGCCTGTACGTTAACGGCTGTTCCCCAGTCACCAGGGATGTCGTTCATACGTCTGTAAACGATCGCTCTTTCATTATCCCAGGAACGGAATACGGCTTTGACAGCTTCCATAAGCTGAACCTTCGGATCCTGTGGGAAATCTTCGCCCATTTTATCTTTATAAATTGCTTTGAATTTTGCGATAACTTCTTTCAGATCATCTGCGGTAAGATCCATGTCGAACTTCACGCCCTTGGCATCCTTGATGTCATCAAGCACTCTTTCGAAGTGAGACTTCGGAACTTCCATAACTACATCTGAGAACATCTGGATGAAACGACGGTAAGAATCGTAAGCAAAACGAGGATTACCTGTCTTGGCTGCAAATCCTTCTACTGCGATATCGTTTAATCCAAGGTTCAGGATTGTGTCCATCATACCAGGCATGGAAGCTCTTGCTCCCGAACGCACTGACACGAGAAGCGGACTCTCTGTATCACCGAATTTTTTACCCTGCTTTTCCTCAAGCTTTGCAAGCGCATCGAAAATCTGTTTCTGGATGTCTTCTGAGATTGAGCGATTATTGTTGTAATAATCGGTACAGGCTTCTGTTGTCACTGTAAAACCCTGTGGAATCGGAAGTCCAAGCTTTGTCATTTCTGCAAGGTTGGCACCTTTTCCGCCGAGAAGATTACGCATGGAAGCGTCGCCTTCTTCAAATAAATAGACCATTTTAGACATTTACGCGTCCTCCTTGATGTTAGATTAAGTGTAAAAATCCACTTTAATGAATACATTATACCACTCATCCGCCCAATAAGCACTCTCTTATTCTCGCCAGATTGTACAAATTTTTGAGACAAATTCTGTGCTTTCTGACGGACTTGTACGATTTCATCCTATTTTTTTCAGATAGAAATCCGATTCCCGGCCATCCGTTTTGATACTTTGTACTATATTTTCTTTGCAAAAAACAAAGCCCAGTTTTTCAAGCAGACGCACTGAGGCGACATTTCTTTTGTCCGCATGCGCACCAACCCAGGCAAACCCCAGCTGCTCCTTTCCGTAGGCAAGCAGCGCACTGCAAATTTCCGTCGCGTATCCTTTGTTTTGATACTCCGCCCGAATCAAAAAACCAAGCTCCGGAATCTCGCTTTCGTCCCGCATATCAAACCCGGCCCGGCCGATGATCGCTGCGTTTTGTTTGTCCTCCACAATCCACATACCGAAATCATAAAATCCGTAGTGGCATCGGATATAATCCTGCGTGTACGCAATCTCATCCTCCCTGTTTTCATAGAGGCCTTCCATGTAATCCGTAATTCCCGGTGCGGCGTAGATTTCATACAGCGCATCCACATCCTCCGGCGTAATCTCCCTGATGCGGCAACGCTCTGTGTCAAGAATGTGACAGGGAACCCCTTTAAACCGACACAAAACATGCTCGAGATAATTCTCATCGAGCGCATCCGCATTTTCGATTGCATACGGAAAATCATCAAAATTCAGCGCAGTTGCCTCGCTGCTGCCCGGCAATACTTCACCCTTCAGCGGATAGCACAGGACAACAAATCGCCCTTCTGCCCGGGCGGTTTTGGCCGTATTTATTTCATCTGTAATCAGCAATTCCTTATATTCTCTCTGCATTTTTCATTTTTTCCTTTACGCATGTTTCATTTTATTTTAAACTAATCTTTGGAAAAAGAAAATAAATATTAGGAGGAACCAACATGGCACAGAATCCAATCGTGACAATTACTATGGAAAACGGCGACGTGATGACAGCAGAGCTTTATCCTGAAATCGCACCGGTTTCCGTAAACAATTTTATCAGTCTGATTAAAAAAGGATATTATGACGGACTCATTTTTCACCGCGTCATCAGCGGCTTTATGATCCAGGGAGGATGTCCGAGCGGCACCGGTACCGGCGGCCCGGGCTACAACATCAAGGGAGAATTTACATCCAACGGATTTGAAAACAACTTAAAACATACAGAAGGTGTGCTTTCCATGGCAAGAGCCATGCATCCGGACTCCGCAGGAAGCCAGTTCTTTATCATGCACAAAACTTCACCGCATCTGGACGGCTCCTACGCTGCCTTCGGTAAGGTGACAGAAGAAAGCATGGAAGTCGTAAACAAGATCGCTTCCACCGCTACCGACTACATGGACAGACCTCTGGAAACACAGAAAATCAAGTCCATGACCGTAGATTGTTTCGGTGTTGACTATCCGGAACCGGACAAAATGTAGTTATGTTAACAATTTGTTCATTTTTTATTTAACATTTTTTAATTTACATAACATCATTTATCCATTTCCGACACATATAATAACAGTATAAAATGACAAAGCTTTCAATGAAGTGTTGGAATTTTTTAAAACTTTTTCATAATAAAGGCCAGGTAAAATTGTTTACCTGGCCTCCTCCCTTTTTATGGGGAAAATTATTTAAAACAAATATTTATATTTATCCATCTGCAAATATATCATATGTTCCACTCTTGAAATTTCTTCTTTGGAATACATCGTTACTTTTTGCAACAGTTCCCTGACATCCTTTTTCGTAAAATCAAATTTCAAATGGGAACCGTACAGTTCCTCTGAAATATCAAGCTGCTCGTCAAAATCCGGACAAATCGTTTTGGCTTTGACGTTCTTCATCAGCTCATACACATCTTCTCCCATCGGATAATCCATAGTTGTATCCGCCAAAAGACCGGCTCCGTGATCAAATATCGGGCAATAGGAAAACTCGCCTTTTCGGTTCATCAACACTGCAATATTGTGCGTATGTCTGTCTTCATTGAGAAACAGGGCATCGATGGTAAATAATTTGTTCATGTATGCCCCAAAATCCTGCAGCCCAGTAATCCGCTGTATCTGGTTCACAAGAAAACGAAGACGCTCTTTATGGTCGGCAATGCTGTAAATCGCCTTACTCAGGCTTTCCCCGAAATAATTTTGAAACAGTCTCTCCAGTGTAATGATCTGCCAGTCCTCTTTGAGAAAATCGCGGCTTTGTGCTCCGGTAAATACTGCAGCTTTGTACTTTATCTCCACCGGATGGTACAGCACAAACTCTTTTTCGGACAAAGTTGACTTTTGGAGAAGGTGCGAAATCATATATTCCGCCAGACCTTCGTATCCCGTGTAATCTGCTTTGTACCATGTGTCACCGCTTTTCCACTTCAGCTGGTTTCCCTTGGATGACTGACGATGATTTACTTGTATACTTTGTTCAAATAGTTCTACCATCGTCACCTCTCAATCCGGATCCAGAAATGATCCTCCGCCATGCGCCCCTCTGTCTTTTCTATAATCATGAACGGATCATAAAACGGAAGATCCAGCTGCTGCAATTGCAGCTTCATCTTGTCACGGCTGCGCGGAAAACACCGGGACTCCAAAAACTCCACATACTTTTCATAATCCGGATGCTCTTCCACGCCGAATGCGCGAAACATCGGATGCGTGGCATAATTCACAATACGCACAGCACGACGGATTTCATCCACATCTATGACAGTGCAGACCGTCTGCTCATGCATATACCAAAGCCGCAGCGTATAAGCCTTTTCCGGAACCGAAATCTCATCGACATATTCCGGGTGCTTTTCCAGCATTTGCACAAGGAGGACAACCGGTCCGGAAACCGGCTCATTTCCTGCTTCCCATCGCTCTACGGTAGATTTGGCACAGTTTAACAGCCCGGCAAAATCTTTCTGCGTGAGTCCCAGCTGCTTGCGCACTCTCTTAATGTCCTCTGCCGTCACATATTCCGGTGTAATAAATTGCTTCTTTTCCATCGTCATCTCTCCTTTTTGCAGTCTGTTTCGGTTTTTGACAATCTTCCTGATTTCATTAAACCATCGTTTTAATTGTTTGTAAATATATTTTAACCTTATTTTAATGGTTTATAAGCTGTAGCGAAAAGAAAAACGGGAGCATTTTGCTGTGATATGCTCCCGTTCAACCTTATGTTTTATTTTTTAATCTTTGCCTTCTTGCTCAAACCGCGTTTTACAAGTGTCTTTTTGTATGCCTTCAGAACCTTCTTCGGCACTTTCACTTTGACTTTCTTGTAATTGCTGCTTCCCATTTTCTTGAAGGCATTCTTACCGACGTTGCTTGTTGTCAGTTTGTCGGTCTTGATGGTCAGTTTCACAAGCTTCTTACAGCCGTAGAATGCTTTGGAACCGATGTTTTCCACAGATGCAGGGATTGTCAGGGATTTTAATACAACACACCCCTGGAATGCACTCTTTCCGATGCTCTTAATGTTCGCACCGATTTTTACGGTTTTCAGCTTTTTGTTATTCTTGAACGCATTGTCATCCCAATAATACACAAAAAAATATTTAGGGTGAAAAAACAATGATAAAAAGTTTTGCTTTCATCCCAAAATGTCAGTCAGAGATAATTGGGGTGAAAAAAATAAGGATTTCGAGCCTTTTTTATGAGATTTGATTCAATTTCTCATCCCATAATTCTACAAATCCCAATATAGGGTGAGAAAACCGGAAATCAACTTCACTTTTTCATCCCATAGTAATGAACTACAAAAATTTAGGACGAAAACACCGCCCCAACAAGCAGCGCACAACAAAAAAATGCACCGCCAAATGTCAGCGCATGTCTGACATTTGTGGTGCACTTCATCGCCTCAATTCAATTGAGAGATAGTTTTAAGTATAAATTAAGCCTGTCCGATAGAACCAAAGATTTCCATTTTTTCTTTTACAGTATCTTTGATAGCCTGGAAACCAGGAGCTAAAAGCTTACGAGGGTCAAATCCTTTACCTTCTAAGTCTTTGCCTTCTTCGATGTATTTACGTGTAGCTGCAGCGAATGCTAACTGACACTCTGTGTTAACGTTGATCTTAGCAACACCGAGGCTGATTGCTTTTTTGATCATATCTACAGGGATACCTGTACCACCGTGAAGAACTAATGGCATATCGCCTGTTTTCTGCTGGATTGCATCTAATGTCTCGAATGATAATCCTGCCCAGTTTGCCGGATATTTTCCGTGGATGTTACCGATACCTGCTGCAAGGAAGTCGATTCCGAGATCAGCAACTGCTTTACATTCATCCGGATCTGCACATTCACCTGCGCCTACAACGCCGTCTTCTTCTCCGCCGATAGAACCAACTTCTGCTTCGATAGAGATTCCTTTGTCGTGAGCTGCTTTTACTAATTCTGTAGTCTTAGCTACGTTCTCTTCGATCGGGTAGTGAGAACCGTCGAACATTACTGAAGAGAAACCTGCTTCGATACATTTGTAGCAGTGCTCGTATGAGCCGTGGTCTAAGTGAAGAGCTACCGGTACAGTGATCTCAAGATCTTTGATAAGACCGTTAACCATACCTACAACTGCATCATAACCACCCATGTATTTACCTGCACCCTCAGATACACCGAGGATAACCGGTGAGTTGTTTTCCTGTGCTGTTAAAAGGATAGCTTTTGTCCACTCTAAGTTGTTGATGTTGAACTGACCAACTGCATAGTGGCCTGCTTTTGCTTTTTTAAGCATTTCTGCTGCTGAAACTAACATGTTACTTACCTCCGTAAAAATTAAACATTTTATCGTTACCATTATAACGCATCTTTATTTAAAAGCAAATACTTTTTTAAGGAACAAGTATTTCAAGCGCCTGCATTTCGTTTTGGATGGATACCTTTCTCTGATGACCGCCATACTCACCATCCAGCGTCCACGGCACTTCATCCTCACACTCGAACATAATCTGCGACGCCTTAAAGCAGTACATGCAATCTGTATCCACGTTTTTCATGACAAGTGCTGTCATCAGCTGATTGAGCTCACTGACGTTTTTCGGCGTTTTAATCAGCGTAACTTCAAAAACGCCGTCATCCAGTTTTACATGCTGCCCGGTAATATTTTTAAATCCGCCCACCGAGAAGGAATTGGTGATCATTCCGTACATGAAATCATCCTCGATTGTGGTTCCGTTCGCCGTAAACTTCATATGATAAGAAGGATAACTGTTCAGTCTCTTGGCTCCCTCCAAAAGGTAAGCCATATGACCGAGCACGTTTTTCATATTTTGATCGGTCAGATAGGAGACATCCGTAAACAGTCCAAACGCCGCGATGTATACAAAAGAGTCTCCGTTAAATGTCCCGATATCACAGGCAAACGGATGTCCATCCACGATTGTCTGCGCCGCCTTGATCATCGTACGCGGGATTTTCAGGCTCCTTGCAAAATCGTTGGTCGTACCCGCCGGAACATATCCGATCGGAATGCGCTCCGTCCTCTGCATCATTCCTGTCACTACCTCATCGATGGTTCCGTCACCGCCACTGCATACAAGCAGATCAAATCTTCCCGACTTTTCCACTGTGGCTTCTATCGCATCGCCTTTTTTCTGCGTCGGCTGCGCCGTCACTTCATAGCCCGCTTTTGTAAAAATGTCAACGATATCGAGCAGATTGCTCCGGATACCGGACTTTCCCGCATGAGGATTGTAAATAAACAACATCTTTTTTTCGTCCATATAGATTCCACCTTTTTTTGACAAAAAAGAGGCACCTTCCGTGCCCCTTTTAGGTTTCATTTGCTAACGTCTGAAATTATTCCTGTCCACCCAAATACTTTTCAATGCTCTCGATCGCTGCTGCTTCATCCACGCCTTCTGCAACAACCGTAACCTCTTCACCCATATTGAGACCGAGGCTCATCATCCCCATAATACTTTTCGCATTGACCTTCTTTCCTTCTGCATGAATATAAATCGTGCTGTCATGCATACTTGCCTTCTGAACAAGTACAGCAACCGGTCTGGCTTCCAAGCCGTGCTCCAGTTGGATTTTCATTGTCTTTTCGATCATCTTACTTCCTCCTAATACTACTATCCTCTCAGATCTTTAGCAAATTCCCCGATTTTTCTTAATCTATGGTTCACTCCCGATTTGCCCACCGGCGGATCCAGAAGTTTTCCGAGCTCACCTAATGGTACTTCCGGGTTTTCAAGACGTATATACGCCATTTCACGAAGCGCATCCGGAAGCTTTTCCAGTCCGCATACCGACTGAATATATTTGATATCCTCCACCTGTCTGGCAGCGGCGGTCACGGTCTTGTTGATATTGGCCGCATCACAGTTGACCTTGCGGTTAACCATATTCCGTACGCCCTTGAGGATACGCGTATTCTCAAATTCCATTAAGGCCTGATGCGCCTCGATAATATTGAGAAAATCCGCAATATTTTCGCCTTCTTTTAAATAAACCACATAATATTTTTTTCGAAGAACTGTTTTGGCATCCAGCCCGAAATCATGAAGCATTTTCATAATCTGTTCTGCCTGCTCCTGTGTCTGACACACAAGCTCAACATGGTATGACTTATTCGGATCGCTCATGGATCCGGACACCAGATACGCACCGCGCAAAAATGCACGCTTGCAGCAACTGTTTTTTACGAGCATGGCACTAGTATGTCCGCACTCTTTTTGCTCCTCTGCCTTCAGCGCCTCTGATACTTTGCATGCCAAAACAGGATATGACACATGAATCAAATATGTCAAGCCACCCGACTGCATGCTGCTTTTGCGCACAACCACATCAGCCTCTATCTTAAATGTTTTCTTGAGCAATGTAAAGCATTTTCTTGCTACAATTTTGTTTTCTGTCTGAAATCGGAGCATTGCACTTCCGCTGTCATCTGTTAAAAGTTGTCCGCAAAACTGAAAATACGCCGCCAGCTCCGCCAGCCGGCAATGACGGGATGTCCCCGAAACAAAGAGCAGTTCTTCTTTGATTTCTCCTGAGAAAGACATATAACACCCCTTTTATTTCACTCTGTTAATATCTTTGTGAACCAGTGTCAATCCGTAGTTACCTTTATTTTTCATCTTATCATAAAGGGCATTGGCCAGCGTGACGCTTCGATGTTTTCCGCCGGTGCATCCGATACCAATCACCAGTCGGTACTTTCCTTCCTTTACGTAATTCGGAACAAGGAACTGGAGCATATCCGTCAATTTTTCCAGGAAATCTCCCGCCTCCTTAAAGGACATGACATAGTCATATACTTCTTTGTCATTTCCGGTCTTATGCTTCAACTCATCGATATAGAACGGATTCGGCAAAAAACGCACATCAAACACCAAGTCGGAATCCAGCGGAATACCGTTTTTAAATCCGAAGGACATGATGGTAATCATGAGGCTATTATATGCCTCGTTTTTCACAAATATGCGGTCAAGCTCCTCTTTTAATTCCCTTGTCAAAAGAGAAGAGGTATCAAAAATGTAATCCGCCTTGTCATGGATTTCTTTTAAGATTTCCCGCTCCTTACGGATACTGTCTTCGATGGCTCCATGGCCGTCGATCGGATGTATACGTCTGCTTTCTTTATATCGCTTTAATAAAATACTGTCCGAAGCATCCATAAAAAGAACTTCGTAAGCAATGTTCAATTCACTCAGCTGCCCGAGGGCTTTCATGATATCGCCGAACACCTGATCCGAACGAATATCAAGACCCACTGCCACCTTGCGAATCTCACTTCCGGGCTGGAGCAAAAGCTCTGCAAACGTCGGCACCAAAGGGACCGGAAGATTATCCACACAATAAAATCCGATATCTTCCAGCATTTTCATCGCGGTCTGCTTTCCGCCGCCGCTCATTCCCGTCACTACTACAAATCGCATGCTTCTACCTCCACTTGTCTTATGCCCGTTTCCCGTCGACTTATTTCATCGCAGGAATTTAAAATTCTCCGAGTCTCACAATTTCCGGCTCCAGACGGACCCCAAACTGTTCGTATACCTTTTCACTGACCTCGTCCATCAGATCGTAAATATCCGACGCCGAAGCATTTCCCACATTAATTACAAAACCGCAGTGTTTTTCGGACACCTGCGCACCGCCGATACGATATCCGCGAAGTCCTGCGTCCATAATCAGCTTCCCTGCAAAGTATCCTTCCGGTCTCTTAAAGGTACTTCCTGCGCTAGGAAACTCCAGCGGTTGTTTATCTCTTCTTCTCTGATTGAACTCTGCGCCTTTTTTCTTGATTTCCTCCGGATCACCGGGCTCGAGTTCAAACACAACCTCCTGCACGACAAACGGACGGTTTTTGATGATGCTGGTGCGGTAGCCGAATTCCATCGTCGCATTGTCCAGCTCCATCTCCTCGCCGGTCTGATTGAGCACGGTCACTTTTTTGACCACCTGCTTCATCTCTCCGTCATAGGCTCCTGCGTTCATGACCACGGCACCGCCGATGGTTCCCGGAATTCCGGCCGCAAATTCCAATCCGGACAATCCGTGTTCCGCCGCCAAAACCGCCACCTGAGGAAGTGATGCTCCGGCCTGGGCAATAATGGTATTCCCCTCTACCCGCACATCGGTATAACATTTGCTCATGTCTAGAATTACACCGCGATATCCTTTGTCACTGACAAGAAGATTGCTGCCTTTTCCCAGTATAAAAAAATCCTGGGACACTTTTGCCATATAGGATACTATTTTCTGCAGCATTTCGGAATCCGTAACACAGACAAGCGCATCCGCCTCTCCGCCTACCCGGAATGTCGTGTGCTTATCCATCGGCTCGTTCCAAAACAAATTTTCAGCTGCTACATTTTCTTTTAAAAAGTCTTTTACTGCCTGATTCATACCAGTCACCTGCTTTTTTCGTTTTCAAAATGAAAGAAGGACTTTTCGGCCCTTCTCCATTTATGTATTTCTATCATTCTTATGCTGCAAAAGGTTAGCCTAACACTAATTTAGCTGCACCGAAGATACCCGCATCATTTCCCAGTGTAGCCAAAGTAAACTCTACCTCTCTGCTACCGTGGAAAACAACCGGTTTGTAATTTTTCTCCACATAGGAAAGAAGAACTTCACCGGCCTTGGAAACTCCGCCGCCGATTACGAAAGCTTCCGGATTGACTACACAGGCAATTGCTGCAAGTCCTTCGCCCAAATATTTACCGAACTGCTCTGCCACCTGGATTGCAACTGCATCTCCTTCTTTTACCGCATCCCAAACATCCTTAGCTGTCACACCGTCTGCTTTGAGAACCGTCGCATCCTGTGTTTTTGCCAAAATGCGTTTTGCAATACGGACAATACCGGTCGCTGACGCATACTGCTCCAGACATCCGTAATTACCGCATCCGCACTGATCCGGTTCACCGTCCTGTACGTGAATATGTCCGATTTCACCACCGGAACCGTTCGCTCCGGTTAACATTTTACCGTTGATGATAATACCGCCGCCGACACCGGTACCGAGGGTTACCACAACAAGATCCTCATGACCCTGTCCGCCGCCCTTCCACATTTCGCCGAGGGCTGCCACGTTGGCATCATTTCCTGCCATAACCGGCATATCAACAAGGGCTCCTAATTTTTCATTTACATTGAACTCATCCCATCCGAGGTTGACGCAGCGGTGCACGATTCCTTTGGAATCCACCGGCCCCGGAACACCGACACCGACACCTGCCACTTCCTCTTTGGAAATGGATTTCTCTGTCATTTTATCCGCAACTGCTTTTGCGATGTCCGGAAGTACGTTTTCACCGCCGTTTTCCGTACGGGTCTTAATTTCCCACTTATCGAGAACGTTTCCTTCCACATCAAACAGTCCCATTTTGATTGTCGTTCCCCCGACATCTACACCAAAACAATATTTTTTCATAGCTGCACTCCTTACTTTTTATTCTTCGTCATCATCTCTGCGCTTTGTAAGATTTTCCTGTACTCTTTTGTAAAGCTCCTGGGCTGCATTATAACCCATCTTTTTCTGACGATGGTTAACCGCTGCCGTCTCACAAATCAGCGCCAGATTTCGTCCCGGACGAATCGGAATCGTGTGGGATGTCACTTTGTTACCGAGATAGTCCACAAATTCTTCCTCCAAACCGAGGCGGTCATATTCTTTTTCTTTACTCCAGTCTTCCAGATGAATTACAAGGTCAATCTGACTGGTTTCCTTAACGCTGGAAACACCGAAAAGTGTCTTAATATCTGTAATACCGATACCGCGAAGTTCAATGAAATGCTTGGTAATATCCGGCGCAGAACCGACAAGCGTATCATCACTGACTTTGCGAATCTCAACCACGTCATCTGTCACAAGACGGTGTCCTCTTTTTACAAGTTCAAGCGCAGCCTCGGATTTACCGATACCGCTCTCTCCCGTAATCAGAACACCCTCGCCGTATACGTCGACAAGTACACCGTGCACGGAAATACAAGGTGCAAGCTGCACGTTGAGCCAGCGGATGACTTCCGCCGTAAAAGCCGAGGTCGCTTTCTTGGTCATCAAAAGCGGAATTCCGTGTTCCACCGACTTTTTCAAAAATAAAGGATCAGGCTGAAGTTCACGGCAAAATACAATGACCGGAATCGGATTGGAAAGAAGCTTCTCAAAAATCTCTTCCTTGCGCTCCTCGGAAAGACCTTTCATATAGGTATACTCCACAAATCCGATGATCTGCAGACGTGTCGCCTCATAATGCTCGAAATAACCTGCCAACTGAAGAGCCGGTCTGTTAATATCCGGCTGCGTAATTTTGATTCCCTTGGTCTCAATTTCCGGTGTCAGATTTTCCAATTTAAATCTTTCAATGATTTTGTTCAGACTAATGCTCGCCATAATCCCTCTCCTTACTGTAAAAAACGTGTTTATCCTATTTATTCTAACATACTTGTGTCATGAAAAAAAGCGTAAATTTCCTTGGCACAGTTTTCATTGATTTCCGGTATTTCCATCAGTTCTTCCACCGTTGCTGCTTTTATATGTGCAATGGAGTCGAAATGGCGCATAAGCGCTTTACGTCGCGCCGGCCCCACCCCTTTGATCTCATCCAGAACCGACTTTACATTCGTCTTTCTCCGAAGAGATCTGTGATACTCGATGGCAAACCGATGAGCCTCATCCTGAATGCGGGTGATCAGCTTAAATCCCTCCGAATGAGTGTCCAGCGGCAATTCCTTGTTTTGATAATACAGACCTCTTGTCCGGTGATTGTCATCCTTGACCATACCGCAGACCGGGATAGCAATGCCTAACTTTTCAAGGACTTCCTCCGCAATATTTACCTGACCTTTTCCGCCGTCCATGAGAAGAAGATCCGGAAATTTGGTAAAGCTTCCGAACATATCGTCCTTTCCTTTTTGGGCATTTTCTTCCTTCTCGCTGAGTCCATGGGAAAATCGTCTGGTCAACACCTCTCTCATGCTGGCATAGTCGTCGCTTCCCGCCACCGTCTTGATTTTGAATTTGCGGTAATCACTCCGGCGGGGCTTTCCATCCTCATATACCACCATGGAACCGACGGTCTCAAAGCCGCTGATATTGGAGATATCGTAAGCCTCCATCCGATGTACACCTGCGATTCCTATAAGCTCTGCGATCTGCGCCGCAGCTCCCGTGGTGCGTTCCTGCTCCCTCCGGATACGCTCCTTGTCCTGTCCGAGGATAAGAGCTGCGTTTTTCCCTGCCAGCTCCACCAGCTTTTCCTTGCTGCCGATCTTCGGCACGACAATTCTCACTTTCGCACCTTTCCGGCCGGACAACCACTCCTGCAAAAGCTCTGCGTCCTCAATCTCCATAGACAGCATAATCGTTTTCGGAAGATACGGCGTCCCCGCATAAAACTGTTTCAAAAAACTCTCCAGCACTTCCGCCTCACTGCTCTGGGCTACATTCGTCATATAAAAATGTTCACGGCCGATTAGTTTCCCGTCGCGGACAAAGAATACCTGCACAACCGCATCCTTCTCATCCTTGGCAAGGGCAATTACATCCTTATCTTCGCCGTCCGAATCCGTGATTTTCTGCTTTTGCGCAACGGACAGCACACTGTTTTTCAAATCGCGGTAGCGGATCGCCTCCTCAAATTCCATGTTGTCCGAGGCTTCCTGCATTTTCTGATCCAGTTCCCGAAGCACCGGACCGTAGTTACCTCCCAGAAACTCCAGCGCCTTCTTCACATTCTCGCCGTACTCCTCCGGGGAAACATTTCCCATGCACGGCGCCAGACATTGTTTCATATGGTAATTGAGACAGGCGCGGTCCTGCCCGTTTTTCATCGATGCATTGCAGGTTCTTATCTTATATAATTTGCAAATCAGGTCAATCGTATCTTTGACCGCACCCGCACTGGTGAATGGCCCGAAATATTTGGACTTATCTTTTTTCATCAGACGCGAAAAAAGGACTCTCGGATATTCCTCGCCGAGCGTCACTTTAATATACGGATATGTTTTATCGTCCTTGAGCATCGTATTGTACTTCGGGCGATGTTCTTTGATCAGATTGTTTTCCAGAACCAGCGCTTCCAGTTCGGAATCCGTGACAATATACTCAAAATGATGAATCAGGCTTACCATCTTTTGTATTTTCGGAGACTTTTTCGTACTCTCACGGAAATAGGAATGTACACGGCGATTCAGATTGATTGCCTTCCCCACATACAAAATGGTATCCTTTTCATCATGCATAATATATACGCCCGGACAATTCGGAAGCTTAGTAAGCTCCTCTTTCAGATCGAACATGTATATCCTCCCACAAAAATGAGCGGCGCTCCGGAGCCCCGATAGGTTCCTCTGTGCCCCGCTCAATTTTCATACTACATTTCTTCTTTTTCTTCCGGAATCTCATCCGGTTCTTCTGCAGACTCTGTCACCTGTTCTATTTCAGTTTCCGGTTCTTCAACAGGTTTCTCTTTGTCATCCGCCGCCTTAAGCTGCGCCACAGCTTCCGCCGCAGTCTTAACCTCAGATGCGCCTTCTTCTGCCGACTCTTCCTTCTTCTCCTCCGGCTCCGGAAGACCTTTTTCCTTGCGGTATATCTCCATAAATTCTTTACCGGTGATTGTTTCTTTCTCAATCAGGTGCTCCGCAATCTTATCCATCAGCTTACGGTTATCACGAAGCAACTTTTTCGCTTCTTTATAACACTTCTTGAGAATGTTCATAACCTCTTCATCCACCGCTGCCGCCGTCACATCGGAACAATTCAGCACAGAGCGGCGATCCAGATACTGGCTCTCAACAGATTCCAGACCGACAAGACCGAACTTTTTGCTCATACCGTACTGCGTCACCATAGAACGTGCAATATTGGTCGCTTTTTCAATATCGTTGGACGCACCTGTCGTCACTGTATCAAACACAAGCTCCTCCGCTGCACGTCCGCCGAGAAGACCGACGATCATATCGTGGAGCTCCGCCTCGGAATTCAGGTATTTTTCATCCTCCGGAACATGCATGACATAACCGAGCGCTCCCATGGTACGCGGAACGATGGTAATCTTCTGCACCGGCTCGGAATTTTTCTGCAATGCACTGATGAGTGCATGACCGACTTCATGGTACGAAACAATCTTGCGCTCTTCCTTGCTCATGATGCGATCCTTCTTCTCTTTACCGACAAGAACTACTTCAACCGCATCAAAAAGATCCTTCTGGCAAACAGCTTTGCGCCCGTTTTTCACTGCATTGATGGCAGCTTCGTTGATCATATTGGCAAGGTCGGAACCTACCGCACCGCTGGTTGCCAATGCAATTTCATGAAGATCCACCGTCTCATCCATGCTGACATCCTTCGAATGCACTTTAAGGACATCCTCACGTCCTTTTAAATCCGGCTTATCTACAATCACACGGCGGTCAAAACGTCCCGGACGAAGTAATGCTTTATCCAAAATTTCCGGACGGTTGGTCGCTCCGAGAATTAAAATACCTTTGGACGTATCAAATCCGTCCATCTCAGCGAGAAGCTGGTTGAGCGTCTGCTCGCGCTCCTCATTTCCGCCGCCGTACTTGGAGTCACGGCTCCGGCCGATGGCATCAATTTCATCAATAAATATAATACATGGTGCATTTTTGGTCGCTTCCTTAAAAAGATCACGTACTCTGGAAGCTCCGACACCGACATAAAGCTCAATAAAATCGGAACCCGCAAGAGAGAAGAAAGGAACATTAGCCTCTCCTGCTACTGCCTTAGCAAGCAAAGTTTTTCCGGTTCCCGGAGGTCCCACCAGAAGAGCTCCTTTCGGGAGCTTCGCACCGATTTTCGTATATTTCCCCGGATTGTGCAAAAAGTCCACCACTTCCTGCAAAGACTCTTTCGCCTCATCCTGGCCGGCCACATCTTTAAATGTAACCCCGGTTTCTTTCTGAACATAAACTTTGGCATTGCTCTTTCCGACTCCCATCGGTCCGCCACCACCCGACATCTTGCGGAACAGAAAGCTGAGCAAAATCCAAACAAGCACAATCGGCAATACATAGGTCAGTAAAATAGACAATATCCAGCTGGTATCATCCGGTATCTGCTGGCTGAATTTCACATTGTGCTCTTTCAGGAATGCTGCAAGATTGTCATCCTCCACCACTCCGGTGTAGTAAACAACCGAAGCAGTTCCGTATCCGGTCGGAAAGAAAGGATTATAATTTTCTGTTTTGGAATCCTTTTTCTCTTCCTTCGGCATAATCTGAATTTCATCCGGTGTAATAAGGACTTCCTCCACCTTACCTTCCTCTACCATATCGAGGAATTCATTGTAGGAAATCTCTTTGCTTGAGGAACTTCCGGAAAGGCCGTTCATAAAAAAGCTCATTCCGAACAACGTAATCAGTGCCGCAATAAGCAGAAGCATGAAATTCTGTCGCTTCTGCGGTCCGCCGGATCCATTCCCTCCGTTATTGTTATTGTTGTTATTTCCATTATTATTGTTATTCTGGGATCCGTTACCACCCGATCCCTGATAGTTCTGATTTTCCATTTTTTCTCCTTACTTTGCCCTTTTTACAGCACGATACCATTATATAGATTTAAATTATCAAAATCAATATGAATTATGTGAAATAAAGGACATAAGGATTAAAGTTTTATAAAGTTCCTTCAAAAAAACGGACCGGCGTAATAAATCGCCGATCCGTTTACTTCTTCTATATATTATTGGATTTATTTATGTAGAAATAGGAATTAGTAGATTACGTACATATTTAACTCGCCTGTAAGCTCTTCGGATACATCGAACAGTTTTGCAGATGCATCTTTGATTTCACTGATGGTAGCTGCGAGCTCTTCTGCAGAAGCTGCTGTCTCCTGTGTACCTGCTGCATTTTCTTCCGCAATAGCAGAAAGACTTTCCACAGATAACATAACGCGGTCTTTTGCCTGATCAAGCACCTCTGTGTTGGAAGCAATGCTCTCAACATCTGCGATGGTATCCTGAAGACCATTGTTCACCTTGGCAAATACACGTCTTGTCGTATCTACCTTATCCGCCTGAAGTCCGATGATAGCATCTACTGTATTCATCGTCTGTACAGCCTGTTCTGACTCTTCCAGAAGATTCTTAATAATTCCGTCGATTGTCTTAGCAGATTCGTTGGACTGTTCTGCAAGGTTTTTAATCTGTTCAGCAACAACTGCGAATCCACGTCCGCTCTCTCCGGCTCTCGCCGCCTCGATAGAAGCATTCAAAGCAAGGAGGTTGGTCTCGTTCGCAATCGAAGCGATAAGCTCTGTCGCCTTGTGGATTTCCTGTGCAGATTCGTTGGTTGTATTGGTCTGCTGATAAATAATAGCAATCTGTGCTTTTACTTTTTCGGAAATGCTTTCCAGATCTTCTACACTTTCCACTCCGGCCTGACCGGCTTTTCTCATGGAGTCTGCATTGTTCAGAAGATTCTGTACTGCAACTGTTGTCTGCTCAATTCCGTCACCGATCTGCATAACTGCCTCAGAAACGGTCTGTGTCTCTGTCGCCTGTGCTGTCGCACCGTTGGCCATATCACCCATAGATCTTGCCACATCGTCAGATGCGTTACTTGTCTGGTCAGCCATCTTCTCAAGCTTTTCGGATGCTGCAACGATAACGTCTGTCGTCGTACCGACTTTTGCAATCACTTTGCAGAGAGATCTGATTACTTCATTGGCATGGCGGGCAAGAACACCCATCTCATCTTTACGCTCTGTATCCTTAGCAACACAAAGACGTGTCAGATTACCGCCGACTGCAGATTCAAGAATCTCGATAATTCTGTTTAAGGATCCTACGATATTTCTCGCAATAATAAATACAACTACAGCTATGACGATTTCAAGCACGATCATTGCAATCAAATTTGCCTTAACCAGACTTCCGAGAGAAACTCCCTCCACTCCGTTCAGCGTAACCGCTGCACAAATAATAGATGCAATCGTCGATAAAAGTACCGGAATGATACCAATTGCAAGCATCTTAATCGTCAGTGTGAAATAGCCCATATTTCCTTTTTGTTTTTTCATAACCTTCCCATTCCTTTACACCCCAAAGGGTGCTCCTTTCCAGTAAAATATATCTTCTTTTTTGCGCTTACATAAACTGAAATAATTGTAGCATGAATCTGTAAAAAAATCTACCCTTTTCTTGACAATACACGGCAGATTCCCCATAATCAAATTGCACAATTTTTATTGAATTTTATTAGTAAAAAGGACGGACACCATGAAACCAAAAAACGCAATCTTACTTTTTCTGGCTGCATTCATATGGGGAATCGCTTTTGTGGCACAAAGCAGTGCTGCCGAATACATCCGGCCGTTTACCTTTAACGGTATCCGCTGTCTGATCGGAGGCATCACACTTCTTCCCGTGATTTATGTTTTGCGCACCAAAAACCACAAATCTCTTACATCAGGTGAGAGTTTCGACAAAACTCGACTTTTTTCAAAAGAAGAATTTCTCCTCTCTCTTCCGGGCGGAATCGCATGCGGTATCTGCCTTTGTCTGGGCAGTACCCTGCAGCAGTTCGGCATAGAACAGACATCTGTGGGAAAAGCTGGTTTTATCACAGCACTTTACATTGTCTTTGTTCCGATTGCCAGTGCTCTGTTTTTACGCAAAAAAATAGCGCTTCCGGTAATCGGAAGCGTATTTCTCGGTTTGGTCGGTCTCTTTTTGTTATGTATCAAAGACAATCTGTCCATCGCAGTCGGCGACTTTTACGTGCTTCTCTGCTCCTTCGCCTTCACTGCACATATTTTGGTTATCGATTATTTTTCCACCCGCGTGGACGGCGTCGTTTTATCCTGCCTGCAGTTTTTTGTATGCGGCCTGATCTCACTGCCGTTTATTATTTTTCTTGAGAGACCGGAGCTTTCCCATATTTGGGAGGCCCGTCTCCCGATCCTGTATGCAGGGGTTCTTTCCTGCGGTGTTGCATATACCCTGCAGATTGTCGGTCAAAAAGGTGTCAATCCGACCATCGCCTCGCTTATTTTGTCTCTGGAATCCGTGGTCAGTGTTTTGGCAGGTTGGATTATCCTCGGGCAATCCCTCTCCGGGCGCGAAATTGCGGGCTGCGCCGTTATGTTCGCCGCCATTCTTCTTGCCAACACGAGTGACTTGCTTACGAAGAAAAAGTAATCGTACGTTCCGCCGTGACGATTCTGTCGCGGCCGCCCTTCTTTCCTTTGTATAAATATTCATCCGCTTCGTTTACAATCTCATCAAACGTTCTTCCCACGATAGTGCCATTCACCCCAAAGGTGAAGGTAATGTGGAAACACTTCTCTTTGTACACAAACTCATATGCGCGGATTTCTTCCAGCATGTTGCGAAGCCGTTTTTCCGCATCTTTTTTCTGATCTTCAAATACGAGCAAAAATTCTTCTCCGCCCCATCTGGCCACACATCCGTCTTCTCCCATGTGTCGTTTGAAAATATCTGACACCGTGACAAGCACCAAATCCCCGCAATCGTGACCGTATGTGTCATTAATTTTCTTAAAGAAATCGATATCACCGATGGCTACGGTAATCCTGTTTTTCTTGTTTTTATTACATGTTTCAATCCACTTGTCCAGATATTTCTTACATGCGCGGCGATTGTACAAACCTGTCAGCGGGTCTGTGGTAATCATGTCTTTTAATGACTTGCTTACTACCTCTGCATGTTTTCCCATCTCACCGATTTCATCATTTCTCCGCAGAACACTCTTCGGCATTTTTTGCGAAAAATCACTCTGTGCCAAATATCCGAGATATTCCATAATACTCTTGATAGCCCGGATAATCTTCTGGCTCGCTCCCACACATACAAGTAACGTCGCAACAATAACCAACATACATATGAGCATAGACTGAAAAACTGAAGTCTGCATGGAATTCATGACATCTGCCCGTTTCTTTCCGGCAAATGCCATACCTACCACCGATTTGTCCTTATTCAAAACCGGAATATAAAAGCCGAAATAATCCTCTCCGCCGATATCCACTTTCGGCGAAAAATATTCTCTGCCGTTTTCCAATACCCAATGAACCGTTTGACTGTCTGCCTTGGTTTCCGTCAAGCGTTTTCCTTCCTGATCCGTGATGGTCGTAAGTTTTCGTTCATCTCCGTAAAACAACGTAATTTCCATCCCGTAAGAATCCTTGAGCGCATCAACAATCGTGTGATCTCCCTCAATCACAATATCACCCTTCATGAGAACTCCGTCCTCTTCGCGGAAATCTCCCGGCGCCACAAGCGAATATGTATTATAAACCGAATGCGCAGCAATGGAGAGAGAATTGCTCACTTCCCTGCTCATACTGTTCCAGAGCGTACTGGTCGATATAACCGTGAGCGCAATGCCGATAAACACTACCGGTATTACGGATAATCCAATCAATGTCTGTTTGATACTCTTTCGTTTTTTCATAAGTTTCCCCTTATCTTTCGATGCAGATATATTAATTATATTCTACTACCACAGGTGAGAATCTGCAACCGGAAAGCTTGTCGCCAAACATCTCCTCCACCTTCTCCGGCGATGCAATCAGCTGCTCTTTTTGCGCCTTTGTCAAACGTTTTATCGCATACTCAAGCCGGGCCGCCTCCGACCATGAATCCGCCTCAAACACCGCTTCCAGCTGTTTAAAATGATGGGTGCGTGTGTACTTTGCACACTCTTTCCCTCTTTCTTTATGCTCCTGCATACGACGCACCACATCCTTGGTAATACCCGTGTAAATCGAGCCGTCCGTACAGCGGATCATATAGGTATAAGATTTCTCTTCACATTTCTGTCTTTTTTTACTGTCTTCTTGCATGTTCTGCCTCTTTAATTTTTGCCACAAGTTCTTCCAGATACATCCACCGGTCCATCTTTTCGTCCAGCTGCTGTTGCAGATCTTCCTTTTGCTTTGTCAACTCGTTCAACTTGACAAAGTCACGGGAAAACTTCAAAATGTCCGCCTCTGTCTGCTCTATTTTTTCCTCAAGGGAAGCAATATCTTCCTCTATCGTATCGTATTCCTTCTGCTCTTTATAGGATAACTTGAGCTGATGTTCCCGCGGTTTTGCCGTCTTTTCTTTTTCACTCTTCTCCGAATCCGCAGAACCTTTTCCTGCTTCTCCCACTGCAGCACCACCGGTTCCTTCCATCTCGCGGCGAAGCTGATAATCTGTATAGCCGCCCTCGTACTGCGTAAGACGCCCGTTTCCTTCAAATGCAAAAATCCGTCGCACACAGCGGTCCAAAAAATAACGGTCATGGGATACCGTGATCACAATTCCGTCAAAGCTGTCGAGATAATCCTCGAGTATCGTCAGCGTCCGGATATCCAGATCATTGGTCGGCTCGTCGAGAATCAGTACATTCGGTGCCCCCATCAGCACACGCAAAAGGTTCAGCCTCCTTCTCTGTCCTCCCGATAACTTTCCGATCAGGCTGTACTGCTGCTCACTGTCAAACAGAAACCGCTCGCACATCCTCACGGCGCTGACCGGTCCATCCGGTGTCTGCACAAACTCCGCCGTATCCCGGATGTAATCAATCACCCGCTTGTCCGGATCCATGTAGGCGATTCCTGCCTCTTTGTCTGTCACTAATTCCTGTGAATAATATCCTACTTTTATGGTCTGACCGATCGTGATGGTTCCGCTGTCCGGGAACACCTTCTGCTCATCGCGCAGCCCGACACTTTCCCCTGCTGCCGTCGCAATCATCTTCATGAGAGTGGTCTTTCCACAGCCGTTCTCCCCGACAAATCCAACCCGGTCACCGCGCAAAAACAGATAGGTAAAATCACGTATGAGCACCTTGTCACCATACGCTTTACAAATGTCGTGAAGCTCGACGGTCGTCTTCCCCATCCGGCTCGACACACTGCTCATCTGCACCTGTCCGTCCGCAGCCAGTACCTGTCTGTTTTTCAGTTCCTCATATCTCTCAAGACGGGCTTTCTGCTTGGTTGTTCTCGCTCTTGCCCCTCTCTTTACCCACTCAAGCTCCGTGCGCAGAATCGACTGGCGCTTGCGCTCCGAAGCCTGCTGCATTTCCTCTCGCTGCGCCTTCCTCTCCAAGAAGCCGGAATAATTGGTATCATAGGAATAGATGCTTCCCCTGTCAATTTCCACAATCCTATTCGACACGCTGTCAAGAAAATAGCGGTCATGCGTCACCATCACAAGGGTTCCGCGGTAATTTTTCAGTACATCTTCCAGCCAGTCCGACATCTCTGCATCCAAATGGTTGGTCGGCTCGTCCAGCACAAGAATATCCGATTGATGTAAAAGCACGGAAACAAGTGCAATCTTTTTCTTCTGACCGCCGGACATATTTGCAACCGGGATCTCAAATTCTGTGATTCCGAGTTTCATCAACATGGATTTTGCCTTCGCCGACATGGCAGAAAGGTCACTCGCCTCTCCCTGACCGGCACCGGAATGAGACCGCATCACCGCTGTCAATACCGTATCCTCCGGCGCAAACTCCGGGCTTTGCGACAGCATCTGCACCGTCACATTTGCCGCGCGGACCACTTTCCCTTCATCCGGTTCTTCCAGTCCTGCCACAATGCGCAAAAGCGTCGTTTTTCCGGTTCCGTTAATGCCGAGAATACCGACTTTTTCTCCCTCCTGCAAATAGAAGGAAGCATCCTCAAACAGCTTTCGTCCCGTATATGATTTTGTAATATGATCGAGTGTTAAAATATTCATACATATCTCTCCAGCGAAATACTTAAATTCCCTTTTTTCGTCTCATGCACAAGTCCCCGGTAAATAAATTTCCCATGACCGCGCACAGAAACGACATCCCCCTCTTTACAGACACCGCTGTTATTCTCTATACAACGGCCGTTCACAAATACTTTCTTTTCGCGAAAAAGCAAAAGACTCTGGCTGCGCGACAGATGAAACAGCTTGGCAACAATCCCGTCCAGGCGCTGTGAGCTGACAATGAGATTCTCCGGCTTCAGCGTCGGTTTCACCGCCTCGGGCATCTCGGAAAGCAGACGACATTTCACGGTTGTATGGCGGATTCTGTCCACATTTGCAAGCATGTAATCCGCCACCTTCTCGTGACAGAGAACGTATCCGGTCTTTTCCGTGATAAAGATATCCCCAAGGGTGCTCCTCTCGATACCGAGGTTCATCAGTGCCCCGAGAAAATCTCTGTGGGTCAGCTTGTCAGCAAATTTCGGTGCCGTCGGCCGGATCTCCACACAGCAAATCGGAAACACTTCCTCATACCCAAGCTGCTCCGGCGAGCCAAAACGAAGCATCTGTCTCTCGCATCCCTCCACTCCGCCGGACATGGCATAGTCGACACCGCCGATCTGCGGAAGCGTCCGAAAAAATACATCCTGCTCCGAAACCCCGAGAAACCCGGTGAATGTATATACATTATTTCGATAACATTGGTTCGCCAAATCGACAAACCGTTTTTGTAAAAATTCTTCTTCCGAATTCATGCTTTTCCTCTTTTTATTAGCCGCAGCTAACTCTTTGACTTTTCGTCTTCGTCTCCGAAAAACATTCTATCACATTCAGGCAAAGTTTCCAATCGCAGAAAAATTTGCATTTTTGTGTCGCTTGTGCTACACTCACTAAGTCGCAAAAAGCGAGGTGAGTTCGAGACCTTCCTCACCTAAAACAAAACTAAAGGAGACTTATCATGAAAAAAAACAACGTTCTTTTCACTACTCAGGCTGCTATGATCGCAGCTCTCTATGTGGTGCTGACTTTTCTGAGCAATGCTCTCGGACTTGCCAACGGTGCCATTCAGCTTCGCATTTCGGAAGCACTTACCGTTTTACCATTTTTTACACCTGCTGCCATTCCGGGTCTCTTTATCGGATGTCTCATCAGCAATCTTCTTACAGGCTGTGCTCCGTTTGATGTCCTGTTCGGAAGCCTTGCCACATTACTCGGCGCCGTCGGAACCTATCTCTTAAAAAAATGGAAATGGGCTGCACCTGTCAGCCCAATCCTTGCAAATACTTTGATAATACCTTTCGTACTCAGTTATATCTATGAGTTACCCGGCAGTATCTTTTATTTTATGCTGACTGTCGGAGCAGGTGAAATTTTATCTTGCGGAGTACTCGGTATGCTACTGTTGTACAGTCTTTCCAAAGTAAACATATTTTGACAGACAGACTCTCTGTCTCTGCACACTTCTTTTATATTGCAGCCTTTACCTCTATCTTCATATTTCCTTATTACATCTGTCCGATCAGAGTTTTCAATGACAGGCGGTGATTGCATCGGCTTCACCGCTTCCGGTTTTCCCAGCTCTACTGTACCGCCTCCCTCTGCTTTATTCGTCAGGCCGCGCAGACAGGGAATTCTATCCGCCGATAATGCGCAATCCCGCAAAGAATCTAAATCCATTCCACGGTAGCAACGTCCCTCTTCCGGTGTTCCGAAGGAGGTTCCGATCCGGTTTTCTTCCAATGTTTCCATACAAATGGCATAGGTGCTTCCGCCTGCTACGCAAAGCGGTTTTTCCCTCAGATCAATCGTATAATATCCGGTATAGTCGCTTTTTCCCGTGAACGTGTCTGTCCGGGATGTATATCCGATCATTTTCCCGTTTTGAAACTGCGGATTCACGTAGATTGTCACCGCATAGTCCGTGTCTGCGTACAAATAAGTCATAACTCCTTCTATGTTCTCTGCGGACCCATCACCGTAAGCCTTTGCCTCATACACGCACATATTTACTTTTGCGCCGACTTCCGGTACACATGCAACCTCGGCGCACCCGTCGTATGCATATAGGTTTTCATATACATCTGCACACTCCATCTCCACCGCACATATCCCGGACACCTCTTTTTCATGGTAGGACAACCAAAAATATCCGTTTGACTTTACCCCATCGGTATCCGTGCATTCGCCCCAGGAATTTTTGCAAAGCCACGCACCGTCTCCCGGCGGCGTTCTGAAAAAAAAGTCCTTGGAAAAATGGTCATCCCACCCCACTATTTCTATTCCGTGTGTTACAATCCCTACCGTATACGGATAATAATAGGTTGCTTCACCGCCTTCCGCTAACGTTTTATAATATGCATCATGATTGAAGTAAGAAGCCGCCACACCACCATAATTCTGAATCAAATATTTAATATCGTCTATCCGGTCCGGCGAATAATCACAGGACTTGGAATTTTTTAAACGCCACTTACCTGCATCTGTCAGCGCTTCTTCCAAAACCCATGCATTCATCCGGTCTTCCTCATACTCTTCGTCTTCGCAAAAGGAGGCTTCTGCTTCTGATACAGGCGCAGCCCAGGCCGCCAGCAAATCAACAGCTCTCGCTATTTTCCCGCCGTTCATAAACTGTGTCAGATTCTCCCCTTTTTCATCCCCTGTATTTCGATCGTAAAGTCCCAACGGATCTTTGTGCGGATACTTCAAAAAATATACCACTTGTAATTCCGACAAATCCAGTGCAGAGTCTGCATATTTTTTATGTATTAAATTCGACTCGACTGCGGCAATCGCACAATATGCCCAGCATGTACCTCCCACTTGACATCTGACACCCGAAATCATGTGTTCCGCTCTCGGATCGTACGACTGCGGATAGGCGCTGCGCTGACTGTTTCTGTGTAACCCTTGGACAACTTTTGACTCCCTTGGATAACCGTATCGGCGATTTTCTCCTTCCGTCCCGTCCTCCATTCCATTTTGCCGGAGCATGTGTATCTGCTCTTCTTTTTCAACAGCACTTCCTCTCACAGACGTCGTTATCGCAAGCAGAAAGAAAAGAAAAAACCAGCCTTTTGCAGCTCTTTTCATCCTTTCTACCACTTTCCTTTCAGCAGGGCCCGGTATTTCCCTTTCTTATTCGGCGGCACCAGAAAGGTAATCTGCTTGGCACACTTTTTAAATGCTTTTGATCCTATCGCTGACAGTTTTCGTGTTTTCATTGTCACCTTCTTTAATTTGCGACAATTATAAAACGCCTTTTTCCCTATTTTCGTCACAGCTTTTCCTATTACGGCCGTTTTTAATTTACGACAATTGTAAAACGCTTTTTCCGGAATGCTTGTCAGTTTTGAGGGCAATTTTATACTACGGAGAGAGCTACATCCGGAAAATACACTTTTCCCCATCTCCAAAAGCTTCGCTCCGCTGACAAACGTAACCTTTTTGAGCAGCTTGCATTTTGCAAACGCATAAGAGCCAATCGAAAGTACCGTTTTCGGAATCTCAACCACTGTCAACGATGTACAGTGATAAAACGCCTTACTTCCAATCTCTAAAATACCTTCCTCCATAACAACCTGCTTCAGGTTTTTGCATTCTGAAAATGCTTCTTTCCCAATCCGGGTAACGCTTCCCGGAATCACAATCTGTTTAATCTGCGCATTGCCGCAAAACGCTTTGTCACATATTTCTGTGATGCGATAAAGCTTATTGTCCACAGTGATTGCTTCCGGAACAACCACCTGCTCACTTTTCCCACTTACGGAAAGGATGGACAACGTTCCGTCCTTTTTCCGTACAAACCGATATACTTCCTCATCGATGGTAATATCTACCGATAATCCTGCTATTATCTTCTGTGCAATGTCATCTGCAATCTCAACATATTTCTCTGCAGAAAGACTTCCGTCTTGCACAATCTGATTGTGCACATAATAGGAATCCCCTGATTTATCCGATGACAGCTTATAATAAAAATTCACTACCGTACTTCCGTCCCCGGATATTTTGACCATTTGAGCGTCCGGAGTCTCATAACCCTTCACCGACAATGCCGGTACCGTCACAACACTATCGGTCGTCGCATACATCCACTCTGTTCCGCTTATTTCATCACCGGCCTGTTGATTAAACAATTCATAATCGTCCGCTCCCGGCGATGTCTGCTTATATCGGTTTACTTTATAGGCAGTATCCCCGCAGGCCTCCCACTGTGCCAAAAGTTTGACTACTCCTTGATTTTCCGCCGTCAAATTTATGGCCGTACCTTGATAAATCCCATTTTCTCCAATCCATCCCCGGAATGTATAACCTGCCCGCACAGGCTCCGGAAGTGATACGGCCATATCATAGGTTGCTTCCAAAATTTTTATCGTCTCTTCATCTTCATTGAGTTGAATGGTGTACTTATTTGGTATCCATGACGCAACCGCCGTCACATTGCCGGTCGGCGTGTAAGCAGCACCTGCGGCTCCGATGTTCCACTTGCCGAACTGATAACCGGTTCTTGTCGCCGTCGTCAATTTAATGGACGCCGGGTTCCATATCGCATGCATATGGATGGTGGCATTGGCGGTTGTTGTCAGATTGCTGTACGCTGCACCTGCAGTATGTGTTACTTTCGCCGTAGTATTCGCTCCCCACCCCGCAAATGTGTAATTGGCTGTCTGTGATGCCACCGCCGGCGTACCGCCGTTTCCATTGTATGTCACCGTATAATTTCTGGAAAAACCATTTCCCTGTGCAGTGTATGTTTTTCCATAGGCGCAGTTTTGGGCGGACACTCCTCCGCCTGTTGCACCGTTACCGTTATAATTTACGTTGTAATTTATCGGTACCAGGGTGATGGTCTGTATCAGATTCTCACCGGTGTAACTGGAGGATCCCGTACAGCCGACACCGGCCAGACGATATACATTGACCAGAGAAATCAGCTTCATCGTAGCTGCATAGGTGGATGCATTGTAGGCCGTCATATTCGGATTGGTCGGGTAGATACGGCGCACCGTCGAATCTGTCAACTCTTTGGTAGACGTATCCGCATAGGCCGCTCCGTAAAGCGTACCATCGAAGTAAAGCTGATGCATACTGCTTGTGTGAGAGTACTCCACGGAAGCCGTGTATCCTGCCGGCTTGTTGTAAGCTATGTGTGTCGGAACCACTGCATAAGTGGAATCCCCCTTTAGCGTGTAGGTGCTCTTCGATCCCGAATCACAAGTGGCACCGCACCAGTTTACACCCGATATCGTAGGCGTCAATGTCAGCGACTGCGATTTTCCCGTGGATACGTCTTTATCAAACCCGGTCAATTTATGCTTGATGGAGCATGTCTGTCCGGTTGCTCCATTGACAATATTGGTTGTCCAGTATCCGGATGTATTTCTGGGATAAGAAGCATACACTTCATCTCCCATAGACTCATATACTTCAAGTGCATATTCATATACGGTCTGGTAATCTTCCTGCTTAGCTCCTTCCCTCGGAATCACGCTGTGAAGATCCGTATTTCTTCCGAGCAGCTCCTGACAATCGGATTCCGGCATAGAAGCCAGCCAAATACCGATTTCATACCAGTCTTTCATCATGACCGCATGGCTGATCGCCTCGTCGCTGCAATTTCTCCAATCAAGAGCCATCAAATCAAGTGTTTCCAAAAATTCTTTGTTGTAGCTGTAAGCGGCTGCGGCATTCTCCGAAACCGTCTCCTGTGCTTTTGCCTCCACTGCATGCATCGGCAAAGCAAATACGCACAACAATAAAAATACTGCTGCAAACAATCTTTTTTTCATAAAATCTCCTTTCTCATCATTTCAAATTATTACATAAATCGGGTTGTGAAAATTCGGCAGATTATGCCGCATGAATCGACGAAATATGATATTTCGTCCTTGAATTGTAATGAAGCTTCACTAGATGTGGTCGAGTATAGCAGACGCCATTACGGTTAGTCAATAGAAATTTTTTTATAAAATAAATCAAAAAAACAGCCACCGGTTCGCATATTCAAACCGGCGACTGCCCATTTATTCTTTCTTCACATATGTGAAAAAGCTGTTTCCGTTTGCCTCAAAGAAATCCTCGGAATCCTTCATACCCATCTTGGATATCCTTCCTGACAACGGATTGAATATCACTGTATTCAGCTCATTGTAACCTACAATAAGCACTGCATTTCCGTCGTTTAAAAGTG
This sequence comes from Lachnospiraceae bacterium, assembly GCA_045535935.1. Lineage (GTDB taxonomy): Bacteria > Bacillota > Clostridia > Lachnospirales > Lachnospiraceae > SVFI01. Next base: position 16,781 of record JAZSMO010000034.1, on the reverse strand, counting down.
CCACGACAGGGATATCCCTGCTGATATAATAAAGAATACTGTTCAAACTGCATCCTGACAAATCCAATATTTCCGCCCCGGAAATATTATCCTTCAAAATATCAAACATGGTCTGTCCGTCTCTCATAAGCGCAGCACTGTTTCGACTGATACCTTCGTACTTCAGAATGGAATCCAGACACACTGCCACGCTGCCGCGTTCCTCGGAAATAATATCCTCTGTAATTTTCATGATCTGGTTTACCGCCAGGCGGTTACTCTTTTCCCAAATACATACTCCGGAAGCATTGTATACCCTTCCGGAAAGCTGCTCTGCACGCATAATCGCATCATTCTCATGCAAGAATATTTCCTGTATACCATACTCATTGCTCACATAATATCGCTCTTCCACCGCTTCATCGTCCGATATTTGAATCTCACGATTTCCTTCATACATAACTTGTTTCGGTGTCAGATATTTGACTTTCTTGTTATTGATTTTTGATTTTGCTGCAATCTGGACAATCTTTTCGTGCTCCTGCGTCGGAATCACTTCGATTATATTTTTGGACGTTTCAGATGCCACGTCATTTAAAATCTGATCATCCTCTATCTCTACATAGCTGTCATTTTCTGCCTTCCGCACTCGGTGCAGATTAATCTGTGCTTCCTGAATCGTAGCATCAATCACATAAATACCTGATTTCTCATACTCCATCAGGATATCGCCTTTTTCATCCTGAATGCAGATACGGTGCATCGGAAATACCGTTGCGCCGAAAGCATCTTTACTTATCGCAGATTTGTAAGCCACACCGTAAATCAAATCTTCATTCATAAAACCGAGCGGCTTGATATAACGTCCTGCTCCCGCAGGTATTTCAACTGTATTCCCTGTATTTAAATTCAGCAAAACCAGTTTTGTCCCTGTATTTCTGTCCGTTCCTTCCTGCCACACAATCATTCTGTTACTCTCAGACACCTTGTAACTTCCATACGGCAGTTCATCAACCAATACTTCATAATACTTTTGTACAAGATCGATTTTATAAATTGCTCCGTCCAAAATCAGAAAGAGATAATTTCCGTTGTTAACATATGCTAACTCCTCAACATTCATGTTTACAAGAGAAGCCGATCCTTGAATAGGTATATAAATCTCTTCCTCAACGGTGTTGAGCATACCATTGTAATAGTAACATGCAACACCGACACTTCCCTCATAATTTCCTCTGTTCATGTAACCATATACCAGAAATCTGACATTACCGGTCTCATCCACACTTATGATCTTTATGTTACTGTTGTTGTAAAGATCTCTCACATCTCTATGCTGCGCATCGTAAAAACCAAACAAAAGTGCCATCTTATGATCTGTAAGATTCATGCTGTATAATCTGTTTTCCTGCACGAAAGCAAAGATATTTCCATCCTCACTTTCCATCATTTCCACATCACTGTCTGTAATGCCGAGAAGAATTTTATTATTGGCATAAACAGAATTTTCCGGAATAAAAATTGCATGCATGTTACGCTCAAAATCGAGCAAAAACATTCTTTCTGTCCCGTAACGGACATAATAATACTCCGTCACATTGTAATAGTTCACATCCGCATTTTCCTCCATAGAAACAAAATAGCGAAGTTCTATCTTTGAAACATACGGATTCATTTGACGTATAAATACTTCCGGTTCCGACTCCCTTGTAATTTCGAGGTCACCCCAGGTAATCTGGGCAAAACTGGAATGAATATTAACCTTGCTGTAAGTTGTATTGTCGCCCTCTTCATTGGATTCCAGATATTTTGTGATTTCCTGTGCACGCTCTTTGTCAAATGTTCTGCTGTGAAAATCCAGGGCAAACTCCACTTCATCGTCGATCTTATCCGCATAGTCTGCCAGCACAATTCTCGTGTAAAACCACGTCGTAATGCCATCCGTATCAACCATAGCCAAGGCAAAAGAATACTCCTTGTCTACATCCAAAAGATCTTTTAAAACAATCTGAACACGGAGTTCATCCCCCTCCTGTACAAAATTGTCCGATACCGCGTCTTCTATCAATCTCTCTCCATCTGCCGAACGCACTTCATAAGAAATTTCTTTCACATGTTTGCCATAGGTATCCGCAGCAAAAGAAAGAATTCTGTCCTGTTCGTTGACCGGCGTCAGCGTTTCAAACATAAACCGAACATCCATTTTCTGCGTATAGCCGTGCAACGTATTTATCTTTTCATCATTGCGCACGACATATACAACCGGAAGTGTCGCATCACTCATTTCGGCGGTAATATCCGTATTTCCTTTATTGGTAATATGGTCGATCAAAAGCAGTGCCACAAGAAATATGACCGCTGCATAAATCGCCTTAATAATTGTTTTTCCCATCTATATTCTCCCTGCCTAAAGCAGTATTTCTATTTCAAAAGCTCCACAAGCGTCTGCTTTGCATGAAGCATGTCCATCAATTTTTGTACCTCTTCCAAGGTTGTCCCACGCTTACGGAATCCCTGCGATTTCACTCCGCGGAGCAAAATATTTTTCGGCGTGTGGGACATATCGATAAATTCCATCACCTGCGTGTCATAGCCATACGCTTCCATGACATTTGCCCGGATTCCGTCAGTGATAAGTGCCGCCATACGTTCTTTGATCAAACCGTACTTCAATATCGAGGCAAACTCCTCACACTCCATCTGTGCATTCAATTCATGCTGACAGCACGGAACCGACAAAATCACCTTCGCATTCCATGCAATCGCCTTTGCAATGGCATGATCTGTCGCCGTATCACAGGCATGAAGTGTTACGACCATGTCCACTTCCTCTTTTTCATTGTACTGCCGGATATCTCCCTCCAGAAACTGCAGACCGTCATATCCGTATTTATCCTTGAGTTCATTGCACTTGCGGATTACATCCTTTTTCAGATCCAGCCCGATAATGTCTATATCATAGTGATTGAGCACTTTCAGATAATAGTACATGGCAAAAGTAAGGTACGACTTACCACATCCAAAGTCCAGTATGGAAACCTTGCGGTCCTTCGGAAGCGCCGGAAGCACATCCTGTATAAATTCAAGAAAGCGGTTAATCTGACGAAACTTGTCATACTTACTTCTGACAATCTTTCCGTCCTTTGTCTGCACTCCCAAATCAATCAAAAACGGAACCGGAATCCCTTCTTTTAAAATATATTGCTTTTCGCGGTTGTGCGAAAGTAACTGCTTTGCATTTTGCACATCTCCGGCGTTTTCTATACCTTTTCCGCCCGCCTTGTCAGCACTTTGCAACTGTTTTTTCTTAACAGTCACCGTACCCTTCTTGCTGACCAATGCAGTTGCTCTAAGATAACTTGTCTCCAATTCAAGTTGTCCGAAGCTATCTGCCATCTCTTCTAATATAATATCCGTCAGCTCCGGCTTATCATAGTTAGCATGGAACACCTGCGTTCCGGCAAAACGGCTCTCCTGAAACTTAAGTCCGCCATTCATCATCACCGGGCGCACCTTAATTTTGGACGCAGAAACACAATCCCCGTCCGAAGAATTCTTTTTCCGGGGATTGCTGATAATGATCTGCTTTAAATTTTCATCCAACGCTTCTGAAAGAAGCTGTCTGATTCGTTCCATACTTTTGTCCTCTGTCTATGCAATAGGCGCAACCTTTGTTTTCATATGTTATTTTAGTTTGCGAGCCGTCCTTCGTCAAGACCGCACACTAAAAAAGAAAATATCCCCGCCTGCGATTGTGTCTTCTTCTCCAGACCTCATGTAACACAAGAAGGAACATATACTCCTCTAAGTTATCGTAGGCTAATATTCTCTTAACCTCTTCCCCGTCTGTCATCTCTTCCTCTGCCTGCAGTTTGATTTTACCTATAATGTCCCTTGTCAGCTTCTGCATGGCAAACCGATCCGGAAACTCATCATAGATAAGACTTCCCTCATAGTCCATGATATCAATCACTTTGCGTATTTCCCGCTGAACCGCTTTGGTTCCGAGAGGATACAGCTGCTGAAAATACTCCAAATCTCTCATCATTTGATTCTCATCCGTCTGTGTCATCGGCATCGTAGGGTACGTCATATAAAAAGGAAGAATACGTTTTTCTGCCATAAAACAGCCTCAAATTGATTTTTTATATTATATGCACAAAAAGAAAAACCGACACAACCTTGTCCGAAATCAACACATTTGTACTCTACTATAAAGCAGACTTCTCCCTGCACCTTTTTACTTGTAATTTCTGAAAATCATTGAACTAAAATAGAATAACTTAACTGATAAAAAATGCATGAAAATGAATTAAATAGAACTTTTGCTGATGAAATCTTCAACGGATGTCGCATTTGCAGCAAGCACAATCCATTCATCAAGCACAGATATGTCTGTCTGACACAAAATCTTCTCGCGAAGTTCATCCGAAACCTCAAATTTAGACGCCAAAACAATAAGGATGCTCTCTGCTTTTCCTTTTGCTTCTCCTTCTGCTCTGCTCCAACGTAATAAATCTTCTCCGGTCATATACTTCGCCTCCAAATTTGCGTTTTGCTTAACCTGTTTTACCTTTTTGTGCAGCAGCTTTATATTGTCGGTTGCGCCATTACCTATAGACTCATCTGTCGATTCCTCGAGATATGCCATAAACGCAATCAGTTCATTTGACACATCCTCCGGATTCTTTCCCTTAGTATTAAAATAGATGGTGCATGTCTCATCTCCAAGGGAAATATCAGCTTCCTTACACTGTTTTGTAAAGGTATACCGGTACAATCCCTCACCAAAAGGATCAAAGGTACAAATGAAAATAACATAGGAAGGTCGCAAGTCACGAAAATCCATTCCCGGTTTCAGGGAACTTACATCCATCTCTGCATGGTGATACCGACTTCTGTGGGGAAGGTTCCCGGTGTTCTGATTCTGCATTTCAATATTGTACTGCACATCCATCTCATCCTCGCCGTATACGTCAAGCCGAATCATCCGATAATCCGAACTGAATAATACTGTGTGCTCCGCATGTACATTAACCTGTGGAATCTCTCTTTCCAGAACAATCTACAGGATTGCCCTGCACGCCTCCGGATCCTGTGCTGTCGCCGCAAACAAAAAGGCATTGCTTAAATTTAGATCTTGAAATTTTTCCATTCTTCCTCCTGACTGATGCAGGAAGAATCTGCTTATAATCAGTATAGTAAAAAGTGCACATCACTGCAATGTGCACTTTTCACAAAAATACTAATCATCTCTCTCGAAGCTTTCTGTTGCGTTTATATAGTAGCCTTTCATATACTCCAGATTTTTCTGCCAGATTTCGTAATCCGGGTGATTTCTCTTGTCAGGCAACTCGTAATGTTCATTTAAATACTCCCCCACATATTTCGTAAATTTTTTTGCCCCACTGTACAAAAGATGCTTTCCCTCTCCAAAATCTTCTGCTCCGACCAGGCCGATTTCCGCATAATGTTTATTTCCATTCAGCAATGGTATTCCTTTTTCCGATGCATATTGTTCTAATGAATTGTAATACACCTGCTTACTTTTCGCTGTATTGCAAAACGGCGCAATTAAAAACATAATAGGAATATCATTTTCTTTTGCAAGATCTACTATCTTGTTTAAATAAAGCATATTTTTATCCGAAATCGGTTCCTTTTCGACTACTTCATTAACTGTCTTCGGTATCTCTTCAGGAACATGTTTTTCTTCAGGAATATAGCCCAAAAAATGACTGTAATGTGCCTTTCCGTAATTATCCTTAAAGTCATTTTCGTCAATATCTTCGTATCTTGAATGGTACCTCGGAAATCGAAAATATAAGTCTATTCTGTCATCCGAATCCTCTACACTCACCTTTATTGCATCGATATATGTCTTCGAAAGTTTCATTCCCGAAACTGCCTTTATCGTTGTAGGCATATCAGCATATTGCTCATTTCCGGTCACCTTATAACATTCCAGCACAATCAATTTAGGCTTCTGCGTCTTCAATGCCTCTTCAAGATAAAAATAAGAATTCCAAATCGGCTGTGACGCACTTCCTAAATTATATGCAGCAATACCATAATCTTCATATAGAACAGAAGGATCAATCCCTTTATAAACATGTGATGAACCAATAAACAAAACATCTACTGTTTCCTTAGGCAAGTCGTAAAACTTGTCCATGCACTTCGAATATTTAAACGAAAACACTTTATCCATGCGAATGAACAACAACGCGGCGATGATTAAAAAACATATTATTTTAAGTACTTGTTTTTTCATTTTTATTCCTCAAAATTGAAAATATATAAATGCCTGCTGGCTGTATTCCGGTCCGTATTTTCCGTATATTATGGTCATAAACAACAGAATATAAATAACTGCCCACCGAAACCATACGGACTGTTTCTGCAAAAAAACACTCAGATTCATCGAAAATTTATATTTTACCAAACTAATCAAAAACAAAATAAGTAATGCTACAAACAGAACATTCCACTCATACTCATTCAGACCTATATTCAACAGTGTTTCGTCAAAAATAGTATCTATTTTATATCCCGAGAACAATCCTTTCACATATCCCAAAGCCTCTCTCATGGAATTAGCTCTAAAGAAAATCCACGCAAATGTCACCAGGGAAAACGTCGTCACCGTCTGCAATAGTTTATGGCTCAGAGACTCCGTCTTGACACACAATTTCTTACACACATAGGTTTTTAACGGTGCAAGCCATTCTCCTATGACCTGATACATCCCATGAAGAAATCCCCATACAATATAATGCCATCCGGCTCCGTGCCAAATTCCGCTCACTGTAAATGTAATCAACAAATTTATGTGTTTCCTGAATTTTGAACACCTATTTCCACCAAGCGGAATATATAGATAATCGCGAAACCACGTACTCAAAGATATATGCCATCTTCTCCAAAACTCTTTGATACTCCTTGAAAAATATGGTGTATCAAAGTTTTCCATCAATTTAAATCCCATCACGTTTGCTGCACCGATTGCGATGGTGGAATAGCTGGCAAAATCACAATATATTTGCAGCGAAAAACCAACCGCTCCAATCAGTAGCACAATAGAATCATAATTCTGGTAATTGTTAAAGACAAAATCAACCATAATCGCCACCCGGTCTGCTATCACAAGCTTCAAAAACAATCCGTAAAGCATCATAATAAGACCTTTGGTGATTCTGTCATAATCCCACATTTTTTTCTCAGGTATTGTTCTTATGTCATTGAGCAAATTCTTAGATCTTTCAATTGGTCCCGCAACAAGCTGAGGAAAAAATGATACAAACAATGCGTATTTCAAAAAATTCTTCTCCGGTTCAATCTCTTTTCTGTACACGTCCATGGTGTAACTCAATGCCTGAAAGGTATAAAAAGAAATTCCAACCGGAAGAATCACATCAAACGGCTTTTCCACTAATGCCATGTTCATTTTTGCCAATACCGCATTGATATTACCAAGCAAAAAATCGGCGTATTTAAAGAAACCTAAAATAGAAAGATTTGACAAAAAAGAAACCGCCACTACTATTTTTCTGTGCATATCTATTTTTGTTTTATCTAGGACTATTCCGCTTAAATATGTAATAAGCACAGACGTTGCAATCAAAATAATGTATTTTGGATTCCAGCACATATAGAAAAAACAGCTGGTAATCAACAGCCAAATATATTTTATTTTTTTAGGAATAAGAAAATATATTATCACAACGATTGGAAAAAAAACCAAAAATTCAAAGGAATTGAACAGCATTCTACTAATCTCCCCGTAATCTTCATTTTGCAATGTATTCATTGCAATTATATTCCCAAAAACGGATAAAATCAATAAAAATGCAACTTATTCATTGCAAATCTTACGAGGATGATGTTATGTCACAGAAAATCAAACAGGACATTCATATCGGCAATAATATCCGGGCATTGCGCAAAGCGAAAAAACTGACGCAGGAGCAGGTCGTTACCCATCTGCAACTACAGGGCCTCGAAATCTCGCGCAGCAGCTATTCACAAATCGAGTGCGGAACCTACAATATCCGCGTTTCGGAATTGGTTGCCCTCGCTAAACTTTTTCAGACAGATATAAATTGTTTTTTCAAAGACATATAGGCATTGTTTCAAGCAAAAAACGACAGGAAATTTCCTGTCGTTTTTTTGAATATTCTCTACACATATGCTCTGATTGCTTCCGCCAAAATCTACTCATACCGCCGATATTCTGTTTTTGTCTTTGATGACCGTAAGAATTTCAGGTACTTACCGCTTATTCGAGTATTTCGGATCCCTCAACCGTAAAAATTCTTGCCAGTTACGGTTGTCCAGCTGAATTTGTATTTGTAACCGTAATCATAGCCTGCTTCTTACGGTCGCAGTTTTGTATTCTGAAAAGCAACCGTAAAACACAAGAAATGTTACGGTTTAAATATATATAATGGAGAATCGAACCGTAACCCGGAAAAATAGCACAGCCCCACGCACAAAAACTCAAATCTCAACCGTAAAATGCGCAATAAAGACGACCGAAGAATAGCTTTTCGCAGAAAATAGACTGGAGGACAGTGATTTAACTCGCAAAAACTCCCGCAGGCTTACCTGCGGGAGTTCAAATTTGCTTTATTTCACTGCCTCGATTCGAGCAATCGCTCTCTTCAGCGCAGCTTCTGCACGGATCATGTCCATGCCGTCTTCTTTTTCTTCAAGACGTTTCTGTGCTCTTTCTTTTGCCTCCTGGGCACGGCTAAGGTCAATTTCACCCGGCCACTCGATAATCTCGGCCATGATGGTCACCTTGTCCGGAAGGATTTCAACGAATCCTTCGTGGAGGGCTGCTTCCTTGACATTGTCATCTTCCTCGGTAATCGTAAGAATACCCGGTTTTACGATGACGGTCATCGGAATGTGTTTTTTCAGAACACCGATTTCGCCTTCGGTTGTGTTAAATTCAACCATTACCGCTTCGCCTTTGTAGAACACGCGCTCCGGTGTAATGATCTCTAATTCAAAATTTCTTTCATCTGCCATGACATCTCACCCCTTATTTTACGCGGGCTACTACTTCGTCGATGCTTCCTGCATTCAGGAAATAGCTTTCCGGAATGTCATCATGTTTACCTTCCAGAATTTCTTTGAATCCGCGGATTGTTTCTGAGATCGGAACGTATTTACCTTCCAGACCTGTAAACTGAGTCGCTACGAAGAACGGCTGAGATAAGAATCTCTGGATCTTTCTTGCACGGTTAACGACAAGCTTGTCTTCTTCACCGAGCTCGTCCATACCAAGGATGGCGATGATATCCTGAAGCTCTTTGTACTTCTGAAGGATTTCCTGTACGCCACGTGCTACTTCGTAATGCTCCTCACCTACGATACGCGGGTCAAGGATGCGGGATGTAGACTCGAGCGGATCCACGGCCGGATAAATACCGAGCTCGGAGATCGCACGGGAAAGTACGGTTGTCGCATCCAAGTGTGCGAATGTTGTAGCCGGAGCCGGGTCAGTTAAGTCGTCCGCCGGAACGTATACAGCCTGAACCGATGTGATGGAACCGTTCTTTGTAGAAGTGATACGCTCCTGAAGAGCACCCATCTCTGTCTGCAATGTCGGCTGGTAACCTACTGCGGAAGGCATACGTCCGAGAAGCGCTGACACCTCGGAACCTGCCTGTGTAAAACGGAAAATATTGTCGATGAATAAAAGTACGTCTTTACCACCTTTATCACGGAAATACTCTGCCATGGTAAGACCTGTAACACCAACTCTCATTCTGGCTCCTGGTGGCTCGTTCATCTGACCGAATACCATCGTTGTCTTATCGATAACGCCTGACTCTGTCATTTCATGGTAAAGGTCATTTCCCTCTCTGGTACGCTCTCCAACACCCGTGAATACGGAGTATCCGCCGTGCTCTGTCGCAATGTTACGGATCAGCTCCTGGATAAGTACCGTTTTACCTACGCCGGCACCACCGAACAGACCGATCTTACCACCCTTCTGATATGGGCAAAGAAGGTCTACTACCTTGATACCGGTTTCTAATAATTCTGTTTCTGTAGACTGCTCTGAGAATTCCGGAGCCGGTCTGTGAATTGGTTCATATCCTACATCGGTAGGATTTTCTTTATTATCGATTGCCTGACCTAATACATTGAAAATTCTTCCAAGTGTATTTTCACCGACAGGTACGGTAATAGGAGCTCCGGTTGCAACTGCATCCATTCCTCTTACCAGTCCGTCAGTCGGGCCCATGGCGATACATCTAACTGTATCATCACCCAAATGCTGTGCCACTTCGACAACAAGTTTTTCGCCGTTTCCGCGATCAATCTCAATCGCATCGTAGATTTCCGGAAGGGAAGCTTCCGGGAACTTGATATCAAGGACAGCACCAATGATCTGGGTAATTTTTCCGATTGCCTGTTCTGCCATTGTTTACTTTCACTCCTTTTCTAGCTGATGGCTTCCGCACCTGCTATAATTTCGGTTAATTCCTGTGTAATATTACCCTGACGGGCTCTATTATATTGTAACGATAAGGAACTGATCATATCTTCAGCATTGCTTGTCGCTGAATCCATTGCCTGCATACGCGCACCGTTTTCGCTGGCTACCGCTTCGACCATCGCTCCGAAAATCAAACTTGTCAGATATTTCGGAATGATGAGTTCGATTGCTTCCGTCTCATCCAGTTCAAAGTTCATCAGTGTTTTGTCATCCACACCGGATTCCGCATCTTCTTCTGCTTCTGCCGCAACCGGAAGAAGTTTCATAAGTGTCGGTACATGAACTACGGTGTTCTTGAATGCTGTATAGGCAAGATAAATCTCTCCGAACTCTCCGGATGCAAATGCTGCGAGCACCTCTTTACAAATCTGCATTGCTTCAATGTAAATCGGTTCCTCTACCATATCCGAATAGTCAGCCGCAATTTGATATCCCGCTCTTGCAAGTCCGTCCTTACCCTTCTTACCGATGGCATAGACTACAACATCCTCTTTGTTTGCAAACATCTCATCTCTTGTGATCAGTTTGATAACGTTTGAGTTGTAACCGCCGGCAAGACCTCTGTTTGAGGTAATGACGATCACTGCTTTTTTGGTACTCTCACCGGCCTTTAAATAAGGATGGTTGATTGTACCGCTCTTTGCCAGCATGGATTTTACGGTTTTATACATGCACTCAAAATATGCTTTTGACTGTTCCGCACGAGTTTTTGCTCTCTGCAGTTTTACAGTGGATACAAGCTTCATCGCTTTCGTGATCTGCTGTGTACTCTGTACAGATTCCTTACGCCTTTTAATACTTCTCATTGAAGCCATGCGTTGTCACCTATTCTTTCTGCAACTTATTTAAACTGTGCTTTGAATTCATTGATCGCTGTAATCAGTTTCTGCTCATTTTCTTCAGAGAGCACTTTTTCTTCTGCGATTGCTTTCGGAATTTCCGGATACTTGGTATCGATGTACTCGAAAAGTTCGCTCTCGAATCTTGTGATCTCTTCCGTCTCGATGTCGAGCAGGTATTTGTTGGTAGCCGCATAGATAATGATTACCTGATACTGTACAGGCATCGGCTTATACTGTGGCTGCTTTAAGATTTCACGGATACGTTCACCCTGTGCAAGCTTCTCTTTCGTGTCGGCGTCAAGTTCGGAACCGAACTGGGAGAACGCTGCAAGCTCGCGGTACTGCGCAAGCTCCACACGGATAGGTGCTGCGTATTTCTTCATAGCCTTGATCTGAGCCGCACCACCAACTCGGGATACGGAAAGACCTGCGTTGATCGCAGGACGGAATCCTGAGTTAAATGCCTCTGTCTCAAGGTAAATCTGTCCGTCTGTGATAGAGATAACGTTGGTCGGGATGTATGCGGATACGTCTCCGGCCTGTGTCTCAATAATCGGAAGTGCTGTTAAGCTTCCTCCGCCGTACTCTTCGCTCATGCGTGCTGCACGCTCAAGAAGTCTTGAGTGAAGGTAGAATACGTCTCCCGGATAAGCCTCACGTCCTGGCGGACGACGAAGCAGGAGGGAAAGTGTACGGTAAGCAGTCGCATGCTTACTGAGGTCATCGTAGATGATGAGCACGTCTTCCCCGTTTTCCATCCATTCTTCACCGATCGCACATCCGCTGTACGGTGCAATATACTGAAGCGGTGCAAGCTCACTGGCTGTAGCAGCTACAACGGTTGTATAGCTGAGAGCACCGAACTCCTCCAATGTTTTTACGATACTTGCAACGGTAGAAGCTTTCTGACCGATGGCAACGTAAATACATTTTACATTCTGTCCCTTCTGATTGATGATTGTATCGATGGCGATTGCAGTTTTACCTGTCTGTCTGTCACCGATAATCAGCTCACGCTGTCCTCTTCCGATTGGTACCATGGAGTCGATCGCTTTGATACCTGTCTGGAGAGGTGTGTCTACACTCTTTCTTGTGATAACGCCGGAAGCAACTCTTTCAATCTGACGATATTTATCTGTCTGAATCGGTCCCTTTCCGTCGATCGGCTGACCAAGAGCATTTACAACACGTCCTAAAAGCGCATCCCCAACCGGTACCTCAACCACACGTCCGGTTGTCTTAACTGTATCGCCTTCGTTGATGTTCTTCTGGTTTCCGAGAAGAACCGCACCAACGTTGTCTTCCTCCAGGTTCATTACCATTCCGTATACTTCACCCGGGAATTCAAGAAGCTCACCCTGCATAGCCTTTTCCAGACCGTGCACACGGGCGATACCGTCTGCCACCTGGATAACGGTACCCACTTCGGATACTTCCAGCTCTGACGCATATCTCTTGATCTGATCCTTAATCACTGAACTTATTTCTTCTGGTCTTAAATTCATGGATCTTTACGTTCCTTTCTAAATTTTATCCGGCTCTATGCCAGCTGAATTTTCATAAGCTGCTTTGTCAGCTCATTTAATTTGGATTTGATACTGCTGTCCACAACCTTGTCTCCGATACGGATTACAAGCCCGCCGATCAGTGCCTCATCGATGGTAAAGTTCATTTCCATCTCTTTGTAAGAGGTCGTTTCAATCAGTTTCTCTTCCACTAATTTTTTCTGTATCTCCGAAAGCTTCACCGCACTCGTCACATATGCAACGCCGATTCCTTTTTCTTCCTTGACTCTGTCCATGAAATAAGCAAGAATCGCATCGATATCCGCATAGCGGTCTTTCTCTACCACAAGACGAAGAAATCCGACAAGTTCTTTATCCACTCTTGTGTCAAAAACTTCCTTCACGACCTGAAGCTTTTCGTCTTTACCGACTTTCGGATGATTCATTAATTTGGAAAATTCCGGATTCTGCGCAAGAACTGTCTGAACCAGTTTGACTTCCTTGGCCAGGGAGTCGATCTTTTCCTGTTCCTTCGCAAGCTCGAAAAGCGCATCACCGTATGTCGCGGATACTAATCTAGCCATGTGCTTTCACCTATTTCCTTCAAAGTCTGGTTGATCAGGCTGTCACTGACTGTCGTATCAATGTTGGCAGCAACCACTTTTCCTGCCATGGCTGATGCGACCTGAATCATTTCTTTCTTCACTTCATCGGCAACTTTTTTCTTCTCAAGCTCAGCTTCCACTTTGGCTCTCTCAATGATCGCCGCAGCATCTTCTTTTGCTTTTGCAATGATACCTGCTTCATTTGCCAAAGCTCTCTTACGGGCGTCGCTCAAGATTTCTTCTGCCTCTTTATCAATACTACGAAGCTTTTCTTCGTAATCTGCCTTCAACGCAATGGCTTCTTCTTTCTCGGCCTGTGCAGTGTCAAGATCGTTTTTGATACGTTCCGTTCTGCCGGTCAAAAACTTTCTGGCCGGATCAAATAAGAAGCGGGACATGAACAGAAACAGCGCAAAGATCGCAATGATCATTAAAACTGCGTCATGAATCAGCTGAAAGTCAAGATCGAAAAGTCTTGTCATCTCAACCCCGCTCTGTGCCAATGCGAGAGGCGCACCTATCATCGTATTCAAGCTTTATGCCTCCTTCTTTTTTATTTTGTTCGCGGAAGGCTCTTATTAGTTTGCTAAAGGTTTAACGAATAATAACAGCATAGCGATAAGAAGACCGTAAAGACCTGTTGTCTCGGCAACGGCCTGTCCAAGTAACATGGTAGATGTAACGTCAGATTTTGCACCCGGATTTCTACCTACTGCTGCTGCCGCATGTCCTGCTGCGATACCCTGACCGATACCAGGTCCGATACCTGCGATAACCGCAAGACCTGCACCGATTGCTGAGCAACCTAAAATAAATTCGTTGTTAAATTCCATCTTTGTTTCCTCCTTGATGATTAAATTGTTTTTACTGTTCTCCGATTGCATCCGATACATATGTCATTGTAAGCATACAGAATACATATGTCTGAATCGCTCCCGAAAATAAATCAAAGTACACATGAAGTACTGCCGGCCAGAATACGGCAATCCACTTAAGCAGTCCGTATACCAAAGCCATCATAACCGTTCCGGAAAGTACGTTCGCAAACAAACGAAGCGAAAGCGAAATCGGAACCGCTATGTCTCCGATCATGTTGATCGGTGCCCAGATCGGCCATGGATCGCATAAGCCTTTGATAACTCCGCTGACCTTCTGGTATTTAAATTTGTTAAAATGAATGAGAGTAAACGTTATCAATCCCAGTGCTAACGTGACTCCGTAGTCCGCCGTCGGCGGTCTCAAACCAAACAGACCCGAAATATTACTAATCAGAATAAAGATGAAAATCGTTCCGATGTAGTTCGCAAACTTGGCTGCGCTGGAACCCATGGAAGATTTCACCATATTGTCGAGCATTTCCACGATCAGCTCAACAACATTCTGGAATCCGGTTGGCACGTCACTCGCATGTTTCATCGTACGATTGGCAATCAGTGCAAAAGTGCCGAGTAACAAAAAGACAATCAATACGCAGACATGCGTGGTTGTTATCCATACAGTCTGACCGAACAATTCATAGGAAAATATCCCATGGACCATAAAGTCAATATCTGCACCTGCGGATAACAAGATTCCCTGACCCATACATTCACCTCCTGAAAAATTTATGAGTAACCGGCTGTAAATACGCCGCTACTTTCAAACCCATGACGCCCAGAAATGCGACCAGCGGATTTCCAAGCTTTGTAAAAAGAAGAAGAAAGAATACAACCACAACAATCAGATATCTGAGAATGTTGTGCACCTGCATCTTTTTTACCGCATCCCCCTCTGCCATATCCATGGCAAGATTCAACGACCACGCCATATGCGTCGCCATGAAAATCGCACATGCAATTCCGGCAATTAATCCGATACTGTAAAACAGGTAATCTTCCACAAAAATGAGCCCCACGATCTCGCAAAGGACTCCATACAACAGAATGCCCGCCCAGAGATCCGGCAGAACATCACTTAGCTGAGTTAGTTTCTTCTTCATGGCTTATGCCCCTTTTCTTCGACTCCGGCGGCTGCTGAAATATCTTTCTGGAAAAAATATAAATATTCCGAAAGCCGGCCGTAGCCCCGATAAAAAATAGAATAATCACAAGATAGGAAGTCCCAAGCCACCGGTCCAGATAATAACCGGCGAAGCTGCAAAGCGCAATCGGAACAATCATATTAATTCCAAACTGCGTGATCATCGTCAAAGACTGATACACACTTTTGCCGTATTTTCTCTTATTTCGCTTTTTGGACTCCATATTCCCACCTCAAAAAACGGCAGTCTGCCATTTGATAATTATACCTATTTTTTCCGTTTCTGTCTACCAAAATACCTATTTTTATTTATGGAAATGTTTGTTGGAATCTTTCTCGTTTTTTCATTGACTTTTTCCCTGTCTGATTGTACCATTTTTATAAAATAAAGCTACGCCGGACGGCAGATCAAGGAGGTCCCATGAGAGAGTTTTCCCTCTACCGCAGACGCATTATTCCAAAGGAATGTATTCTTTTGAAAGACGACGAAATCCTCTTCTTCGAAGATGACCGTCTCGTCACGCGTTGGAATACCATTCGTCCGAAAAAGGATATTAAATGCGGTATTTCCTGCTTTTTTCTGACCGAGGGCTACAAGGTGAGCAAATTCTACGGACATGACGATAAGCTCCTGTACTGGTACATAGATATCATTTCCCACCAGTGGGATGAAGCTACATCTTCCCTCTATGTGACCGACCTGCTCGCCGACGTCATTATCTATCCGGACGGCTTTGTCAAAGTGGTCGATGTGGACGAGCTGGCCGACGCCACGGAAACGGGCGACATCGACCCCGCTTCCCTGTGCGATTCACTGAGAAAGCTTAACCGAATCTTAGCCATGATATACTCCGGCGAATTCAAAAAAATGACCGATTATGTGGAAACATTTGAAAAACCCCTTTGAGGGGTTTTTTATTTTCAGCAGACTTCCCCCTGCACCTTTATTACTTATTGTTCCTGAAAATCATTGAATTAAATTAGAATTATTTAACTGATAAAAAATGCATGAAAATGAATCAAATAGAACTTTTACTGATAAAATCTTCGATGGATGTCGCATTTGCTGCAAGCACAATCCATTCATCAAGCACAGATATGTCTGTCTCACACAAAATCTTCTCGCGAAGTTCATCCGAAACCTCAAATTTAGACGACAAAACAACAAGGATGCTTTCTGCTTTTCCTTCTGCTTTTCCTTCTGCTTTTCCTTCTGCTTTGCTCCAACGTAATAAATCTTCTCCGGTCATATACTTCGCCTCCAAATCTGCGTTTTGCTTAACCTGTTTTACCTTTTTGTGCAACAGCTTTATAT
>JAZSMO010000020.1:0-79632 GCA_045535935.1 Lachnospiraceae bacterium | reverse complement strand
GCTTCTTCAGCTGCAGGAGCTTCTTCTACTGCAGGAGCTTCCTCTGCTGCAGGAGCTTGTTCTGCCGGAGCAGCTTCTGCTACTGCTTCACCTGCACCGCCTTTTTCTGCAAGCTGTTTCATGACGCGAGCAAAGTTAGCGATAGGTGACTGCATGCTTCCAAGTAATTTGGAAAGTAATTCTTCTCTGCTTGGAATGTCTGCAATGCTTGCGATGCCTGCTGCATCATAAGCGATACCTTCAACTACACCACCTTTGATTTCGAGTGCTTTTGCTTCTTTTGCAAATTTACCCATTACACGGGCCGGTGCTGTTGCATCTGAAGATGAGATTGCTACTGCACTCGGTCCCTCAAGATATGGTGCAAGTGCTTCAAAGTCTGTTCCCTTGAACGCAAAGTTCATCATTGTGTTTTTGTATACTTTGTAAACAACATCGTTTTCACGACAGAGCTTACGAAGTCTTGTATCCTGTTCCACAGTAAGTCCGCGGTAGTCAACAAGCACAACTGACTGAGCATCTTTGATGTAATTAGAAATCTCTTCTACGATAGGCTGTTTTAATTCAACTTTTGCCATTTCATTACCTCCTTATAGATTTTGGTGCCGAAAGGAGTATAGCTTTTATAAAAAAAGCCTCCCGAAAACGGGAGGCATAAGAATACACTAAACTCATCTCTCCTCGGTAGGCGATACACTTACGCTCACAAGAGCACCTACTGTCTTCGGCATTGGTCCAAACGACCTTGTTTAGATTATCACAACAAATATTCCGTGTCAAGCATAATTACACAGTTTTTTTACACTTTTTCTGTACATTCTACCAAGTCACAAATCCATCCGCATCCAGCGTCACATTCGGCGAAAGCGTCTGCAGATAAGTAATCACTCTCTGCTTCTCCGCATCATGAAGCATGGAGGTAGAACAATCCTGCTGTCTGGCCGGGATTATCTGCACAGTTTCCAATCCCTCCTTGTTTACTACGACCCTCAAAAGTGCTGTGTCCATGGCCTTGGAATTAAACCAATAATTCCCCAGGCTGTAAATAACCGGAACACCATTCACACTGTCGAGCCCCTGCAGACAATGCGGATGTGCTCCCACAATCAGATCTGCTCCCGCCTTTGTGATCAAATCCGCCTGATAAGGCTGCGCCCAATCCAGCTCATCGGTATTTTCCGTGCCCCAATGAATGTATACGATCAAAACATCACATTCTTTTTTTGTCTTTTCGACCAGTTTCAAAAAGTAATCCAGCTCGGTCTGATTAAAACAGCGCAAAACACCTGCACTGTTTTCTGTCGCCCCTCTGGTGTCCGGCGTGTCAAGCCTCTCTATCTGCGTTGCTGACAGGATTGCAATTTTGACACCGCCGACTTCAAACATGCCCGGCTCCGACGCCTCTGCCAAATTTCTTCCGGCTCCGACATATTTCACATTTGCATTTTGAAGTATATCCAATGTGTCGAGAAGTGCAATCTCACCATGGTCATATGCATGGTTGTTTGCAAGCGAAACAATATCCACCCCCATCTCATGGAGCAGCTCCACATTTTCTGGCCTGCTCCGGAAGGTAAACGCCTTCTCCGGAAGCGGTGTCCCTCTGTCGGAATACGGAAATTCATTGTTTATCATACAGATATCTGCACTATTCATTTCGGAAAGAAGCTCCTGTGAAATGCAGGAAGCAATCGCCCCTCCCCTCGAAGAAAGCGCGAACATATTGGCATATTCGTCATGAAAGCAGACATCTCCTCCGAAAGCCAATGTGACACTTCCCGGTTCTTGCGGCTCTTGCGGTTCTTGCGGCTCTTGCGGTTCTTGCTGCTTCTCTTCCTGTCCCTCGTCCTGCGCCTGCTCTTCCTTCGGCGAAACAACATCGGTAATGATTTCTTCTGTCACAACCACTGCATCCTCGGAAGCAACTTCCACAGAAGGCCCCGGCGCTTTGGAATAAATCAGCAGCACTGCGGTTCCGATCAGCAACGTTACCGCAAGTGTCACCAAAAAATAGAGCAATTTCTTTTTATATGTCTTTTTCATAGTTATCCTCTTTGTTGTCCGTAATCTTTCTATTCAAACTCCATTTAAAGTATACAAAAAAAACGAGTGATTGACAATGTCAACCACTCATCTGAAATCTTACTTTAAATTAGATTTTTACAGTGTTAACCTTCACACCAGGACCCATTGTAGGAGCAAGAGTAACACTTCTTAAATACTGTCCTTTCAATGTGCTTGGTTTTGCTTTTACGATTGCTTCCATAAGAGCATTGAAGTTTTCCTGTAATTTTTCTTCTGAGAAAGAAGCTTTTCCGATCGGAACATGGATAATGTTGTTCTTATCCAATCTGTACTCGATCTTACCGGCTTTGATATCGTTAACCGCTTTTGTAACATCCATTGTTACTGTACCGGCTTTCGGGTTCGGCATTAAACCTTTCGGTCCCAATACTTTACCGAGACGACCAACAACACCCATCATATCAGGTGTAGCAACTACTACGTCGAAATCAAGCCATCCGTCGTTCTGAATCTTCGGAATGAGCTCTTCTCCACCAACATGATCTGCGCCTGCTGCTTCTGCTTCTGCTAATTTATCATTTTTAGCGAATACCAAAACGCGAACAGTTCTACCTGTTCCGTTCGGAAGAACTACAGCACCACGGATCTGCTGATCTGCGTGACGTCCGTCACATCCTGTACGGATATGAGCTTCGATTGTTTCATCAAATTTTGCAACTGCTGCTTTTTTTGCCAAAGCGATAGCTTCTGCCGGATCGTACTGCTGTGTACGGTCGAAGGCTTTTGCAGCTTCGCTGTATTTTTTACCATGTTTCATTTTCGTTTACCTCCTATTTGGAATCTTATTCTTCTACTGTGATTCCCATACTTCTTGCAGTACCGGCGATCATGCTCATAGCCGCTTCAAGGCTGGCTGCGTTTAAGTCTGGCATCTTTGTCTCAGCGATTTTCTGTAAATCTGCTTTAGAGATGGTTGCAACTTTTGTCTTGTTAGGTGTTGCAGAACCGGACTGAATCTTACAAGCCTTTTTAAGAAGTACTGCTGCAGGTGGTGTTTTCGTTACGAAACTGAAACTTCTGTCAGCATAAACTGTGATTACTACAGGGATGATCATATCTCCCTGATCAGCTGTTCTTGCGTTGAACTGTTTTGTAAATTCAACGATGTTTACACCATGCTGTCCAAGTGCAGGACCAACAGGTGGTGCTGGTGTAGCTTTACCAGCAGGGATCTGTAACTTAATGTATCCTTCTACTTTCTTTGCCATTTTGGCACCTCCTAATAAATTGTGGTAGTGGCGGACCGGATCAGTCCTCCCACAGCTCACGAGCTGAACCTTCTTATATATAAGTAGGAATTCATCCTATGAACTTCGTTAATAAGTTCCTTTGTCTTACGACATTTTCCTGACTTCTGCAAAACTGATTTCTACCGGTGTTTCACGGCCGAACAGTTCTACATTGATGGTTGCTGTCTGCTTGCTGAAGTCCATTCTCTGAACCACACCGACAGTATCTTTCCAGACACCTGCCACAACAGCAATCATATCGCCTTCCTCAAAATCAACAGATACATTTTCTGTTTTGATTCCAAGCGGCTTCATTTCCGCTTCCGTAAGCGGTACCGGTTTGCTTCCCGGTCCGACAAAGCCTGTGACACCTCGCGTGTTACGAACCACATACCAGGTATCGTCATTCATCACCATATTGATCAGCACATAGCCCGGGAACATCTTCTTCTGAACTGTTTTCTTCGCCCCGTTCTTTACTTCAACAACATCCTGCATCGGAACTCTTACTTCAAGAATCTCCTCCTCAAGGTGACGGTTGTCAATGGTCTTTTCAATATTGGCTTTGACTTTATTTTCATATCCTGAATAGGTATGGACTACATACCAGTTTGCTTCTGCCATATTGCCACCCTCTCTTTACATTGTAATAAAGTTGATTGCATATTGAATAACCGTATCAAGTAATGCAATAATCAGTCCTAAAATAACGGAAATAATAGTAACTGCCACTGCCTGTTTTCCGAGTGTAGCTTTGGTCGGCCAGATAATCTTCTTAAACTCTGCCTTCAGGCCTTCTACGAAGCCCTTCTTTTCTGTACTACTTTCTCCCATAACTTTTACTCCTATCTTTTAAAACAGATTATTTTGTTTCTTTGTGTAAAGTATGAGTCTTGCAGAATCTACAATATTTCTTTGTCTCCATTCTGTCCGGATGTGTCTTTTTATCCTTTGTCATATTGTAGTTACGATTCTTGCATTCTGTACAAGCTAAAGTAATTTTTGTACGCATATCTATTTCCTCCATTCACCGCTTTTTTAAGCATAAAAAAAAGACCTAATGTCATCTCGCTAATCAAATATATCACACGAAAACCACATCGTCAAGCAATTTTATTGGATTTTTACGCATTTTTACTCCGTCCGGACTGCTGCCACCAAAAGACGCTGGTCGTCCGTGCCATATTCGCAGGTGGATAGAACCAAAACAGAGGCCCCCTCTGTCTCCACATCGTCATCCAGCCAGAAGGAAGCGTCCTGCAAACCTTCTATATATAATGCCTTTGCCTCTTCCGTCTCCGGAATCTTTTCAAACGCAAGAGACCCTTCCTGTGTCAGATCCACCAGCGCAGCCGCAAAGACACGATACTTTCTCTGTCCGTCCGCAAACTCCAGAACCACCTCCCGGTGCATCTGTCGCCATTCCTCATCCTTGTACTGTTTCAGGCCGCCAAACATTGTTCCGTCCTTCATATGGTGCCCGTGAACCAGCACAACCGGTCCGTTTTGATCGCATTTTTCATCTATAAAAATGGAACCATGGCGGTTTTTTTCGCCTTTATAGTCATGATTTAAATAAAAAGAATTATCTCTTTGAAGTACCGGATAATCAATTTCTGTCTCCGGCAATGTAATCCAGCAGACATAGTCCTCATTTCCCGCCTTCATCACATCGTAAAAAGCAGCCATCTGCTGCGTTGTTCTCTCCTGCTTCGGCTTCTGCGCCAAACCCTGCGCACCATCTCCGCCTTCTGCCGAGTTTTCCGTCGCACTCGTTCCCGACTCATCGCTCCGCAGGTTTACGAGTTCTTTCTTCAGCGCAACTTCATTTCGATAATCCATATAATAATCCAAAAGATGATATCCGGAATAAATCAAAAGCAACGCAGATACAACTGCGATCCACGCAAACATTGTTCTTTTGTTATGTTTTCCCATGTTGCCACCTCGTCAAAGAAAGAGGCCCCCGCCTTCACAGAGACCTCTTTTACATTTTATATTTTGTTTTTACGGAATCCGTAAATACTTCCTCCCAGTCCGAGCGCACCGAGCATAAGAAGCCCAAGCCAAAGCACAAGCGGGAAATCATCTCCCGTCTTCGGAGTGTCACGGCCCGTTGTCGATGTACTGCTCGACGATGTCGTGGTCGTCGTTGTCGGCGTATCATTGCCTCCCGAAGTTTTCGTCTTAGAATACTTATCTACAAACGCAACTTTTACGGTCTCGCCTGTCTCCACCTTGACCTTCGCCGACTTACCATCCTTTTTATTACCATCACCTATGGTGTAGCTTACGCTGACTGTTTTGTAGCCGTCCACATCGTAAGCCGTCTCTGTCACCTTGTAGGTTCCCGGCTCCACAGAAAGGGTAAGTGTATATTTTTTCGTTTCTTTATCGTAAGTAAAATCTTTTAATTTGTAAATCTTACTCTTTTTGGTCTTCACATCGGTAACCTTGAACTTGATTACTTTCTGTGCATCTTTTCTGTCGATGTTTCCGCGAAGCTTTTTCGTAATCACAAGCTTACCTTTGGTATCTGTGTACTCGTTGACAAAATCAACTCTGTTTCCGGCCTTCACCAGTTCAAACTTCGCCTCGGTTCCCGAAGCTGCGTTACCGCCGTCCACAGAATAGGTTGTCTGCACGGTATAACCATCTGCGCCGCCAAGTTTCTCCGTCACGGTGTAGTTTCCGAGCGGAAGACCTTCAATCAACAAGGTATACACTCCGTCGCCATCGTCATCCTTGAAGGAAGCCGCCTGATAGGTTGTCACGGCGCCGGTCTTATTGTTTTTCACATCAAAGCTCAGCTTGTCTTTGACCGCATCCCATTTGAGATCACCTTTGACTGTTTTGGTGAGAATGAGATTACCTATTTTCTTCTCATAGCTGTCCTTAAAGTCAACCGTCACAACACCGTTATGCGTCACCTCTACATCCGTTGCCGGCTTTTCGGTCACAAGATCTACTACCTTCGCATCCGCGCCGTCCACCGCATACTCTACTGCAAGCGTCGTGTAACCATCCACATCATAAACGCTTTCTTCGACCGTATAACCGCCGACATTGGCTTCCAGTGTCTTCGTGTATTTTCCGGCCGCAGAATCATAGACGAAATCTTTCAGTGTATACGTCTGCTCATCCCCGGTATCCTTGTTTGTCACCCTGAAGCGAAGCGCAGCCTTTGCATCCTCGTCTGTGATATTTCCGCCAAGCGTCTTCGTAATTACGATGTCTCCTGTTTTTATCTGTTCATAATAATTATGATACGTCGCTGTTGCCGTTGCGCCGTTCTTCACGGCGATGCCGAGGCTCGTCGCACCGGAGGTATTGACTCCGCTGCTTGTTCCGTTACTTACCGTGTACAAATATCGGTAACCGGTTCCGTCTGCTGCCGTCTCGGTAATGGTATAGTCTCCGAGCGCCAATCCAGTTATCTCATAAGAATAATATGCATCGGCCTGACCCGAAACACCGGTATCAAGCGTCAACTCGGTTCCTTTCACCGTCTTGCTGTAGCCGTTTGGTCCGACAATCACATAGGTAATATGTTCAAGCGCCTTCTCTGTCGCCGCACCGACACAGCCTTTTACGAGCTTCAGATTTCCAACCTGCGCTGTGTAAGTATCCGTCACAGCAACCGTTGTTGTTGCGCCTTTTCCGACCGCAACGGTAGCGCCGTTTGTCTGTGCGTTTGCCGGATTCTGAACTGCACCCGATGCTGTTGTCACCTGGTAGTTCACACTGACTGCATTGTAATTATTTACGTTGTATGCAGTCTCTTTCACCGTGTAGGTTCCGGTCGGAACGCCTGTCAAATTGAGACTGTATGTACCATCTGTATTTTTTGTAAACTCAGAAAGCTTGTATGTCTTGCTGCTTCCGTTTCCGTCCGGAGAAGGAGATACCGTAAACGCAATCTGCGACTTGGCATTTTCCACATCCCCCGCCTTGATACCGGAAAGGGTTTTCTTCAGCTGCAAGTTTCCTTTGTGTCTTGTATAGCTGTTGACAATCACAGCCTGCGCTCCGGCGGAAGCTCCCAGTTCAATCTTACCGGATACACCGACCGCAGCCTGGCCGTCGTCCACCTTCACGGTCGTCATTCTGGTGTAAGAAACCGTATTCTCACCGCTGACCACTTCTTTTATTGTGTAGGTTCCTGCAAGCATACCGGTAATTTCGTAATAATAATTTCCGTCTGCATCCGGTCCCATAAACTGCGTAGCCGGAATAGCCGCTATTTCCGTATCTCCCTGAATCAGGAAGAAGTACAGAGTATCCTTCACATCATTCCAAGATCTGTCTCCCACAACGCTCTTCTTCAGAAGAATAGTCCCTGACAAATCCTTGTATGTATTGACATATTCCACCGATACAAGCTGGTTTTTCGATGCAATCGTCACATCCGCTGTCTTTCCGGTCTGCACCGCAGCAGAATCCACTTTATATGTGGTTGTCGCTGAATATCCCTGGGTATCTTCCAAAATTTCCGTCACGGTATATTCACCCAGCGGAAGATTCGGAATATTACATACATAGACACCGCCTGTCAGCACAAAATCATCCGCATCAAACGTCTCATCGTAACCGTCTCCGGTCACACGGAACGAAATCTTATTCTTCACGTCCTCCCAGCTTCTTGCTCCTGTCACACTCTTACTTAAGCGGATCGAACCTTTGTGTTTTTCATAAGTATCGGTCACGGAAACCTTTTCGGAATCATTTGTGGCCACCGTCACATCTGCACCGGTTGCACGTCCGTTTGCCACCTCGCCGCCGTCAACCACATAAGTCACGCTCTTTGTGTCGTATCCTGCAATGTCATAGGCTGTTTCTTTTACATTGTACGTTCCTGTCAAAACACCGCTGATGGTGAGCGTATATTTGCCATCGCTTGCCTTTTTGAACTCGGAAAGCTTATAGGTCTTGCTTGCTCCGATTCCGTCCGGCGACGGCGTCACCTCAAACTCCACCGCATTTTTCACCGCATCCAGCTCATCGTCCGCCACGCCTGCAATGGTCTTCTCCAAAACAAGCATACCGGTATTGCGGCTATAGTCATTGTTAAAGTGCACGGTAGCACCCTGCGGTACATCAAACCAGAACGAAGCCTCCTCCGTGTTCTGAGATGCGCCGTTATCCACTTTCACCGTCGTTGTTCTCGTGTAATTCCCCGCATCTTCTGATGTAAAGCTCTCTGTAACCTTCACATCACCTTCGTCGGTAATTTCAATAATCTTATAAACATATGTGTTTTCTCCGTCCTGCACCCAGCCCGGATCAGTTCCTAAAATCTCCTGTGTCGGAGCTGTCGGATAATCGATGATAAATTTGATGTTATCGTCTATATCCGCCCATTCTCTGGCACCGGTCACCGTCTTTTTGATGACAAGAGTTGCATACTTACTCGTGTACGCATTGTCGTATGCCACCTCTGTGGTCTCGCCCTTTTTCACTTCAGCCGTTGCCTCTGTGCCAATCGTACTCGCTCCAGGCACACCACCTTCCTGTGTCACCACATAGCTGGTCACGACAACAACACCGGAAATATCAGACACCGTCTCGGTCACGACATACTCACCCACCGGAAGATCAATCGGAAGAAGATATTCATATACATCATCGTCATCTTCATCCGTAAGCTGGCTACCTGCCACAACCGCAACCTGCTTACCGGTCGCTTTGTCCGTCACGGTAAAGGTCAGAGTCGGTGCAATGTCATCCCATGTTTTTTCGGTTTCATCGTCACGTTTTATATGACTGAATGTCTTTGCAAGTTTCAGTTTCCCTTTGTCTATAATGTAATCATTTACAAAGGACACTTCCGTTGTTTCTCCAGCTGTCAGTGCAACTCCGGCCGTCGTAGCGTCACCGTCCTGCGCTGCGCCGCCCGCAATCGCATAGGTTGTGGTTCTTTCATAATTTGCAAGATCTGCGCCGGACTCAGCCACATAATATGTTTTGCCCGGATCCAGTCCTTCCAGGGTCACAGTATAGTCGTCGCCATCCGCTGTAAGATCGCTGCCTGTGAAGGTTGCAACATCATTTGTCATCAATGCATCATCATACACCGTAAATGTAATCGAATCTTTGATTGCATCCCAGTCCGCATCACCGGTCACCGATTTGTTCAGTTTCAGCACTGCCGTCTTTTCATAGGTATTGGTAAACACAAACTCAAGAACCTGCGCACCGGTCATTTCCTGGCTTGCAGCGTCTCCGGCCGTATAATCATCCGGCGTTCCGGCTGTTTCACCCACATTAATCTGATATTTGGACGTACGGTAAACATACCCGTCTGCATCTGTCATTGTTTCTGTTACGGTGTATGTTCCATCATCCAAGTCGCTGAATGTCTTCTTATAGGAGCCACCGGAATACGTGAGCTCACTTCCGCTAAAGCTTCCGCCCACAATGGTGGCACCATCTTTTTTCACTTCAAACGTAAGCGTCGAAAGAACCGAAGCAACATCTGCCGCATCCACACCATTCAGCGTTTTGGTCACAGTAAGAGAACCTTTCGTACTTACATGGTTTTCATACATCAGTTTTGCACCGGAAGAAAATACATTTACTTTAATTCCGGAACTCTCCGGCGGAAGTGTCGCCGAAGATCCTGCAAGCACAAAATAGTACGGCTCCGTTCTCTTTGCATATCCGGTCGGGGCCTGTGTCTCTTCCAGCGCATAGATGCGCGCATAGGACAAGCCGCCGATGGTAACCAATCCGTTTTCCGATACCGTAATACCGGTCTGAATCACCGGATTACCGTCATTATAGTCCACATCGGTCGAAAGTCCGATGTCATCCACCATCTGTCCGGTACTCTCGTTGTACTTTACTCTGCGCAGCTGGAAAACCGCACCGTTCAAATACTGCATCTGACCGTCTTCTGTCTTAAATTTGTAAAGCTCAATCTGTCCTTCCTGCGAGGTCGCCCAACCACTCGGCTTTATCGCCACCACAGAAAATCCTTTTTCCGCAGACACCGCCTCGGATGTCGTGCCATCCAGCGAGAAGGAGTTAGTAGCTTCTTCTCCCTCTAATCGTTCATTATAAGCAACGTTTACACGTGCCTTGTATCGGATTCGGATCCACGTCTCATCCGGAAGCTTGGTAAAAATCAGAGAATTCGTCTGATCGTTGTATGTATAGTTGTACCCTGTCAGTGTTTCCCATGTATACGACGTGAAGTTATATTTATCCACCTCGATACTGTCAATATCGTAGGACAATGCACTTCCCAGTGTATCGGTTGCTGTCAGAGTTCCGGCGCCCGGCAAAAGATCAAGTTTTTCCTTATTGATCTCCACTTCATATTCCACAAACGGAGCTGTGTTTGGATTGTAGTTACCTGTTTTATATACTACCTGCTCCGGTTCCATCGTCACATCACAGGAATCGCTTCCGATGGAACCTCCGTTATAGGTTCCGCTCGCCTCATTATGAAATGTCTTTGCCCCTTGCATCGCAAAGTCACCCTCGTCAGCCTCCGGCATTTCCAAAATATACGACAGTGTAAGATACGGATAATCCTTAGAGACTGCATTGATTATGTCCTGCGTCAAAGGAATTGTAAAGGTTGAACCCGCAACATTCACACTACACGTTTTTGTCTCACCATACCATGCGTTGTCGATGACCGCTTTTTCTGAACCGGCACGAAGAACCAAGTCCTCCGGGAAGTTTTCTGTAATCACAATATCCCTACCCGCTTCAAGGGTCATACCATACAAATAGGCACGAACCCTGTATAAAATCGCATTTTCGCCGCTGATATCTTCGCCGGTCTTTGTAATAAGGTCACTGGTATTGACATAGCGCCCTTCCGCCGAAGTAGACTGCGGACCGAAGTCCGGATCTGTATAGTTGACATTGACCGTGTTTGCGTACGACTTTCCGGTCAGCGAATCGTCGTCCACATGGGTCTGGAATATTACTATAATCGGGTCATCACCCTTGGAATCCACATAGTCATCTCTTAATTTAATCGCCTGTGCTTTGTTCCATTTATCAAAGCTTTCAACAATAGCTTCCCCTTCACTTGTCAGCGCACCGTAGCCGTCGCTTCCCTGCTCAATGACTTTCTCGCCGTCAATGGTCACATCCCATCCGACTAGCGAATGGTTTCCGGCATTGCTCACCCAGCTTCCGTAAGGAGAGTCGGAAATCGTAACTCCCGTCACGCCATCCGGAACATCCAGTGTCACCGTCCACGTGATAATATTGTTAACAGAATCATAATCAGTAGCTTCCTTGGACACCCAATCACTCGGTGCAATACCGATAGAACCGGTGGCCGTCTCTGTCGTTCCGTCTTTCATTTCCATCGTAACGCTGTTGGTCACAGTCACTGCACTGGAGCTGGTTAAATAAGCATCCTGTATATCCGTCTCGTAGACAAACTCAAACACACCATCAGATACTTCATCAAACGAACCAAGGGCAAGATCCACCTCTCCGCCTGCACCGACCAATCCGGCGCCGAGCGTATCCTTGATAGACTGCACAACCTGATCCAGCGCATCCACACCTTCCGCAAAGTCACCGAGATCCACGCGGATGGTCCACTCTGCTTTGTCCCCATTCTTCACACCCGTTTTGCTGATGGACGGATCCTTCACATTCGCCTTTGCAGAGGACGTGAGGGTATGCTCCTTTCCTTTGTTGCTCGTATAGGTAAGAGAAGCGGTGTTATCAATATCGTCACTTGCGTGATCCACCGTCTGCACGTATTCCAAATTAAAACTTTCGTTGCCGTTGATCTGCTTATCTGCAAGGTAAGCATTCAGTGCAGCAATAGAATCAAAAGTTGTCCCCTCCGGAAGGGCGGCGCAGTAGCTGGATCCGACCTTAATCTGGCTCGGAGCGCTCAAACCGAATCCCGGCGTATCGGTAAACGTCAGATTGGTCATGGTATCTGTCGCATACACATAGATATTATATTTCTGTTTAAAGTCATTGCCCTCTTTGTATACGTTGCCGCTTGCGGATTTGCTGAAATTAACCCACGTCTCATTGACTCCCGTACTATAAACCAAATTGTAGGTCTTTGTACCGAAGCCGACTGTCACAGGCTTTTCATCCTCCAGCTGATCATCATTTATCTGCACTGTACCTTCGATTTCCACACCGCCTTCTCGGCCGTCTTTCTTCAAAAAGGCCTCATCGGTAATTACAATCTTAAGGATTCCGCCGTCCACCACCTGATAATAGCCGACCTCTTTGCCCGCATCCATCAATGGCATCTGCACAGAAGGCGCAATGGTAATATTTTGAAGCGGATTCAGATCCACGGTAAATTCCTTTGTCGTTCGGTCACTGTTATCCAGCGTCCAATCAAAATTAATCTTGAGCACAGAGCCATCGGTCACCGTCATACCCTCGGTCAGCTCTACACCATTTAATGTAACCTGCGACACGGTTGAATTCAGTGCTGAATTGTCCGCTTTCACCGCATAGCCCATCCCCGGCACCTGCGCAAACGTAAATAACATGCACAGCACCATAAACAGTGCAACCCGTCTTTTGAAAATTTTGTTCACAAAAAGAATTTGGCGAATTCCTTTTGTGATGTTTTTCATACTTTTCTTCCCTCGTTTTCTTATGTGTGTAAATGAGATTTTATGTAAATTATATACAAGCGCCAAACACAATATTTAGTGGGCGCAGACGTCCATATTGCCTATATTGTAGCATATCCAACCAAAAAGGCAATAGTTAACATAAATTTTCTATCATGTTTTTTCCTTTTGTTTCATTTAATAGGTAGAAACTCCATTTTTTTGCTTGATTTTGACATTTGCATGTGCTATATTTAGTTTATAAAAATAGTTTTATTATGCCCGCGCCGAGGCGATGACATGGATTGTCAACTCTTTCGCCTCACAAGTAGTGCGATTTCAAGGAAGAAAGGAGGGCTCTTATGGCAGTGAATGTCAGCGCATTGAATCAGGTTTACAATCATTACCTGACGGAATATGCACCCAAGACGAACACGCCGCTCGACACTCATAAAAAGAGTGATCTGCGCAGCATTTACAATTCCATCGTAAAATTAAATAAAGAGTCACCTCTCTATCTTCTGGATAAAAGTCCGGCCTCCAAGGCTTATGCCGTGGGCTTAAAGGAGAGTGCGCGGTCGTTCCGCAACTCTGTTATGGCAACAAGAAGTTCCCTGGACGAAGAAAATGTCCTGGAACAGAAAATTGCTTATTCTACGCATCCGGAGATTGCATCCGCAAAATACATCGGTATGCAGGAGGACGGCGCAGAGGCGCCTACCTTCCGTTTGGAAGTAGCTGAGCTTGCCAAAAACCAAGTCAATTTGGGCAATGCTCTCGTTTCCGAAGACAAAATCACTTTACCTCCGGGAAGCTATTCCTTCGATGTCTCCATCAAGGATGTGAGTTATGAATTCCAATTTGAGCTCCACGAGGAGGACACCAACTCGGAAGTTCAAAATCGTCTGCAGCGCCTGATTCAGAGTGCCAACATCGGTATTGAAGCATCCGTTCTTGAGGACGGGGAGGGCAACAGCTCTCTGAAATTGGAATCCGTCTCCACCGGTCTTCCGCAGGACAAAGATACCATTTTTGAAATCAGTGACGAAAACACCAGCAAAACAAAAGGAATTGTCGATTACTTAGGTCTTGCACAAATTTCGCAAAATCCTTCCAACGCCCTGTTTGAAGTTAACGGAATTGAAAGAACCGCATCATCAAACACCTTCACGGTTGACAAGGTATACGAAATCACATTGAGCGGGCCGAGCAGCGAACCGGGAACAGCGACCGAAATCGGTCTCAAAAATGATATTGACAGTTTGTCCGAGAACATCCATTCTCTTGCAGACAGCTACAACCGATTTATCGATGATGTTTCCGCCAATCCGGGAAGCCATTCCAAGAGCACACAGCTGATGAGCGAGATCAACCGGATCACACGGCATTACGCCGGCGGCCTTAGCTCCATCGGACTGAGTTTCTCACCTGACGGACACCTTTCCATCGACGACGAGCAGATGCAGTCAGCAGCATCCGATTCCAGCCACAGTGAGAACTTCTCTTCTGTCAAGGATTTTGCCAACTCCATGCTCCGCAAGAGCAACCAGATTTCGCTCAATCCGATGGAATATGTGAACAAAACCGTTGTAGCATACAAAAATCCGGGTAAGAATTATCCTTCCCCGTACATTACAAGCGCATACAGCGGTATGTTATTCAACAATTATTGTTAACATTCCTATTAAAATAAGAGTAGTGCATAAACACTTTCATTTACGCACTACTCTTTTTATCTTTACTTTGGGAGGTATCAAATGATCCATATTCTCTGCCCTGCAAGTGTGGCTACGGGAGGACCCGAACTGCTGCACCAGCTCGGATACAAGCTGAATCTGCTTGGCTTTCCGGCCAAAATGATGTATTTAAATGCATCTTCGGACACCGATCCGGTCTGCGAAGCCTATAAAAAATACAACGTCCCATGGGATATCCGGCTGACACCGGATGCAGATGACTTTATTATTGTCCCGGAACTGTGCATACCGCTCCTTCCGCAATTAGGCACATACAAATGCGCCGTCTGGTGGCTCAGCGTCAACAACGCAATCTACGACGAATCGCTCGCCGGATATATGCAAAAGCAGGAGAATCTCTTTCATTTTGCCCAGTCCCATTATGCCGTAAGGCATCTGCAGGACAGCCTGCACATTGATCCCGGCAAAATCTTCCATCTGTCAGATTATTTAAACAGCGAATTTTTTGTTCACGAATCGACATCCGACAGCCACGAGCGTGAAAATATTGTTTTGTTCAATCCGAAAAAAGGCTTTGCCCACACAAGCGAGCTGATCGCCAAATCCGATTACCGCATCAAATGGCAGGCCCTCAGCGGCCTTACCCCATACGGAATGAGAGAGACGCTGAAAAAGGCAAAAATATACATCGACTTCGGTACGCATCCCGGCAAAGACCGCATTCCGCGCGAAGCCGCCATGTGCGGCTGCTGCGTCATCACAAACAAAACCGGAGCGGCTGCATATCGGGAGGATGTACCTCTGCCTGAGATTTACAAATTCAGTGAAAACGATTCCGACAGCTATATTCTGTCTCAGATATATAAGCTTTTGGAAGAATACGACGTGCGCAAACAGGATTATGCCGACTATATCGCAAAAATCAAACAGGAATATATCCTGTTCGAAAAAGAAATCCTCGACATCTTTACACAAATATGCGACTATCCTTACCCTTGCAACGAATCCGCGCAATACTACATGGACTCCATGCTCTCCGCCATCCAAGAAGGCGACATTCAAAACGCATATATCTCTCTTCTTCTGTACCGAAAAAACCGCTACGAAGAATCCATCGCCATCGACACGATAGAGACTATCATCCGCATGGAAACCGGCGAATACGCAGAAGCCAAAATCAGTGTGGAGCGGGGACTTGTCAAAGATCCGCACAGCTATGAGCTTCACTTGTACGCAGGACAGCTCCATCTGCTTTTAGGTAATTTGCAAACCTGCAGACAGCATTGTGAAAATGCCTTATTGTACAGCAAAGGAACTCCGGACGAGGCGCAGATTCAGATGAGCTGCGATGAAATCACAAGGCAAATCGCCACCATAACAAAAGAGAGCGTCTCATAGGACGCTCTCTTTTTCTCACTCTTTCCCAAATTCCCGGTACAAAAACTCAAGGCTGAGCATCTTATCGTCCACATAGTAATCCGCATTCGGTTTCCCCATGTGAAGTTCGTGGTACTTGACGCCCCAATCCTTCATCTGTTTTTCCGTCACAGGTCTCCAGTCGATTCCCGTCACATAACCTCTGGCTGTAAATAAAACAATCTTATTGCCCCAGTCATAAAGCTGATTGACAATCCGAATCATCTTCTCATTCGGTCCCGCCTGTCCGTAGTCGAGATCCTCTCTCTTCATGGCGATGACACCGTCAATATCAAAGACAAACTGCTGACCGCCGCCCATAATCTTCATCAGATCTGCCACGCGCGAAAAATCCGACTCCGTATCTACATCATACATTTCCTTCATCTCATATCCCATGATTTTCTTTCCTGTCATGGAATTGTACTGTGTCACGGCTCTCGGACGAAGAAGATCCACATTGCCGTTCTGGATATAGGTCGCCGGAAGCTCCTGGCGAGGCATATTGTACGCTTCCGGAATATCCTTCATCAGCGGATCCAACATTCCGTCCCCGCGTAAATACCACATCTTATGCGGAACCACTTCATTTTTCTTGACGCTGCGGATGGAATCCACAGTTTCATCCTCGATCATCATCTTAATCATCGTATCGATATCTGCAGGATCACGATACGGATAGGTCGGGCGGAGATGCACCACAATATCCGGTTCGTATCCTTCTTCGTCCTTGAGAAATCCGAGCGCATGCTTAAACACATCAATGTCAAGTGCTGTATCCGTCGCATATTCCGCCGGGCGGATGAACGGTGTCTCTGCCCCGTATTCCCGGGCAATCGCTGCATACTCCTCACTGTCCGTCGAAACAATGATACGGTTAATATATGCGGAAGCCTGTGCATGCTCAATAGAGTACGCCATCATCGGCTTGCCGTTTATCTTTCGAATATTTTTATTTACTACACTCTTGGAACCGCTTCTCGCTGTAATCAGCGCAAGAATTTTTAAATCTGTCATATCTGTTCCCTTTCTGTTATTTAAAATGCGGCGCCACAATGTGACACCGCATTTATCATAGCATACTACAATGGAATATTTCCATGCTTTTTATAAGGATTTTCTACTTTTTTGTCTTTCAGTCCCTTCAGCGCCTTCAAGATCGCTGCCCTCGTCTCCTCCGGTTTAATCACCTCGTTGACATAGCCGCGGGAAGCTGCCACATACGGATTCAGGAATCTGTCGTCATATTCCTTGATGCATTGCTGACGCATTGCTTCCGGATCCGGCGATTCTTTGATCTTACGTTTGAACGCAATATTGACAGCACCTTCTGCCCCCATCACCGCAATCTCTGCAATCGGCCATGCATATACGATATCTGCTCCCATCTCCTTGGAGTTCATCGCAATGTAAGCTCCGCCGTAGGCTTTACGCATAATCAGAGAAATCTTCGGAACCGTCGCCTCAGAGTAAGCGAAGAGTACCTTTGCACCGTGGCGGATGATTCCGTTGTGCTCCTGCGCTGTACCCGGCAAAAAGGCCGGAACATCAATAAGTGTCACAAGCGGAATGTTGAAACAGTCACAGAAACGGATAAATCTTGCCATCTTGTCAGATGCATGGTAATCGATCGCACCGCCCATGTGATTTGGCTGGTTGCAGACAAATCCGGTCACTTCACCATCCATGCGCGCAAAGCCAACCACCACGTTTTTGGCAAAATCTTTCTGCACCTCAAAAAATGTCCCCTTATCAATGACACATTCCACTACATCCTTTACGTTATATGCACGTCTGGAATTATCCGGAACGATATCTACGATCTTATTACTTCTGTCTTCCAGTCCCGGAAGAATCATTTTACCGAGTTCTCCGACTCTGTCCATCACATTGGAAGCGATACTGTTATTGCTGTTCTCTCCTATTATAGGAGGGTTTTCGACATTGTTCGACGGGAGATATGATAGCAACTTGCGCACTCCCATCAGGCATTCCCTCTCATTTTTGTATGTAAAATGGGAAACACCGGATTTTTCCGCATGGACCTTAGCCCCGCCGAGTTCCTCCACGGAAACCTCCTCATTGATTACGGTTTTCACCACATTCGGCCCGGTAATAAACATCTTGGATGTCTCTTCCACCATGAAGATAAAGTCACAGATTGCCGGCGCATAGCAGGCTCCTCCGGAACATGGTCCGAGAATTACCGCGATCTGCGGAATCACGCCGGACGCCTGTGTATGGCGAAGAAACATTCCGCTGTATCCGCTGAGAGAAGAGATACCCTCCTCAATACGGGCTCCTCCGCTGTCATTAATACAAATCAGCGGTGCCTTCATAGCCATGGCCATATCCTGGATGCGACAGATTTTGAAAGAATGATATTCTCCGAGCGTTCCGCCGATTACCGTGAAGTCCTCGCTGGCCACAAACACCTGTCTTCCTCCGATGGTTCCGTATCCGGTCACAACACCATCTCCCGGGACACGCTTTTTATCCAGACCGAAATCGTCAATTCGTGATTCAATCATCCCGTCCACTTCCACAAAGCTTCCTTCATCCAGCAGTATCTCAATACGCTCGCGGGCTGTCATCTTCCCCTTACCATGCTGGGATTCAATGCGTGCTCTTCCGCCGCCGAGCTCCGCTTTTTTTCTTCGTTCATCCAAATCTGCAATCGCTTCATTCCAGGTCATAATTTTTCTCCTTTTACTTTGCTTTTCAAATACTTTGACTTTCAAAGTATTGTACTACAAAAAATTCCCCATTGCAAGTAGCAACGGGGATATTTCCGATTTTTTCATTTATTTTACGCCAGTTCTTCTGCCACCATATCAAGAGCAGCACGAATCACCTTATCCATATCGTAGTATTTGTACTGTCCCAGACGTCCTCCGAACAAAACATTTGACTGCGACTTTGCCAGCTCGCCGTAGCGCTCATAAAGCGCACTGTTCTCGGCATCATTGACCGGATAATACGGCTCATCGCCCTTGTGCCATTCCGCCGGGTATTCTCGAGTAATCACGGTTCCGTCTCCCTTACCGAACTCAAAATGCTTGTGCTCTATGATGCGGGTATAAGGAATCTCACGCTCTGTGTAGTTCACCACCGCATTGCCCTGATAATTGTCCACATCCGGCAAATATTCGCTCTCAAAGCGAAGGGAACGATAAGAAAGCTCGCCGTAGCAATAATCAAAAAATTCATCAATCATTCCGGTGTAAAGTATTTTGTCATACACAACCGGATCTCCGGATGCTTCGTTGCTTTCTGCAAACTCTTTGTAGCTTACGCCAAGCTGCACCGGGATGTCGGCAAGAAGCTTTTCCACAATCTGCGTATATCCTCCGATGGGGATTCCCTGATAGCGGTCATTGAAATAATTGTTATCATAGACAAACCGAAGCGGAAGTCTCCTGATAATAAAAGCAGGAAGATCCTTGCAGTCTCTTCCCCACTGCTTCTCTGTGTAGCCTTTGACTAACTTCTGATACACGTCGGTCCCCGCAAGAGAAATCGCCTGTTCTTCCAGATTGGCCGGTTCCTTGATTCCGGCTTCAGCAATCTGCTGCGCAATCTTTGCCTTCGCTTCCTCCGGCGTGCGCACGCCCCACATTTTGCTGAACGTGTTCATATTGAACGGAAGATTGTAAATTTCGTCCTTGTAAACCGCTACCGGCGAATTGATGTAATGGTTAAACTCTGCCAGCTTATTCACATAATCCCACACTTCTTTGTCGGATGTATGAAAAATATGGGCACCGTATTTGTGCACGGAGATACCGATTTTCTCTTCGGTATATATATTTCCGGCAATGTGATCTCTTTTCTCGATTACGTAGCATCGCTTCCCTGCCTTGCGCATCTCATTTGCAAAGACAGCGGAAAAAAGACCGGCTCCAACCACTAAATAATCATATTTCATGCCTTTTCTCCCGCAACAATAACAGATGCTACCTGGTACAAAATATCCATGAACGGCAAGATGCCTTCCTCAAGCGCCTGCGCCACCTTCACATAGTCTTTTGCACTGAGAGCAGCGTTGAGGATCTGCACTTTTTCCTCAATACCGTCTTTGTTTAAAATTTCTTCTTTTTCATTGATCAACGGCATGGTCGCATTGACAATATCAATCAGGAAATTGATTCCGTCGATGATCTGGTTAAGAAAATCCATCGTATCTTCTTTTTCATCTCCGCGCAGTTCCGGCAATATTTCCTGCGTAGCCGGAATCAGTTTTTGTACATATTCGATTCCGACCTGCAATGCCTCTATCTGTTGCACCCTAATATCTTCCATGATATACCCCGCTTTCTGTAAGAAATAAGCACTTCCGCAATTTTGGCCGCGCTTAATACACATATATTTATACTATATCACATATATCGGTATTTTGAGCAAAAAATATAAGTGAGTTTGTTGTTTTTTTATGTTGTCTCCTTTATACTTATATTTATGAAACCATTTATTTCAGCCTGTTTGATAGGTAAAAACGAAGAAAAGTGCATAGAACGTTGTCTGCGTGCAATTCACACCCTAAATATCCCTATTGTCTATACCGATACCGGGTCCTGCGACCGCACAGTCTCTATTGCTTCTCAATATACCGATCTGATCTACCATTTCGAGTGGTGTAATGATTTTTCAAAAGCCAGAAATTTCTGCGCTGCAAAGGCTCCGACCGACTGGATCTGGGTGATAGACTGTGACGAATATATCATGGAAGCAGATCTTGCAAAACTGCAGGCATTCTGTTGTGACGTGCGCAATCACGCAAAAACAGGCACCGTCAATCAAAAAGATATTTACACCCTGTCCGGCGAAAAGACATACACGATGACCCGACTCGGCCGGATATATCACCGTAGTTTTTATCATTATACAGGATCGGTACACGAACAGATTACGGCTCTTTCCGGCGACAGCGCTACGACCGCACACGCCGTAAGTACATACTGTGATCTTCCGATTCTACTGGAACATGACGGCTATGCCGATCCGGAGATTCTCTCACAAAAGTGCGAAAGAAATGCCACTCTTCTAACCGGTGCTCTAAAAGAAAAAGAAGATCCCTATCTCTATTATCAGCTCGGGAAATGTTACACAACTTTGGGCAGACCGGACCTTGCCGCAGAGGCATTCAGCAAAGGACTTTCGTTTGATTTGGATCCGGAGCTATATTATGTACAGTCCATGGTTGAATCTTACGGATACAGCCTTCTGGATTTGAAGCAATATGAAGCAGCGCTGTCTTTTGAAGGCATTTATGATACCTTTGCCAAAAGTGCGGATTTTGTTTTTTTGATGGGGCTGATTTATATGAATAACGCACGCTTTGCAGAGGCTGTTGAGGAATTCAAAAAAGCAACTTCCTTTCAGACATGTGTCGTTGCCGGAACCAACAGTTATCGTGCATTTTATAACATCGGTGTTATCTATGAATGTCTCGGACAGGCAAAAGAGGCACTTTCTTACTACAAAAAATGCGGCGACTATGCGCCGGCCATCGCCCGAACGGAGGAACTCTCTCATGGCTGAGATCAGCATCATCATTCCATGCTATAATGTTGAAAATTACATAATGCGATGCTTTCATTCCCTCCAAAATCAAACCATAGGGCTCGACAAGCTGGAACTGATTTTCGTGGATGATGCTTCTACCGACAGCACATGGGAGCTTTTGACACAGATTGAGCAGACAGCTCCGGAATCTGTGTGCATTGTCCATCTGGAGCAGAACTGTCGTCAGGGC
This sequence comes from Lachnospiraceae bacterium, assembly GCA_045535935.1. Classification (GTDB taxonomy): domain Bacteria; phylum Bacillota; class Clostridia; order Lachnospirales; family Lachnospiraceae; genus SVFI01. The sequence continues at coordinate 57,884 of JAZSMO010000020.1, read as the reverse complement.
GGTGCACGCAATATTGGCTTGTCTTATGCCTCCGGAAATTATATCGGCTTTGTGGATTCCGACGATTGGGTGGAGCCGGATATGTACGAACGACTTTATGATGCAGCGACAAAGCATGGCAGTGACGTTGCTTTTTGCCGCTACGTGCGGGACAACGGAAAAAGCGATCTTTTCCTGTCACCGGACGAAAAGAATACCGGTAACCCGGATCGTACCCTCCGCATTGCCACTGCACAACAAAGGACAGATTTCATTGTATCCAATGTCATTGGATACGGTGTATGGGACAAGCTGTTTCGCAAAGATTTCCTCTTGGAAAATGAAATCTTTTTTCCGGAACACCTTACATATGAAGATATTTATTTCGGATCGCTGGTATATTTATATGCAAAGCGCGTCAGCATTGTAGAGCGCACTTTATATCACTATTACATTAATGATGCCTCCACCGTTCTCGGTCGCAATCAGGTGCACCACAAGGACATCATTAAAATCAACGATTTGAAATGGGAAGCCTATGAGCAGCGCGGTTTTCTCGAAAAGCACCGCGAAGCTTTGGAGTTTGACTTCATCATGTCATTTTATATGGCCGGATTCAAAATACTCGCTTTGCGTTTCGACGAAATCCCGTTTGATGATTTCATGAAATTAAAAAAAGGAACTCTCGAAAGAGTTCCCGATTTTGAAAACAATAAATATTGTCAGTCTCACATCACAGAAATATATCGCTTACTGTTGCAGCTTTTAAAACTTCCGGTCAGTCATCAGCAACTGATACAAATCCAGAAATCTTTCTGCGAATTTCATCGTCTGGCTGACTGATTACTTTTACACAACTCCTGCTATAGATGCCAATTTTTTTGCATGCTCCCTCAAAGCCGAATTTTGATTCATAAGGATATTCAACAGACTCTCGGACACCCGGGAGTCTTTAAAATAGGACTCCTGATCCGGTGTTGCTGTTCCACCCGCTATATTGGCAGCAATTACCCCCAACAACCGATAGTGTCTCACAAGCATCTGCAAATCTTTGGTGATGGCCAGCATTCCCGCCTTTCCCGCTAAAAGCTCCTGTTCACAAACATAAAGCACACGGAACATATCTGCGAGCTCACCGGAAATATCAGATGCCGCAAGCATCAAATCCGGCCTCTCTTTCATCGTTTCACGAAAATGTGAAAGTGCATCCTGCACCGCATATAAATTACCCGATGCTAACTTTTTAGACAGTGCTTCTTTCAGTTCAATGGTCTCTGCCTTCTCCTGGGTCAATCCGACCGGAGCTTCAAAAATCCGAAGTCCTTTACTCTTTACCCAGACATACAGAAGCTGCTCCGACAAAAATCCAAACACTCTTCTGTGATATGCATCGTATCCACTCACATCTATCTTCGGTTCAACCAACCGAAAAATCGAAAACAACCACTGTGTATACTCTTTAAACAGCTCTTTGGATGCAATAAACATATTGCCGCTATAAACCTTTTTATCTGCAATAATTTCTTCAAATACTGGAAACATCTCAGGATAAAGCTGTGCAATCACATCTCCCGTCACCTGAAGATCTCTTATATTATGTGCTTCCTCGTATACCTCGTAATAGGATTTCGGATGATAGACCGCTCTCGCCAGAATCACATCATGATTCCTTAGAATATCCTCACATTCCTGCTCCGTCAAAAGCTTCCCTCCGCCATCCAAGAAGAATCTCCGATAATGGCACAGACCGAAATAGTCTGCATCCGAAACATTGTGCGCCGCCCAGTACAAACCGGTAAGCTCACTGTAATAGCAGTTTTTTTCCGAAATATTTTCTCCGGTATTGTCCCCCGTATATCCGAGGTCTTCTTTGCCTTCTCTGCCCACATGGAGAGGAATATAAATCGGATCCGCAGGAACAGGAAAAGCCTTGTGCGTCATAACAAAAATTTTTACACTCATACTGTCATCCCACCATATCTTATCGTGCAATTATGCATCAAATGTATTATAATATAAATACCTCGCTATTTCAGCATTTATTATATCACAGACAGGAACAGAAAACATGGATTTTGTCACTCAATTTGAAAACACTTTAGAACAAACAATTGCACAAAACTTGTTGCCGGAGGCTAACCAGTTGCTTGCTGCATATCCTGCCACAGGACAGCCTTACACCCTGCGGCTCCTTTCCATGATCAATGATCTTCGTCGCAAGACACATCCTTTTCGTCTTCCCATGGAAGGGCAGAGGTATCGCATTGTGCTGTTTCGAACCGGAAATTTTATTCTCGACTATATTCTTGAACAGTTTTCATCTTTTTTTCTATCCCAAAACTGTGATATTTTTATCTTTGATTGTGAACACCACGCCGAAAGCAGTACCGGACTGTTTGCTTTTGCCCGCAGCGGTATTGATGCCGCATTTTTCTTTAACAATGTCGGCTTGCTTCAGACCTTAGAACAGGGCGATAACCTCTGGGAGACTTTACATATTCCGTGTTATGATTTCCTCGTGGATCATCCAATGTATTACGCAGATTCCCTCGACTTTGCCCCTGCTGACACAACACTGCTGTGCGCCGATCAGACGCATGCAAATTATGCGCTGCGGTTTTATGGCCGATTAAAGGATGCTGTCTTTTTACCGACAGGAGGATGCGAAGCAGCAGATGTGCTGACCAAGGTTCCGGAGCATGGCACACCGTCATACGATGCATTCTGTCAGCGCCCGATGGACGTGCTTTTTATCGGAAGCTACAAGTATCATTCCGATACTCCTTCGGATGCTTTCGAAAAGGACATCATCCGCCATCTACAGTCCCACACCGATCATACCTTTGAACAGGCTGTGGAAGCTTGTGCAAAAGAATCCGGCAAAACTGGTCCGACGACAGATGCGGAATTAAAGCAGATTATCGAAAAATACCGCTTTACCGAGACGAATCTGACCGCCCTCTACCGTAAATCCATAATGAAAGCTCTTCTTGATGCGAAAATTACGGTTCATGTGTACGGCAACGGTTGGGCGCAAAGCGGTCTTACCGCCTATGAAAACTTTGTTCTGCACGCACCGGTTTCTTTCGAGGAAGGCATAAAGCTTATGTCCCAAACCAAAATACTGCTCAATCACATGGCATGGTTTAAACATGGCTCCAGCGAGCGAATTTTTAATGCCATGGCACAGGGCGCCGTCTGCGTGACAGACAGCAGCGAATATCTTGACACGATATTAACGCATGGAGAAAACTGCTGTATCTATGATATCCGCCATCCGGAAAACGGCGCAGTTGCACGTGAGATTAACCACCTTCTGTCCGACCCGCAAAATGCAGCCCGAATCGCCGCAAACGGTCAACAGATTGCAGCAGAGCATACCTGGAAAAGACATCTCCTTAGTTTTTCTTTTATTTAAGCCGATATACCAATATAGATATATAACTATATTCAAAAGAGAGGAATGACATATGTTACCGGTTTCCGTTTGTATTATTGCAAAAAACGAAGAAAAAAATATCGAAAAATGTCTACGCGCGATTCACAAACATCCTTTTGAAATTGTCGTTGTAGACACCGGATCTACAGATCGCACAAAGGAAATTGCCGCACGCTATGCGGATAAACTCCTCGACTTTACATGGGTTGAAGATTTTTCCGCCGCACGCAATTTTTCTATTAAAGAAGCTTCCAACGACTGGATTCTGGTCATCGACTGTGATGAGTTTATAGAAAAACTCAATTTTCAGGAAATGCAAAAACTCATGCAGCAATATCCTTATGCCATCGGTCAGTTAACAAGAGACAACATTTGCTACGACCAAAACCACAATGTCCTGCATTCTTCAGATTTGGTCGAGCGCTTATTTAACCGGAAATACTATCACTATGAAGGCACTATTCACGAGCAGGTTGTCCGCATCGACAAGACGCAGGCTTACGGCTTTACATTTCCTCTTCTTATTTCTCACACAGGTTACTACGGAACCGAAGAAGAAATCCTTGCCAAATCCGAGCGCAACATCCGTATGCTGAAGGCTGCTCTCGAAAAAGATCCGACCGACCCTTATCTGTTTTATCAATTAGGCGAAAGCTATATGCTTCGCAATGATTACGAAAACGCTTTCCAATATTTTGATCAGGGATTTTATCTGGATGTGGATGAGACACTGGAATATGTGCAGCGTATGATTGTTTCTTACGGCTACAGTATGATTTACACCGGACGTATCGAGAAGGCTCTGACTTTGGCAAATGTCTGTGATGCGTTTGGCAACAACGCAGACTTCTTCTTTATGCTGGGCAATGTTTACCTCAAGGCAAGACTTAACAACCAGGCACTGGAAGCGTTTGTAAATGCAACCAAACAAAAAAGGCATTTTGACGAAGGCACAAATTCCTATCGCGCCTTCCACAATATCGGTTGTATTTATGAAGCCTATAAACACTATGATGAAGCCAGAAAATACTATCAAAAAGCCGGAGATTTCGCTCTTTCCAAAAAACGCTTAAAAAATCTTCCGCAATAAAGGAGGCCGACATGGTACCTATTTCCGTATGTATTATCACAAAAAACGAAGAAAAAAATCTGGATCGCTGTCTTTCCTGCATCAAGGATTACCCTTTCGAAATTATTGTGGCAGACACCGGATCCACAGACAATACGGTAGAAATTGCGAAAAAATACACGGACAAGGTGTATCACTTCGACTGGATTAACGACTTTTCTGCCGCAAGAAATTTTTCCATTTCCAAGGCAACCAACGACTGGATTCTGGTACTGGATGCAGACGAATTTGTCTATGAACTGGATTTGGATACGATTTATCATCTGATTGATGAGAACCCGACCGGAATCGGAAGATTGCTGCGAAGCTCTGACAACACCACCGAAACCACTACCATCGACCGGGTTGAGCGGCTTTTTCACCGAAATGTATATCACTATGAACGACCGATTCATGAACAGGTTCTTCCGATCGACAAAAAAGTAAAGCTATACACCTATCCGATTCCACTGTGCGCAACACACGTCGGTTATGTCGGTACTTTGGAAGATGTCGGCAAGAAGGCCAAGCGCAATCTGGAAATCCTTCTCGCATCCGAAAAAGATTTTCCGGACGCATATACCTATTTCCAGATCGGACAGTCCTACTATAGCTTGAATCAGTGGTCAGACGCCTGTACCTACTACGAAAAAGCACTTTCCTTTCCGCTGAATCCGAGTGCAGAATATGTCAAAGTCATGGTAGCTAATTACGGATATGCACTTCTGCACGAGGATCGCCTGTCCGATGCCATCCGCTTCTTCGAGGAATATTTGCCTCACTTTGATGCATTTGCCGACTATATCTTTTTGATGGGCTTCATCTACATGAAATCCGGAAACTATCTAAAATCCGCTCTTCATTTTATCAAGGCAACGACGCTTAACGACTTTTTTGTCGAAGGAACCAACAGTTTTCTGGCCTTCCATCATCTGGGCGTTGTCTACGAAATGATTGGAAACAAAGAAATGGCTCTCATGTTTTACGAAAAAGCCGGGGATTATCCAAAGGCGGTTGAACAGGTAAAGCGTCTCAAATCCGGTCTTACGCAATCATAGAAACCAAAAGGCGTGTCGCAAAAGCAACACGCCTTTTTCTTATATCATATCCAGCATTTTCTGTACCTGAATTTCATAGCTTAAGTATTCCCGCACTTTGCGGTATCCGCTTTCTGCAATCCGGTTTCGTTCCTCGTCATGCTCCAAGTAATAAGCAACCAAACGCTCCAAATCGTCGATGCTATCATAGAAAACGAAGTCCACTCCGGGCTCAAAATACTCCAAAAAATCACTTTGGAAATTCGTTAGCAAAAATCCGCCGCACCCCATAATATCCAGTGCACGAAGGGGCATTCCGCTGTGAATACTCCGAAGCGATATATTCAAATTGATCTTTGCACATTTCATCGCATACGGTGCCCTGGTATAATAATCCAATTCTCCCATATTTTGAACTTTGGGAAGGAGCGGAGTTTTCTCCGGCGTAAACAGCTTCACTGCATGATGCTGCGACAGGCGTTCAAGCACCTCATGTCGCTCCATCGCCGTCACCTTGCGCGCCAAAAAATAGTTGGCAAACACCCATTCCACCGTCTCAATTCCGTCTCCCTGCGCCATGACGGGACAGACCTTTTGCATCGTTTCCACCACCGCCGGTGTCAGTGAATTTTCCAAAATATCCATACCATATATATTTTTCTGCGCTTCCATCAATCCGAACAGATAGCCCTTGGTATAGTCATCCAAATCTTCCAAATGGCGAAACATATGCTGCCTCGTCTCGCTGTACATGGAACCGATAAAAGTCACATCACTGTCATAAAGCTCATGCTCCTTTTCTTGCGGTATCATCCGGTCATAGTCATCAACAGCCGCCGCCATCGGCAAATAATGTATGTTTTTAACTCCCATCTGCTGAAACTTCAACACTTCCGACTGATCAAAGACAAAAACCCGGTTGGTTTCATAAAAAATTGTCTGTGAATACATCAAAATGTACGGACTGTCATATACCCAAGAAACATATTTGATGCGGCAGGCCCTGCATGCAATCGCCGCCACAGGAAAGTAGTTAAACGAAAAAACAAACGCCGGCTTTTCTTTCATAATCGCCATAGCAAGCTGCTCTGTCAGCTCTTTTCCGTTTCGGATGTCTTCCGTCTCACGCGGAAACGGAAACATAACCACCTCATAGTCTTTCTTTTTAAATTCTTTGAGAATATAGTCATTCCCAAAGCTTTTCCATTCCAAAAAAAGTATTTTATCCATCATTTATTCCCATAACCAATTCTATAAAAAAAGGGTTATCGGCTGAGCGATAACCCTTTTCAGATTCAACTTAGTGATGTGATTATCCGAGTAATGATAATACACCCTGGTTGCTCTGGTTAGCCTGTGCCAACATAGACTGTCCTGCCTGAGCGAGGATGTTGTTGTTTGCGTATCTAACCATTTCAGAAGCCATATCTGTATCACGAATCTGTGATTCAGCTGCTGTTGTATTTTCTACTACGTTGTCAAGGTTCTTAATTGTGTGCTCTAATCTGTTCTGGATTGCACCAAGGTCAGATCTCTGCTGAGATACTTTCTTAAGAGCAGATTTGATCATTGTGATTGCATCCTGTGCGTTTGATCCATCGACACCACCAACTGTGATACCATCGATACCGATACCTTCTACTGTGATAGATTCAATAGAGAAGGAGATAATCTGGTTTGCTTCTGCACCAACCTGAAGACCCTTGTCTGTGAATGTTCCGTCGAGAAGGTTCTGCTCGTTGAATGTAGTTGTAGAAGCTACACGATTAATTTCTGAAGCAAGAGCCTGAATTTCTGAGTTGATGTATCCACGGTCTGCAGATGTCTGTGTACCGTTGGCTGCCTGAACTGCAAGCTCATTCATACGCTGTAACATGTCGTGCACTTCTGCAAGAGCACCTTCAGCTGTCTGTACACAAGAGATACCGTCCTGTGCATTTGTGCTGGCCTGTGTAAGACCTCTAATCTGACGTCTCATTTTTTCAGAGATTGCTAATCCTGCTGCATCATCTGCTGCACGGTTGATTCTATAACCTGAAGATAACTTCTCTGTTGATTTTGCCTGAACGCCTGTTGTGATTCCTAACATTCTGTTTGAGTTCATTGCTGTAAGATTGTGCTGTACTACCATATAATTTTCCTCCTTGATGACGGAACTCCGTTCCGTTTTTATTTTTCCTTAATGTGTTATTATGTAGCAACCAAGTGTCTTCCTGACACTTATTTGTTTTACTTGTATTATATATCGGAGGATTTTGGAATAACTTAACCCCTTTTTTTAATTTTTTTATTTTTTTAAAAACAATGTTTATACCAACGAAAAAGGGACCGGATAACCGGTCCCTTTGGTAGTTTTCTTACTACGAATCCTATATTGGCAATTAGCCGAGGATTGATAATACACCCTGATTTGTCTGGTTAGCCTGTGCCAACATCGCCTGTCCTGCCTGAGCGAGGATGTTGTTGTTGGAGAACTTAACCATTTCAGAAGCCATATCTGTATCACGAATCTGTGATTCAGCTGCTGTAGTATTTTCTACTACGTTATCAAGGTTCTTGATTGTGTGCTCTAATCTGTTCTGGATCGCACCAAGGTCAGATCTCTGCTGAGATACCTGTTTCAGAGCAGCTTTGATCATTGTGATCGCATCCTGTGCATTTGTGTCATCCACGCCGCCTACAGTGATACCGTTAATACCGATACCTTCTGCTGTGATAGATCCGATAGAGAATGAGATAATCTGATTAGCTTCTGCACCAACCTGAAGACCTTTGTCTGTGAATGTTCCATCAAGAAGATTCTGCTCGTTGAATGTAGTTGTTGAAGCTACACGGTTGATTTCTGATGTAAGAGCCTGAATCTCTGAGTTGATGTAAGAACGGTCTGCAGATGTCTGTGTACCGTTTGCTGCCTGAACTGCAAGTTCGTTCATACGCTGTAACATGTCGTGCACTTCTGCAAGAGCACCTTCAGCTGTCTGCACACAAGAGATACCATCCTGTGCATTTGTGCTGGCCTGTGTAAGACCTCTGATCTGACGTCTCATTTTTTCAGAAATAGCTAACCCTGCTGCATCATCTGCTGCACGGTTAATTCTATAACCTGAAGATAATTTCTCTGTCGATTTTGCCTGAACGCTTGTTGTGATTCCTAACATTCTGTTAGAGTTCATTGCTGTAAGATTGTGCTGTACTACCATATTATTTCCTCCTTGAATTTGCATGTCACCATCCTTGGTGATCATCGACGAAAAAGAATGTTCCCGGCCGTACGCTCCGTTTGACTCTTTTTCTTGGTTAATAAGTATTTGTTTTACTTGTATTATATATCGGAGTAAATCCGAAAATATTAATACCTTTTTTAAAAAAATTTTTTATTTTTTGCTGTCCAGGAAAAACGGACTTGCATAGGCGCCCTGGCTCATACTTTTGTAATAGTCCATAGCCACCTTGGAGGACGTTCTCCCTTTTCGGATCGCCTCTCTGCTCTGACGGAAATACTGCTCCACAAGTGTCTTATTGCGAGCCTCCTGTGCCTGAATGGAAGCGCTGCGCTCCGTAATCTGTCCGATCAGCTCCTGCATTCTGATAATAGACTGCGCATGTTTGTCTTTGCCGGCCGGGCTCTGAAGTTCTTCTTTCACTCTGTCAAAGAGCTCCTCAAATCCATCGTCCAGCTTTTCCATCTCGCCAATCAAATCCATCTTTTGATTCGCATTGGCATCAAAATCATCCCATTTCATGTCCGGATCATTCAGTATTTCTGTCTGTTCTTTATTCTTTGTTATAATCTGATCCAAAATCCCGATCTTTTTTTCGAGACTTTGTATCATAATAGGTAAATACTGTTTTTCCATCGCCGTCTCCTAACTATTTCGCTCTTTTCATAACTTCCTTCCAAGTATCTCTCATAGAACGAAGATGCGTATTCACCTCTTCTAATATCTCTTTATCCTTTTTGATATTCGCTTCCAAAAGACGCTCAAGCAGATACACATATACTCTCTCAAAATCCTGTGCCACCGGATATTTCATATCAAGTGTCGCACGGAACTCTTCTATTATACGTTGCACCTTTTTGATATTGTCATTGGCCTTCTGTATATCTTTCTGCTCAATTCCCATGATTGCGATATTACAAAACTTAATCGCACCGTCATAGAGCATCAATGTAAGTTCCGCCGGAGAAGCTGTCAATATTTTGTTCGTGTTATACTGCGCATACTGCGCATATGCATTTGGTAATGCCATCTCTTTCTCCTTATCCTAACAGACCGGAAATCGCATTGGTCTTGGATTCCAATTTGGCCATCGCCACTTCCATGGCACTGAATTTTTTATACCATTTGTCCTCGAAATCTGTAATTTTTTCTTCCTGCTCTTCGATTTCATCCTTGTATGCGTCGTACTCTGACTGCATCTGCTTGTCGTTGTACACTTTGTAAACACTGCGCATCTCGGTCGCCGACATCTTGTCTCCCAGCGTTGTATAGAGCTTGTTGCTGAGTTCCTGGAAGAATTTCATAACCGTCTCAGGATCATTGATGATAGCCGCTTTTAACTTATCTGTCTTGCCTGATGTTGAGGTATCATCCGGATCACCGTCGATATGATATGCATGCTTTTCATTTTCAGCTGCCGTAAAATATCCCAGTGTATTGATACCAAAGCTGGAGAGATAATATTTTTCTCCGCCGATCTCGATGGCTCCTGCCATTGCATTCTGCATTGCATCCGCAATACTGTCGAGCGTTGAGTCTCTTCTGAGCAGGGAATCTTTGATCTTCTTCTCCCAATCCTCAATTTCACTCTCACTCATAGCATCCTTTTCCTCGGAAGTAAGCGGTTCATATCCCTTGGAAGATGCTGCGTTATAGAGAGAATCCATCTCATTGACCAGCTCATTGTAACCTTTCAGGAAATTCTTAATTGTATCATAAATGCCATCATAGTCATTACCCGTCGTAAGGGTTACTTCTTCGTCTGACTCCTGCAGGGCCGTAATGGTGAGTCCGTTGATTTCAAAACTATTGTCGGAAGATGTAAACGTCGCACCGTTCAAAACAATCTCTGCATCCTGTGCTTTGATGCGAGTCGCTCCTCCGTCCGCCTTATCGGTGGAAAGGGACAATCCCAAACGGTCAAGCTGCGCCTGAAACTCTGCACTGACCGCACCTTTTGATGCATTTTCATCTGCTTCACTCGTTAAAATACCGAGTGCAGAGAGAACTTTAAGCCCATTGTCTGTTGTATTGCCTTCCGCATCCTGTGCTGTCAGAGAAAACTCTGCATCCAGACCCGTCTCTTTTGCACTTACAAAGAAACGCTGATTCTTTGCATCGAAGTTTGCATTGATTCCCGCTTCTTTTAACTTGGCAACCACATCGCTGACTTTGCTTGCGCCTGTCAAAGAAATGTCTGTTTCGGTTCCATCACCGAGCTTCACTTTCAAGCTCACGGCTTCGTCCTCGCCGATTCCTGCAAGATCGGATAACTTAGTTGTGGTAGAAACTCCTTCAAGCTCTGCACCTGTCAGATATCCTGACTTAGCAAGCGAATTAATCTTTAATGTCTGTACTCCGTCCGTCGCTTCTGCGCTGGCAACCACCGATGCAATCGATGTGTTGGACACAGTGGTCTTCTTCTGTGTATATGCAGAAGAAAAACGCATATTGCTAAGTGTAGAGGAATACAGATTGTAAATTTTACTATTTAATGTTTTCCAAGCATCCATCTTCCACGAAAGCTTGGTCTGCGCCTTTACCAGGCTGTTCTTTTTGGTACTCTGGGCAGAAACGAGTTCAGAAATAATGCTTTCTGTATCGAGCCCGGAGTTCATACCCGTGATTCGAATCGTCATATTCTCTGCCTCCTATCGCTTTTCATCAACAAGAATACCTGCCATCTCCCACACTTTTGCTATCATATCCAGCGTCTTTTCCGGTGGTAGTTCCTTAATTACTTTTTTGGTGTCTTTGTCCACGATTTTAATTGTTACACGGTTGGTATCATCATGAAAACCAAAGACAGCTTCTGAATTCTCCATCTTTTTATTCATCTGATCCACCGCTTTTTTCAGCTGTTCGTTTGACGGCTGATTCTGATTACCATACGCACCATTCTGTCCGGAAGACTCTCCCTCGGACTCCTGAACGCGCGCAATCCCCTGCGTCATAGCATCCAGCTTAGCTCCTGATTCCAGTGCGATCGCATCCGTGCTCTCAGCAACCGGTTTGACTGGCTCTACAGGTTTCATAGCTTGTGCCTGCAGTGTCATCATACTTCCAATTGGTTCAATTGCCATAATATCCACCTCCATGTGAAAAATAAAGTTACCTACTTATACTTTAACTTATCTATCGTCAAAAATAAATAGGAAATTAACCTTTTTTCACAAGAAAACGTAAAATTTTGCTAGAAGAGGTCTTTGAGTGCATCCAAACCGGACACCTGCATTGCCTCTTTGTTTGCTTCCTGAATCTGAAGATATACTTCCTTGCGATATACCGGCACTTCCTTCGGTGCTGCTATACCAATCTTCACCTGATCCCCTTTCACTTCAAGAATCGTAATTTCGATATTATTATTAATCACGAGTGCCTCGCCTTTTTTACGTGTCAATGCCAGCATATCATTCACCCGCCTTTCTGCTCTTGATAATATCGTAAATCGGGAATTTCACCTGATAATCATCCCCTTCGGTAATTACCTGGCAAGCCTTTCTGTTATCTGCATTGATTACAATCGGTCCGCGCAAATTCACGCTCATCTTCGTAAGATCGCTCGGAACAGCTACCGTAACAAGCACAAGCATATTGTCCGGATCCAAACCTCCGATTGGTTTCAAAAGTTCATCTTCGACCTGCGGATTATAATTATCCAACACATCAAGCGGATTCATCACAGGAATCGCAAACTGCGGCTCCTGCATAGACTGCAGCCACTGAATACCTCCCTGTTTTTCCGTGTCATGAATCAACGCAAAATCTGTAAGCTCCGGAAATCCCACAATACCGTTTACAAAGTGAATTAATTTGTCATCCTCGATATCGATAAGTCCGAAAATTCTTGTATTTACTTCCATACCCTTTTCTCCTTTTCTATGTTTTTATTCAGCAGACATCTTTTACAAGTAGTTCAAAAGCGTCGTCTGCGAAATCTTTCCTGTTGCCATCAGCGCCGCCTGATAAGCCAGTTCCACACTTGACAGAGTAACCGCTACTTCCGTCAGATCCACATCTTCGTTCTGTGAAGATAAGGTTTTGAAGTTCACTTCCTGTTTCGCCAAACGGTTCGATACAAGCTCCACTCTCGAACTTCTGTTACCCGTTGCCGTAAGCGCTGTGTTTGCAAGATCTAAATGCCCCTGCATATTTGTAATATTCGTTTCGAACAACTTTTGCATTTTGTCTGTCAGGAAAGTGTTTGCCTTCTTTGCTGCTGCCAGACGATCTTTAAGCTCCTGATTGTCCGGATCATTTTTTATCATCGTCTCCAATGTGGCGATGTTCTCTTCCATGGCTTTTACATCTTCTACCGCATTGATGAGATCATCCACATCACGCGAAAGATCCGTTGAGAACAATTCACTTGCCAATGTGTTAACTCTGACATCCTGATTAAATCCCACATCGTAAGAGATAAACTGATTGGAATTATCGTCGGTTGCACCGGTCAGATACCCTTCATTGTATGTAATGCCATCCGATTCGCAGTAGAAATAGTGCTCCGGACGTATATCACTTTTGGCAAATTCACTCTTTTCATATGTAACACGGATTTCGCCCTCATCCACATCGGTAGCAGGGTCATCGATTACTGCTTTCAGTGCTTTGTATGTATTCTCATCCAAAATGATTTCACCCGTCTCCGGAATATATACCGCCGCTTCCACCATTCCTTCGACCGCCAAATACGGATCCTGCGTTGTATCATTCAACGAGATAACCGCCGGTTCAAATGTTGTCAGCTCACCATCCGCATTGTAGAACGAAATCTGCGGTACCGTGTCCGGCGAACAATTCTCATAAGCCAACCGCATGCGGTACACCTGATTAGTACTAATCTCCTGCTCCATAGTTCCGAGCCCTTCCGCATTGGTCTCTGTCATGGTATCCAGCTTGGCAACATCTACATATGTAATTTCATCTAAACTGTCTGCTGTCAACTGCTCCGTAATCTTGTATTCTTTTTCTGTCTCTACACCGAAGGTAAGAGAAGTGTCAGTTCTGTAACCTGTAAACACAAATCTACCCGCATAATCCGCATCACCTGTCGCATACACTTCCTGCTGGAGCGCCTTCAGATTATCAAGAATTTTATCTCTGTCATCCGGCGTCTGGAAACCGGCCGCACCCTGCGTACAGTTGGAATACATGTCCGTCACAATCTCAATGACTGTGCTGATGGCACTTTCTGTAATATCCAGCCAGGATTCTGCATCCGGAATATTTTTGGTGTAATACTGACTGACCTGATTTAAGTTGGTGCGGAGGCGAAGTGCACGGATCGCAACCACCGGATCATCCGAAGGACGATTGATTTTGGAACCTGTCGCAAGCTGCGTATTGAATTTATCTTCCAAAATCTTATTGTTATTAATATTGGTAATCGAATTTTGTGAAATAATCTTATTCGTTATTCTCATAGGTAACCTCCGGTCTTATATTAAAACTCTCAACCTATATATCGGCTGTTTGGGCTACTTACTAAACACCTGTCTGAAGAATCAATCTGTCATAAACTTCCGTCAAAACCTGTATCATCTGGGAAGCCAGATTATACGCATGCTGGAACTGCACGAGATTAAGGGATTCTTCATCTGTATCCACGCCGCTGATGGAAAGTCGCTGTGTATCGATTGTCGCTCCGATATTCTGATAGCTGGCATAGAACGAATTGGCGCTGCTGGCATTCAAAGAAATATCGGAAAGAATACACTGCAGGAAGTCACCCGCATTACATCCGCGGAAACTCATCACATCTTTGTTGGTGCGGAGATCATTGAGATCATCAATGACATCGTACGCTTCCTGCCCCGCTCCTTTTCCTGTATGCGTCGCAAACAACTCGGAATCTTCCAGCATTTCTTTATTGATTGCAAAATTGGATGCTGTCAGATAATAGTAAGTATCGTCTGTGCTGGCAATCGGCGTTCCTGCCACTTTATTTCTGGAATCGAGGAACTTTCTCTGGGTAACGTCCGTCGCTTCATTTGCCACAAACAGTACATCCGGATCATTTCCGTAACCATCCACAGCCCCATCCTGTGTCAGAATCTTGTTAAAAGCTTCGGCAAAAGTACGCACCCACTCGTTGAGCTGTTCCTGATAATAAGGGATACCCTGATAATCGATTGCCTGACCGACCTCAACATCTTTATCAATACGACTTGTGTTCGGCTGTGATGCATTTTTCGCAAGATCATCGCTGATTTCAAAGATATACTGCGTAATGTCACCGTTATCATCATAAACCACTTTAAATGTGTCATAATAGAACTGCTGGTTACCGATTTGCATCAGTCCGCCGTCATCTGAAAGGGTACATTTATTTAAATCCCTGAGATAATCCGCTGTCACGTCAACCGTCACTTCGTTTTTGCCGGTATCTGCATTTTTCTCAATCGCGGAAACAACGCCTTTAAAATTCTCCCCGTTATTTCCGTCACGCATTGCGATAAGCCCCTGAAGCTGTCCGCCGATCAAGGTGCTGGACATATAGAAATCGTTTCCGTTTTTCCACTTAATATCAAAAAGTCCGAGTGCATCCGACTGATTTGTCGCTTCGTAATTCGCTCTGGCTACACACTCCAGCTCATGATACTCACCGGTATCCACCAGAATCTGTCCGCCTGCAATCTGCACGATGTAACGCTTTGCACCGGTATCTTTTCCGTTATTTGCATCGATAATCGGTGTTTCCTTCACTTCGACATTGGTTACCATGGAAAGCTTGTCGACCAAAAGGTCTCTCTGGTCGCGAAGCTCATTGGCCGTAGTGCCCGTCAACTCAATGACATTGATCTGCTGATTCAGAGATGCAATCTCTCTGGCATAAGAATTAATCTCATCCACCTTATTTTTGATTTCCTGATTGACGTCCAACTGCATCTTTTCTAAATTTTCAGCCACCGTATTAAAATAATACGCAAGATTGTTGGCAAAACCGATAAACTGAGATTTGGTTGTGGCATCACCGGCGTTCTTCTGTACTTCTGCAAGTGCACTGAACATATCATTGAAGATGCTTGTAAATCCCTTAATCGTCTTATCATCGCTGAACAAATCTTCAATCTGCTGCATGTAATACTGTTTTTCTTCGTACTCACCGATTTTGTTATTATTGTTCCAATACTTAAAATCGTAAAAAGCATCTCTGTTTCGATCAATGGAAATCGTATCTACACCCGAACCGGAGCATCCGTAGGTCGTGTAAGTGCGAAGCGCATCGCTGGCCTGCTGCGTCACTGTCTGTCTCGAATAGCCTTCCGTTTCTACATTGGCAATATTGTTACCGGTGGTATTCAGCGCAGCATTAGCTGCTGTAAGTCCTGTATATGCTATATTTAATCCAAAAAAAGTAGAACCCATCTAAATACCTCCTCTCCTATACTCCGAGTGTGTTAAGAATATGCTCCAGCATCTCGTCAATCACGTTGATATAACGGCTGGATGCATTGTAAGCATTCTGGAATTTAATCATGTTGTTTAACTCTTCATCGTCAGACACACCGACAATCTGCTGTCTTGCATATTCTGTGGAATCCACAGTCGCCTGTTCATTCGTATAAATACTGTTAAACACGGATCCGGTGTTGGCCACCTGGCTGACAATACTGGAATAGTAATCCACCAGATTTGTCTTTGTCGTCACATTTGGATTGAGCGTATAATCTTCTGTCTCAAATACCTTCTGCAACTCAGCTGCCGTCTCATAATCTTCCTTTGCATCCATTTTGATAAATCCGAGTTTGGTCGGTTCTTTCACCAGATCCGGATTTACCACAAGATTCGCAACGGTAAATAATGTATTTTCTTTTCCCGGCGTCAAGTCTTCACGAATCAGATTGCCTGCAGCATCGTACTCATCACTTCCGATTCGTTCAAACAGCTGGATGATGGTACCGTCCTCATTGCGAAGATAGGTACCGCCCTCTTTGATCGCTGCATTTTCCAGCACTTCATTAATCTTGGTGATAATATTGTGAATCAGGTTATCAAACTCTGCTTCCACATTCATCAAAATAGAGGAAGAAACCTCATCATTGTATTTTTCCGCATCCAGAAGATCTGTGTAATCCGCTCTGTGCGTTCCTCTTGCAAGAAGCATTCCCTTGAGACTACCGATATCTGTATTCGCCTCAGTCGAAATCGTCTGCATCATATCGTACACTTTGCAGTTATCTATCTGATACTTGAAGGTTCCGTCTTCCTGATATATCTTTTTGGCATCTGACTGCCAGAACGGAGTGTAAAATCCGGTCTCCTCATTCACATCCATACCGATTTTAAATGTCATGGCACGGTTTACAAGCACGTGACCTTCAAATTTCACGGTCACTCCGCCTTCCAGATCCTCCGTGTAATCGATATTTCCCAATTTTCCTAATTCGTCTAAGATTTTGTTTCTTTCATCACGAAGGTCGTTGGCTTTTTCCACGCCGGCGGCCTCAATACGAATAATGTCATTGTTCAGCTGGAAAAGACGATCTGCATATCCGTTGATTTTATCCACTTCGCCTCTCAACTGCACATTTAAATTGTCCTGATAATTGGAAAGCGCACCGTATACATTGGAGGCCTGTTCCACGAACTGGCTGGCTCTCTGGATCAAAAGACCCTGTGTTACCGAGCTGGCCGGCTGTTTTGCAAGCTCCTGCACCGCCTCCCAAAGATTGTTCAATGAATTACTAAAAGACTCTCCTTCCAATTCACCAAGAAGAGTCTCTACTTCAGTCAATGTATTGTATGATACTTCGTAAAATGCACTACGGCCGGATTCTCTCCGGTAGGTCTGATCCAGGAAATAGTCTCTTACCTGTCTCACATCCGCATAGCAAACACCGAGTCCCGTCTGCTGGTTCGCTACCGCTTTCGGATTTACGGATAAAGTATTATACTGTCTATCACTCAATAAAGTCTGCTGTCTGGTGAAACCTACGGTATCTGCATTGGACAGGTTGTGTGCAACCGTGTTCAACGCATTTTGTCCCGTCTGCAAACCGGACGCGCCGACATATAAACTTCCAAATAATGACATGTGATCACCTCGCTACTATTGTTTGGCATCAAATCTTCCGGATGGCACTCCCATCAGGTTCCCGGCGCTGAGTGCACCGCGGTTATATTCTGCCGTTTCCGGTGCTGCTTTCAAGCCCCGCACAAGATTCAGGTCAAACTCTACCAGTTCCAATGCATTTTCCAAAAGCTCTTTGTTCTGTGCATTGATTCTGGCCATATTTCTCGTTGTCTCGTGAAGTGCATCCTTGACTTCTGCAAGACGCTTTTGTTCCGCAGGTCTTCCCGCAAGCATCTCTATGATTTTGCCAAGCTTTAAGGTTTGAACGTCCATGTTCATTACGTTGGCGATATCGCGCATCGCTTCTTCTCTTTTTTTGTCGAGAGCATTGATGCGATCCACTTGTTTCTGCTCCTCTTCCGTGATGGCAGAAAGCGACACGACATCATTAGCTACAATGATACGTGTCTTTTTCATGGATAATTCCAGCAGCTCTTTGTATTCCGTATTCTCTTGTTCCAGGATATCCATTAACGTCTCCATTAAACTTGCCACTGGTATTTCCTCATTTCTTTTAAAATCTTCCCCGGTTTTGACAGGGAAGCATGATGTTTAGATCATGCCTCCACTATCCGAGAATCGAACTGTATTTTTCTAACAGTTTGTCTGCAAAATCACTTGCAGAAACATCATACGTTCCATTCTGCACTGCTGTTTTAATCGGAGCTATCACATCTTCTCTGATGTCAGAAGCAGAAGCAACTGCCTTCTTAGCTACCTGAAAATCTTTTCCTGCATTGGAAATTTGAACAGCATCTGAAAAACCGGCTCTGGTTGGCTTTGCAGCACTTTTTACCTTTGTGTTGTTATAAAGCTGCGTTACCTGAGTATAAGCATCTATACGCATAATACTCCTCCTTCCATGGGTTTTATACTTTATTTATCGGATGTTTTGGGAATTACTTTAGAAAAAAATCATAACTTTATTTTATTTTTTATTGAAAGAGGCATATTATTTTATTCACGCACGTTTTCACTCCGTGAAAGACGTAGCGGTACTAAGCTCGGCGATGCCTCGCTAAGGACCGACGTCTTTCAAGGGCGTTCACAAAATAATATGCCTCTTCTTAATATACAACAAAATGAATTTAACTTTCTTCCCTCATATAATTATCAAAAATCCGATCTGCGAGCCATATGGCCGCAGTGGCGTAGAGGATTCCGAGCAGGATACCGGCAAGGACATCGGTTGGGTAGTGAACCCCGAGGTACAGGCGGGAAAATGCCATAAGGAATGCATATGCGAGCGCCGGGATCCCGACTTTTTTCGGAAGTTTTCGAAACATCACAAAGGCCGCTGCAAATGCTGCACTGGAATGCCCGGACGGAAAGGAAAAGTCATGTGGTTTTGCAATGAGTATGTTCAGCCCCTCGATCAGCTCATAAGGGCGCGTCCGCGCCACCAGAGGTTTAATCAAAAGGTTGGTAAAAAGAAGCGATAATATAAGCGATATTGCACACATCACGCCGACCTTACGTGTTCTCTTAAACGCCAGCAAAAAGCAGGTTATTGCAATCCATATGAGTCCGCTGTTTCCCGATGTGGTGATAAATCGAAAAAGCGGAGTCAAAAACTCACTCCGCAGATTTTCCTGTATGTATAAAAGGATGTTGCCATCCAAAGTTAGTAGCGATATGATAAATTGTGGCATGTCTATTTTTCTCCCTCAAAATATATTCTCACCTGTTCCTCTGTCACATGAGCGTATGTTTCGTTCGCTGTAACTGTTTTATATAATTCCTTAAAATCCGAAACATATGTTTTGAGAGTTTTCACAAGGGCTTCTAATCCCTTCTCTATTCCCTTCTCTATCCCCTTCTCCATTCCTTCATTTATCAAACCCTGCGCAATATAACACATATCTACTTCCTCCCCATTCTCTTCCATTTGCTTTATCGCATCCGAATATGCCCTGCGATAACTTTCGTCTTTCGTGAAAACAGAAAAAAGATCAAGCACCGCTTCCACATGACGGATTTTCGCATTTGCATCCTTCATGACTTCATTTTTTCCAAGTCTTCTATCTTTAAAAAACCGTGCCACAATTTTAAAATCACTTTTAAATTCTTCGATTATATTATCACTCAAAAAAGCGATATCGTAAACCCGTATTTTATAATCCTGCACGTAATTTTTCATCTTCTCCGGAATACGCATCATTTCGTGAAGACTTTTCGCCTTACTCCAGCGTTTTTCGCCAAAATTTAACACTATGGTTGTGACCGGTGTAATCTCTTCTCCATTATTTATCATCCCCCGATAATTACCATAATCATATCCCATCACCCGGACCGGCATAATTTTATCTTCCCCGGTTTGATTTTCGATACCAAGCGACACAAGCCCCAAACTGCCACTTTCGTACATTTTCAATACATCACGAAACTGCTCCGCAATTTCGCCCATTTCTGCTTTGTAGACAGATGTTGTCGGTCCCGGACTCAATTTTTCATCTTCCAGGTATTTTTCTCCGAACAGCAGTGTATTATAAATATCTGCAAAGACATCATTGTAATCTTCGAGCCTCTTTTCATGTATATCTTTTTCCGCCAAAAACAGACCTCCTCTTTCATGTATTTTTTTACTTGGAAAATAGTGATAATAGAATAATAAGAACAAATAGAATGTAAATTGACTCCGCACCTGCAAAATGCAGATGCGGAATGATATGTTTATGATTATAGCCAAAACGCAAACTATGTCAAGAAATATTTTCTCATATTTTATCCGCCTGCTCAAGCGCCCGAACAAACCGCTCCATGCTCTGTTTGTCGCCGGTGGACACCCTGATCCAGCCCTTCAAAAGTCCCCGTCCGTAATCGCGCACCCAGACATCCTTTTCCTTCATCGCTGCAATGACTTCTTTCGAATCCCGGTTCGGAAAGAACAAGATATAGTTTCCGTAGCCGCTGCAGACACGGTACCCCATTGCACGCAGGGCCTGCAAGGTGTAGTCATGCCCTTCTTTCCACTGCCCGCGCAGCTGCTCTAAAAGCCCCGGCGCCTGCATAATCTCCTTGGCAAAGAGGATGGCAACATTGTTGACATTGAAGGTAGACTGCGCATTGTCTATATAATGAATCAGTGTCGCATTTCCTGCCACATAGCCGATGCGCAATCCTGCAATGGCACAGAGCTTTGAAAACGTCCGGAGCACAAGCAGATTGTCGTATATCTCTGTCAATGGCATAACCGTGTCTTCCATGTAATAGTGGTAAGCCTCATCCACCACAACAACTGCACCGTTTTCCGCTGCCTTTTTTATAATCTGTTCCATCTTATCCTGCGAAAAGGCTGTTCCGATCGGACTGTTCGGATTGAGAAGAATCACCAGAGAGGTTTGCTCTCCGATGCACTCCAGTATCTCGACCGCCGATACCTCAAAATCATCATCATAGGCCACTTCCACATGCTTCATTCCGAACATTTTGCTGTAAACATCATACATCTCAAACGTCGGAAACACCGTCAGCACTTCTTTTCCTGCTTCACCGAAGCACTGGAAAATCAGCCGCATCGCCTCATCCGATCCGTCTGTGATAGAAATGTTATCCACTTTCAGCCCGTTATGCTTCGCAAGAAGATCTGCCAGCTCATCTTTTTCCGGATACATGGAAAGATATTCCGGCGTAATCTTTTCTTTCACTTTCTCCACAAATTCTGCCGGAAGCCCCATAGGACTTTCATTCATATCAAGGCGTAAGACGCCTTCTCTTTTGTCATGAAATTTAACCCGGTATAAATCTTTTATGTAAGGGTTGATGTAATACATAATTTTTCTCCTTGTATAACACGCTTACGTATCGCAACTTCCAACATTACCTTTACCACTCCCATATCACATCTTCCAGGGACAATACCATTTCAATTTCCTTTTCCAGCATCATTTTTTTCACTTCTTCATATATCCCCGGAACCGTCACAATCACAGCTTGCACTTCTGGCAAACCATCCTCCGGCATGTAAATAGGTATCTTTTCGTGCATTACGCGTGCTTTCCTGTCAATGCCATATTTAACACAGATATTTCCACCATCTAACTCACAAATCAAATGTTTACCCAATATCCCCATTCCGTAAACAGCTATTTCAGATATATTTTTTCGACTCAACAGATCTTCCAAATGCTTTCCTTGCTCCTTTTGGCTTAGCCATCTGTCCAAAATCCGCCAATAACTATGATATAATGCATTGGCTTGTGTCAAACTGCCAATTTCATTTAACAAATCATCTGTTTTTATCGAAAAAGGATTACTCCCTTTCTTCTCATCCAGGTAATGTCCCTTGGCATAAGCAAGTGCTTCCAAAAAATCATATCCGTTTTTTTCATCCGGTTCCAAATACATCCCCTCTCCCCACTCATTCCATGCATTCAGAAAAATCAAATTATTACCACAGGAAACATTCTTTGAAATCAAAGCCATGAGATAATCGCGAAACAACAGCGGTGTAGAATCAACCACCGCAAGTCCACCGCGCCCTCTGCGTGGCGTATCGTCAAACCCCACAAATCCTCCATAGGCACAATTCTCATGTTTCCCTCTGTATAACAACGAATTTTTACACAACGTGCCATAGTCCAAACTCAATCCTCTTCCAACTGAATACTTGACACCCAATGTACAACTCGGCTCATGGTACAAAACTTTATTCAAACAAGAAATATTCTTCTGATTCACATTTGCGCCTATCAGATAAATTCCGGACAGTCCTGCTTTTTGCGCCCATTGGTTCCACTTCTCTGCCATTTCCTCCAAACAGAACACTAACGATGCTTTATATATAACAAAAAGAGGCTTTCCATCTATTTTGACGTATCGCTCATCACAAAAGAAAGGAAGCAAATATTCAAAATGCTTTTTCCAGTCGTCCTCTTCTCCGTACTCCTGCTCCAGCAAAATTCCGTCATCTAAATTTGTTTCTTTGCTTTCAAATGCAGGCGCCCAAGAATTCTTATTTCCCGCTACACTCCACGTTCTTGCCCATGTCTCATTGGCCCAACAAAAACAAAACGGCATATTTATGTCCGGATTACTCAATAAAAGCTCTGCCGGTTTTTCTAATATTTTCCTTCCATCTTTAAACCAGTAATGATACATACACTGTGCATCTACACCATAGGTATGCATCAATTCCGCCTGCCATCTCAATGTATCTTTATCAAGAAGATTGTAATAGTTTTCATTCAAAGGTATCTTTGGCTGCTCATGTCCTCCAAATAAACTCTCAGCATTTTTCACCGTTGTCCATTCTGTAAATCCTTCTCCCCACCACAGATCATTTTCTTCTACCCTATGAAATTGTGGCAAATACATACTGATTATTTTTACATCATTCATATACTAAACTCCGACCTTCCTGATTAGTTCCTCCAGACGGTTACCAAAAACCTCCATAGAAAAATTCTTTTCATATGTCTCACGTGCGCTTTTCTTTACCGTTTCCCACTCATGCCTTTTCAATATAAGATTCGAAATCTTCTTCGCCAATTCCCGCTCATCTTCCGCACGGAATACATAACCATTTTGACCTTCTGTAATATACTTCGCCATTCCTGTATTCCGGGACACAAGACATATTTTCCCAAACATCATGCCTTCCGTTACAGTAATGGACATTGTTTCCTCCAGAGAGGAACAAACAAGCACATCAATATCACTGAACTCCTCTGCCAATTCCTGTCGGTTCATCACTCCCAAAAATTTAATCTGCGGAAGTCCTTTTGCCTCCGCCTGCACTTCCATCCCGTATTGCGTATTGCAATCTCCGATAAATCGAATCTCCAATTGTTGTGCCACTTCAACCGGTAGCTGTTTAAAGGCATTCAATAATACTTTTTGATTTTTTCTCACCGACATAGTTCCAATCACAGCCAGTATCACCTTGTCTTTTAAAGACAACGGAGCAAAGTCCTGCTTCCTTTCGTCCGGAATCCCATACGCCAAACATTCTCTGATTCGATTTGGATAGAAATAATTGAAATTATTCTTTGCAATCTCACTGACCGCTACAATACAAACCTTCTCCATTTTGGAAACATCGTCATATCCTTTATATATCCGTTTTGTTCTCTCATAATGCCCATCATATTTGTGACTGCATTCATGAATCCACCAGATTGTCGGTTTTTTTATGCTAATCTCACACGCTGTCACGAGCATTTGGAACACATTAACAAAAACCACATCAAAAGAAGCCATCCATTCGCAAAATGCACTACTTACTTCCGGCAGAAGCGGTGACAGACACACTGTTATCCCCCTCTCTGTTACTTCTCGAATAAAATCCTTATTTCCGTCCGGCGCAGACAGTGCCACTCGATACCCCCTGCTTTGTAGCACCATCGCCGCATAGAGCACAGCAATGGTGCCTCCGTTGTAATCCAAATCCGTTGAAACAAACAAAACTCCCCCTCTCTCTGCCTTTTCGCCAAAAGACGCAAAAGAAGGGCAAAAAACAGATATTTTGTCTTCCGTTCTCATGGCACGATACTCTTCCAGATACAACATATGTGCATCCGGAATATCCATTTTTGACAATTGATCTTTCATTTCATAAGCTTTTGCACTCAAAAGAATAATATAGTCATAAGACATTTCCCTCAGTTTATCCGGCGCATTTACAGCCATGCCATCTAACATTTGTCCCCACAATGCCTTATTATTATCAATCAATCCTACCACTTCATCTTCCACGAAACGCATCGCTTTAAACTTACGATAGTATGCACCTGTACCAAAAAGAACAATTCTACTCATTTCCTTTTTCACCAATCCTTACGGAGTGTTGCCGCCCTCTTCTTTCTTTTCCACAAATTTCAATATACGTTCATAATCATCAAAGAAATCAATCTCTGCCCAGAACAATCCATTTACATCTATCGTGTAAATATCTCTTTCTCCTTTATCCGTAAAAGAATAAAGAACATTCTCCCACCAGAAATTATATTTTTGACTGTTCACCAACAAATTCAGCCGCTCCCTAAATACCGGCATAAATTCCTTGGTAATTTTAGCAATTCCGACATATTCGCAACTTCTCTCTTTCAAAGGTAGTTCCTTCCCGTATTTGGAAATGCATCCGTTATCCGTAGTCTTAAAGAAATAATCTCCTACTGCCGTTCGCGTTTTGTCTATTGCCACCACATTTTCTCTTTCATCCCGTAATACCATATCCAAAATCTCAGGTTCAAAATACACATCGGAATTCATAATCAGCACATCTTCCTCATCCATCTCTTGCTGTGCAAACCAAAGACTTGCCAAGCTGTTGGTGATGTTATAAAAAGGATTGTAATAATATGTAACAGGCATACCCGCCAAGGCTTCCTCAATCTTTTCTCTTTGGTATCCGGTACACACCACACACTGGATCCCCCTCTCGCAAAATATTTCCACCGTTCGCCGAATCAACGGCTTTCCCGCTACCGGTAATGTCGATTTCGGAACGTCCTCAATCATTCGCGAAATTCTTGTTCCTTTTCCCGCCGCCAATAAAATCACTTTCATCCTTAGTCCCCCTTTACTTCCTTTCATACTTCTTCTTCAATCAGACGCTCCACAGACTTGATTCTATCCGCATAGGCTGCATTCTGCGCCTTGTACTGCGCGAGATATCGGCTCATTTCCTTTTGATAAATTCTGCAATACTCCACAAGTCCATGCCCTCTTGCAAGTTCATACAATACACTTGCATGAAATACATAAAAGCATCTCATGTAATCAAGTGCTTCCTGTGAAACACCGTTTTGCTCCAGCACTTCTATAGCACTCTCATATCCGGTCAATATCTCCCCAAGTCTTTCCACATTGTCTGCCGTCATCGTGTGCGTAATGGAATCCTCTCTCTGCACGTAATGATAATAATCCGCATCAATGTAACAGGTTTTCGGATTAAACGCTGCCACCTTAGAATAAAAAACAATATCATCCCCTCTGCGCAGACCATCCTCAAAGGTAATTCGATTTCTCATCAAATAACTTCTGCGGAATATCTTATTCCACACATAAGCTGCATATCCTCGGTATTCTTCACGAAAGAATGCATATTTGACAAGCGCATTTCTGTCTTGTATGAAAGAAGGAATCTGCCCCCGATTCCTCATATATTCAACACTTTTTCCCGTATCCTTTGTATAGTTAAAAACCACCATATCCGCATCCTGTTTTTTTGCTGCTCCTACGGAAACCATGTATGTCTCGGGTTCTATCCAATCATCCTGATCTACGAAAGTAACATAAGCTCCCGTCGCCATCGCAAGACCGGTGTTACGTGCAGCCGCCACGCCCCCATTCGGCCGTGTCGCAAGACGGATCCGATTGTCCTTTTTCGCATATTCTCTGCACAACAAAAGCGTATCATCCGTGGAACTGTCATCGACAAGAATCACCTCCAGCGAAGTATCCTTATCCTCTAAAATATTGAAAAGACAACGATCCAACGTCTCCATCGCATTATATAAAGGTATAATAACCGACAAATCCGGTTGTTTCTTTTCCATGCTTTTTCCTTTCCGGCTAATATTCCACCAATTTCTCACGAAGCAATGTGGAGTTTGTTCCTTCCGTATGCGGGAGGAAGATGGTCTCCACACCCAGCTCCTTCATCTCTTTCGCCGTAGCTTCCCATCTGGGATTTCCTTTCCAATCATCTCCGATAAAAAGAAGATCATAATGCATTTGATTCCATGCAATTTTTTTATCCAGCGAATCCACACAGACTACGTCATCCACAAAACGGAGTGCCCTTATAATCTCCATCCGCTCCTCAATCGGAACAACCACACGTTTTCCTTTATATTCTTCTACCAGACGGTCGGAATTGACACCTACAACCAGATAATCACATCTGGATTTGGCATTTTTAATCAAATTAAGATGCCCGATATGGAACATATCAAAAGTCCCCGCTGTATATCCGATAACTTTCTTTTTCATCTGTCATACCCTCTTTCTCCAGCCTTTAGAAGTTTTAATTTTGAAACCGGATGTACTTCTCTTTTCTCCACCGGAGGCAATTTCATATAATCTCCGTATTTGTAAGAAAGATAAGAGTCATAGTCTTTCATACCCATAAACATCTTTCCTTCATATTCCGTCGGAACAAGATTCTCGAAACAACTGCGAAGATATCCTCCCTCTTTCCCCGGTACCGGAATCGATAAAATGCGTATTCTTTTTGTATTTTCTTTGCGGTTACACTTCTTTGTAAAAGCTGTAAATGAATTATAAAGCTGCTTTTCCGGAATTCTGCTAAGTAAGCCATAAATAACTTTTTTAATCCCTTTTTCCTGTATACGACCGACTTCAGAATAAAAGCACTTACGGTACAAAAAGCAACGGAAAGTATGCCATTTCCTTGCGATATAACCATCCGGAACATTGTCATAAGGCATAATATCAACGAACACCTCCTGTCCGTAAGGCATATGTTCCTGATTCAGTCTCACAAACTCCGTTCCTTTCCGGCGAATCTTACCGTAGCCCCAGCGATACCCCGGCGTATTACGATAATCCTGAAAATAAAACCGTTCCTTGTCCAATTCCGTCTCACAGGCTTCGCGGAACTTTTCATATTCCGGGCGCAAAAAAGCGATATCCGCATCGTCATCCCACGGAATAAATCCTTTATGTCTCACTGCCCCGAGCTGAGTTCCCGCCGACATGCAATATTTAATTCCGCACTTTACGCAGACTCTGTGGATTTCTTCCATCATCTCCACTTCGATACTCTGCAATTCCTTCAGTTCTTCTTCCGTGAGCTTGTAGCCCGCTCTGTTTGCTTTTTCCATCTGCTTTCTCCGCCGCTCTCCTGCCTATAGTTGCTTCTTGATAAAATGATGTATCCTCTCCCCTGTTTTTCCGTCGCCTCCAGCCGCCACCGTACGGAATGCTTCAATTTGCGCTTCTTTATCAAATGGTTTTCCGCATACTTTGCCATCCAGAAAATCCGGAAGTGTATGGAAAGCATTTTCCATAGCGCAATATTGCAGCCACTGGGAATGGCGAGAAAATCCCGGTTCGTGGTCACGCAGTTCATCCACATTATATGTAATCTCTATCTCCTTAAACTGTCCACTCTCAGCATCTACCTTGTACAATCTTCTTCTTGTTTCGCTGTAATACATACATTCATCCGGTTTTATCTGCGGAAGAAATTTCCCTATAAACCGCGAAGTCAAATATCCCGTTTTCTCATTCTTCACAAATTCTCTGCCCGGTATCCACTCTTCCGCCTTGCCGGTTTCTATATCCAGACACACGAACATATTAGCCCAATAAGGAGATAAAATAACTTTATTCCCCGCAAACATTGCACCACTGAACGGTCGCACATTCCATTCAAAACCATGCGGTTTCCGATAACATTTTAATTCTTCAATATCTATCTCATACTCCTTTGCCTCGCCCGAAGCAGGCTTCCAACATACCACCTTTTTTCCATCAATAGGAAGCATCCACACCTCTTCTCCCCTCGGAATCATGAATGCGCAAC
Organism: Lachnospiraceae bacterium; assembly: GCA_045535935.1. Lineage (GTDB taxonomy): Bacteria > Bacillota > Clostridia > Lachnospirales > Lachnospiraceae > SVFI01. The sequence continues at coordinate 29,526 of JAZSMO010000020.1, read as the reverse complement.
CACCCTGATTTTCTACCCCGGTGGTAAGAATCTGCACCTCTAAACTTTCAGTATCAATCGCCAGCACCAAATTTTCTGTCGGAGATGCTATAAGCAGGTAGTTATCCCACAAACAATAAGCTCCCCTTCTCAATTGCCCATCCACAATCTGTCTATAAATATCATTATAACCGTTTATATAATCCAGCTTGTTTGTTTCTGCATCATACCGCACAATGGCCGGATATCTTGTCGAAATCAAAAATAAATAGTTATCCTTTTGCAACGCAGGCAAAAAATCCGCTTCCCGTCGCCCATACATTCTAAGTCCAATCCGCTTTATAACCTTATGTTCTTTTACTATCAACAAATCCTGCGCATATTTCGGACAAACACACACTTTATCACCGATTCCGAATGCCCTCATATAATAATCTCCGCCGGAATATTCCGATAAATCACAATAATACTCATAGGTGTAATCATTTCCTGACGAATAATATAGTTGATTCCCCTTCGTCACCTGCCACATATCATTGCCATCTCCAAGCACCGGTTTTACAACTTCCCCTCTCCAGTCATCCTTCCCGGGAGGCGCAGACAAAAAATTATTGAGAATAAAAATTGGTTTTCCCGCTAATCCAAACAAAGAAATTACCGACGAACCTGCATCTCCTATGTAGGCGTCGCAAAGAGCAATCGTCTTTTCGATATCAGGCGTATCATCATAAATACCGAGATTTTGGTTTAAAAAATAGCGTTTTAAACTATCATAAACAGGACGATATTCCTTGCGCATAGAATCGAATGTCGATTCCAAAAGCGGGTGTGGGCGCCACAGAATACAAGCATCCTCTCTTCCCGAAAAACATTTGAATACATATTCCATTTTTAGCAGGAATCTTCGGGTATCCGCAAGCATTCCCGATATACTGGTATTAAAGAAATAAACCTTCTTTCCCGCCATCTTCTTCTCCCATTGCTCAGGAGACATGGGCGGATGATTACACAGCCGCAAAGTTTTATCAAACTTTGGAGATCCGAATGGTAAAATTTTTTCACGCGGAACACTTGGATCATAATAATCAATATACGATTCTGACTGTGTCACCAAAAAATCCGCATGCTCATATGCACTACAAAGAGCCTGTCCGTCTCCCATTCCTCCAGAAGAAGAATAATAAGGAACATAGACAAGTTTATCTGTGTATTTCTTTAATTCAAATGAATAGAATCTCGGATGCACACTGGTAACATAATTACAGTGATCATACGGATTGTGAATGTAAACCACATCCGGACGAATCTCTTCCAGTGGATATGTTCGGTAATCTGTAACCTTCACATATTCCGGAAAAAGCTCCCCTTCATAGTGCTCTGTCTTAAATGAACCATCCGGATTTTTATCATAATAAGGAATCGGAACTACTGCCACATCAAAGTCCGGATCATTTTTTGCAGCTTCCCAGATGCTTTCCAGCGAATCCCACATAGATGCTTTGTACGGAAGAAAAACAATCTGCTTACGCACGACAAGTTCTGCTTCCATGTCACGTTCCAAACCGACCAACATCTCTCCCATTTTTCCAAGTAATAGTTCTGCCTCAGCATTCTTCGTTATTTCCTCTTTTTCTATCGTAGAAACAATCTCAAACAATTCATAAACCACTTCACAGTATTGCTCCAGCATTTTTACTATGGCAGAATCGTCTCCTTCTGTCTCTTCAATCATAGTTCCAATTTGTATGGCCCCCTGCTGACATTGCTGCAATAAATCAAGCACAGTCGCATACGCCTGCTTTTTAAGCAGTTCTTTGACATGCTCCTGTGCTGTTTTTAATAGCCCTACAAATTCAATTGCAGACTCTTTTTGTTCTTTTCTCATATGCGGGCATCCTTTCCCATAGTCTTATTAATATATCGGATGTTTTCCGCAGTTTCTTTAGTATATAATTCATCCATCTTTTTCTTTTTACAATGGCATCTCTGTAAAAGACACATGGCCTTGCAGAGCAATCTGCAAGGCCATCGTATCTAAACCAAATCTTTAATCCATTATTTTAAAATTAATTTGCTGCGGCAACCGAGATGTCTAATTTTGTACTATCACTAAATTTCAGTCTAAATTTGCATCCCACTTTTGTCGAATCAACATGTGCTTCTTTCAAAGCTGTAAATGTTCCATTTGAGAAGGTATAGTGACTACCCTTTGTCAATGCGGATACCGTTCCATCCGTTTTGATATAATCAACCGAAGTCAATGTAACACCCTCAGCAAGACCTGTAATTGTTGTAGACATTACACTCGCACTAAGCTTTGCAGGTGTAGCTTTAACACCTTCTTCATGTTTCACTACAGACCATACAAGATCAGCTTTAACAGAAAGGTCTTTTACTTCTGACCAATCAGCTGTTGTATCACAAGCACCTGTCAATTTGTAAGAAGCTTTAGCAACCGGTCCGTCATAAGCCGGATTAAGCACATATTCATATGTGTATCCATTGGCAGCATCTCCTGATGCTTTGATTTCATACGCATTCTCTGCCTCATCAATACCCTCTACAACTTTTGTAGACAATACTGTTTCAGCTTCTGTAAGTGCTGTAGCTGCAGCATCATCTTCTTCTGCGATTGCAAGATAGAGAGAAGGAACTGTTGCATCCTCAAGATCATCTGCAGAATCAACCATTGTGATACCTTCTGCTGCTGTCAAGTTAACTGTTAAGTTAACATCAACATCATAAGAACTCTTGTTACCAACTGCGATTGCATCACTTGTATTTGAGTATGTGGTGTTGTCGCTGACATTTGTAAAGTATACAGCACCTGCTCCAAGTGTGTATGCATCCTCATTCGCAACGCCTAAAAGTCCCTGTGGGTCAATTGTAAAGTCAACATCTGAAACAGTCGGAAGAACTACTTTGAAAACATCCTTGTTAAGGTAATCTTCTACCGTTCCGTTACCGCTTACTGTACCACCTGCTGAAGTAACGCCGTCTTCTGACTCAGCAGCAAAAGCAAACATTGAAGTGGAGAGTAAGAGTGTAGTAGCAGTTAAAACTGCAACAAACTTTTTGAAATTCTTTTTCATCCTTTTTTCCTCCTTGAAAAATTTAATTTTCGACGGTAATCGTCATGTACATGGAAACAGAACGCAACTCATTGAAGTCATCATCCACCAGATGATAAGTTATAATGACATCATATGTACCCTTCGTCAAAGCGGTGTCCAGTTTAAAGTTCTCAATATGACTTCCAACGGTCAGATAAGGAGAACGATAAATCTGTTCGCCGCCGTCCTTCTTGGTAAGCGTGAAATAAACTGTATTAGTATTCGCAGTACTGTTTTCCACAAAAGCATTTGTAGAAGCAGTATTTCCATCCGGGAATACCCAGTCCAAATTCATGGATACTTCGTAAGAACCGACAGGGACTTTTTCTTCAGCCTCCATCTGATCAACCACCTCTTCGACATTGTCAGGAGTAATCACATTATCATGCACCACTTCCGGCTCTGCATCGCTGCGATTCAGCAAATAAACAATCACACCGACCAAAACACAAATCACAATGGCAGCAACGACAATCACGATAACAAGAGGCGATTTTTTCTTCTCCTCTTTTTTCTCCTCAGACTGACTACTGACTTGTTCATCTGTCGTTTGGTTTGACACGACTCATACCACCTTTCACTTAGTTTACAGAAATATTATCGGACAGTTTCGATAATATTTTAACCCCCCTCTTTAAAATTTTTTCTATTTTTTATGCAATAGGGTTAGAAATATTATAAATCACCAACAAGTTTTCTGTCAACAAACATCCTATTACTTTGTGCGTGCCTTTTTTTCACCATTTAACAAAGCAAATATATCAAAAACGCTTAATTTTCCACTCGCTACTCCATTCGAATACATACCTATCGTTATTCCATCTTTTTCACTTTCCCAATCCAGCGGAATATAAGCATTGTTTATCCTCCCCAGTTGTTTCGGTACAAAGACAAATTTTTTATCATACGGCAATCCTTCAAATTCCATCGCATTTTTTTCTGACGTCGTACTTGATATCACTAAAACATTTTCCATGTTAACAAGAGCTTTTCTCCGTTCCCATGCAAGTTTTGCTTCTTCAAAATCTGTATAGTGGTTAAAGTGAACATATACATCTTCTAATTTCCCGACCGGATATTCTCTGCCGATCTTTCCGTCATATCTGATACCGTCAAAAGTTAAAGGACAAGATAAATATCCTTCCAAATCCATCGCAAACTTGTTGAAATCATCATCCTTAAAAAAAAGATTAATCGTCGGTGATAAAAACGGCAATCCAAGCCGATGATAACACAAACCCGCCCAACAATTACGGGATATTATTGTCACCCTACTCTCTTTTAATCTGATATACGTTTCAAAATTAAAATACGGAATAGCCAGCACTCTGACCGGCACAAGCTTTTCTATCGGAATCCCAATAGTTACAGCTTCACGGAATAAACTTTCGAAATTTGATATAGCGACCAAACAATAATCAAAATGATAGTTTCTTATTTCTTCTTTGGAACAAACACGAAATCCATCCATATATTCAGATGTTTTTTCCCCCGAAAAAACAACCTTTACCGAAATTTCCTGCTTACTTTCAAAATATTGAATCAGCGTCAGATGTTTATTATATTCCGTTCCGGTTCCCCATATTGCTACATCATACATTTAGCTTCACTCCCACACATCTTTGCCATCTCTTCCAGATAAGCCACAAACCCGTCTATTTTTTTCCTCTCATTTAAAATGCAGCTTTCAAAATCCTGCGTCTGTTTCATACACGTTTTCACTTTATGTACCACATTATACAACGTGTCCCATTTGTCTTCCATAACCACACCATGATCTTTCATGCCTAACTCTCTTAAAAGACAAGTGATTTTTCCTTCTTTTTCTCTGTCTACCGCCAAAAAATTGACACCGTTTAAAACCGAAAAAACAGTTCCGTGAAACATCTGCGTCACGACAAAATCACAGCACCCTATCATTTTTACCCACTCAAACGGCCCCAGTTCCTGCATACTGATATCCGCAGTGCGATTTTCAAAATAGAGAGAAACTATCTGATACTCCGCTCCGCACACTTCCTTTAATTTTCGTGCATATCGCTCGTCCTGCATAATCACTCCGATTATTTTCTTATCGGACAACGGATATCTCTGTCGCATTTCCGCCATAAATGCTTCTCTATCATAGGAAATATCAAGTGTAAATGTCGGATCACAATTAATATGTAAATTATCAACACCCAACTTCTCAAACGCATCAAAAGTAGTCTGATCACGCAACCCGATATACGCAAAATCCCGCAATGCATTTTTTATATAATCTATATCCTTTTGCTTCATCTTATTTACGTTGCACCGGGAGGATGCTGCATAGGACACTTTCAGACAATTTTCTAAAGGGAAGTTACACCAAAACGGTGTCGGAAATCCCCGGAAGCTATCAGTTTTCCATATTTCATCGCTTCCGACTACAACCACATCATAATGATGGTCCAAAAATAATTTTAATTCCATCGGATCGTCGGTTACAATTTTCTCCTTCGAAAGCGGCAGATTGTTTAACGTACGATCAAAATTCTCCCGATAAACAATTTCTTCCCCCTTCATTCGGCGTCGTATATTATTCAAATTGCGGGCATGAAAGTTCACTTCCTTTTCCATTTGAAAATCTACAACTTCTACCGTCCATTCACAATGAAGCTTTTTCAAGTACGAAGATAACGCATATGCTTGTAAAAAAGCACCGTTATTATAATTTCTGAAATACGTAAGAATTCCGATTCTCATAATCTGCATCCTCAGTCCTTTTTTCCGCAAAAATAAATCACATCTTCCAAAGATAAAATCATGGCATCACATCTTTGGGACAAATCGTTCCGTATACTTGCATATTCCAAAAACGGAGTCACAATAATGACCTGTGGCGCGTTATCTCTTGAAATCTCCTCCGGCGTGATTACTTCAGGAAATATTCCGCAATCGTTCTTATTCATGTCAATACAGCATTTAACTTCTAACCGCCCACACTCCTGCAATTCTTGAAACAGCATCTCCCCCAGCAGCCCTTTGCCATAGATACCTACACTGTCAAAACCTTTTCCCAATATATAATCCCCTACGGAAGCACCTTGTCTCTGTCTTCTCATCCAAAGCACCATAAGCTCATAATATTGTTTGAATTTGTCTTTTTCCTTACGTTCGAGACGCAATGCTTCTTCCATTTTCATTTTCTTCTCCACGTTACAAACATATATAATTCGTATGTCCCTTATTTTCCAAAAGTGGTATAACTTCTGCAAGATTTAAAGTATCCAGACAAAGAATAATCCCGTCCTCCGGAGCGATATCCGCTTCCGAGAAAGCAAAAATCGGTTTGTTCCCATCCTGTCCTTTGTGCCCATCAGATACCAAATAAGCAAAAAAATCGCCGAGATAAGGCAAAGCTCTTTGGGTTCGCTCGCCCATTCCATACACATATATTCGGCCGCTTTTTTTCTTAAAATCCTCAACAAATTTTTGTCTGTTAATCAAATGTTCACCCGGAATTTCTTTTATACCCATGATTTTTTGTACGACAGATTCTTTTGCTTCTTCATCTGGAACTCCGCAAATCAACTCCCAAATCCATCTGTGCAAAGCTGTTTCCGAAAAATACGCTGCATATTTTTTCAGCAACAAAAGAACCGCCTTTTCCAATTTGGACATATTCATAGATATACTGTTTCCCTGTATCACATTGGTATCAAGCACCTGCGGATTATAAAGCACTTTATAATCATACATAAGCACCAAGCGCAGAAACAGCTCATAGTCCTGAAGTCTCGGCATTTCCTCGTCAAATCCGTTTACTTTGCAAAAAGCCTCTTTCTTCATTACAACTGTATTCATATCAATCATATTTCCATAAGGAAGTATCCTATTTATTTGTCCACTGTCAAATTGCTCTCTTGGAACAACTTTTCCCTCTTCTAACGGCTTGTCAAATTGTTGAAAACGCACTCTGCAAAATACAAATCCTACCTTCGCAGAAGATGGCACCAATAGCTCCATTTGACTTTCCAGCATTTCTTTTCCCCAATAGTTATCGCTGTCCAAAAAAGCCAAATAATCCCCTTTTGCCAAACTACAACCTCGGTTTCTGGAAAAATTAGCCCCCCGGTTAATTTCATTTTTTACGTAACGAATTCTGTCATCCCGAATTCCGGCCACGACTGACTCTGTCTCATCGGTGGATGCATCATCAACAATAATCAGTTCCCAATTAGCATACGTTTGGGAAACAGCACTCAAAATTGCTTTTTCTATAATATATCCTCTGTTATAAGTAGGCATCACAATAGACACCAGTGGTTTATTTTCCATAGCCGGTCCTCCTCGGACTCTTTCTCCTCATTAATCGAGTAAATATTTAACTTCATTCTGACTTTTTTTCATAAAGTTGTCAAGCACCGGAAAACTCCCAAAAGCGCAAACAATTTATAGCATTACCCCCAAAATAGTTGTATAATAAAAAAACAAGAATTGTAATCCAAAGGAGCAAATCAATGAAAATTGCAATTGCAGGAACCGGATATGTCGGCATGTCACTTGCGGTACTTTTGGCGCAGCAAAACGAAGTTGTCGCCGTTGATGTCATCCCGGAAAAAATAGAAAAAATCAACAACCGAATGTCTCCGATTCAGGACAGGGAATTGGAAGAATATCTCAGCACAAGGCAGTTGAATCTGACTGCAACGTTGGATGCTGCATCCGCCTATAAAGACGCCGATTTTATTGTTATTTCTACACCGACAAACTATAATCCGCAAAAAAACTATTTTGATACCTCTTTGGTGGAATCTGTCATAGATCTTGCATTGAGTGTAGGTTCAACAGCAGTCATGGTGATTAAATCTACCATTCCGGTCGGATACACAGAATCTCTGCACAAAAAATACGGCACAAATCGAATTCTGTTCAGTCCGGAGTTTTTGCGCGAATCACGTGCACTCTATGATAATTTATATCCGTCACGCATTATTGTCGGATGCCCGAAAGAATCTGTCGAAATGACAAAAGCTGCGCAGCAATTCGCTTCTCTCTTAAAGAACGCCTCATTAAAGCCGGATGTCCAAACCTTAATTATGGGTTTGGCCGAAGCAGAAGCCGTGAAGCTTTTCGCAAATACATATCTGGCTCTTCGTGTCAGCTACTTTAACGAGCTGGATACTTATGCAGAATCAAAGGGATTAAATACGAAAGAAATCATTGACGGTGTGTGTCTGGATCCGCGCATTGGCCAGCATTACAACAATCCTTCTTTTGGATATGGCGGATACTGTCTGCCAAAAGATACGAAACAGCTTTTGGCAAACTACAGTGATGTACCGCAAAATATGATGTCTGCGATTGTAGAAGCCAACCGGACAAGAAAAGATTTCATTGCGGATCGCATACTTTCCATCGCAGGATATTATGATTATACAGAATCAACTTCCTACAATGCAGCATACGAAAAAGACGTGACTATCGGCGTTTATCGTCTGACAATGAAATCAAATTCTGACAATTTCCGACAATCATCTATTCAGGGAATTATGAAACGCATTAAAGCAAAAGGCGCTGCCATCATCATTTACGAACCGGCTTTGGAAGACGGATCTACATTTTTCGGCAGCAAAGTCGTAAACAATTTGGACAATTTTAAAACCATGTCCGACTGCATCATTGCAAACCGGTATGAAGATGTGCTGGATGATGTAAAAAACAAAGTATATACAAGAGACCTTTTTCAGCGGGATTGACCATTTTTAGATAATTTTAAAATCGGAGTATCTGTGTTACTCTAAAAGGAGGAATGATGTAATGAACTGGCAGCAACCCAAAGTATATGCGGTAAAACATAAAGATGAATCAATAGTAGCAGCATCCAGATCGGGAGGGGTTTTTACTGCATTGTCGGACAAGATATTGTTAGACAATGGAGTAGTTTACGGATGTGTTTTGAACGAAAAGTTTGAGGCTATACATGTCCGCGCAGACAATGTGTCAGAACGAGATCATATGCGAGGCTCAAAATATATCCAGAGCAGACTAGGAGATACGTTCAAAGATGTAGAGCAAGACCTGAACGCAAACAAAAAAGTTCTTTTTTCAGGAACACCGTGTCAAGTGGCAGGACTGAAACAATTTCTCGGCAAGCAGTATCCTAACCTAATATGCGTGGATGTCGTTTGCCACGGAGCACCTAGCGGAAAAGTCTGGAACAAGTACTTGCTTTGGCATGAAAGCAGAGAAAATGCGAAAATTGTTGATGCAGATTTTAGAAACAAGAAAGATTTTGGATGGCGTGCCCATGTAGAAACTTTGAAATTTGATAATGGTCAATATGTTAGTAGCGAAATTTTTAAAAACCTTTTTTATCGGCATACGGTTTTACGTCCAAGCTGTTATGAATGTCCCTACAAATCAGTTATACGATCCGGAGATATATCAATTGCAGATTATTGGAAAATAGAGGTGGCAGCACCGGAATTTGATGATGATAAGGGAGTATCTTTAGTTCTAGTCAACAATGAAAAAGGTGAAGAATATCTTAATTATGTGAAAGATAACTTGATTATAAAAAAGACTAACATAGAAGATAGCATGCAACAATCCTTAAAAGCTCCATACCCAAAACCTCTGAATCGAGAACAGTTTTGGAGCGATTTCAGTAGCAAGCCATTTAGCTATATTACAGAAAAATATGGTGTATAATTTTTTAAAACAAACCAGACGAAAAAATTCATAAGCGCAATGCACATTTTGTGCAAAAAAGAAGGAACAGCGATGATGCTCGGATTTCCGATTATGAAAGGAGATGAGTGACATGGAAAAAATACCTGTTTTGTATAGAAGAAAAGAAGAGTGTTGTGGATGTACAGCCTGTTATGCTATCTGTCCGACAAAAGCTATATCTATGACAGAAGACGAAGAAGGATTTGAATATCCCCAAGTCGATGAGAGTAAATGTGTTTATTGCTACCAATGTATCAAGGTATGTCCGATAAAAGCGGCAAATTTGCATCGAACAGCTTCATGCTGATTCGATGCTTTTTGCATTTATCGCCGCCTTTTATCGAATTAGAGCAAAAAGAAAACAGGCAATATACCTGCCTGTTGTTCCAAACACATTATTTCCATCCGCAACTTGGTCTTACATCCCCATCTTCCCCAAAATCCCATCCACCGAAACACCCGGGTGGGTTAGGTAAAGTCTGCAAATCTGCTCAGACAGTTCCAAACTGATCCGATGCTTTTTTGCGATCTGCACAGCACTTTTATTTTTCTTAATATCTTTCACCACAGCGGTGACCAGTGTTTTCATCTCGCCGGGCGAAATTTCACGATCAGAGAACTCCTTATCTGCTCCGCTAAGAGATGGGGTTCTTGCGCCAAGTTCCACCTTCTGTACGGAAGCGGAGGACACCTGCATCTCCGCAGCACCAATCTCCACAATCGCCATCGTTACAGGCAGGCGGAACCGCACCGGTCCGCAGCTTCCCGGATTCAGAAAAAGTGTTTCCCCTACAGAAAACGTCTCATATTTATGGGAATGTCCGAACACGACCAAATCATATCCGCCGTCTGACAATACTTCCTTTGGAATATCCCGGCGGTCGTGCACCATAAAAATACGCCATCCGTCAAGCTCTATATCCAAACAATCCGGAATCCCCTTTTCAACCGCCCATTCCCCGTCATTATTGCCCCGCACCGCATACAGCGGCTTTCCGAGCGATGCAAGTTCCCCATAAATATCCGGCCTGCATATATCCCCCGCATGAAGAATCGCATCGCAATCCTTTATGTACTCTTTTACTTCCTCGCGGAGCAAATTGTGCGTATCTGAAATCACGGCTATTCTCATCATCTCACCCCACACAGACAACAAACGACACTACTTTACCACCTTCTTCAGCTGGCAAATCTTGTCCTTGCAATTTGCACACTGAAGATTTTTATTGGAGCCGTAAAAGAACCGCTCCGGATGACGCGCATAGATCACTTCCCACTTGATCAGCACGATACAGGCCGTAAAAAACAGACTCCAACTGTAAAAATTGCGGATAAACAGCATCGGTGTGAACATCATGAAATGCCCCCAGTCATAAATCCGGCAATTGACACAGCATCTGTTTTTCATAATAAAGCTCTGGAACGGGCAGAAAAACAGAATGCAAATATAATCACTCAAAAAATAGAAGACGGTCAGCATCAAAAGATCCGCTTCATCCATAATTCCGTACAGATACAGAACGCCGAACACCGCATTAAAAACAAGCCAGATAAGCATGACAATCCATGCCCTTGCATTCTGCTCCTTCACAAAGGTCAGAAGCTCCGCCGGCGAATAGTCGGTCACCTCATCGTATTTTTTCTTTTCCGCCTTGCGGAATGCCATAGAAAGAGTTTCCGTCGGAAAAATATGACGGATCATCATAAACATAAAAATAAACCAAAGAACGTGAAGCGGCGTAATCCCCATCATAACCGGCTGGGTCATCAGTTCAAACATCAATGGTTTATTCATAATGTACAGCAAAAATACTCCGGCAAAAATAGAAAGCCGGAGTATAAATTTCGCCAAATATGCCCGAAGGGTTTTTGTCTTTTTTATACATGCCATAATTTTACACAATCTTGTAGCAGTCGCCCATCAGTTTCATGTCGCACTCGCCGACACATTTGATCTTGTCCTTAGCAAATAAGTGCTGGTAACGGAATTTCTCGTACGGTTCACCCTCCCAGATTTCTTTGAGACTCTGTGTATTGGTGTCACCGAACACGATTTCATTATTGAAATCTTCCATACACATGGTAGCTTCGCCGTTGGACTTGATGGTCATAGTCATCCAAGGATGCTTGCAAATCTCGGACCAGTGGATAGAATTCGTTCCATGGAAATCTTTTCGATACCACTGGCAATCCTCACTCTTGAGGTAAATATAAACATCGAGATCCTTGAACGCATCGAGAAGTTTGTCGAAATCTTCTTTCTGGTGTGTACGATTCAAATCAAGCATCGTAATTACGACAGTTGTGTTAAGTCCTTTTTCCTCTTTGTATTTGAGCACCTGCTTGATCTTCTCATAACTTTCCGTAAAGTTGGAAGCCTGTCCGCGCACCTGTTTATGCAGTTCATCATCCACGCTTTCGATGGAATATTTGATGTAGTCAAGACCGTTGTCCAGCATCTCGTAAGTTCTCTCAAGATTGATATTCGCCGGATTGCAGCTGAAATAAGAGTAAAATCCCTTTTCGTGAAGAATCTTTACATACTCGCCCATATGCACATCAAGAAGCGGATCGCCGTAGCCGTGCAGCTGGATTACCTTTGGAATAATATATAAGAAGAAATGGTTCTCGCTCATCTCATCCTCATAAATTCCATAGGTTTTCTCGCAAAACGCTTTCCATTTGGCCCACTCTTCCTCTGTGTGCGGACGAATCTGATCCACTACATTTAAAAATGTCTCACGGTCGATGTCCTCGTTGCAACGTGTCATCATCGTCGTTCTCGGACACATATTGCAACGCATATTGCAACGGTTGGTCGTCTCGATATTGTACACAACCGGCTCGCTGCTACGAATCGCCTCCAGTTTGGCAAACATTTCATCTGCCGTGTACTCTGTATTCTCATCCAGCCCTGCAACGAGCTCATGAAATCTTTCATAAAATCCGATATCTAACATTTCTGTTCTCCTTTTTCCTAAGATTAACTATTCTCTATTATAGCATAACTTTTCGGAAAGGAAATATCCATATTTCCTTTTTTCTAAAAGAGTTTCATGGTATAATCTTCGCATATATATGTACTTACGGGAAGGAGAATACACTTATGAGGAAAAAACTACTGACATTACTTTTGACAGCTTGTATGACAGCGGCAATGTCACTGACTGCATTTGCAGGAAGCAGCACACCTGTCACGGCAGAAACCGATGTGGAGGACGCAGATAACAACGGAACAGCCGAGACGGCTGACGTTATTGCAGTCAACCAGGCCGTGTCCGGTATGATCTGGAATCCATACACCGGTTCCGGTTCACTGACAGCAGTACAAGATAGAGACTGGTATGTCACGACTATCACCGAGCGCGGCTATGCACAAGTAAATTTCGACTACGAATTCGGAACCGGCGAAGTACATTCGGGCTGGTCCGTTAACCTTTATCTGAACGATACTTCCACCCTTTATTATCGCTTTGGCGGCGGAGATGCACGCATTGAAGCTCCTGCTTCTTCCTGCATCATCCCGGGCTCTGTCGGCTCCAAATTGTATATTGAAGTCAGTCCCGGTCATCCGAACGATTATGCTTCCAGCACCCCTTCCAACGTCCCTTATACCATTACCGTTGACAATGTCATCGCGGGTGAATGGGAACAGGAAGATAATGATTCAATAGAAACAGCCACCTCAATTTCACTTGGCAAAGAATATAAAGGAAATATCCACACGGACAACAAATACGGAATGGGCACCCTGACCGGCGATGAAGATTACTTTAAGCTCACCATTCCGGAAAGCGGTCATTATACTGTTTACATGAAACCTGTCGACGAAAAAATCACAGATATCAACGGTGGTTGGGGCATACATGCATACTCAGCAAACAACGATAACAAAATGATGAAGTTTATCGGCGGAAACAACAGCCCTAAGTTTTCACTGACTACAAGCGCTTCTCCCGAAATCGGATTTAAGCAAGGGGACACGATATACTTCAGCGTTTATACGGGCAATCGTTTTACTAACGGTGTTCCTTCCAACATCGACTACACTTTCAAAGTAGTAAAAACAAGTAACCATACAGTAACAAACACCACAACCCAGGCAAGCAAATCCGAAAACGGAAAGATCGTCGGAAAATGTTCCGTCTGCGGTCAGGAGGTTAGCAACGAGACCATCTACAAGCCGGAAACCGTAAAAATTTCTTTTGTTTCCGTAGCTTACAGCGGTGGCTCACAGCGCCCGCAGGTTGTGGTATATGACAGCGCAGGAAATATTATCATTGCTAAATACTATTCTGTGTCTTACAAAAATAACAAAAAAGTCGGCACAGCTACCGTTACGGTAAAAATGAACGATAAGTACTCCGGTACTTTTACCGAAAAGTTTAAAATATTACCGAAATCCACCTCCCTCACAAAAGTGAAAGGTGTATCAAAGGGAATCAAAGTCACTTGGAAAAAGAGAACCAGCCAGACAACCGGTTACCAAATTCAGTACTCTACCGATAAAAACTTCAAAGGTAAAACAAAAACTGTGACGATCAAAAAGAATTCAGCCAAGAGTATCACCATCAAAAAGCTGAAAGCAAAAAAGACCTATTACGTCAGAATGCGTACCTACAAAACAGTAAGCGGCAAGAAATACTATTCTTCCTGGTCCAAAGTAAAAACTGCACGTACAAAGAAATAAGCAAGCAAAGAGCAAGCGTCACGGATACATCCGAAAAACGCTTGCCCTTTTTGTCTCCCTGGAATTCTTCTCTTACACATCCGCATCAGAATGACATCCGCTGCAGTTTCCGTTACAATTTCCGGAACATGTACCGCCCGCCGGACATCCGATGCATTTCACACCGGCCTTTTTGGCCTTCACAATATATGTAATTGACACACCGAGAATCAATGCCACGACCCCGGCGACTATGACATTTGCCATATCCATGCTCCTTTCTTTTGCTCTGAATGATTACTACTTAGCCAGTTTATACTCCGCATTAAACTGCTTGTTTGTCTTTGCAATCAATGCCACTACAATCGAGGCCATAACGAGTACTGCAATAAGTCCGCCTACAAATCCTGCTCCGAGAGCACCTGTTGTCACGAGGGTACCGATCTGGTATACAAGGAATGCAATGGTATATCCTGTTCCCAGCTGAAGTGCGATACCGCCCCAAAGCCATTTTGCACTCTTCATTTCTGAGTTCATAGCACCGAGCGCTGCAAAACACGGAGGTGTGAAGAGATTGAACATAAGGTATGCAAGTGCTGCCACTTTTGTGATACCCATAACCGCTGCCACTTCATTGCCCGAACCGACAAGTGCAAGTTCCTCTGTATCAATGAAGTTTGTAAGTGCATAACAAACTGCAAGTGTACCTACTACATTTTCTTTTGCGATAAATCCTGTTACGGCTGCTGCTGCAAGCTGCCATGCTGCCACTCCGACAATCGGAACTAAAATCACTGCAATCGGAGATGCGATAGATGCGAGGATAGATGTACTTTCCATACCCTCTTCCACAACCTGGAGCTGCCAGTTGAACGCCTGCATAATCTGCACTACGGTATTACATACGAGGATAACCGTACCGGCTTTTACGATATATGCTTTACCACGCGAGAGCATGGAAAGTGTCGCTCTCTTCAAGCTCGGAAGTTTGTATTCCGGAAGCTCGATGATAAAGAATGATTTTCTGTATTTGTGTCCTGTGATTTTGTTTACTAATAACGCACCGAGAAGGATTAAAAGAATACCTACAAAGTACATTAAAGTACCGATCCAAGCAGCCTCCGGGAAGAATGCACCGACAAAAAGTGCGATGACCGGAAGTTTTGCTCCGCACGGCATAAACGGTGTAAGCATTGCTGTCGCTCTGCGTTCTCTCTCGTTACGGATGGTACGAGCCGCCATAACACCCGGGATGGCACAACCTGTACCGATAACCATAGGAATTACGGATTTACCGGAAAGACCTACTTTTTTGAAAATCGGGTCAAGAACAACTGTCGCACGCGCCATGTATCCGCAATCCTCCAAAAGAGCGATGAGGAAGTACATAACCATAACGAGCGGAAGGAAACCGACTACGGCTCCGACACCGCCGATGATACCGTCAACCAAAAGTGCCTGTAAGAACGGGTCTGCTCCTTCTACCTGACCTGCTACCCATCCCTGGAATGTTTCAATCCAGCCTACCAGCCAGTCAGCAATCCATGTACCGAGCGTTGTCTGTGAAATATAGAACACAAGGAACATAACAAGTGCAAAAATCGGAATTCCGACAACCGGATGTGTGAGCACTTTGTCAATGCTGTCCTGTTTGTTTGTATCTTTTGTGAAAACTTTACGTTTCTCTACTTCTTTTACAATACCGTTTACAAATTCGAAACGCTTTCTGTCAGCCGCCTCAACTTCTGCTTTGTCCTGCAGATTGATGTCGCCCTGCTCGTAAGGAGCTTTCTGGCTTGTTCCTACTAAAGAAACCGCTTTCTCAACAACAGTCTTTAATCCGTTGTCTCCTGATGAAGTGGAAACGGTTTCCACAACCGGACATCCGAGCTTTTCAGATAATTTCATCTCATCGATTTCTGTCTCTTTCTTTTCGTTGATATCACTCTTGTTAAGAGCCACTACCACCGGAATACCGAGCTCAAGAAGCTGCGTAGTGAAGAACAGGCTGCGGCTTAAATTTGTCGCATCCACAATGTTGATAATCACGTCCGGATTTTCATTTTTCACATATCCGCTTGTGATACTCTCCTCGGATGTGAACGGTGACATCGAATATGCACCCGGCAGATCGACTGCAACCAGTTCCTGTGATCCGTCATAAAAACTTTTTTTAATCGGACTTTCTTTTTTCTCGACCGTTACACCGGCCCAGTTACCAACACGTTCGTTTCTTCCTGTGAGCGCATTGTACATTGTTGTTTTTCCGCTGTTCGGGTTACCCGTTAATGCGATTCTCATATTTCTCCTCCTTTTGAGCGCTAACTCTTGTTAGGCTCAACTAACTCATGGTTATAAAAAATAGTGACTTTATAAAAATCACTATTATATTCTTATGTAAAAAACTTCTTAAATAGAAATAGCTGCCGCCAATTCGTTATCAATATTGTATCTGGCATCTTTGATGGAAACAACGCACCCGCCTCTTTTACGGGAGATAACCGTAATCGGCTCACCGTTGTAACAGCCCAGCGAAAACAAAAATGCATTGAGCTCTTCATCGTCTGTCACAATATCTTTAATAATATACTCTTCTCCCACATTCGCTTCTGTCAGATTCATTGTTTGCCTCGATTCCTGCTTGCTATTCACCGTGGTTATATATAAAAAACAGCGGTTAGAAGCCCCTAACCGCTTTGAGTTTAATATAATTGCTATTATTTGTCAATATTTTTTTCATCAGTCCCAACTGCCCATGTCGTTTACGTTTAATGCAGCCGCTCCGCAATTTGGACATGTACATGTTCCAAAGTCATCAATTAACGCCGGAACTTCTCCGCAGGAACCGCACGTCCCGACATATTCCTTATCTATATCCTTGATTTTCAGCACAGGCACTGCCATGAGTTTTTTGCATTTATCACACTTTGCAGGATGCAAAGAAAAATGAAACACCGCATCCGGATTTTCTTTCTCATACGAAACAAGCTGCGCCGCAACATCTTCGGAGTAAGACTCTGCCACCGCCTTGAGTGTCAAGTGACGCATTCCCATTCCTGTCAACAACTCCCATTCCTGTCCGCATGTTTTGCAAAAAACGTTATGTATCGCTCCCATTGTCTTCCTTCTCCTTTATATTATCCGAGCAACCCAAGCACGCTCTCCGATTGTCGATTCGCTTGAGCGAGCATAGACTGTCCCGCCTGTGTTAATATTCTGTGATTGGAATATTCAACCATTGTCTTTGCCATATCCGTATCACGGATTCTGGACTCTGCTGCCGTAGTATTCTCCACAACATTATCCAGATTGGCAATCGTATGCTCCAACCGGTTTTGCACCGCACCGTAATAACTTCGCACCTGGCTGACGCCTGCAAGCGCATCTTTAAAGCTACCGATTGCATTCTGGGCATTCTCCGCTGTTTTTACATCGGTATCCTTGATTCCGAGCGCCTCAGAATCCATTTGGAACAAATCTACCTCTATGGTCTGGTATTGATCCGCTCCCACCTGGAGTGAAAGTGATTTTGACGCCGCCATCTGTCCGCCTAAAATGTGTATTCTGTCTTTATCCACCTGAAACGGCTGATCAAGTGATGCTGTCGTCGGAAGTATGTTGACATCCGAAACAGAACCCGTAATAAACGAGCCCGCACCATCCTGCGTCGCATATGCCAATTTGCGAACAAACGTCACTAAATCCGCATCGCCGTTTTTAAACATATTATTTAAATCCGCTTCCGTCAAGCCGGTAGTAGACAATATTACATCATCAAAACTGCTTGTTTCCAATTGACTGAAAATTCGATTCATACCTACCGTAACCCAGTCATTGGTCAAATTACCGGTTCCTGACAGACTCGTATTCGCTTTATATCCCAAATAAGCCGCCGCCAGATATCCATGCCCGTAAGGACGTCCCGCCATCGTATAGTCATTGAGATAATCGGCGATTGCTGCATCCTGACTTGTATCGGAAGCACTTGTTAACGAACTTGCAATCCCTATCAATTTTGCATTCCAGTCTGCACCGCCGCCCGCAAGCTGAGCCGTTCCTTCCGTAAACCATTGCGGGTATTTATCTCCGGTCCGTCCTGTCATTCCGTCTGTGAGATTGTACTGCATCACTGTATGCATCAGCTCATGCGCAATCGTACTTTCCAGTTCATTTAATTTATCCTGATCAAATCCCGTAACATCACTGTCACTGTAATCCGCAGAATCCACTTTGATTTTCAAGTCAACCGGTCTCCCCGCTCCGGTGTACGTAACCTGCGCAAAAGCAGCCGTGTTACCTTTTCCGTCAATCGTTCCGATATCCAGTCCTATCATAACTTCTTCGCCGTTTTGCATTCCCCTAAAAGCCGAAAAAGTGGTCATTATATTTTCCACCGCATTCGGAACCAGCTCATTTGCAATCAAATCAGCCAAAGCACTCCCCGACGATGTCGCATCCGTGGACCGCCCCATCGCCTGTACACCGGAAGCATTTGTCACCGTGTGGGTACCATCCTTCAGGTTAATACTGATTTCATACCGGTAATTTCCTGTCACAGCCGGTGCATCACCGCCATCCGGAAAAAGTCGCACTTCATTAAAAACCGTATGCATGGCAGTCTGGTCAATCTGATCCTTCAACTGCTGTATCTCTAAATCAATCAACTCCCTGTCATAATCACTCATGGTCCCGTTAGCCGCCTGCACTGCAAGCTCGTTGCCGCGCTGTAACATCTCGTGAACCTCCTGCAAAGCACCCTCTGCAGACTGCACAAGCGAAATTCCATCCTGCGCATTCTCTGATGCACGTGTCAGCCCTCGGATCTGACGGCGCATTTTTTCGGAAATGGCCAGTCCCGCCGCATCATCCGCCGCACGGTTAATCCGGTAACCGGAACTTAATCTCTCTGTGTATTTTGCCTGGGTTCCTGTATTTATCCCTAAAAAACGATTACTGCCCATGGCAGATAGATTGTGCTGTATTACCATAAAACCCTCTTCCTCCGAATCTAAAATCCTTTTTATTTCCGGAAAACGAATAACTTTCCATAATTATGTAATTTATATCGGCATTTTTGAATTTGTGAATTAGTTTTCTTTCCTTGTTTTTTTTACACACACCACTTATAATGAATCTGATATTAAAAAAAGAACAAAAGCAAGGAGTTTTATATAACCAGATGAAATATACCATTGAGAAAAAAAACACATCCCCTGCATACCTTCAGCTTTATCGCCAACTCCGGGATGATATTGTCCAAAACGCCTATCCGTTCGGAAGCAAACTTCCTTCCAAACGGTTGCTTGCTGATGAGACCGGCGTGAGCATTATCACCGCCGAACACGCATATGCCCTTCTGTGCGAGGAAGGCTATGCGGAATCCAGACAGCGAAGTGGGTACTATGTGATTTTTCGTCCGGGCGACGGATTTGCTGCCACGACAGACACCAAAGCTGCGCCTTTGTCACCTGTCGTTTCTGTTTCTGCTTCCGCTCTGCCTAGCAACCGGAAGATGCATCATTTTTCTTATCCGCTGCTTGCAAGAACCATGCGCAAGGTTCTCGCCGATTACGGGGAAGCTATCTTGGAGAAATCACCGAACGAGGGGTGTCTTGTCCTGCAGGAAGAAATCCGCAAATACCTGCTTCGCAGCCGGGGCATTTCCGCTGATACGAATCAGATTATTATCGGTTCCGGATCGGAATATCTGTACGGACTGATTGCATCTCTTCTCGGACGCGATCGGATTTATGCGATCGAATCCCCGTCCTATCATAAAATTAAACATGTGTACACGGCCTGCGACGTCAAAGTAGAAATGCTGCCTCTCGGTACAGACGGGATTGAGAGCTTTGCCCTAAAAAACACAAGGGCAGAGATACTTCACATCACCCCTTACCGCAGTTTCCCGAGCGGAGTTACCGCCTCCGCCTCCAAGCGACATGAATATTTGCAATGGGCAGCCGAAAACAACCGCTATCTTATCGAAGATGACTACGAATCGGAATTTTCCGTTTCCCGCAAAGCGGAGGAAACGCTGTTTGCGCACACAAAAAAAGAGAACGTAATTTATATGAATACGTTCTCCGAAACAATCTCATCCTCACTTCGTATTGCTTACATGGTACTTCCAAAGCACCTTATTCCGGTTTTCAAAGAGCGGCTCGGATTCTATTCCTGTACCGTCCCGACCTTTGAGCAGTATGTGCTTGCCCAGCTACTCAGAAGCGGAGATTTTGAACGACATATCAACCGGGTAAGAAGGCAAAAGAGAAGAGAACAGCGGACACCTTGATGTCCGCTGAAATAGCTTTATATTTACTTTATGCCAAAATATCATCGAGCTTATCCTGTATACGCTTTTTCACCATTCTGGCAATTTCTACTGTCTTCATATCTTTGTACTGTTCATAAGGAATCGGTTCCAAATAATGTACCTGTGTCCGCACCGTTCCCAGATATGAAATATCCATCGCCTTATAAGTGTCAATCAATACAACCGGAACAATCGTCGCACGGGATTTCATGGACGCTTTAAAGCATCCGGATTTGAACTCCCATAGACTGTTCTTCTTATTTTTGTCGTATCCGCCTTCCGGAAAAATGATATATCTCCTTCCCTGCGCAACCTCCTCTGCCACTTCATTGATAATCGTCATCGATTGGCGAAGATTATCAAGTTCCAACCGCTTCCCTTTGACCATATCAATCACTTCTCTTACAAAGGGAAAATAGGAACGTTTTTTATCCATCACAACACTGCACGGCTGCGCATGTCCATGCACAACTGCATAACCATCGTATCTGCCCTGATGGTTCGGATACATAATATAACCGCCCTCTGCCGGCAAATTTTCTTCTCCGAATATCTGTGTCCGGATGCGACCGGTACGATTCATAATGCGAACCAATTTCCGCAAATATTCATATGCTTTTTTCTCATCAAACGGCTCTGCAGAAGCGAGTCTCCTCATCTTCGGGAGAATACGCAGCAAAAGCAGAAAAAGATTTTTAAAAATAATATAATAAAATCTCAACGTACACCACTACTTCCTATGTTAAAGTACCGATTATCCTCTTACTGTGCTACATTTCCTTCGTCGACCACCTCTGCATCGCTGTGCACTGCCGTAAATTTCTCTTTAAACACCGGGAGCACATCAACTGCACCGAATGCCACAACCATATAGTCGTCACCCAATTTATATATCACGTACTGATCCGGTGATCCGCACATCCACTGGTTATTTATAATGCTGTTTTTCATTGTGTCAGCAAATGTCTGCGCATTGGCCGGGTCTGTTAAATGAAACGCTGCACCCGTAAATATGTTCAAGTTCATACCGTGCACAAGAGAAGCCGCCTCGTCAATCATGTCCGAACTATCTGCCGGAACAAGAAGCGTCGCTGCAAGTGCCTCCTTATCTTCCAGACTGAAAAGTCCCGGTGCATTTTCCACCATATTGTTCATATCGCCGCCCATGCCGTAGAACTTTTCATTCTCGCCGTAGGTTGCCCAGACATCACTCAAGATGGAAACGCTGTCCATATCTGCTGTTTCTGTATCGCCCGGCTCCGGTGTTGCTGCGTCATCAGATGCATTGTCCTGTGCCGGAGTCTCTACCGCATCCTGCGTTGTTACCTCATCACTTGTGCGGTCACCCTCACCGGAACACGCAATTAAACATACCGCCATCACCATCATTGTCAATAAAGCCAAACATCTTTTTTTCATATTCATTCTCCTTTTCTTATTTCATACCTTATAACTTAAATATTCCCAGCGCCTGCAACAACAAGAAGAAAAGCATCACCGGAACAATATACTTAACCATAATGATATATAACCCTTTTCTTCCGAATTTGATTCCGCCGTATGTGACTTCATCTACCACAGTCTTAGGCTTTACAATCCAACCGATAAGTATACATGTTGCAATGGCAACGATTGGCATGAGGAAATAATTACTCAGATAATCCAGCACATCCAAAACTTGTCCGACACTTCCGTTCGGGAGCTCCAGTTTGAAGAACCATATATTATATCCAAAGCATACCGCAAGACCCACAAGAAGCGTAACCGCTGCTACAATCATCGAGCTCTTCTTTCTTTTCATTGCAAACTTGTCCATAACACTTGAAACAATGGCTTCCATGATGGAAACCGAAGATGTCAATGCTGCAAATGCAACCATGATAAAAAATACTGCACCGACAATCGCTCCTACCAAACCCATACTCTCAAACACTTTCGGGAGTGAGACAAACATAAGGCTCGGCCCCTGCGCCATACCTTCCGTCCCCATGAACGTATATACGGCCGGAACAATCATGAGACCGGCAAGAAATGCTACCATCGTATCAAAGATCTCAATCTGATTCACACTTTTTACCAGATTTGTCTCTTTTTTTACATAAGATCCATAGGTAATCATAATTCCCATCGCCACGCTGATCGAATAGAAAAGTTGTCCCATCGCATCCATAAGAATGGTAACAAATTTTTTAAATGTCAACCCGTCAAAATTCGGAACAACATAGACGAGAAATCCTTCCATACCCGTGCGGGTCACGCCGCTTGCATCCGTATGCTTAAGTGTCAGGGAAAAGACGGAAATTCCGATGATTAACACAAGCAAAATAGGCATTAAGACCGTCGACAACTTTTCAATTCCGTTTCCGACACCGCGATACACGACAAATACCGTCGCCGCCAAAAAAATCAAAAACCAGATCACCGGCTCAACCTGCGCCGCAATAAACGCATCAAAATAACCATTCTCCACCGCCAATGATGCTTTCCCCGTCACATAAACAGAGAGATATTTCAGCACCCAACCTCCGATCACGCAATAGTACGGTAAAATCAGAGCCGGTACAAGACATGCAATCACACCGAGCCACCCCATCTTCGGATGCAATCTCTTGTAGGCTGTGAGCGGACTCTGCCCGGTCCTACGACCAATTGCAATCTCTGTTGTCAAAAGCGCAAACCCAAACGTCAATGCCAGCAACAGATAGCATAAAAGAAAGACACCTCCGCCATCCTTTGCCGCAAGGTAAGGGAAACGCCATATATTCCCGAGACCGACAGCACTTCCGGCCGCCGCAAGCACAAAACCGATGGTTCCGCTAAATCTTCCTCTTTTCTGTTTCTTTTCCATTATTTTTCCTCCAATTCGGATCTTTTTCTATCCGACTTTTCTATTGTATACTAAAAAAATAAAAATGAAAAGACGACATTGACGATTGACCGATAAATGCATACCTATTATAATAAGAACAGTTGCATATTTCTTTTTTAGGAGGTATTTTTATGGGACGTTTAGACGGTAAAGTTGCCATTATCACAGGCAGTAACTCCGGAGTAGGCGCTGCCACTGCGGAATTGTTTGCCAAAGAAGGCGCAAAGGTTGTCATTAGTGCACGCCGCCTTCCGCAGTTGGAAGAAGTCGCAGAGCGCATCCGCAAAAACGGCGGTGAGGTTCTCGTTGTGCAGACTGATGTCTCCAAAGTGGAAGATGCGGAAAATCTTGTAGCAAAAACGGTAGAAGCATTTGGCACAGTGGACATCCTCGTAAATAACGCAGGTGTTCTGGAAGCAGGGCTCAAACCGATTGACTGCTATGACGACGAAGACCTTGACTGGGTATTCGGAATCAACACCAAAGGAACTCTCCAGTGTACAAGAGCCGCTCTCAAAGTGATGAAAGAGAAAAACTACGGATCCATCATCAATCTGGATTCCGTTGCCGGACAGTTCGGTACCGGCGGTGCTTCTTATGTGACAAGCAAAGCAGCTGTCGTAGGACTCACCAAACACACTGCAATGCGCTTTGCAGGTACAGGAATTCGCTGCAACTCCGTCAACCCAAGCTCCATCATGACTCCGATGGCAAAAACAGATCCTGCCACCTTAAATCAGGATATGTTTGGCCAGATGAGAAAGCACATGAATCTGAGCGTTCCGATCTGTATGCCGGAAGATGTTGCCAACATTCTCCTGTTCCTTGCCAGCGACGAATCACGCGCCATCACCGGTCAGATTATCGTATCAGACTTTGGTGCAACACTATAAAATTACAAGAAGGATAATTAACATGAAAAGAAAAGCATTTACACTTATGTTATCCTTAACACTTGTTTGCGGTATGTTAGCCGGCTGCGGTGCTAAGGAAACAGAAACAACAACCGAATTAGAAGTTATTGAAACCGACACAGAGACACAGACTCCGACCGACACAGAGGCAGAAGAAACTGTTGTTCCTGAAGAAACACGGGAAGGTATGTACCGAAGCGAATTGACCAACGACTGGATTGATGAAGCTCTCAAAAACCAGCGTCCGGTTGCCATCATGGTCGATAATGAAAAGACAGCTCTCGACCATTACGGACTGACACAGGCTGATATCATTTACGAAATGATGAACAGCACAGCCAACGACGAAATCACACGTTTTATGTGTGTCGTGAAAGATTGGGGAAGCATTACCAGATTCGGAAGCATCCGAAGCGTGCGTCCGACAAACTTCATGATTGCACCGGAATACAATGCTATTGTCATTCATGACGGTGGACCGTTCTACATTGACGCATTCCTTTCCAACCCTTGGGTAGATCACTTGAGCGGTGGATTTGCACGTATTGACAATGGTAAATCCCGCGAGTTTACCGAGTATGTTACCACAGGTGAAATCGAAGCCCGTCTGGAAGCAAACGGAATCGACAAAGAGTACAACTCTTACTACATGGGACCGCATTGGCAGTTCGCATCTCCTTCTGCCCCGGTTGATCTTTCAACCGCAAACGGCAGCAAGGCTTGCACACTGGTTGACCTTCCGTTCCCGCACAACGGTTCCGAGCTCTCATACGACGAAGCAAGCGGTACCTATTTATACTCCGAGTATGGCAAACCACACATCGATCTTGAGAATGACAATAAACAGCTTGCATTTACCAATGTCATCATCCAGTGCGCAAGCCACACCCAGTATGACGACAACGGTTATATGCAGTTCAACATCATCAACACTTCCGGCGACGGATACTACATCACCGGCGGTAAGGCCATTCCGATTACATGGACAAAAACACATGATGCAGAGCCTACGAACTTCTATGATGCAGACGGAAATGAGATTACTCTCAACACCGGAAAAACATATGTAGGTTTGGTATCCACTTCAAGATGGGACGAGCTTATTTTAAAATAAAGCTTTTTTCACGACGAAAGAGGACCGGTAGCCGGTCCTCTTTTTTATTTCACAATATTGTTAGTTTTCTAAATATTTCTTCAGCACTTTTTCAACCAGCTCAGGATCCAGCGGCTTGGAAAGATAGTCGTCAAATCCCGCTGCCTTGTATTCCTGCTCTGCTCCGTGAATCGCATTGGCTGTCAAAACAATCATCTTCGTATTGCAATTCATGTTATCCTCTTCCCCGCGCAGGGCATGAAGCGTCTCTATTCCGTCCATTTCAGGCATCATATGATCCATGAGTATCAGATCATATTTTTTCTTCCGTGTACATTCCAGCGCCTGCATACCGCTCATTGCAAGATCCACCTGTACCTCCGTCCGCTTTAACAGAGACCTGAGCACCGCCAGGTTAACCCGGTTATCATCGACAGCAAGCAACTGTGCATTCGGAGCCCGGAAGACTTCTGTTTCTTCACTTCGTTTTTCCTCCGGCCTTTTCACTTCTGTCATAGAAATAATTTCCTGCGGAATCAGCATTCTAAAAGTACTTCCCTCGCCGTATCGGCTGGTCACTTCTATCGTACCTCCCATACAATCGAGCAACTGCTTTGTAATGCAAAGCCCGAGGCCGGTACCTTGAATGTGGCGGTTTTTCTCCATCTCCAAACGCTGAAAACTGTCAAACAAATGCGGGAGATCTTCTTCTCTGATTCCGATTCCGGTGTCTTCAATTTCTATAGAAAGAATGCATTGTTCCTGTTTTCCCTCCGCATCCGCCTGCTGTCTTTTTACTCGCAAAGCAACGGTTCCCTGCTTTGTATATTTCACCGCATTGGAAAGCACATTATTTAAAATCTGCTTGATGCGCAACTCATCTCCCTTAAGTACCGCAGGAAGATCCGGCTGGATTTCAGCCCGGAACGTAAGCCCCTTTTCTTTTGCCCGCTTTTCGCTCTCTGTCCGGATATCCTCCAGCACATCCGAAAGTGAGTATTCCATAGGTATGATTTCCAACTTGCCTGCTTCCATTTTGGAAAAATCCAAAATTTCATTGATCAGCCCAAGCAGCATATGTCCCGCTCTCTTTATATGACCTGCGTAGCCGTTGATGGCCTTATCCTCATTTTCCCGGAGAATCATCTCATTCATGCCGAGAATTGTATTAATCGGTGTCCGGATTTCATGAGACATATTTGCAAGAAACAGCGCCTGCGACTTGCGCGCCGCCTCCGCAGTCTGCTTCTCACCCTCAATGCGCGTCACTTCTTTGCCCACCTTGATACCGGCCACACAGACCAGGCATATCAGAGCCAGGCAAAGCGGAACTCCATTCAACTTGGCATTTACCGTGTAGGACAATCCGATTTCCATAAGCGCCGCCACCAAAATCCCGGCAAAGCCGATCACAACCGATCGGTACTGCTGCACTTCTTTGCTCTTTATATCGAGCACAATCGTCACAAGCACAGACAAAACTGTGACACCGAGCACTATATGCGAGCTTGTCATCGTCTCAAAGAAATCTTTGATGCCAAACACCTGCAATCCGGTGCATACCGCAAAATTGATTAACGCCCAAATCATGATATATGTATATACTTTTTCATATCGCCTCTTCTGCACCTGATTCACGTAACTGAGAAACGAATACGGCAAAAGCATAATCATCAAAAATCCCATATACATGGCAACGGTGCTGTTCGGAAATATAAATTGGCGAAGCTTGGACTCCACGAGAAGCCACGTGGAAGCCATGATTATAATCCCGCCGAGCGAATACATCTCCGCATTTCCCTGAAATCGAAACAACGGAATATATGGCTGACAAATCACAATGATAATCAAGCCGATTAAAAGCATAAATGTTGCCATTAATGCGGACAATCCGTACCGTCCAAACAGATACGACTGGATATCTCCTTTTTCCCCTTGAAGAATTTCTTCCATGTATCCGGAATAAAACGAATCACTCATAAATTCAATGCGGAGAAGCTTTCCTGCATCCCCTTCTGTCAGCTTGACCCACACATAAGTAATGGTACTCGTTTTACCGAACAATTGCGTATCAATGGTCGAATATTCCTCCCTGAGCTCATCACCTACATATATCTTAAAATCATGCTGCAGACTGCGCAGACAAAGCCATGTCGCCTGCGTATCTTCCGGGAGCTGCGACTCAATAGTCACCCATTCTCCCTGCACGGAATCAAGCTGCCCGGGCAGTTGCACCGCCTTCCTGCTTCCATCCCCAAAAATCTGTGTCCACTGCCCGTCGTACACGTCATAATAACCCGTTCCCAGCTTATTTTCCGCCGACAAAGCAAACTGCGCAATGACAAAGAACACAAACGAAAAAATTATCAGACTTCTGGCAATTTTCTTGATGATCTTTATATTCATACTCCTCGGTTTTTCCATAAATTTTCACCCCAAAAATATTATACGGCTTCCAACTTTTTTTATCAATATAATATCTTTGGTCGAAAAACGGAATCTATTGGGAATTCCTACTTACACCTGCACATCAATGGACGGCATCGCCACGCCTGCTCCGCCCGGCGCAGATACCTCCGCACCCAAAGCCGCAACGCCGGACACTGTCATCTCCGCCCCCACAGATACGGATCCGCCCATTCCGCTCATAGTCATTCCGCCTCCCGGAATACTCAAACTCTTTTCCTGTATATACTTTATCATATCCTTTAAATAATCCATCTCGGCTTTCAGGATTGCTTTATATTCTTCGTTGCGATGCTTGCGTTTGAGTTCCTCCAGATCTTCTTTACTCATATGCGGATTGATAATTTCCATGCTGTCCAGCAGTTCCATCATCTCCTGTAATTCCTGCAGTTCCTCTTCCCCAAACTCCGCAATCATCTCATTGAGCTCGGCCATCTCCTCCTCCGAAAGACGTTCCAATTCTTTTTCCTGTTGCTCCATAACTTCATCGAGCATCTCTTGCCGCTCATCAAAAATAGCATCCTGCTGCTCTTCAAGTTCCTCCTGCGCCGCATCGATTACGCTGTTTTGAATATCCGTTGCAGTCTCCTCCATCCGGTCCAGCTTCTCATCACGTTTCTGCACCGTCACAATCATTTCTTCCATTTCCAGATGACGTTTTTTCTTCCTGGCTGCAATCTCCATGCGCCTCGCATGATTGAGCGCAATCTGAAGCTCTTCCGGATCTCCGTCACCGCTGGACATTTTCCGCTTCACTTCAACCACTTTCCGTTTTGCCGAAATGACCGCCTGTCCTGCGCTGAGAGCAGTTTTTGCACGCAAAATCTTATTGGCGACTTCCTTGAAATTGTATTTTGAAGCTTTCTGAATCTCTTCCTCCGCCTCGCTTGTGGTTTTCTCAGTCCCGGACAACGCAGAAAAACCATCCGCCCTGCTTCCCGCAATCGGCGAATACATATTTTCACTCTTCGCCCTTTTCAAATCGCGGATCATTTCGCGCAGACGCTGTGCCTCGGTTGTCGTTTTCGGTTCCGTGGAATTTTTTTGCTCTTGATTGTAAGATGCAAAGCTGTTTCTTTGCATGAAAGGAGATGTCCGCGTATACGCAGACATACTATAGATACTTGATGCCATAACACTACCTCCTTGTAGCTACTTGAAATCCGTTTCAAGGCATAATAAGACTATATTGGTATATTTTATAGTATATCGGCAGAATGCGGGATTTTCTTGAGGGGGATTTTGTGTTTTTGCTGCAATGGCAGCCTCCTTTTTAGAAACTCAATCAATAACCATACTTATTTATACAAATCCTCCAAGGTCAAAAGTTTAACCTCTCCTTTAACAGCTAACTCTTGCAATCCTTGTGTAAACCCACCTTTTGAAAAAATATAATAATGATATTTTT
>JAZSMO010000018.1:0-19980 GCA_045535935.1 Lachnospiraceae bacterium | reverse complement strand
CTCGAACAGTAAATCTGATTACATTATTATATATTTTTCAAAAATCTACAATAGGTAGGTTTATTAAAGTTACCCTTTTTTCAGGGACAATATTTTTTCCAAAAACTTTTAAAAAGTACTTGACTTGCATTAGCAAGATTTTCTTTCCCATTATAACATAATTCATTCAAAAAAATCCCTGCATAATATTTCAATTAATATGCAGAGATTACTTTCAATATTCACTTTGCCTAGAATCCAAAGGGACATTCCAAACGGAATATCCCTTTTTTGTATGTCTGTTTGCTATAAAATTTTTGAACGTGTTCTCTTTGGTCGTAAATTGGTCGTAAATTTTGACTTCCAATCTCTGAAACCCTTGATTTTCCTAGCTTTATTTGTCTAATGTCTTCATTGTCGGGAACAGCAAAACATCGCGAATTGCCTGTGAATCGGTAAGCAGCATACAAAGTCTGTCGATACCGTAGCCGATACCGCCTGTCGGTGGCATACCGAGCTCGAGGGCGTACATGAAGTCTTCGTCTGTTGTGTTTGCTTCCTCGTCACCCAGTGCGAGAAGTGCTTCCTGTGCTTTGAAACGCTCTCTCTGGTCGATCGGATCGTTCAGCTCGGAGTAAGCGTTACACATTTCCCATCCGTTCATGAACAGCTCGAAACGCTCTACGTAGTTCGGATCTTCCGGTTTCTTCTTTGTAAGCGGAGAAATCTCAATCGGATGATCCATAACGAAAGTCGGCTGAATCAAATGCTCCTCTACGAACTCCTCGAAGAAGAGGTTCAAGATGTCACCCTTTGTATGGTGATCTTCGAACTCAACATGTTTCTCTTTTGCGATGGCTTTCGCAGCATCTGTGTCTGCAATCTCGTTAAAGTCAACGCCTGCATATTTTTTCACTGCATCGATCATGGTAATTCTCTCGAACGGTTTGCCCCAATCCATCTCAATGCCGTTGTAAACGATTTTGGTTGTGCCGAGAACTTCCTGTGCTACATAGCGGAACATGTTCTCTGTCAGGTCCATCATTCCGTTGTAGTCTGTGTAAGCCTGGTATAACTCCATAAGTGTAAATTCCGGATTGTGTCTTGTGTCAAGACCTTCGTTACGGAATACACGACCGATTTCGTACACGCGCTCAAGTCCGCCGACAATCAATCTCTTCAAGTAAAGCTCCAAAGAAATACGAAGCTTGAAGTCCTCATCGAGGGCATTGAAATGGGTTTCGAACGGTCTAGCCGCAGCACCGCCTGCGTTCGCCACAAGCATCGGTGTCTCCACTTCCATGAAACCTTCACCATCTAAGTATTTACGGATCGTGCTGATAATCTTAGAACGCTTGATGAATGTATCTTTTACTTCTGCGTTCATGATAAGGTCTGTATATCTCTGACGATAACGTGTATCGGTATCTGTCAGTCCGTGGAATTTCTCCGGAAGAATCTGTAAACTCTTGGAAAGAAGTGTCAGCTTCTCCGCATGGATGGAAATTTCGCCTGTCTGTGTACGAAATGCAAAACCGGAGATACCGTAAATATCACCGATATCAGACTTCTTGAAATCTGCGTAGTCTTCCTCACCGACAGCATCTCTTGCCACGTAAATCTGAATATTTCCTTTTAAATCCTGGATATTGCAGAAAGAAGCTTTTCCCATCACACGCTTGAACATCATACGTCCTGCGATGGTCACCTGAATCGGCTCCGCATCCATGATGGCTCTTCTTTCATTATAATCTGCACGCTTTACTTCTCTTGCCTGCTGCTCGTCCATACCTGACACATCCGGTTCTGTGCGACCGGCCAACAGTTTTGCCTCATGCTCCTCGTAAAGTGCTTTCACCTCAAGGGAGTGGTGTGTCTGGTCAAATTTTGTAATTTCAAACGGGTCCTTGCCTGCCTGCTGAAGATTTGTAAGCTTCTCGCGGCGGACCTTTAACAGCTGGTTAATGTCCTGCTGCTGTGTATTCTGATTGTTCTCTGCCATGTTTATGCTCCTGCTCTCTGAATCTCGAGTACTTTATATTTAAATACGCCGCCCGGTGTCTCTACGGTCGCTGTCTGTCCGACTTTCAGACCGATCAGAGCTCTTCCTACCGGTGACTCATTGGAAATCTTTCCTTTTAAGCTGTTCGCTTCTGTAGAACCAACGATTTTGTATTCCAAGTCTTCTTTTTCTGTCATATCGCGGATTTTTACTTTACATCCGATGTTAATCTTATCCAGATCAACTTCGTCTTCTACGATTACTTCTGCATTTTTCAAAATCTTTTCCAGCTCTTCGATTCTGGCTTCGATATCGCGCTGCTCGTCTTTGGCTGCATCATACTCAGCATTTTCTGACAAGTCACCCTGTGCTCTTGCTTCTTTAATCTTCTGCGCAACCTCTTTACGAACTACGACTTTTAAATGCTCTAATTCATCCTCATATTTTTTGAGACCTTCATAGGTTAAAATGTTTTTCTTTGCTTCCACGATAGTCATCCTTTCTTTATTTGATGCAATGTGGCTTTCCGCCCAATCAACTAAGACATTATAGCGCACACAAAAAGGCTCTGTCAAGGTGATTTCGCAAGCTTTTGCACCCCTTACAGACACCTCCCAGCCTGCGGATTTCTCTCGCTGTCCGCACGCCGCTTCCGTCGATATAAAATGTCGGTCTTCCGATTTCCGTAACCGGCAGTCCGAAACAATCGACAAAAAGTGAGCTACCGCTAACTATTGACAACATTTTTTTACAATCCTCTCTGCCATAAAAGCTTCCCGCAAGACCGGTGCGCTCGTAAAACTCTTCCAAAACCTCTTCGCCGTATTCCTTCTGCCTCCCGCTTCCGAGTAAAAAAAGATCTGCAAGCCGGACATCCGCCGCCCTCTCCACATCAAGAAGCCAATCCCTAAGAGTCTCCGCCGAGAACTCTTCCGGCAGCACAAAAACGAGCGAAAGATCACCGATGCAGCTGCGACACACGGCAAGAACCTCTTCCTTCGCATACAATTGATGCAAACGAAAATCTCCGTCAGGCCTTTCTTTAAACAACTCGCCGGGAATCTCAGCGCTTGCTTTTTCCGAAAGAAAAAGTGTTTCCGGATCACTCAGAAACACTTCTCTGTATTTATTCTGCATATGATGCAGGATCACATTCCTGCGTTTATCACCGAGAAGAATTCTTAATTTCCCAAGCAGTCCCTGCTGTCCGCTGTCGGTCAGCGCATACAGAAAGGGGAGAATTTGTTCATCCGTGTGATCCCAAAACAGATATAGAGGTCTTATTTTCACCCTCTCATCTCCGCTTCCCAAAATCACGAACGGTTCTCCGCACGGGAAATGTTCCAGTTCTTCTCTTTTTCCGAATATCACATAATTGATTATTTCTGTATCATCATAGCCCATGCTATATTGTATGAGAAAAAAGGACAGATATGACATATTCTCTCATCTCATCCATCTGCTCGATCTCGTTGATCTTCTGACGAAGTCTTGCTGAATGCGGAAGCCCGGAGGAATACCATGCGATATGTTTACGCATTTCCCTTACCGCCGTGTACTCACCTTTGTATTTCAGCTGCAGATCCATATGGCGAAGCACCGTCTCACACATGTGCTCTTTTGTCGGCCCCTCCGGAATCACTCCGGTCTCAAGGTAGGACACAATCTGTTCAAATAAGAAAGGATTTCCCTGTGCACCGCGCCCGATCATAATCCCGTCACATCCGGTATCCCGGAGCATCTTCGCCGCAGAAGTGCAATCCGTGATGTCCCCGTTTCCGATGACCGGAATCTGCACCGCTTCCTTAACCTGCGCAATAATATCGCAATCGGCTTTTCCGGAATAGTCCTGCTCTCTTGCCCGCCCGTGGACTGCCACCGCCGCCACTCCGCAATCCTCTGCAATCTTTGCAATTTCCACTGCATTGATGCAGGAATCGTCAAAACCCTTTCGGATTTTGACCGTCACCGGCTTTTTGATCGCCTTTACGGTCTTTGTGAGAATTTCACGCACAAGTGCAGGATTTTTCATCAACGCCGACCCCTCACCGTTGTTTACCACCTTCGGCACCGGACATCCCATATTGATATCGAGAATGGAAAACGGCTTTTCCTCAATACGGGCCGCCATCTCACTGATAATGTCCGGATCCGATCCGAAAAGCTGAAGGGAAACCGGCGTCTCCTCCGGATGAATTTCCATCAGCTTCTCTGTATTTTTGTTATTAAAATAAATCGCTTTGGCCGAAACCATCTCCATGCACAACAGCCCCGCCCCGTGCTCCTTGCAGAGCAAACGAAATGGCAGGTCCGTTACACCTGCCATCGGAGCCAGTATGACCGGATTGTCCAGCCTTACATTTCCAATTTGTAAAGTTCTCATGCTGTTTCCTTTTTTATTTAATCCAACGCTCACGGACGATTTTTTTCAAAGATAATGCGAAGTCCGTCCAGTGTTAACGTCTTATCATAAAGATCAATCAAATCCGTCTCCTGAGAGATTGCTCTTCCCAGACCGCCGGTTGCAACGACCTTCATATTCTGACATCCCGTTTCTTTCTTGATCTGCTTGATAATATATTCCGTCTGACCGATCTGACCGTACATAATTCCGGCCTGCATACTTGTTACCGTATCTCCGGCCAAAATGGAATCCGGCTTCTTAATCTCAATCTTCGGAAGCTTCGCCGCATTTTCGGAAAGAGCCGCCGCCGAAATACGGATACCCGGCGCTGTCACTCCCGCCATCAGGGCTCCGTCCTCCGAAACATAATCGTAAGTCGTCGCCGTTCCGAAATCAAGCACAAGAACCGGTCCGCCGTATTTTTCGTAAGCAGCCACTGCATCTACGACACGGTCTGCACCGATTTCACGCGGATTTTTGGTCTTTACCTGAATCCCGGTTTTCGTCCCCGGTCCGACCACAATCGGGTTGGAACCGATGTAACGCACCATAGCTCCCGTCAGCGAATGCATAATATTCGGCACTACGCTGGCCACGATACTTCCCTCAATATCCGCACGGTCAATGTCATTCATATGCAATAGATCCCGAATCAGAATTCCATACTCGTCGGAAGTTCTGGCAATCTTGGTCGTGATACGGAAGGTTGTCACAAGCTCCTGCCCGTCATACACGCCGAAGGTAATATTCGTATTTCCTACATCCAGTGTTAAAATCATAGAGCCTCCTTAAGGATGAAAATTTTATAAAACATCTGAAGCTGTTCAAACAAATCCTGTCTGTGTCTGCGCACTTCGCCCACCAAAAGCCCCGCAGTGATCTCATCATAAAGAATGTCTTCCTCCGCTGCCTCTGTCTCCAGCGAAACACTCCCGTCTTCCTCAAATGTAATCAAAAAAACGCCGCCGGCCTCCTCGGTAAACAACACACACAAGATACGCAGCTCTTCCTTCACCGCATCCGGCAAATTCGCAAACGCCGGATTCAAATAATATTTCTTTTCATAGGCATTGGAGCCGCAAAGCACCATGCGCCCTTCGGGCATTGTCTCTTTTATCATTTCCTCAGACATATCCGTATATTCCTCTCACCGACACCTCTCCGGCATAAACCGAAGCTATCGTGCCGTCTTCTTTTTTTACGAGAAGCTCGCCCTGCTCGTTGATCCCGAGAGCCACAGCTGTGTACTCGCCATGGGGATCCAGCACTCTGACTTCCTTCCCTTTATTTACTAATTTTTCGACATACTCTCCCATTATGGTAGACATATCGCATTTTGTAACAAATTTCTCATAATAGTGTTCAAACTGCTCCAGCACCCGGCCGATCAGATCCTCGCACGCAAACTCTGTTCCGGTCACCTGCCAAAGCGAGGTGGCAGTCCGGCTGATCTCTTCCGCAAAGCTGCGACAGTTGACATTGATCCCGACTCCGATGACCACCTGCTCAATCTTTCCTGTACAGGCCCGCATCTCCGTCAGGATTCCGCACACTTTTTTCCCGCCGCAAACGATATCATTGGGCCATTTGATTTCAAATAACTTTTCCTCTGAATTTACACCCGCAAGCTCTACCGCATCTTCAACCGCTCTGCATACAGCCAGCGCCATAACCAGCGTGAGCATGGATGCTTTCTCCGGCGAAAAATCAGGCTTAAGTCCAATCGACATATAAACTGCCTCTCCCGGCGGCGAGTCCCATGTTCGTCCGCGTCTTCCTTTTCCATCCGTCTGTGCTCCCGCCGCAACAACAATTCCGTGCGGTGCTCTTTCCTGCAACAGCCGGATGCAGTCATCATTGGTGGATCCGGTTACCTCAAAGTAACGATAATCCTGTCCTGCCCATTTCGTATGCAAACCTTTTGGCTTTCCTTCCGATGCTGTGCCTTGCATCTTAAGCACCGAGCGTCGCAGCCATCACAGCCTTGATCGTATGCATGCGGTTTTCCGCCTCCTGGAATACAACAGACTGCTCGGATTCGAACACTTCGTCCGTCACTTCGAGTTCTGTTACACCGTACTGCTCCCCTTTTTCTTTTCCGATCTCCGTCTTCAGATCATGGAATGCCGGGAGACAGTGCATGAAAATGGCATCGTCCGCCGCATGGTTCATCAAATTTTTATTTACCTGATAAGGAGTAAGATCGCGAATGCGCTCCTCCCATATTTCATCCGGTTCACCCATGGATACCCATACATCCGTATAGATTACATTGGCATCCTTTACTCCCTCCAGTGCATCTTCACAGAAGCTGAGCGTCGCGCCTGTCTCTTTTGCGATTTCCTCACAGGTCGCAATGAGCTCCTCATCCGGGAAATAAGACTTCGGTGAGCAGGCCACAAAATCCATACCCATCTTTGCACAGGTCACCATCCATGAATTGGCCATATTGTAACGGGCATCACCCATATAAGCTACCTTGATTCCGGAAAGCGTCCCGAAATGCTCACGGATTGTCAGAAGGTCAGCAAGCATCTGTGTCGGATGGAACTCATTGGTCAGACCGTTCCACACCGGAACCTTTGCATATTTTGCAAGCTCCTCCACGATCTCCTGTCCGTAGCCGCGGTACTCGATACCGTCAAACATACCGGCCAGAACTCTCGCCGTATCCGCAATACTCTCTTTTTTCCCGATCTGTGAGCTGGCAGGCTCAAGATAGGTCGTCCCCATTCCGAGATCGTGCGCTGCCACCTCAAAAGAACAACGTGTACGTGTCGATGTCTTTTCAAAAATAAGGGCAACATTTTTTCCGCGCAGTGTATCGTGCAGAATACCCTCTTTCTTTTTCTTTTTGTAGTCTGCTGCCAGATCCACAAGATATGTAATCTCCTCCGGCGTGTAATCAAGCAGTTTTAAAAAATCTCTTCCCTTTAAATCCATTTTATTCCTCATTGCCTCCGTTTTTCTGCAAATACTGTCTTTATCAGATATTTAGCATTATAATACAGAGCCCACGTCGCCGCAAGAAAAAAGGGACAATTTCAATGAAAATCATTGAAATCGCCCCGTATAAATCTTCTCTATATTACGGAATTATTTGCTTGATGCAACTTCCTTAAATGTAGTAGCAAGACCTGCAATTCCCTGAAGATCAGAAGGAATGATAATCTTCGTAGACTGACCTGCTGCCACTTTTTCAAGAGCCTCTAAGCTCTTCATCTGAAGAACCGCTTCATCTGCTCCTGCCTCACGAAGCATGCGGATACCGTCTGCGTTCGCCTGCTGCACTTTAAGAATCGCCTCAGCCTCACCTTCTGCCTCGCGGATCATCTTTTCTTTCTGTGCTTCTGCACGAAGGATTGCTGACTGTTTTTCAGCCTCTGCCTCGAGGATCGCTGACTCTTTGTTACCTTCTGCAACAAGGATGGTAGATTTCTTTTCACCCTCTGCACGAAGGATAGATTCACGACGTTCACGCTCAGCCTTCATCTGTTTTTCCATCGCATCCTGAATCGCTGCCGGCGGAATGATGTTCTTAAGCTCAACACGGTTTACTTTGATACCCCATGGGTCTGTTGCAATATCAAGTGTTGTGCTCATCTTTGTGTTGATCACTTCTCTGGATGTCAGTGTCTGGTCAAGTTCCATATCACCAATGATATTACGAAGTGTTGTTGCTGTCAGATTCTCAATCGCCATAATTGGATTTTCTACTCCGTATGCGTAAAGCTTCGGATCTGTGATCTGATAGAATACAACGGTATCAATTCGCATTGTAACGTTATCTTTTGTGATAACCGGCTGCGGAGCAAAGTCAACAACCTGCTCTTTTAATACAACCTTCTTTGCAATCTTGTCAATAAACGGAACTTTGAAGTGAAGTCCTACACCCCATGTTCCCTGGTAAGCACCGAGACGCTCAACAACGAAAGCCTGCGCCTGCGGTACAATTTTGATACAACTTGTGATAACCCAAATAACGATAATTAATAAAATAATTGCTCCGATTACTCCGCCCATCTTATAATTCCTCTTTTCTTTCTTCTACTAATAATTTTACGCCGTCAATCTTATTTACGACAACGACTGTTCCGACCGGAATGGTAATTCCGTTTGCAACCGTACGTGCTGTCCACTCTTTACCGTCAATCTGTACACGCCCGATGCCTTGAAGATTATCGATCTCACTGATAACGATCGCTTCTTTGCCAATCAGACTGTCAATGTTTGTCTTCGCTCTGTTTTTGTTGAAATAACGAACTGCCACAGGTCTTGTAAAGATCAGTAATATGATCGACACTGCAAAAAATGCTATGACCTGTGCCCACAGAGGCGCTTTCACCATCGCCAGAATCGCGGCAACCAGTGCACCGCCTGCAAACCAGATGGTTGCAAGCCCCATTGTGGCAACCTCGATGACGATACAGACAAACAGAACAGCGAGCCAGATTAATGATAATGTTCCTGCTGATACTGTCATATGATCGCTCCTTTCCCCTATGCACATACTCTATCTTATGTATGCATATCACTTTTTAATCATACTATAACTTTGTCGATTATTCAAGCAACTTGTACTTTCCTTTCCATTCATATTCGCCACCTGAGATAACCGTTTTTTTCATGCCTTCCAACGGAAGTTCTACGCTCGCTTTGACATTTTCGGGGATTGTAAGAGAGATTCTGATTAGTCCATCTCTCTCCTTTTCCCAGCCAAGCGCAATCCTTCCGTACACAGAATCATGCCAT
Organism: Lachnospiraceae bacterium; assembly: GCA_045535935.1. Classification (GTDB taxonomy): domain Bacteria; phylum Bacillota; class Clostridia; order Lachnospirales; family Lachnospiraceae; genus SVFI01. Next base: position 10,843 of record JAZSMO010000018.1, on the reverse strand, counting down.
CCGCTGACCTTTGTAATCCCGATATCCTCCTCCGGAATCACGGGGCAGATGGCAATCGGCTGTTCTTTCGACACATCCACCGAAATTCCCAGCATACTCTCATACATCCACTGTGCTACACTTCCTTCATTGAAGTGATTAAAGGAATTCATCCCTTCATCTGCAAATCCTTCCTCCACCGTGTAGGAATCGTATCTCTCCCAAATGGTAGTTGCCCCCTGCTTTACACTGTAGAGCCACGAAGGATTCTCCTCGCAAAGAAGAATTTTATATGCCTCCTGTCCCATTCCGTACTCCGTCAAAACAGGCAAAAGCAGCGGTGTCCCTGCAAAGCCGGTCATCACCTTGTAATCATTGTCTGTGATGCTCTGCCTCAGCTTCGCAACTATGAGTTGCTCCTGCTTCTGTGTCAAGCCGGCATATTTCAGAAGGAACAGCATCTCTGTCTGGGAAAGGCTGTATTCTGATTCTTCCGTTTTTAATGATCCGTCCCGGTTCCAAGGCATTTTATACAGATAGGTCTCCATGATATATTCATTGATCTCGCGGTGGAGCTTTCTGTACTTTTCAGCATCCGTTTTTTCTCCCAGCAGTAGGGCTATCTCTTCCATTGCCATCGCATCTGCCTCATACCAGAGAGCTGACAGCATGGCCGAATCCGAGTATTCTGTCGCCAGCCAATCTCCGAATGTAGTCAGAGGTCCCATTCTTTTATCTTCGGGTTTATAACTGCTGATGGAAGCAAGATAATCCATATATCTGCTCATAGACGGATAATGCTCTTTCAGCAGATCCGAATCTCCGTATTGTCTGTATACAAAAAGCGGAACTAAAATACCGGCCTCTGCCCATCCCGCATTTCCGCTCCCTGTGATGATCGTCGCCGGAACGGTATCCGTATATGCACCTTCTTGTGTCTGTGCATCACGGACATCCGCTGTCCATTTTTTGTAGAAACTGTATAAATCCTGAGTGTACATAGATGTTTCTGCAAAAGAACAAAGATCTCCCATCCATCCGATACGCTCATCTCTCTGCGGGCAATCCGTCGCTATCAAAGAAAAATTATTTCTCTGACTCCAGTATACATTTTGCCAAAGGCGGTCTACAAGCTCGTTGTCTGCTGTCATATATCCTATTGCCGGTGCACTGTTTCCCATAAAACCTCCGGACAGATCGTAGATCGTGATATCAGTGTCCGCAGTAAGCGATAGGTAACGAAAACCACTGTAATAAAATTTTGGTTCGTAGATAACGGAATCTTTTTCATCTCCTGCGATCACTTTCACCGTCGTACTCGCCGAGCGGTAATTTGCACGATATAAGCTTCCCCTCGGCCCGTCATTTCCTCGTTCTTCCTCTCCGCTGTCATTGAGCATCTCCGCACACAATATCTCTATCACCGTGCCTTTTTCTGCCTTATATTCCAAATGCGGAACTCCGGTCATATTCTGACCGAGATCCACAATGAGCGTCTCTCCCTTTTTCAGAACGATCGGAAACATAGAAGTTCCCTCTGCATCCATCTTGTTTCTCAAATAGCTTCGGGTAACATTCACCGCACCGAAATCGCTTCCGTCCTCCGTCACTCCGTCATAAACATACGCCTGCTGCATCTTGCAATCCATCTGTGTCAGACGTTTGACAGGATACCCGTAAAAGCTTTTATAGTTTCCGGTAAAATCCGAAGAAATATACACATCTTTTTCATCGGCCGCCGGAACCTGTTCTCCTTGAGAAATCTGCATCGTCGTCAGTTTGGACGCATCATATGTTTCTCCGTTAAAAAAATCTGCAAACCGGACCGCTGTATTTTTACAATATTTCCATTCATTTCCTGTGTTTATCACCTCGCATGAACCATCTTCGTATTCTATGACAAGGCTGCATATAAAAGCCGGCTGACGATAGCCATACGTACCGAAACCGTTTCTCCCGCACCACCATCCGGTGCCGACCATGGCCGCAATCGTATTCATCTCACCGATATACTCTGTCACATCATAAGCATTGTATAATAATGTATCATTATAATCCGTCCAGCCCGGCTTTAATTCATCATCACCGATTCGTTTCCCGTTCAGATATGCATCATATATACCGAGTGAGCTCCCGTAAAAAGTTGCCTTAACAACATTTCCCGGCTTTGCTTCAAAACTGTGATAATATACCGCCTGTCCGTCTTCGTATATATTTTCTTCCGGATTCATGGAAATAAGCTGTGCCTCCTCAAAAGGCTGTCCATTGATAAAACCCGTCTCAAAAAAAGCGGTCTCGGAATAACTGAGCTCAGTCTCTTTGTCAAAAACAAAAACCCTATACTCATAGGTCGTTCCGTCCTCCGGCAGTTTGCCTTTATACGGAATCCGGATTGTTTCGGACGAAAATACAATTCCGCTGTTCCAGATAATCTCTTCTGTCTCTTCAGAGACAGCTCCTTGAGCTGTTGATTTTTTCACTACGATGGCATACGCCTTCTGTTCTGTCTCCGGTTCCCAGGAAAAATAAATATCCTGACTGTCTATTCCCACCGGATTTTGCACATAATTCACCCGCGGATTTTTCACTGTACATCGCTCCTGCTTTATATCGCCTGCCATACAGTTTAAAATCTTCTGTTCCATTTTGCGCTCATAATGTGCATAACCCAGTACGCTCATCAAAAGCAGCAGACAGGCTGTCAACTGTATCCAATTTTTCAGATTAAATTTATGTGACATTCCCAATCCTCTTTCCATATAAAAAGCCCTTTCAGATGATTATACATCTGAAAGAGCTCAATTGTCATCTTTATTTACCAGAAAACATGGTTTCCGATCACAATACCAGGTGCAGAGCCTGCACGTCTGAAATGCGTAGCTCCTCCGACGTTTGTCGCACCTGCGATAGCCTGCTGGGCTGCCTGCATACAGGCTGCACTCGGCCCTCTTCCTGCTACCGCTGCCACCTTACCATTCGTAGCCGGTGGGAACTGACCCGGCGCATAAATAACACCGCTGACCGAATTTGGATATCCGCCGCTTCTGACACGATTCATAACAACAGCTCCAACCGCCAACTTTCCTTCGTAAGGCTCATTTCCCGCCTCGCACTGAATCAATGCCGCAAGAAGTGTCACATCACTCACTCCGACTGCAACAGCTCCTCTATTTTCCGTAAGCTTCTTCTTTGCTTTTTCCTCTTCTTCTTTTTTAATCTGCTCGTTGGTTTTTCCCTTATCTACACTAAACTCAACTTCTACATATTCTGCAGATACATAGCCGACCGTATCTTTATCATATTGGATTGCTACCCATTCACCGAGTTCTTCTGTGGCAACCACAACCTGATTGAGTTCAAGTAAGCCGTAAACACCTGCATCTTCGCCTGCCTCCTTACGCACACGGAGCGCATCTGTCTTTACCGTAGCCTTTAAAGTACCTACTTCCTGAGAAAGCGCTTCTGCCTCCTCACCGAATAATAAATATTCATCCTTTGCCCAACCTTTCAGCTCACCGCTCTCCAGGTAAGTCCATCCGTCTTTGCGTTCCAATACGGTTCCGCCGCAGTTTTTGTAAAGTTTACCGACTGCCGCCGCTTCCTCGGACGCTTCTTCTCTGACATTCACAGAATCTTTTACGTTTGCCATTACAATTTCCGGCTTTACTTCTTCCACCAAAACCGTTTCCGTCGTATCACTTTCTGCCAGCACGGCAACACCTGCATTAGCAAATGCTAACCCTTCCATTCCCGGTATTTCTACTTCCGCATGAAGGATTTCGCCCGCGCCCGCATGAAGGTTTAGATCTTCCATAACATCATCTGCAAAGACAAACATGCTCATAGCAACCGACATGCAAAAAACCAGCACAATCGACATTCCCCTTTTCAGACTGTTTAATAGCTCGTTCATACTTCCTCCTATGCAACCTCATATGTGTCCCACACATTAAATTCGGTTACATTTTTGTTTCAAATATTACAAAATTATTAACTACTACTCGAGCTATCATATCAGAATATTTTTGAAATGTCAAATTTTTAGCTGATTTCATGCGGTTTTAAGTGGATTTCGTGCTTTTTTTACATATTTTTCGACTTTTCGACACAAGCTTTTTGCGCCTCAATCACTGCACTCCGGAATCCTTTTTCTTCCAGCACGCGCACTGCTTCGATGGTTGTTCCGCCCGGAGAGCAAACCATATCCTTGAGCGCTCCCGGATGCATTTTGGTATCCAGAACCATCTTAGCACTTCCATAAACTGCCTGCGCCGCAAATTCATAAGCCTGCGGTCTCGGCATACCGTCTGCAACCGCTGCATCCGCCATTGCTTCAATAAACATAAACACATAGGCCGGTGAACTTCCGCTGACTCCGACCACAGTATCCATCAGACTTTCCGGAACCATATATGCTTTACCGAAACTTCCAAGTAACGTGAGCACCTTTTGCATCTCTTCGTCGGTTACAAGATCATTTTTGCACACACCCGTACAGCCTGCGCCTACAAGAGCCGGCGTATTCGGCATACATCTTACGATTTTTTTGCCGCCTCCGAAGAGATCACTGAGCCAATTCAATGTCTTTCCTGGTGCAATGGATACGATTACCGCCCCATCTTTTACACAGGAGGCAATCTCCGTAATAACCGGTTCATAAATCTGCGGTTTGATGGCCAGAAAAAGAATATCTGCCTGTTTTGCCACCTCTGCGTTACCTGTGGCTGCGTTTACCTTCATCATCTCCACCGCCTTGCGCACTGCGATTTGCGCCTTATCTGTTACAATCACGTCCGAAGGAGTCACACTTCCCTGCTTGAGAATACCTCCTAAAATCGCAGACCCCATATTTCCAAGTCCAATAAATCCTACTTTCATTCCTATCTCCTTTCACACATCATTATGAATCTTTTGACACGCGCCGCTCCTTCTTCTGTCGATAAACCTCATACATGAGGATTGACGCCGAAACAGCTGCATTGAGGGATTCCACCTGTCCCTCCATCGGTATCTTGATCTTGTGTTCCGCCTGATCTGCCACCTCATCGGACAAACCATTCCCTTCATTACCTATAAGTAGCGCCGTCCGGCCGCTGAAGAAACATTCATTATAATATCTGTCCCCCAGAAGATGCGCAGCATAGGTATGGACACCTCTTTTTTGCATCAGCCGCAGTACCGCCGGCAAATCATCCACATAGCAAAACGGAACCCGATAAATCGATCCCATGGTAGACCTTATCACTTTTGGATTATATATATCCGCAGTCTTGCTGCTCATAATAACTCCTGCAACACCTGCTCCCTCCCCGGTACGGACCATCGTCCCCAGATTTCCGGGATCCTGAATATCCTCAAGCACAAGGAATGTTCCCTGTTTATCTTCCAGCATTTGCTCCAAATTATGTTCCATCCGTCTGACCACGCAGAGAATCCCCTGCGGCGATACCGTGTCACTCATCTTGGCAAACACTTCATCCGTCACAGCCTCGAACGGAACGGTCACTTCCTTTTCCAAAAATAACCGGTTTTCTTCTTTTTTGAGAAAGCTTTCAGAAACATAAAGTTCTTTGATTCGGTCCGCCGGCGCTTCTTTGACCATTCGGATACCTTCCACCACAAAAACTCCCTGCTCTTTTCTTGCCTTCGTTTTCTTTAAGAGCGAAATTACATTTTTCACTCTTCCGTTTGATATAGATGTAATCATATTTCCCGCCTATGTAAGTAATTGCCTGCTATTGAAACATCCAATACCAGGCAATTCATACTTTTTTTTTACTGTGTAATCAGCCTCTGCTAACGTGAAAGGAGACGACTTACACCGAATTCATATTCATCAATGTCTTTTTTCATCGCCAACGCTTCATCGATATCAAAATCTACAAATTTACCTGCCTGATGAGCAATCACACGATTGGTTTTGCCCTCACAGAGGATGTCCGCCGCATATGCTCCCATAATGGATGCGTAGAAACGGTCTTTACAGGTCGGATTACCGCCACGCTGCATGTAACCGAGGATTGTCGCTCTCGTCTCCACACCCGTAGCCGCCTCGATACGCCTTGCCATAGAGGTGGAATGTCCGATTCCTTCCGCATTGATGATAATATGATGCGTCTTTCCGTGTTTGCGGTTATTGATGATGCTGTTGATGATTTCCTGCTCATTGTAATCATACTTTTCAGGAAGAAGAATATCCTCCGCACCGTTGGCAACACCACACCAAAGCGCAATATACCCTGCGTTACGACCCATTACCTCAATGATACTGCACCGCTCATGGGATGAAGATGTGTCACGTACCTTGTCGATCGCCTGCATGGCTGTATTAATCGCCGTATCAAAGCCGATCGTATAGTCAGTACATGCGATATCAAGATCGATCGTACCCGGAATACCGATGGTATTGATCCCCTGCTTGGAAAGTGCCTGTGCACCTCTGTATGATCCGTCACCGCCGATGACCACAATACCGTCAATACCGTGTTTGCGGCAAATTTCTGCACCCTTCTGTTGGCCTTCCGGTGTCACAAACTCCATACATCTGGCTGTTCCGAGAATGGTACCGCCTCGCTGTATCGTATCGGAAACATCTTTTTTCTGCATATCTATAATTTCTTCATTTAAAAGTCCCTGGTAACCTTTTTTGATACCTTTTACTTTTACGCCATTAGTGATTGCCTTTCTGACAACTGCGCGAATCGCTGCATTCATACCCGGCGCATCTCCGCCGCTGGTCAGGACTCCGATTGTTTTAATTTCCTTTGCCACTTATCTTTCCTCCTGTCTGTTTGCATCCCTATTGTAGCTTTTTTTATTTCATATTGCAATCAAAACCTTTATTTGACCTTCACACATTCGTTGCCGAATTCCGCGCGAAGTCTTTCCAGCAATGACTCCTCCACCCGAATATTTCGGTTAGCCGGCAACACTTTTTGTATCCGCTCCTGTACACAAACAATAGCTACACTGTCATTTCCTTCTGAATCCGCAAGCATCGAATCCAATTTCTCCGCCTGTTTCAAATATTCATCCTTACTTCGGAAATAGATGGTCAGCCTTCTCGGCACTTCCTCAAAAGTATATATCTGTGATCCAATCAGTTTTCCGTCCTTTTCATCTTCCACCTGAACTCGGCCTTTGACAAATACTTTGCTGTCCACCACCAGTTTTTCACTGTTTCTTTCATAGTCACGCGGGAAAACAACTATTTCCATACTTCCGTACAGATCTTCGACCGTAAGAAAAGCCATTATTTTATCATTCTTTGTATATTTTATTTTTTTATCCGCCAAAATTCCGCCGATAACAACTTCACTTCCGTCACGAACCTTTGTCAATCCTGTCTCTTCATCCAAATAGAAATCCGACGTCTTGGCACTGACACGACTTTCTATAAATTCTCTGTAGGCTTCCAACGGATGTCCGCTGATATAGACTCCCACTACTTCTTTTTCAAAAGCAAGCAGCACTTCCTTAGAATACTCTCCCACATCCGGAAGCGGCATTTCAAAAGAATCCTTTTCTTCCCCGCCGACCAGATCAAACAGACTCATCTGTCCTGCCATGTTATTCTTTTTGTCTTTCACAAGATGATCGACCAGCCCCGCATAAACACTCATAAGCTGCTTGCGCGTACCCGGAATGGAGTCAAAAGCACCGGCCTTGATCAGATTTTCGATCACTCGTTTATTTACATCACATTCTCCGGTTCTGGTAATAAAATCTTCCAACGTCGTGTATGGACCCCTGTCCTCGCGCTCCTTTACAATCGCTGCAATCACCGGCCTTCCGACACTTTTGAGCGCCGTGAGAGCGAATCGGATCGCACCGTTCTGTACGGAAAATCCGGATTGTCCGCTGTTCACATCCGGCGGAAGAATATCGATTCCCATTGATTTGCAACTGACAATGTATTCCGTTACTTTCGTGGAATTGTCAATCACTGAGGTCATAAGTGCCGCCATAAACTCTACCGGATAGTAATATTTTAAATAAGCGGTTTGATAAGATACCACCGCGTAACAAGCTGCATGGGACTTATTAAATGCATACTTGGCGAAGTCCATCATATCTTCATAAATCTGATCCGCAACCGTTTCCGGAATCCCCCGGCTGATACAGCCCGGAACACCTTCCTGTGCATTGCCGTAAACAAAGTTCGCCTTCTCTTTTTCCATGACAGACTGCTTTTTCTTACTCATGGCACGACGCACAAGATCACTTCGACCGAGAGTATAACCGCCTAACTCACGAACGATCTGCATAACCTGTTCCTGGTATACGATACATCCGTAAGTCGGTGCTAATATCGGTTCAAGCAAAGGTGTGGAATAAGTCACCGCACTCGCATTGTTTTTTCCCTTCACATATTTTGGAATAAAGTCCATCGGACCGGGACGGTAAAGAGAAATACCGGCAATGACATCCTCCAGGCTCCGAGGCTTAAGTTCTTTCATAAAGCTCTTCATCCCCGCACTTTCCAGCTGGAATACACCATCCGTCTTTCCGGTTCCGATAAAATCAAGCACACGCCTGTCATTATAATCAATCGCATCCATGTCAAGGTCGATGTTTTTTCCTGCCTTTACCAAGTCCACCGCATCCTTGATCACGGTCAGCGTACGAAGCCCCAAAAAGTCCATCTTAAGAAGACCCAGTTCTTCAATGGTCGTCATGGTAAACTGCGTCGTAATAGAGCCGTCAGAACCTCTGGAAAGCGGCACAAATTCATCCGCCGGTTTTTGACAGATTACAACACCCGCTGCATGCATGGACGTATGTCTCGGAAGCCCTTCCAGCTTTTGGCACATATCAAGGAGCTCTTTGACCTGCTCATTGGTATCATACAAATTTTTCAGCTCCGGATTGATGGTGAGCGCTCTGCTGAGAGTAATATTCAGCTCGTTCGGAACCATCTTTGCTATCTGGTCTGCAAACGCATACGGGAGATCCATCGCTCTGGCCACATCGCGGATAACTCCTTTGGCCGCCATCGTACCGAATGTCACAATCTGCACTACTTTGTCAGCCCCGTATTTGTCGCGCACATAATCAATGACCTCCTGCCTTCTCTCATAACAGAAGTCAATATCAATATCAGGCATGGACACACGTTCCGGATTGAGAAAACGCTCAAACAGAAGATTGTATTTAATCGGATCGATATCCGTAATCCGAAGGCAATAGGAAACGATTGCACCCGCCGCCGATCCACGGCCCGGTCCTACCGGAATCCCGTTCTCTTTTGCATAGTTAATAAAATCCCAGACAATCAGGAAATAGTCCACATATCCCATGTCACGGATGGTATTTAATTCATAATCAAGGCGCTCTCTCAGCGTTCCGTCATCATCCGGATAACGCTCTTTCAATCCGTCAAGGCAAAGTTTATTCAGGTATGTCCAAGAATCATAACCTTCCGGAACATCGAAATGCGGAAGCTTGGTCACGCCGAACTCAATTTCCACATTGCAACGGTCTGCTATCTTCTGGGTGTTCTCGAGCGCCTCAAGCGCATACGGGAACAATTCCTTCATCTGCTGTTCGCTCTTGACAAAATACTGTCCTCCGTCGTAACGCATGCGATTTTCATCGGTCACAACCTTTCCAGTCTGGATACAGAGCAGAATATCATGCGCCTGCGCATCTTCTTCGCAGGTATAATGTACATCATTTGTCGCCACAAGCGGAATATCCAGTTCTTTGCTCATACGCAAAAGCGCCTGATTGACCGTCTGCTGCTCCGGGATTCCGTGGTCTTGAAGTTCAAGGAAATAGTTTCCTTTTCCAAAACACGCCTCATATTTCAATGCACATTTTTTAGCCTCCTCAATGAGTCCCTTTTCTATGTAACGCGGCACTTCACCTGCCAGACAAGCAGAAAGCGCAACGATACCCTCATGGTATTCCTGCAGCACTTCCATATCCACACGCGGACGATAGTAGTACCCTTCCGTAAATCCTTTGCTGACAATCTTCATAAGATTAGAATAACCGGTGTTGTTCTCTGCTAACAAAACAAGGTGATGGTATCGCTCCTCGCCTCCGGTTGTCTCTTTATCAAAACGGGAATTCGGCGCAACATATACTTCACATCCAAGAATCGGTTTCACTCCAATTTCCCTCGCCGCACGATAAAAATCAATGACGCCGTACATGACACCATGATCCGTGATGGCACAAGAATCCATACCAAGCTCTTTGACCCGTTTTACACATTCTTTAATTTTATTGGAGCCGTCCAAAAGACTGTATTCTGTATGTACATGGAGGTGTGCAAATGCCATGGCTGATTTCCCTTTCCTACATAATTCCATTTCAATATGACAATAATTATACCACGGGAAAGGACCCTAGTAAAAGAAAAAAGAAAAAGAGCAGCAGGAAATTTTTCCTGCTGCCCACAACACTCTCTCACTGATTATATCCTACTTATTCTTAGCCATCATACGATCGACTGTCTCATCATCGATTCCCGCTATTTCCTGCGCCTCCTGACTTGAAAACCCACGTTTTATTAATACCATGAAAACTTCTGCTCTTCCTTCTGCTCTTCCTTCTGCTCTTCCCAATTCAATTCCTAATTTGCGACCTTCTTCCAGTCCCTGCTCACGACCTTCTTCCAGTCCCTGCTCACGACCTTCTTCCCGGCCTTCCTCTAAGCCTTCTGCTCTGGCTGCTCTGCGCACTACTTCTCTTATCTCTTCATCGGTCATATCATATATAATCATTTGCTGCGCCTCCTGTTTCTCTTTTCTTAAAAAATCTGCCAGTATTCCTTCCCGGATACTCTCCTCTGTCGCTCTCTCCACCGCCATATCCAGATTGCAGTCTTTTTGATAATACCGAACTTTCTCAACCA
>JAZSMO010000053.1:0-30121 GCA_045535935.1 Lachnospiraceae bacterium | reverse complement strand
TAACTCATATATGATTTGGGAAGATTCTTCTGAGAAGAAGAAAGGGGTTAGCTGTGGACGAAAGAAGGAAGAGCAAGAGAATCGAACTGGAAGCCAGAATCTTAATCAAGAGACTCGGCGGAGGCGGCGAAACAGAAGAAGTCAGCATTGACATCATCGATGTTTCCAAGACCGGAGTTGGATTTTCGTGTAAAAAACCACTGGAGATCGGGGCTGTATATGAAGCCTATCTGACGATCTGGACTAAGGAAGTCATTCATGCGTTTATTGAAATTGTCCGTATTATCAAAGAGGACGGTACATTCAATTACGGTGGTATTTTTATCGGTATGCCGGAGATGGACGCAGCGAGAATTGCTGTATATGATACAGTGAAAACAGCGACAGAAGAATAATAAAAGACTGGATGAAAAGGAGAAGAGTATATGCAGTGTTGTATTTGTAACAAAGACTCTGTTGGGGAGGTTTGTAACAGTTGTATCCGTTCGGAACAGGTAGTATATTCCAAAGAGTGGACATACAAGGAAGGGTTGCTTGTAAAGAAAACAGAAGATTTTAAGGTGACGGTTTCCAATGCGAGAGTAAACGGTATCGCAGCGATGAGTACATCTGAGAGCGGTATGAATGCCAGAATTGACAGTTTTAACCATTATCTTGGTTATATTCAGGGTGTCGGAACAAGTTCGTTCAACGGAAAACCGGCTCCGATGATACATATCAAATCAGCTACAGGCTTAGAGCGTTATCTTATTTTCCCTCAGCTTGCAGATGAAGCGGGTATGAAAGCAGCTATTGATGAAGCGAAAGGCAAGATGCTCGGCGCCGGCGGTGGCGGTGCTGCAGCAGGCGGACCTTCACCGGAAGTTCAGGAAAAACTGAACAAGCTGAATCTGTTAAAGGCAAATGGTATTTTAAGTGAAGACGAGTACCAGAAAGAGAAAGCAAAACTCGGATTATAAATATAAGTAAAATTTAAAAATGAAAGAAAACGTTATGAGCAAACCGGGCAGAGACTATACAGTAGAATTTTGGAGATTTGTATTTTGTATAGTAGTGCTCGGTTTGCATTTTTTTATTAAAACTAAATATTCTTTTTTTAGAGCCGGATATTTGGGGGTTGAATTTTTCTTTCTGCTTTCCGGATACGGAATCTACTCCTACTACATGAAATGTATGCACGGAAAAAATATAGGAGAAAGACTGTATCAATTCGGGCGATATATCGGCGCCAGAATTATCCGCCTTTATCCTTTGTATTTTTTGAGCCTTCTGTGTATGCTGGTATTTCGTATTGTGGCAGAAAAATGGTCGCTTGCTCGCTTTGTTAACTATATGAAAGCAGGATGGGCTGAGTTTTTGCTTCTTCAGTGCGGACCATTGGGGGATGCGGTTTTGATCAGTCCGCATTGGTATGTTGCAGCATTTTTCTGGGGAAGTGTGATATTGTTGCTCCTTTTGCTTCTGACAGGAAAAGTGGGCGGTTATCTGCTTTGTCCGGTTATTTCTGTGCTGATCTATCGGTATTATATGAACTTGATCGGCAAGATAGATATTATCTATTCCTATCACGCAGTACTGCGGGCCGTTGCCGGGCTTGCGCTTGGAGTGTTCATCGGCTTTTTGGTGCAATTGATTCATATGCATAAAGCTGATAAAATACCTTCATGGCTTCGCATGTCGGGATATGTGCTCGGCAATGTGATTTTGTTCGGGGTGTTTGTCTACACCAATTTCGGACACAGGAGTCTTATTGATTTTGTTGTGATTGTTTTGTATGCGATAGCACTTTTTCTTGTGTTTACTGCGCAGATTTCGATCGGATTAAAAAAGAAAGCCCTTTTCCAAAGGCTTTCTTCCTGGACATATCCGATTTATTTATTTCAAATGCCTGTCATAGAGTGTATCTTTTTCTTTATGAAATAAGGCTTTCAAGATCCCGGTAAAAGGTCGGATAGGAAATGTTGACACATTCCGCATCCTTCATTTCGGTCTCGCCTTCCGCGAGAAGTGCTGCCACGGCAAAGCTCATGGCAATCCGGTGATCCAAATAAGAATCAAGGGCGGCGCCGTGCAATGGTTTGCCGCCTTTTATAATCATTCCGTCGTCGGTCGGAGTGATGTCACATCCCATTTTTGCAAGATTTTCAGAAACAATGGCTATGCGGTCGGATTCTTTTACTTTCAGCTCAGCCGCATCCTTTATGGTGGTGGTTCCGTCGGCGTAAGCGGCCATCACTGCAATGACCGGGATTTCATCGATCAGAGTAGGAATAATCTCGCCTTCGATGGTGATTCCGTGAAGGGAGGAAGATCTGACAAGCAGATCGGCAGTGAGCTCTCCGCCGTCCGTGCGCTCATTGAGAATCTCGATATTACCGCCCATTTCCAGTGCCACTCTCAAAATACCGTCTCTTGTCGGATTGATTCCTACATTTTTGATAAGGATTTCGGAATTCGGAACAATCAGTCCTGCTGCAATAAAATATGCGGCGGAGGAGATGTCGCCGGGAACGTTGATTTCCAGTGCATGGAGATCCGGCTGCGAAACGATGGTAGCGGTTGTGCCCTCGCTTGTTACTTTTGCACCGAAAGCGCTCAGCATAAGTTCTGTGTGATTGCGGCTGAGAAATGGCTCCGTTACACTTGTGGTTCCGTCTGCATAAAGTCCGGCCAGAAGAACAGATGATTTTACCTGGGCCGATGCAACCGGGGAGTTGTAATGGATTCCATGTAAAGTGGTTCCCTCAATGAGAAGCGGTGCGCAGTCATTTCCGTTTTGGCTGATCATCTTTGCGCCCATCATGGAGAGCGGAGTAATGATGCGTTTCATCGGACGTTTACAGATGGAAGCATCACCGGTCAAAGTTGTGTTGAAATTCTGTGCAGCCAGAATTCCGGATATAAGACGGGTAGTAGTCCCGCTGTTTCCGGCGTCGAGAACTTCATTCGGTGCGCAAAGACCGTATAGACCTTTTCCGTGTATCAATATTTCCTCCGGATTATTTTCAATTTCAATTCCCATTTTTCGAAAACAGGAAATGGTGGAAAGACAATCCGCACCCTGCAAAAAATGTGTGACACGTGTAGTTCCTTTTGCGAGAGAGCCGAACATGACTGCACGGTGGGAGATGGATTTGTCCCCCGGTATCGTAATTTTTCCCTTTAATTTGTCTGCATGCTGCAATATCATAATAGATCTCCTCTGTGATTATTTCTCATAAATGGTATAATGGCTTTTCTTCAGCACATCAACTGCTGTCTTTTCTGTTGCTTCGTCATAAAACTCGATACGGAGAGCCCCTTCCTGAAACTCGCGGGAGTGCATAATTCCTATGTTTTTAATGCTTAATCCATGCAGGGCAAGAATGGTGGCTGTCTGCGCCAGAGATCCCGGAATATCCGGGATATCCACGTAGATGTCGTAGCTTTTTTTGATCGGCCCGTGACCGCCGGCGGCAAAGCCGTCCCGGTAATCCTTGGCACAGTCAAACAGGTGGTACAATTCCTGCTCAGAACGGTCCGCAAGCTCTTTTTCGACTTTTTGCAGTTCGGAAATGTAGTCGGACAAAAGTTTGCGAATGTTTTCCGTATTGGTGAGACAGACGGACTGCCACATGACCGGAGATGAAGAGGAGATTCTGGTGATATCCTTAAAGCCTCCTGCAGCGATCATTTTCATAAGACCGTCCGCATCGTCCGATTTTTTTACAAGATTAACCAGACAGGCAGAAATGATATGAGGAACATGACTGACTGCTGCGGTCACATAATCGTGCTTGTCGTAATCGAGAATGAGCGGCAGTGCTCCCGTTGCGCAGATCAGCTCCTTGAGCTGTGTTACCTTTTGGGCGGGAACTTCCGCTGTCGGTGTAAGTATGTAGTAGGCATTTTCCAATAGAAGCGGATTTGCGTTTGCATATCCTGTTTTTTCGCTTCCGGCCATAGGATGACCGCCTACAAATACATGAGAGAGACCGGCCTTCTCAATGGCGTGATGGGTTGTCTGTTTGACACTTCCTACATCAGTGAGAATCGTGTTATCATGAAGTCTGTTTTTGATTTCCGAAAGCATGGCGTCATTGCTGCTGACCGGCGCACACAAAAACAGAAAGTCACAATCAAAAAGAGTATCTGTCAGCCCGGATTCCCCCTGTGTGAGAACATGTTCATCCATCGCCTGTCTCAATGATGCATAATCCGGATCGTAGGCGATCAGGCGGATATCAGGATAGGAGCGGCGCAACGCTTTCGCAATGGAACCGCCGATCAGACCGAGCCCGATGAAACTGCATGTGACTGTATTGAAATCATAGGTTTGTTTTGACATATTCGATTATCCTTTATATACGTGTGTTTTATTTTTATTTTCGATACAATAGATGTAACAGTAATATTTTAGTCCTTTAAAGTGCGAATGTCAATCGGATAGAATATTATAAAAAATGTGGTCATATTTACAAAAAATGATTGTAAAAAAATGATTTATTTAGTAAAATGTACCTATGTAGCGGTAAATTGTCAGCAAATTTGGGAGGTCGGCTTGCAATCGTTACAAAATTAAATACTTGGAGGTAGCAAAAATGAAAGTCTACACAACGGATAAGATTCGAAACGTCGTATTGCTCGGACATGGTGGATGCGGAAAGACATCGCTTGCAGAGGCAATGGCATATCTTGGTGGAATCACTTCCAGAATAGGTAAAGTAACAGATGGTAACACAGTCAGTGATTACGGAAAGGAAGAACAGAAACGTCATTTTTCCATTACGACAAGTATGATTCCGATCGAGTGGGAAGATACCAAGATTAATGTCTTGGATACTCCGGGATATTTTGATTTTGTAGGAGAAGTGGAGGAAGCGGTTTCCGCAGCAGATGCAGCGATTATCGTAATCTCCGGTAAAGCAGGTGTTGAAGTCGGTACGATTAAGGCTTGGGAGCTTTGTGACAAATATAAACTTCCTCGTATGGTTTACGTATCCGATATGGACGTGGACAATGCGTCCTTTAAACAGGTAGTGGAGGATCTGACAGAGAGCTACGGTAAGAAGATCGCACCGTTCCATTTCCCGATTCGTGAAAATGAAAAGTTTGTCGGTTATGTCAATGTAGTCAGTGAGACAGGTTACCGTTGGCAGGGTAAGGACGCGGTAGAGGATACGATTCCTGATTATAGTACTTCTTATCTTGAGACATACAGAGAGACATTGATGGAAGCGGTTGCAGAGACATCAGAAGAGATGATGGACCGTTATTTCTCGGGTGAGACATTCTCGCCGGATGAAATCCGTGCAGCACTCCGCAACAATGTAGTGGATGGAAGTATTGTTCCGATTTCTATGGGATCCAGCATTTTATGTCAGGGTGTTTATACATTGCTTGACGACATTGTAAAATATATGCCGAGTCCGGAAAACAGAGAGATCGCAGGTATCAACTTAAAGACCAATGAAATCTATGAGGCAAACTATGATTTCTCCAAGGCGAAATCTGCATACATATTTAAGACGATCGTTGATCCGTATATCGGTAAATACTCGCTGATTAAGGTCTGCTCCGGCGTTATTAAGACAGATGATATGTTATACAATAAGGATAAGGATATTGAAGAGAAGGTTGGTAAACTTTATGTGCTTCAGGGATCCAAACCGGTTGAGGTTTCCGAACTTCACGCGGGAGATATCGGAGCTCTTGCAAAACTGACGGCTGCTAGAACAGGTAATTCCTTGTCAACGAAAACAACACCGATCCAGTATGCGAAGGCAGATATTTCCGTTCCTTACACATATATGAGATACAAGGTGAAGAATAAAGCCGAGATTGACAAGGCAGCACAGTCTCTGCAGAAGATGACCCACGAGGATCAGACACTCAAGGTTGTCAACGATACAGAGAACGGTCAGATGCTCATTTACGGTATGGGTGATCAGCAGCTTGAAATCGCAGTGAGCAGACTGCTCAATGAATACAAGGTTGAGATTGAACTTTCCAAACCGAAGATTGCATACAGAGAGACGATCAAAAAGAAAGTCGATGTAGAAGCGAAGTATAAAAAACAGTCCGGCGGACATGGACAGTACGGTCATGTTAAGATGCGTTTTGAACCGCTCGGTGATCTTGAAAAGACCTATGAATTCGAACAGGAAGTTGTCGGTGGTGCAGTGCCGAAGAACTACTTCCCGGCAGTAGAAAAAGGTATGCAGGAATCCGTTCTTAAGGGACCTTTGGCAGCATATCCGGTAGTCGGTGTGAAGGGTGTTCTGTACGATGGTTCATACCATGCGGTTGACTCTTCTGAAATGGCATTTAAGAAAGCGACAATTCAGGCGTTCAAAAAAGGATTCATGGATGCAGGTCCTGTACTTCTTGAGCCGATTGCATCCCTTAAGGTTTGCGTTCCGGATGCATACACAGGCGATATCATGGGTGATTTGAACAAACGTCGTGGTCGCGTGCTCGGTATGAATCCGATGGCAGGCGGTAAGCAGGTGATTGAAGCAGATATTCCGGTAAGTTCATTGTTCGGATATTGTACCGTGCTTCGTTCCATGACAGGCGGTCAGGGAACATACTCCTATGAGTTTGCACGCTACGAGCAGGCTCCGTCCGATGTACAGGAGAAGGAAGTGGCAGCAAGAGCAAGTAAGCTTGAGGATGCAGATGCAGAATAAGATGGACGATTAGTACGGATAATGAAATAAAGAGAAAGAATCATCCTGACATCTTGACATAATAGGTGTCAGGATGTATTATTATTTTCAAATTGTACTAGTGTACTATTTTAATAATACAGCATATGGGAGAAATATATGAAAAAAATAAAGGGAAGAATTATTTTCGGAATCATTCTATTGTTGATTACAGCGATTTATTATTACGTTACCATTCCGGCAATCAACATTCATTCGACCGGTCTGTGGGCCTTTTGCATCGGACTTGTGGCGATGATTGGATGTGCACTGGCAATACGCAGCGCCAAAAAGAGCGGAAGCATTCGGATGACCAAGCAGGGACTGGACATCTCTCCGGGAGATCTGGGAGTTGCGAAATATGTATTTTACTTGTGCGGAGTATTGGTCATGATTTTTATCATCGGATCCGTTTTATCATCGCCGATCATTAATGCGAAGAAATATCAAAAACTTTTGACAGTGGAGGAAAGGGTGTTTACAGATGATGTCAAAGAGGTGGATTTTAATACGATACCGCTTCTCGACAGACAATCTGCTTCCATTCTCGGAAACCGTAAGATGGGAAGTATGGTAGATATGGTATCTCAGTTTGAGGTGGCAGATGACTATACACAGATTAATTATAATGACACACCGGTGCGTGTGACACCGCTTTGCTATGCCAGCCCGATCAAATGGCTGACCAATCAGAAAAACGGTATTCCGGCCTATATCCGCATTGATATGGCGACACAGAATACGGAGTGTGTGAAGCTTTCTGAAGGTATCAAGTATTCGGAGTATGAATATTTCAACAGATATATATATCGTCACCTTCGTTTCAAATATCCGACCTATATTTTTGCGGATCAGATCTTTTTTGAAATCGATGATGAAGGCGTTCCGTATTGGATCTGTCCGGTGAAAAAATATAACATAGGGCTGTTCGGCGGTCAGACTATCGGTAGAGTTGTCATCTGTAATGCAATCACAGGTGAATGCGTGGATTATGCGGTGGAGGATGTACCGCAGTGGGTAGATAAAGTATATCAGGCAGAGTTGTTGATTGAGTTATATGATTATCATGGTATTTTGAAGCATGGATATTTCAACAGCATTCTCAGTCAGAAGGATTGTCTGCAGACAACCAACGGCTATAATTATATTGCGATGGATGATGATGTGTGGGTGTACTCCGGCGTGACCAGTGTCAGCGGAGACCAGTCCAATGTCGGTTTTGTGCTGATGAATCAGCGCACGATGGAGACGAGATTTTATGAGATTGAGGGAGCAATCGAGGATTCAGCCATGTCATCGGCAGAAGGACAGGTGCAGAACCTCGGTTATATTGCGACCTTCCCGCTTCTTTTGAATATATCCGGCGAGCCGACCTACTTTATGGCCCTGAAAGACGATGCGGGGCTTGTAAAGAAATATGCCATGGTCAACATTCAGAAATATCAGTGGGTTGCGATCGGAGATACCGTAAAAGAATGTCGCAAGGAATATACAAAGCTTTTGGCGACCAATGGTATTACGGGTATGGCAAATACGGACAGTCTGGAGGCTTCCGGTAAAATAGCAACCTTCCGTACGGTTGTTATCGACGGAAATTCGCATGTGTACTTTACACTGGAAGGATATGAAGATATTTTCGATATCGATCTTTCCGCGGAAGAGACGATTGACATTGTCCGTTACAAAGAGGGCGATGAGATTTCAATCGGATATGTGGAAGGAGATGTCCTTTCGCAGGTGACAGAGGTGAAATAGACAGAGTGTTAGCAGAAAGGGGCTGTTGCAAAAATGGCAGAATTATGATACCGCCATTGGAGCACGGCTCTTTTTTTGCATAGTTGACTAATTAGGCAAAAAATCTTAAAATATATATTAAGTATGTTCAAAACCAAAAGCAACCAATGAGGTGTGAGAATGTTTCATATTGTTGTATGTGATGATGATCAAAGAATAGCCAATCATGTCAAGGATTTGCTGGATGAAAATTTTAATTCCGGCATTTCCTGCAAGTGCATATATAATGCAGATGATTTGCATGACTGGATTTATAAACAGGACAACGGACAGACCAATATTTTAATTTTGGATATTGCACTCGGAGAGGCGGATGGTATTACAATCGCCAAGCAGATTCGGGATGATTATCCTCAAATCAAGGTGATTTTGTTGTCCGGCTATGCGCAGCTTGCCAGCAGTGTGTTTGATGCGGATCCGGTTTACTTCCTTTCCAAGCCGATTGTTCCGCAGAAGTTGTTTTCGGCGGTAGAGAAAGCGATGGAGATTGTGGAGCATCAGCAGGTAAAGATGATGACGGTATCCGGTACCGGTGGGCGCATTCACCGTATCAATGTGGAAGAGATTATTTATATAGAGACATACAATCGTAATTGTATGATTTATCTGGATAAGGGAGAGCCGGTTGAGGTCACTTCCAAGCTGTCGGATCTCATGACAGGAATGCCTGAGTATATTATTTTTACGCATCAGAGTTTTGCATGCAATGTATTTAAGGTGCGCCTGTTCTCCAAGGAGGATGGTATTGTCGTTTCGGACGGAAGCCGTATTCCGGTCAGCAGACGTCATTACAAGGATGTAAAAGAAAAAATAGCGTTACATATTTAGGAGAGGAATCATATGATAGCCCTGTTTCAACAAAAATTTAAAAAGGATAATTGGGCGCAATATCTCTGCGAGGATATGAAACAGGCAGAAGAAAAATATGGTCCTTATGCGATTTTTTTTCAAAAACTTGCAACGATTCGTCATGACTTTGCCAATTACATGCAGTCCATTCAGTTTTTTTGGATGGATGAAAATGCGGCGGCGGAAGGCAAGCGCATGAAACAACAGATTGTTGTGTTGATTGATGAGTTGCTTGAAATGACGTACAAGGAGATGGAACGCAAATATTTAGAAAGAAATACCTTTGACAGGTGTCCGTCTTTTCAGGATTATGAGAAGATGGACGTTGTTTTGTCCGGGCGTTGGAAAAGCTGGTTTTTAAAACGAAATTATTTCGAGACTATGTACAAAGAAGTGCCCCGCATGTACATGATTCTTTCTAAAATGAAAGAGCAGCTCAGCTACAGCATGGATCCGGACGAAAGAGAATGCGAGGATATGCTGGCAGTTCTTGATTCATTTAAAAATAAAACAAACGTAGAGCATCCGGTTCTTGCAGCGCTGATTTCCGATACGGATGATAAGTGCAAGGCCGCCGGGATAGAGTTCCGATATAAGGCAGAGGTTCCGGATACATTTGAAATTACGGTTCCGGATGTTTATTATATGTACGATACCTTACTTTCTTTTGCGCTGAATCAGGCTCAAAATTACAGCGGATCAGAGGGCAGAGAGATCCGTTTTCGAACGGCGTCGCAGTATGGACTTTGGCATCTTCTTATGGAATGCCCGCCCGGAGTTCCGCTTTTGGACCGTAATTTTGTGCGGATGCTGAAAAAACACAAAATAACCTATAAGTACAAATGCTTGAACGGAAAAACACAAATTGACCTGATAAGATAAGGTGTAACTTGACTTTTTGGTAGTGTAAGTTTACTATTAAGCATGGACTTGATTGCAAATTGTGCAATTAAAATATAACTATAAAATACAAAGAGGTAGATACTATGGCTATACCATACAATCACAGAGAAATTGAAGAAAAATGGCGGAAAGAGTGGGAGGCAAATCCGGTTAATGTCGATGACGGAAAGAAACCGAAATATTACTGCCTTGATATGTTCCCGTATCCATCCGGAAACGGTCTTCATGTCGGCCACTGGAGAGGATATGTAATTTCCGATGTATGGAGTCGTTACAAAATGTTAAACGGCGGACATTATATCATCCACCCGATGGGATGGGATGCGTTCGGTCTTCCGGCGGAAAACTATGCAATTCAGCACGGTGTGCATCCGGCGGTTTCCACAGCGCAGAACGTGGCGAATATCAAAAAACAGATTAACCAGATTGCTGCACTTTATGATTGGGACAGAGAAGTAAATACAACAGACCCTAATTTCTATAAGTGGACACAGTGGATTTTCGTCCAGATGTTCAAAAACGGTCTGGCTTATCAGAAAGAGATGCCGATCAACTGGTGTCCTTCTTGTAAGACAGGTCTTGCCAATGAGGAGGTTGTCAACGGTAAATGTGAACGTTGTCATTCTGACGTGACGAAGAAAAATCTGAATCAGTGGATGCTTCGCATCACCAAATATGCGGATCGTCTGTTAGAAGATTTGGATAAACTTGATTGGCCGGAAAAAGTAAAGAAGATGCAGTCTGAGTGGATCGGCCGCTCTTACGGTGCAGAGGTTGATTTCCCGATTGATGGCAGAGATGAGAAGATTACGGTTTATACAACCAGACCGGATACACTTCACGGTGCGACTTTCATGGTTCTTTCACCGGAGCATGCGCTTGCACAGAGTCTTGCTACAGAGGAAAATGCGGACGCAGTTGCAAAATATATCGCAGAAGCAGCGAACAAGTCAAATGTGGATCGTATGCAGAGCAAGGAAAAGACCGGTGTGTTTACAGGTTCTTATGCGGTAAATCCGCTCAACAAAGCACTTGTGCCGATCTGGCTTTCCGACTATGTTCTTGCAGATTACGGTACGGGAGCGATCATGTGTGTACCTGCACATGACGACCGTGACTTTGAGTTCGCAAAGAAATTTGATATTCCGATTATTCAGGTTATTGCCAAAGACGGAAAAGAAATTGAAGATATGACAGAGGCCTATACAGAGGCTTCCGGTCTTATGATCAATTCCGGCGAATGGAACGGTATGGAGTCATCCGTTCTCAAGCAGGAAGCACCGCTGATGATCGAAAAGATGGGATACGGACGTAAAACCACAAACTATAAGCTGCGTGACTGGGTATTTTCACGTCAGCGTTACTGGGGTGAACCGATTCCGATTGTTCACTGTCCGAAGTGCGGACCGGTTCCGGTTCCGGAAGATCAGCTTCCGTTACTCTTGCCGGATGTAGAGTCTTATCAGCCGACAGGAACAGGAGAATCTCCGCTTGCTGATATTGAGGAATGGGTAAACACCACATGTCCGTGTTGTGGTGCTCCTTCCAAACGTGAGACCAACACGATGCCACAGTGGGCAGGATCTTCCTGGTATTTCCTTCGTTATGTAGACAGCAAAAATGACGAAGCTTTGGTAAGCAAGGAGATGGCAGAAAAGTATCTTCCGGTGGATATGTACATCGGTGGAGTAGAACATGCAGTTCTTCATCTGCTTTACTCCAGATTCTATACCAAATTCTTATACGATATCGGTGTCGTGGATTTTGAAGAACCGTTCAAGAAGTTGTTCAACCAGGGTATGGTCTGCGGTAGAGATAAGGTGACCGGTGCAGCGACCAAGATGAGTAAGTCTCTTGGAAACATTGTTTCACCGGATGACATCGTAAGAGATTACGGTTGTGATTCCCTCCGTCTGTACGAGCTTTTCATCGGACCGCCTGAACTGGATTCCATCTGGGATGACAGAGGTATGGACGGTATCTATCGTTTCATTACAAAGTTCTGGAATCTTGTGATGGACAACAAGGACAAAAATGCAGCGGAGACAAAAGAATCCTTAAAGCTTCGCAACAAGATGGTATATGACATTACCCAGCGTCTGGAAAGCTTCAGTTTAAATACCGTTGTTTCCGGATTTATGGAGTACAACAATAAGATGATTGAGATGGCCAAAAGCGGCGGCGTTGACAAAGAGACACTCAAGACAGCAGTCGTACTTCTGGCTCCGTTTGCTCCGCATCTCGGTGAGGAATTGTGGCATGAACTCGGTGAAACCGGTTCCGTATTCCATACGGTATGGCCGAGCGCAGATGCTTCTGCCATGAAGGATGACGAGGTAGAAATCGCTGTTCAGATCAACGGAAAGACAAAGACGGTTGTGACAATCAGTGTGGATGCATCCAAGGATGATGCCATTGCAAGTGCAAAAGAGGCGCTCGGTTCCAAACTTGCGGGAACGATTGTTAAAGAAATTTATGTTCCGAAGAAGATTGTGAACATTGTTGTAAAACCGAATTAATCAAGAGAATACAGATAGGAAAATCAGCAGCCGCATGTACGGTTGCTGATTTTTTTGGATTCAGGCAGGGTGAAACATGGATAGAACACGGTTTATTTTGGAAAATTCTTCCGGACTGCTGTAATCTTTAATTACATCAATAATCATATGGATTTCTTCCTCGGAAAAGGAGATGTTCTTTTTTCGGCTGCTGGATGCCAAAGCCATCAGAAACGGTAATTTTTCTTTGTCGGACAGCTTTTGCATTTCGAAGACAAGCTTTTGAAGGAATTGAAGTTTGCTTTTGTCTATGTTTTGGATTCGATCATCTTTCATCCAATCTGCTTGATTTGTCATATTTGCTCCTTTCAGAATAAATCATCTTCAAATTTATGTTTAAATGCTTCAAACATTTCTGCCTGTTCCTCGGACATGGATGATTTGAGAAAATCTTCCGGAGAAAATTTTGAAGAAGATTCGCCGGTGACAGAATTATCAAAAGAAGCACCGGTGAATCCGCCGGATTGTCCGAAGGCTTCAAAAAGAGTCCCGAAATCGGAAAAGGAATCTTCATCAAACAAAGACATCATCCCCTTCATTTTTTCAAACATATCCAGACTCCGTTTTAACTGCTTCAATTGAAGAAATACAGAGCGCTGTCTGTCGTTGCAGTAGGGGAGTGCATTGTCCAAAAAAATATCCAGATAGTCAAGCTCCAGGGAAATATGCTCCATTCTTGCCTTTGGCAGATGCTCCATGCAATATTTCAGTTCCTTTCCCTTTATGAGCAGGGCGATATAAGGACGGAGCGAGGGTGACAGCAGAGGAACTGCAAGCTTGAGTATTTGTATTTCGTTTGTGGTATACAGCGTGTCAAAGGTGAGTATTGCATCGTTTGATTCCATAGTATCCTCCTTTGTTATCCTATGCCTGTTTTGCCGGAATATGAATAAAGGAGGCCCGAAGGCCTCCTTTGTCCTTGCAGAATCACATTAGAACCAAGAACCGTTTCCGCAGCAGCTGCTGAGAATAAGAAGGATAATGATCCATTCACAACAATTATTGGAACCGCCGCCGAAGAAACCGGAGCCGTTACCACAACCGCAGCCGTCATCATTATTATTTCCGCATACGCATAATAAGATAAGGATCCAGATCCAGCTTCCGCAACCGTTACTTCTTGATTCCTGACGACATCCGCATTGACTAGCTGATAATTCACTCATATTAGAGCCTCCAAATTTTGTTTTATGCTGTATCATATGACAAAAATTGTAATGTGTGCATGATTTGGAAGAAAAAAACAAACACAATATGTAGGATAAGGGTTGAATTTCAAGCAATATATAGTTAAAATAAGAATCATGGATAACTCTGTATTAAATGAAATTAAGAAGAAATATAATCTGGATAAAGAAGAAGATATTCTGGCACTTTTTTCGGCGCTTCAGGCGGGAAAATATCGTTTGACCACACCTGAGGAAATGGCATTTGATGATGAGATTTATGAAAAGGCCATGGCGATTAAAGAAAAAAAGAAAAACAATCGGGAGAGTGAAGCTCCAAGTAAAAAAACTGAGATACCTCACGCAAAGCAGAGGCGAAAGACCAAACAAAAAGTGGTGGTTCTGACCCGCCGGGAATTAAAATGGAAACGCATTTTGACCGCAGCACTTTTTCTGGTGGCCTTCGGTTGTCTTGTTTACTTTGGGTTTTATTGTTATGAGGCGTATTCGGTTCAGCAGGAAAATGAGCGATTAGCCTCACGAAAAGAAAATCAAATGCTCAGCTCGATATATGAAGCAGCACAGGTGGAGTATACCGATGAGGAGACCGGTCAGGAAAAGGTCTTTACGGTTCTCGATGAATACAAAAGTTTATATAATCAGAATAAAAACCTAATCGGATGGCTTAAAATAGCCGATACAAATATTGATTACCCTGTCATGCAGACAGACGACAATGAATATTACCTTGATCGGGATATCAATCATGAACAGGATAAAAACGGAACGCTTTTTATGGATTATCAGTGTGATGTGATGAAGCCGAGTTCCAATTATATCATATACGGGCATAATATGCGGTCAGGCAATATGTTCGGTAATCTCGACAAATACAAGTCGGAAAGCTACTATCTGGAGCATCCGACCATCATGTTTGATACGATATACGAAAAGGCGGTATATCAGGTGATGTATGTGTTTAATTCCCACATATATACGGAAGATGAAATTGCATTTAAATATTATCAGATGATTGATATCGACTCCGAAAAGGAATTTGAGTCAAATATGAAAAATATGCAGGAAATGTCACTTTATAATACCGGTGTGGAAGCGGTGTACGGAGATCACCTTTTGACGCTTTCCACCTGTGATTACGGAGAAGATGACGGCCGTTTTGTAGTGGTGGCAAAACGAATACAATAGGAGTTCTTGAAAGAGGAGAGCAGAAATGGCAAACAACAAAAAGAAAACGAAAAGAAGATTGAACAGACGTTTGAAGAGAACGGTCATGGGAACGCTGTCCGCAGTACTCATGTTATCGGCGGTGATTGTAGCACTGATTCCTGTTCCGGAATCCAAGGCGGCGGCTACCGATTTAGAGTCTTCGCTTTTGGCGGAAGCAACGCTGAAAACGTCGGATTACATACCGGATTACATAGGGAATAATTATCCTGTTTATGCCAGCGGTGACGGAAATTTCCGTGTGGCATACGGAAGTAACGGCGGTACCTTGACAGGTGTCATCGTCTATTACAATGTAAACAATGTTGTTTCCAATGCATCTCTTACGATTCCGAGTGAGATCAATGCCTTTTTATATCATAAACCGAAAACGGATTATATCGCCGTAAACAGCAATAATGAATTTTTGTATTATGTTTCGCAGGAAAAAGCGGATGCGACATTTAATGAGGATGGTTCCATCAACACGCCGGCGCTGAATACGGTGCTTTCGCCATGTCTTGGCTCTGAACAGGAAAAATGGACCGGAAAGAATCTTTATGTGGTTGCAGGTGGTGACGGTAATGAAAGCATCGAGCTTGTATCCGGAAACAGTGTGAGCTACAAGGGATCGGAGCAGCTTGTCATTCCGGTTCAGTATGTGGGAAGTACCCGTTATGAAGTGGAGATTAACAATGCAGGTACCGGGACAAGTGCTGACGGAAAATATTACGCAGAAGGTGCAGGACCTGGTGTATTTGAAGGTGCAACCAACTTTTCAACCCTTGTGATTCCGGAGAAGATTCTCGGCATCGGTGACAATGCGTTCAAGGGCTGTCAGATGCAGAATGTAAAAGTGGAAAACGGTGTCCGCTGTATCGGTAACAATGCGTTCCGTGACTGTAATCAGATGAATACCATCGGATTTGTAGAGCCTACCAACCTTGTGGGAATCGGTGATTATGCGTTTGCCGGTTGTACCTATCTGACTTCGGTAAAAATTCCGGATGAAGTACAGACACTCGGAAACTGTGTGTTCAAAGATTGTACGAATCTTTCCGCAGCCAATATTTATGGTAGAGGTGCAGACGGAAATACATCGCTTACTACTGTGGGAAGCGGACTGTTTTATAATTGTCTTTCTCTGACACAGGTTGTGTTCCCGATTCGTGTGGCCAACATCGACAAGGTACAATATACGATGTATGGATGTGCTTCGCTCACATATCTCGGACTTCCGGAAAATGCGGGTACAGGTGACAATATATTTAAATATAACAATGTAACCGGATGTAGCAGTCTTGACACGGTCAAAGTTCCGGCCCGTAACCTGAAACTGGATTGTGATGACTCAGAATATGTCGGTGCAGGTGCATATGATGATTTATATACCGGCGCTGACCGTGATATTTTCAGTGCGGAGAATCTCGGTGAGGGATCTGCGTTCCAGGATACCTACGAAGTGAGTGATGAATTCTGTATTTTGGCAAATTCGCAGTCTTACGCACATACTTATACGCAAAAGCACGGGGAAGCATTCGGATATTTGGATCCGGGATATGAAGGCTGGTATGAAAAGATTGTAGACGGTTATGCGTTCCGTGTGGACGAGACAAATACACTGGTCAATTTTGAAAAAATAGATAAGACGAACGACGGAAGCAATGTAATTATTCCGGATAACATTGCCAAATATCATGTGGCATCGATATCCTCCGATACGTTCAGCGGCAATGAAGAGATAGAGTATTTGTATATTCCGTCATCGGTTGCTGTGATTGAGTCAGGTGCGTTCAAAGGTTGTACCGCTCTGCGGACGGTAAATTTTGATAATGCGAAAGCGGTGCAGTCAATCGGAACGGATGCATTCAAAACGGGAGTAGTGCTTTCCGATATCGATAAGGATCACGATAATATTCCGGAAGAAAGTCTTTGCTTTATCGGAGACATCTCTTCGGATTGCGTACCATTCAACTATGCAATGGATATCAATAACAACTACAACGATCCGGCGGCGCCGACCCAGTATATCAGATATACCAGTGGATTCCCGCAGAACCTGCAGATTCAGATGGTGGTAACAAAAAATGAAAATACAAATCAGGTTGAGTCTGCTTATCCGGTTGTTGTGGCCATTCCGACGGAAGAACAGCTGCAGGGCACAACTTCCTACAGCTTGAGTACTTATGATGGGGACAGTGAATATGTTCGCACCAAGAAGCAGGAAAATGAAATTGTTGCATCTGCATATAACAAATATAGAAGTAATTTATTAAATCCGGCCAATCCGATCTTCTTGACAGAGGAAGAGCAGGAGGTTATTGATGCAGTATATCATGTGGTGATCGAAGATGGTATCAAAGGGTTAAAAGATGACCTGTTTACCGGAAACACAGCGGTTAAGAGTGTGATTCTTGAAACCGTGGAATCCATTCCGGACAATGAGTTTGAAGGCTGTACTTCCATGGATACCTTTATCATGTACAGCAGTGATAATCCTGCGGGCGAGTCCCTCGGAGAACGGGTTTTCCAGGATTGTACTGCGCTGGAGAATGTAACCTTCCCAAGTACACTTTCCGAAATTGAGGCAATGCCGTTTGCGGGTTGTGAAAAGCTTACCAATGTCGGCTTCAGCGGAAGTCCTTATTTTACCTGTGAGGATGCCATTATCAAGGGCGCAGGGGAAGACGGCAATTTCACACGAATAGTGGAGTGTCTGGAAAGCAGAGGAAATCTGATCGGAGCAGCAAAACTCAGTACATCTGAATTTGCCGGAGTGACTTCCATCGATCCGTGTGCGTTCCAGAATTGTACCGGAATTAAAGAAGCATATCTGGATGAGGCAGAGGCAGCGGTAATACCGGAATATTGTTTTGACGGAGCGACGCAGCTGTATTACTGCAGTTTGTCCGATGCGACCAAAAAGATCGGAAAACATGCGTTCCGCAACACTGCATTATCCACGATTTCTATCCCGGACAGCGTGCAGAGTATTGATGATGAGGCATTTATCACAGAAGATGCCATGGGAAATAAAGATTATATTCAGGGATTAACGGTAGAATGTGCGGAGGACAGTACCGCATACTGGTACTGTGAAGGAAAAGACGGTATCACCGCACAGACCTATGTACAGACGTTTACCGTAACCTTCCTTGACTGGGATGATTATGTATTAAAGACAGAGACGGTCAAGAAAGGCGCAAGTGCAACAGCACCTCGTACCTCCCGTGAAGGATATGCGCTTGTCGGCTGGACAGAAGACTTTGACAATGTCAAGGAAGATATTGTGACCAAGGCGATCTATGAGGAGAGCAATGCGGCTACCATCGAAGGATTCTATTCGGTAGTGTTCCAGGATTTTGACGGACTTTATACATGGGATACACAGTATCTGAAGGAAGGTGCCACACCGACGACACCGAATGTGAAACCGACAAGAAAAGGATATATTTTCAGTTACTGGGCACCGTCCAATTACAATACGATCCAGGTGACGGGAAATCTCATTGTAAAAGCCTACTATACAGAGGATCCAAATTATACCGGAGATGATGCGGGAAGCGGAAACGGTGGCACAGGCGGAACGACAGATACAACAACACGTTACAAGGTAGAGTTTGTAGATCATGACGGAACGGTTCTTGATACGCAGATGGTACCTGCAGGAAGTTGTCCGACAGCAACGACAGTGACACCGACAAGAAAGGGATATACCTTTACCACATGGTCACCGTCCAATTATGCGACTGTTCCAGTGACATCGGATCTGCAGATCAAAGCACTTTATTCGAAGAATACTTCCGGCGGAAGTGACGGAGGAGAAGATGTAGACGGACAGACATCGTCCGATGCCTCCGGCAATACATCCACAGGTGGTGGCAGTGATCCGGCAGGAATCGGCAATACAACCGGAAATCAGACACAGACCGGTAACGGAGCGACATCAAATAACGGAGGAAGCTCTGTCAGACCATCCGGAAGTGTAAGCGGAAATTCTTCTACAACGATCATTCATAAAGTTCCGGCGGATGACGGTACGAAGGTTGTTGTGACAAAAACAGGAATTTCTAACAGAGATCTTGTTTCTGCAAAGATATCCGGTTCGAATGATAATTTTATTGTGAAGATTTCGGACAGTACCGAAGCAAGAGCAGAGGTGGAAGCAGCTCTTCTCAAGGAATATGGTACACTGGAGCATTTGAAATATTTTGCGATGGATATCAGTTTGTATGATTCCACAGGTACATCAAAAATAGAGGATACCACGGGAATTACAGTGACAGTAACTTTACCGATTCCGGATGCACTTGCAGGTTATGCAGGAAACAATAAAGCCGGTGCGGTAAAGAACGGAAACTTTGAAAAACTGAATTCAAGATTGACGTCCATTGATAATGTGGCCTGTATTTCTTTCGATGCGACACATTTTTCACCATATGCAATTTATGTGGAGACGGATAATCTCACAAGTGGTGTGACGGATGTGACACCGACAACCGGTGATCCGATTCATCCAAAGTGGTTCCTTTCGATCGGACTTGCGTTGTTATCGGTGCTTATGTTCTTCGGTAAAGGTTCAAAAAACAAGATTGTGAAAGTGATTGAATGAAAAAACGAATCAAAAAGGTAGCAGGTGCTGTTTTTCTGGTACTTGCAATAGCACTCTCACAGATTCCGGCTCCTTTTGCAAGAGCGGTGGATTCTGTGGCAGAATTTAAAAGAGATGGTAACACATTGATATCTTATACAGGCACGGCTTCGGTCGTGTCTGTTCCTAATGGTGTGACAACCATCAGTACAGATGCTTTTGCCGGAAATCAAAACATAGAGAGTATTTCTTTCCCGGCCAGCGTTGAAGTGATTGAAAACGGTGCGTTCCGCGACTGTGTCAATTTAGATTCGGTATATTTTTCCGAGGGGATTTCCACGATTGAAAGC
Organism: Lachnospiraceae bacterium; assembly: GCA_045535935.1. Classification (GTDB taxonomy): domain Bacteria; phylum Bacillota; class Clostridia; order Lachnospirales; family Lachnospiraceae; genus SVFI01. The sequence continues at coordinate 9,997 of JAZSMO010000053.1, read as the reverse complement.
GGCGCGTTTGCAATGTGTCCGGAGCTGGATACCGTTCGGTTTTCCAATACGATTATGGAGCTTGGAGCCGGTGTTTTTTCCGGAGATGACGAGCTTGAGAACATTGAATTAGGGAAAAACAGCTATTTTGTTGTGCATGATGGTGCGCTGTATAATCGCGACATGACAAAATTGATTCAAGTATTTGCGGGAAGAGACGGAAAAAATTTTGATATGCCGGACACGGTTTCGGATATTGAGCGCTATGCGTTTTGGGGATGTGACAATCTGGAAACGGTGGAATTGTCTGCGCATTTGACAGAGATTCCGGAATATTCGTTTTCGAACTGTAAAAATTTAAAGACGGTCGCAATTCCGTATTCGGTTCGTAAAGTGGCGGCAAAAGCTTTTGAGGACTGTATCGATCTCGATACGATTACACTTCCTGCATCGGTGACCGGTATTCACAGTACAGCGTTTGACGGATGCTATGAGCTTAAAATTGTTGCACAGGAGGGAACACCGGCCTACGAGTTTGCGCAGGAATTCAAATCGTCCATTGCGCTTTTGATGGAACAGGACGAGACTACGGTGAGTGAAAATACCATCGGGGATATTTATAAAGAAACGATTATCGTAGAGCCGGAAGAGGAAGAAGAGGAAGAGGCGCAGGAGGATGAGGAGGAAGAAAAAAGTACAGAGATACTTGATATCTATGATCCGAATCAGCCAGCAGATGTATCGAAATTAAATGTTTCGGATTATTACGGACCGGATGCTTCCGATGTGATCGGGAAATCACGTGTTGTGGCAGGAAATGCAGTCGTTTTTTATGATGAGGATGCTGCTGAGCCTGCACAGGAAGTGGTGATAGAGGAACCTGAAACATTCACGGCGGATTTTATTGCGGAGGATGACGGAAGTCATACGATTTACAAGAAACAATATTATCAATCGAATACATTTAAAAACGTGACCATGGATGATTCGATGGAAATGATTGATGATTTTTCATTTGCGCGAAGCAGTCTGAGGGCAATTGTGATTCCGGAAGGAGTGAAACACATCGGATACGGTGCATTTTACCACTGTGATCAGCTTGAACATATAGAGATTCCAAGCAGTGTTGTTTCCGTGGAACCGGAAGCTTTTTCTGAGACGCCGTATCTCGAAAAGTGGCTTTCCGCAGACGGAGCAGAAGATTTTCTTGTGGTGGGAGACGGTATCCTGCTTGCGTACAGAGGATCGGGTTCCAAAGTGATTCTTCCGAATACGGTAAAGAAAATTGCAGGCGGCGTTTTCGCAAACCATGCGGAAATACAGGAAGTTGTTTTAGATGAAAGCCTTGTGGAGATCGGTGAGGATGCGTTTAACGGATGTACCTCTTTATTCGCAGTCACGGGCGGTGGCAGGGTGGAAAAGATTTGTGACAGGGCTTTTGCGACCTGTCCGCTCACAAAACTGTCTCTGGGGAATAACATTTCCGAAATCGGTCTGGGAGCTTATAAGCTTGTGAGTGCGGATGCGGTTGTGTTTGAACATGAAAACAAATTGCCGTCCGTTTCTTATGAGAAGACAGCTACCAGATTGGAAAATGACGGTTATCGAAGTCTGGTATTTTCCGATATTACGACAGCGGTTGTAGACAATGAGTTTGTGCAGATGAAGCAGTCGATTCTTGATGAGATGTATCTCGGATTTCGCGGACTTGTCGTTTCAATGTCGGATCCGTCATTGAAGCAGGTGACGCTGGTTTATTGTACGCAGCAACCGGACGAAGTGACCGGACTTGTGGAGGTTCCTTCCTACGTAAGGATTCAAGGAGAAAATTATACGATAAAAGCTGCAGATCCGGATGCATTTGACGCATATGAAAATTTTGCATACTGGGGAGAAAATGAATTGAAAGGAATTTTGCTTCCGCCGGATTTGGGAAAACTGTCGGACTACGATGCCAAGTTCCCGTTTGATGCAGCGATTTCGGGCGATTCCGAGGAAGAAGAAAAAGAAGAGAAAGAAGAGACGGATTCTGCAGAAGAAAATGACGGAGTGACAACGGTTGTGCTTTCATCATCTTATGCAGATTCGGATAAAATAGAAGCTAAGGTCTATGATGATGAAGAGCCATATATTCTGTATGTCGACAAAAATGTTGCCGATGAACAGCATCTTGTGAAAGCAGTTTCACAGCAATACGGTGACTTGATAGATGGACAGTTGCAGGTGCTGGATCTCAAAATGCTTGAAACGAAAAGTAATGTTCTGATATCTAATTTCGGGGATACAGCGGTGGAAATCAGCGTTCCTATTTCCGAGACTATGAGTTTGCAGGATATTTGTGCGGTTACTATCGGTGAAAGCGGAAAATTGCAGACCATTTACGGCACGAAGCGTAAAAAAGACGGACAAAATTATTTTGTGTTCCGTACCAATCATTTTTCGGCCTATGGCTTGTATGCAGGAGTCGGCGAAATCGGTGAAAAAATTAAGGCGGAAAGCCTTAAGCTTACAAGGAAAGATGATTCGCCGCAGACAGGAGATGCATTTGATCCGAAATGGCTTTTGGTTGCAGCGTTTGTGTTGGCCGGACTTGCACTTTTGATCAGTCCGCCTATCCGAAGAAAAATATAATAGAATAGCGAAAAGAAACTTCCGGCATATGATAGTAAAAAAGCCGGAGGTTTTTTTATGCAGAGGGTTCGAAAATTAATTCATATAGATGCGGCCGAATCGCAGAGATTGACCGGAAAAGGTATCGGAGTCGGAGTACTGGACTCCGGTGTTTTTCTTCATGAGGATCTGGCCGGAAAAATTGCACAGTTTCACGATTTTACGAAGAAAACAAATGGCAGACCGGTAGATGAAACAGGACACGGAACACATGTGTGCGGAATTATAGCCGCAGACGGGAGAGGTTCCGGAGGAAGGTACAGAGGCATCGCGCCGGGGTGTCATTTGTGCGTCGGCAAAATACTGGATAAACACGGAGAAGGGGATATGACAGCGCTGATCAGTGGGATGGAATGGCTTCTGTCACTGGCTGAAACATACAATATCCGTGTGATCAATATATCGATCAGTTCCTTATATTTTTTGAAGGAAGAGCAGAAAACAAGAGTTCTGCACTTGTTTGAACATGCATACAGGCAAGGGATTCTCGTTGTGACGGCGGCGGGGAATTCCGGGCCGTCCGGAAGCAGTGTTTCCAAACTCGGCGACAGTCCTTATGTGATTTGCGTCGGATGTCACGAGGGGATAGAATCGATTCTTTTTGATAAAAAATGTCAGGATTGTTCGGGGAGAGGGCCGGGAACTTTTGTTTACCGCAAACCGGATATTGTGGCACCGGGAACAGAAATTATGTCTTGTGCCAACGGATCATATAAATATATTAAAAAGAGCGGGACCAGTATGGCAACACCCATTATAAGCGGAGTGTTGGCTCTTGCGTTTGAAAAATATCCGAAAATCAGTGCGCAGGAATTGAAACGTAAATTGATATTTACGGCGGATGATCTGGGAGAAAATTTTCTTGTACAGGGATTCGGTATGGTCAATGTAAAAAAATTGTTGTCATAGTGTCCGTGGGCGGAAGGGTTGACACGCATAGGATAATTGTATACAATTATACAGGATTGTAAAACGTACAAAGGAGGTACCGGAAATGAGCTATGGAAGTATGTTTGAAGACAGACCGGTAACAATGAATGCACAAAAAAATCTTCTTGAGATTGAAGAATATATGTATATTTTGGATGATGTGGAAAAACCGAATGTTTTCCGCAATATGTTTCCTTATTCGGAGGTTCCTAAAATTCCGTTTAATGACAGAATTGTTCCGCACGATATGCCGAGAGACATTTGGATTACGGATACGACATTTCGTGACGGACAGCAGTCGAGAGCACCGTATTCGACGGAGCAGATTGTGACAATTTATGATTATCTTCACAAATTGGGCGGACCAAACGGTATGATCCGCGCCAGCGAGTTTTTCCTGTACAGCAAGAAGGACCGTGACGCTGTCTACAAATGTATGGAGAGGGGCTACAAGTTCCCGGAAATCACAAGCTGGATCCGCGCAAGCAAGGAAGACTTTAAACTGGTAAAAGAAATCGGAATGAAGGAGACCGGTATTCTTGTCAGCTGTTCCGATTATCACATTTTCCTGAAATTAAAAATGACGAGAAAGCAGGCGATGGAGCATTATCTTTCCGTAGTGCGCGATTGTCTGGAGGAAGGCATCAGTGTACGATGTCATCTGGAGGATATCACAAGAGCGGATATTTACGGATACGTGGTACCGTTTTGCCTGGAACTTATGAAATTGATGGAGGAATATAAAATTCCGATCAAGGTGCGCGCCTGCGATACGATGGGATACGGAGTTAATTATCCGGGAGCGGTTATTCCGCGAAGTGTACAGGGTATCATTTATGCAATCCACACACATGCAGGCGTTCCGCATTCCTTGATCGAATGGCACGGACACAATGATTTCTATAAGGCAGTTGCCAATTCGACGACCGCATGGCTCTACGGATGCTCCGGTGTCAATACATCTCTCTTCGGTATCGGTGAGAGAACCGGAAACACACCGCTGGAAGCCATGGTATTTGAATATGCGCAGCTCAAAGGAAACCTGAACGGAATGGACACTACGGTGATTACTGAACTGGCAGAATATTTTGAAAAAGAGATCGGATATGAGATACCGCCGAGAACCCCGTTTGTCGGAAAGAATTTTAATGTGACAAGAGCAGGAATTCATGCGGATGGATTGTTGAAAAATGAAGAGATATATAATATATTTGATACAGAGAAGTTTTTGAACAGACCTGTACTGTGTGCAGTGTCCAACACCTCCGGTCTGGCCGGAATCGCACATTGGCTCAACACGTTCTTTAAGATACCGCAGGAGAAACAGCTGAACAAATCCGATGTTGCCATTGTTGAAATGAAAAAATGGGTGGATGCGGAATATGAAGGCGGACGAGTTACGGTGCTGACAGAGGAAGAACTGGTAAATGAGTTTAAAAATGTTTGTGACAGACTCGGCTATGTTTTTGAGGACGTGATACAGTAGGGAGGCGCCATATGGCAGATTACAATCTGAAGGATCAGGTATCGGACAAATATTCCCTGCGGGGAAGAGTGTTTCACAAAATAAGGGAAGATATTCTCAATGGCAAATACAAACACGGAGAAGAACTGAGAGAGGCGACCATCGGAGAGGAGCTGGGTGTGTCGAGAACACCGGTGAGAGAAGCGTTTCGTCAGCTGGAACTGGAAGGACTTCTCAAAATGGTTCCGAACAAAGGTACCTATGTCAATGGAATCACACAGAAGGATGTAAAGGATATCTATTTGATCCGTTCCCTTCTGGAAGGTCTCTGTGCACGGCTTGCCACGGAGAATATTACGCCGGAGCAGATGAATGAGATGGAAGAAAATGTCTATTTGTCGGAGTTTCATGAGAGCAAGGGACATTTTGACCAGATGGCGCAGCTGGATAATCGGTTTCATGAGATTTTATATGAATCCTGTGACAGCAAAATGCTGGAGCATCTCTTGAGAGATTTTCATCAGTATGTGTATCGAGTGCGGCGCATGACACTTGCGAGTGAAAAGCGCGGAAAAGCCTCAAACCATGAGCACAGGGAGATTATGGAGGCCATCAAGGCCGGCGATGGGGATAAGGCAGAAAAACTGGCCAATCTTCATATGACCAATGCCTATGACAACATGTGCAGAAACGGCCTGATCGATATGTTTGATCGGGAAGAAAGCAGTAAATAAAGAAAAAGAAATAGAAAAGGAGAAAAAACATGGCAAAAATTCAGATGACAACACCGCTTGTTGAGATGGACGGAGATGAAATGACCCGAATTCTCTGGAAGATGATTAAGGATGAACTCATTTGTCCTTATGTAGATTTGAAGACGGAATATTATGATCTCGGTCTGGAACACAGAAATGAAACAGACGATAAGGTGACGATGGATTCCGCACTTGCAACACAGAAATACGGCGTTGCGGTAAAATGTGCGACCATTACACCAAACGCTGCCCGCATGACCGAGTACAATTTAAAAGAGATGTGGAAGAGCCCGAACGGAACGATTCGTGCGACACTGGACGGAACCGTATTCCGTGCACCGATTATTGTAAAGGGCATCGAGCCGTGCGTGCGCAACTGGGAAAAACCGATTACACTTGCAAGACATGCGTACGGTGACGTTTACAAAAATACAGAGATTAAAGTTCCGGGAGCAGGAAAAGCAGAACTCGTATTTACGGCGGAAGACGGAACAGAAATCCGTGAACTCATACATACCTTTAAGGATGGAGGTATTCTTCAGGGAATCCACAATACAGATGCATCTATCAGCAGCTTTGCAAAAGCGTGCTTTAACTATGCCCTGGATACAAAGCAGGATCTCTGGTTTGCGACAAAGGATACCATCTCCAAAAAGTATGATCACAATTTCAAGGATATTTTCCAGGAAATTTACGATGCAGAGTACAAAGAAAAATTTGAAGCTGCAGGTATTGAATATTTCTATACACTGATTGATGATGCGGTTGCTCGTGTCATGAAGGCCAAAGGCGGATTTATCTGGGCATGTAAAAACTATGACGGAGACGTAATGTCCGATATGGTATCAAGTGCATTCGGCTCCCTTGCCATGATGACTTCCGTACTCGTTTCACCGACCGGTGTCTATGAGTATGAAGCAGCACACGGAACCGTGCAGAGACATTATTACAAACATCTGGAAGGCGAGGAGACATCCACAAACTCCGTGGCTACCATCTTTGCATGGACCGGAGCACTTCGCAAGCGAGGTGAGCTGGACGGTATCAGCGAGCTTATGGAATTTGCGGATAAGCTGGAAAAAGCTACGGTTGCTACAATCGAAAGCGGTAGAATGACCAAGGACCTTGCATTGATTACTTCCCTGAAAGATGTTACAATCTGTAACAGTCAGGATTTCATCAAGGAGATTCGCAAGACATACGAAACATTATAAGGTGGGTATGAAATGGATTTCATTTCCGGAAGTTTTTTACTCTTTTTATTGATTAGTATTGTTGTATATTACAGCATACCGAAAAAGGGGCAGCGATATTGGCTGCTCCTTATCGGTGTGTTTTTTTATTTGTCTGCGTCGCCGAAGCTGTCGGTGTTTATTGCGTGCAGCACGGTGACATCCTATCTTTTTGCCCGGTATTTTCAAAAGTCTGTAGCAACTTACTGGTTTGTATTGCTGGGAAATGCAGGTGTACTTTTGTTTCTCAAGTTGGCGGGAAGCGGAACGTTTCTTGCGTCCTATCTGCGCATTGACCGTTTTGCATTTCTTCTTCCCCTCGGAATCTCGTTTTATACATTGCAGATCATTGCTTATATGACGGATGTCAGAAAAGGGAAGATCACACCGGAGAAAAATTTCTTAAACTATCTGCTCTTTGTCACCTATTTCCCGCATGTGCTGCAGGGACCGATTCCACGGTTTGAACAGCTTGCAGGACAGCTTACAAAAGAACATAAATTTGATTATGCCACTTTTGTCGGCGGCTTTCAGCTGATGGTTTGGGGATATTTTCAAAAGCTTGTGGTGGCGGACCGTGCAGGAATTGTAGTGAACCGGTTGTTCGGGGAATATGAAACATATACCGGAATGTATGTTGTTGTTGCGGCGGTTCTTTATGGTGTGCAGCTTTATGCGGACTTCAACGGATGCTTCTGTATCGCAAACGGGGCATCGCAGATGTTCGGAATTCATCTGGCTGACAACTTTAAACAGCCGTATTTGTCCGGATCTGTCAGCGAATTCTGGCGCAGATGGCATATGTCCTTCGGACAGTGGCTCAGAGACTATATTTACATTCCGCTGGGCGGAAACCGCAAAGGAAAAATCCGCAAATATATCAATATTCTGATTACGTTCTTTGTCAGCGGAATTTGGCATGGCATCGGATCGGGCTTTTTGGTTTGGGGATGTCTGCAGGGCGTCTACCAGGTGTGCGGTGATCTGCTTGTGCCGGTTCGGGATAAGGCGGCCGGGCTCCTGCGCGTGGATAGAAGTGCATTTTCGCATAAATTTTTTAAGACTTTGTGCACCTATAGCTTGATCACATACGCATGGCTGTTTTTCCGTGCATCGACGGCCGGACAGGCTGTTGTTATGACAAAAAACATGATTTCCACATTTAATCCTTGGATTTTATGGGATCAGTCCCTTTATTTGCTCGGAATTGATGCCAAAAACTTTTGGATTCTTATATTCGGAATTTTGATTATGTTTGCAGTCGATTGTCTGCAGAGAAAAATGGCGATCCGCCGTTGGCTTTCCGGGCAGGGAATCGTGTTCCGGTACGTTGTTTTGTACCTGGCCATATTTGCGGTTCTGATCTTTGGAATCTATGGTCCGGGCTATGATGCGGCGCAGTTTATTTACGGTGGATTTTAGGAGGAACAAGGATGAAAAAAACTACTATTTTTCTTCGTTTTACAGTGTTTGTCCTGATTTTTGCCGTGCTGTTTCTTACGGTGACTGAGATACTGCGGGATAAACGTGTGGAACTGGAATACGATGTCACATCCAAGGTGAAAGGCTTTTACGAAGAACCGGAACACACCCTTGATTTTGTGTTTGTGGGCTCCAGCCAGCTCTATGCGAGCATCGCACCGAACGTTCTTTTTGAGGAGTTCGGAATCACTGCGTATGATTTTGCAGCCAATGAGCAGCCGATGTGGATTTCCTATTACTATATCAAAGAGGCGCTGAAGCATCAGAGCCCGAAGGCGATTGTGCTCGATGTCTTCACCATGTACGGCGACACCTATGAGCAGGAGGGGGCGACCCGTATTAATCTGGATGACCTTCCGTGGAATTTAAACAAGATTCAGGCTATTAGGGCTTCGGTCCCGAGAGAAAACAGAGCGTCCTTTTATTTTGAACTGGTGAAATATCATGACACCTGGAATACGCTGGATGCACACAAAATTCAGAGTTCCTTCTGGAATAAGCGAAATGTGTATCGCGGTTATTCGCCGTTTGTGGTTGCCCATGATTATGCGGACACAGCGCCTGCGGAAGTGGTTGCGCAGACGGAGCGCGAACCGATGGGAGCCATGGCAAAAGAGTGGCTGGATAAAATTATAGATCTTTGCAGGGAAGAGAACGTCGATTTGATTCTGATAAAAACGCCGAACGGACATGCGGAAAGACAAAAACTTTACCTTTCCGTGGAAGACTATGCCAAGGAAAAGCAGGTACCGTTTCTTAACATGAATACGATGTTCGACGGCGAGGCCCATGTCAATGTGCTGCAGGCGGAAAAAATCACCCGGTATGTGGGTGAGTATTTATGCGGGCAGTATGAGATTGCAGACAAGCGCAAGGATCCTGCCTTTGCACAGTGGAAAGAAGACGGACGGTATTTTTATCACAAAAAGGATAAATGCGTGCAAGTCAGCACCGATGATTTGAAGGAATATTTCGAGGCGCTTGCGGGCAAAGAGTGGATTACGTTATTTGCCATGAAAAAAAGAGATGCAATCACCTTAAGTGACGAAGAAAAAGCAACCCTTGCAGCCCTTGGAATCAAACCGGATTATGAGATGGAAGGTCAGTGGTGTTATCTGGTGCTTCTGAAAGATGGTGCAGCGTACAAAGAAGGGGTGCAGGTCAGCGATGCCTATGAGGAAATCATTCCGCTGAACGGACACGAATACAAACTTTCCTATGAAATGAAAGACGGCGGAAACATGGTCGCCGGAATGGAAATGGACGGCGAGAATTGCAGCATGCGCCATGACGGAATCAATGTTTTCATTTATGATCCGCTGTTGGAAGAAAAGGTGGAGTATGCTGCCTTTGATGTCGTGGCCGGTGCACAGGCAATCAGGGTGCAGTAAGTGGACTCTGATTTGGTGTAAGTCGCAGTTATGGAGTGTTTTTTAAAATTTATTCATATATAGCCACATGTACTAAGATTAAAGAAATACAGT
>JAZSMO010000043.1:0-64196 GCA_045535935.1 Lachnospiraceae bacterium | reverse complement strand
CAATCGTTGAAAGAGATTAATTGAAAGAAAATATAAAGGAGAAACAGACATGGAATTCATTTTATATGAAGTAAATGGTGCGGTTGGAACTATCACAATCAACCGTGAAAAAGCGTTAAATGCGCTTAACTCAACAGTTCTCGATGAACTTAATCAGACACTTGACGCTGTTGATCTTGACACAGTAAGATGTCTTATTCTTACAGGTGCAGGCGCAAAATCCTTCGTTGCAGGTGCAGATATCGGCGAGATGAGCACACTTACCAAAGCAGAGGGTGAAGCGTTCGGTAAAAAAGGAAACGATGTATTCCGCAAAATCGAAACATTCCCGATTCCGGTTATCGCAGCCATCAACGGATTTGCTCTCGGCGGCGGATGTGAGATCGCTATGAGCTGTGACATCAGAATTTGTTCTGACAACGCAGTATTCGGACAGCCTGAAGTAGGCCTCGGAATCACACCAGGTTTCGGCGGTACACAGAGACTTGCAAGACTTGTAAGCCCTGGTATGGCAAAACAGATGATTTACACAGCACGCAATATCAAAGCGGATGAAGCTTACAGAATCGGTCTTGTAAATGCAGTTTACCCACAGGAAGAGCTTATGGGAGCTGCTCAGAAAATGGCAGCAGGTATTGCTAAGAACGCTCCTATCGCTGTTCGCAACTGCAAAAAAGCGATCAACGACGGTTTAGACGCCAGCATGGACGATGCACTTGTAATCGAAGAGAAACTCTTCGGTGACTGCTTCGAGACAGAAGATCAGAGATACGGTATGGCATTCTTCCTTGACAAGAACAAAGAAAAAGTAAAAGAACCGTTCAAAAACTGCTAATTTTTACATAAGTAAAAGAAGCCCGGGTGAAAAGCCCGGGCAAACAATAAAAATTAAGGAGGCACTACAATGAAAGTAGGTATTATCGGAGCAGGAACCATGGGTTCCGGAATTGCACAGGCATTCGCTATGACAGATGGTTATGAAGTATGTCTTTGCGATATCAAAGAAGAGTACGCAGAAGGCGGAAAAGCAAAAATTCAGAAAAACATGAATTTCTTAGTTTCTAAGGAAAAAATCACACAGGAAAAAGCAGATGAAATCATGGGCAAGATCACAACAGGTCTTAACGGCATCTGCACAGACTGCGATCTTATCGTAGAAGTTGCTTTAGAGAAGCTTGAAATCAAACAGGCTATCTTCAAAGAGTTAATGGGAATCGTTAAGAAAGATTGTATGTTTGCTTCAAACACATCTTCTCTTTCTATCACAAAGATCGGTGAAGGATTAGACAGACCGATGATCGGTATGCACTTCTTCAACCCGGCTGACAGAATGAAACTTGTTGAGGTTATCAAAGGCGAAAATACTCCGCAGGAAATGGTAGACAAGATCAAAGCGATCTCTGTTGAAATCGGAAAAACTCCTGTAGAAGTAAAAGAAGCTCCGGGATTCGTTGTAAACAGAATTCTTATCCCGATGATCAACGAAGCAATCGGCGTTCTTGACGCAGGTACAGCTTCAGCAGAAGATATCGATGTTGCTATGCAGCTCGGTGCTTCTCATCCGATGGGACCTCTTCATCTCGGTGACTTAATCGGTCTTGATATTTGTCTTGCAATTATGGAAGTTCTTTACAACGAGACAAAAGATGAGAAATATGCTCCACAGCCACTTCTTAAGAAAATGGTTGCTGACGGCAAACTCGGTAAGAAGACAGGCGAAGGCTTCTTCAACTACAGCAAATAAGTTATAAATTTAATGGAGGAATAAAATCATGGATTTTACTTTACGCAAAGAACATGAAATGGCGAGACAGTTATTCAAAGATTTCGCTGAAAATGAAGTAAAACCTCTCGCTCAGGAGGTAGATGAGACAGAAGTATTCCCAAGAGGCACTGTTGAAAAAATGGCAAAGAACGGCTTCATGGGTATCCCGGTTCCGAAGGAGTACGGCGGACAGGGCTGTGACATTTTAACATACGCTATGTGCGTAGAAGAACTTTCTAAAGTTTGCGGTACGACAGGTGTTATCGTTTCTGCACATACATCACTTTGTATCGATCCTATCCTTACATATGGTACAGAAGAGCAGAAACAGAAATATATTCCGGACCTTGCTTCCGGTAAGAAAATCGGTGCTTTCGGTTTGACAGAGCCGGGCGCTGGTACAGACGCTCAGGGACAGCAGACAAAGGCTGTTTTAGATGGAGATGAGTGGGTTCTTAACGGATCTAAATGCTTCATCACAAACGGTAAAGAAGCTGACGTTTACATCGTAATCGCAGTTACAGGAAAAGTTGAAAAACGCGGTCGTATCTCAAAAGAGATCTCTGCTTTCATCGTAGAAAAAGGAACACCGGGATTCACATTCGGTACAAAAGAAGCTAAAATGGGTATCCGCGGATCATCTACATACGAGCTTATCTTCACAGATTGCCGTATCCCGAAAGAGAACCTTCTCGGTGCAAAAGGAAAAGGTTTCGGTATTGCAATGCATACTCTTGACGGTGGTCGTATCGGTATCGCTGCTCAGGCGCTCGGTATTGCAGAAGGCGCATTAGAAACAACAATCGCTTACGTAAAAGAAAGAAAACAGTTCGGCCGTTCTCTCGCACAGTTCGAGAACACACAGTTCCAGTATGCTGATATGGCGACAAAGGTACAGGCTGCTCAGCTCATGGTTTACAGAGCTGCTGTTGCTAAGAATACACAGAAAGTATACTCTGTAGAAGCTGCTATGGCTAAATTAATGGCTGCAGAAGTTGCTATGGAAGTGACAACAAAGTGTGTTCAGTTACATGGTGGTTACGGATACATCAGAGAGTACGATGTAGAACGTATGATGCGTGATGCTAAGATCACAGAGATCTACGAAGGAACTTCAGAAGTTCAGCGTATGGTTATTTCTGGAAGCTTATTGAAATAAGGAGGTACATATTCGTGAAAATCATAGTTTGTATTAAACAGGTACCTGATACAAAGGGTGGAGTTAAATTCAATCCGGACGGTACATTAGACAGAGCAGCAATGCTTGCTATCATGAACCCGGATGACAAAGCTGGTTTAGAGGCAGCGCTCAGATTAAAAGATCAGTATGGTGCTGAAGTTACAGTTATTACAATGGGTCTTCCGAAAGCAACAGACGTTCTTCGTGAAGCGTTAGCAATGGGTGCTGACAAAGCAGTCCTTGTTACAGACAGAGTTTTAGGTGGAGCTGATACATGGGCTACATCTACAACACTTGCAGGTGCAATCCGCAACCTCGAATATGATTTGATCATCACAGGCCGTCAGGCTATCGACGGTGATACAGCTCAGGTTGGTCCTCAGATCGCTGAGCACTTACAGCTTCCTGTTATCTCTTATGCACAGGATATCAAGATTGACGGAGACAAAGTGGTTGTTCAGAGACAGTACGATGACAGATATCATGTATTAGAGTCTCAGATGCCATGTCTCGTTACAGCTCTTGCTGAGTTAAACGAGCCACGTTACATGACTCCGGGCGGAATCTTCGATGCTTGCAAAGCAGAGATCACAACTTGGGGAAGAGCAGACCTTAAAGATGTTGAAGATTGCAACTTAGGTCTTGCAGGTTCTCCTACAAAGATTGCAAAAGCTTCTGACAAAGTTCGTAAGGGTGCAGGTGTGAAAGTTACTCCTGATTCTCCGGAAGAAGCAGCAGCTTACATTGTTGAAAAGTTACAGGAAAAACATGTTATCTAAAAAATAAGGAAAAGTGGTGAACAAAATGAGTTTAGAACAATATAAAGGCGTATACGTGTTTGCACAGCAGGTTGATAATGAAATCAGCGGCATCGCATTCGAATTACTTGGTAAAGCAAAAGAGCTTGCAGCTCCTTTGAATACAGACGTTACAGCAGTATTACTCGGATCAGGTGTAAAAGATCTTGCAGACCAGCTCGCAGAGTATGGTGCAGATAAAGTTATCGTTGTTGACGATCCTGAGTTAAAAGATTACAGAACAGAGCCGTATGCACACGCTCTTGCATCTGTTATCAATGAGTACAAACCTGACATTATGTTAGTAGGTGCTACAGCAATCGGTCGTGACCTCGGTCCTACTGTTTCTGCAAGAGTAGCTACAGGTCTTACCGCTGACTGTACAGTACTTGAGATCGGTGACTTCCCATTAGTTGCTATCCCTGGAAAAGAAGACGAGCAGAAACACAATCAGTTACTTATGACTCGTCCTGCATTCGGTGGTAACACAATCGCTACGATCGCTTGTCCGAACACTCGTCCTCAGATGGCGACAGTTCGTCCTGGTGTTATGCAGAAAATTGATCCGATCAAAGGTGCAAAAGCAAATGTGATCGAGTTCAATCCTGGATTTACTCCAAACAACAGATATGTGACAATCAAAGAGGTTGTGAAAGCAGTTTCTGATACAGTAGATATCATGGACGCTAAGATCTTAGTATCCGGCGGACGTGGAGTTGGTTCTCCTGAAAACTTCGCAATGTTAGAAGAACTTGCAGCAGTTCTCGGCGGAACAGTAAGCTGCTCACGTGCAGTTGTTGATTCAGGCTGGAAGCCAAGAGATCTTCAGGTTGGACAGACAGGTAAAACAGTTCGTCCTAACGTATACTTTGCAATCGGTATTTCAGGTGCGATCCAGCACGTTGCAGGTATGGAAGAATCAGACATCATCGTTGCAATCAACAAAGACGAAGATGCTCCGATCTTTGATGTAGCTGACTACGGTATCGTAGGCGACCTCAACAAGATCGTTCCACAGCTTACAGCAGACATCAAAGCTGCTATGGCTAACAAATAAGACTGTATAACAGTAAATTTAAATGGGCGTTACCCGCATGTGGGTAGCGCCCTTGTTTTTATGCGTATCTTTATGATAAAATAATAAAAAACCAAAGGAGAACGATTATGAATACATTTTATTATATTGTAGAGAGCATTGACGGAGATTATGCTAATCTGAGACAGACGGACGAAGACGGAAATGTGATCAGTGATGATTTGAAACTGGTGGCGCGTGCGCTTTTGCCGATGGAGATCACGGAAGGCTGCAGAGTAATCAATGAGATGCTGCAGTATAGGATGTTGAATTAATTTGGAGCCGGAGGATTTTCATGAAAAAAATAATATTATTCATGATGCTTGTCTTCGTGTTGGTGGGATGTAAAACACAGCCGGCAGAGCAGCAGGAAAATCAGTCGACAGTGACGGAAAGTCAGCTAACTGTCGGCGATGAGGAAGAATCCGAGACCCCGTCGGAGGAAGACGTGATTACACCGACAAGTTTGGAGTATAGTTATAAAGATATGAAGGTTACGATACCTGCATCCTGGAAGGATAAATATTTGGTGAAAGAGGGGCAGGACGGGTTTTCAATCTTTCAGAAGGCTTCTTACGAAAAGGTGGAAGGAATGGGATTTCTCTATGGATTTTACCGTTCCGACAATATGGTTGATCAGTCGGCCGGAGCCACTCAGCTTGCATATACGCACGATTCTATGTATTATATGCAGGAGCCGACCGATGTCAGCTTTTATTATGAAGATGAAGCAATTACAGAAGAATATCTTGCGATGACAGAAGACAGAGTACAGTTGATGAATTCGCTTATTGTTGATGCAGTAGATGTTTGTTATAATGCAAAAGAATATGTGCTTCCTATGAGCGATAGCAAGGTGATTCCGGATTATCTTCTGGTTAATATGTCATTGGATGAATTGTGGATTGCTCGCAATGAAATATATGCCCGCCACGGTCGCATGTTTACAAATGTGTATCTTTCGGGATATTTTGCCTCCTGTAGCTGGTATGAACCGTCGGTTCCGGCGGATGCGTTTGATGAGAGCATATTGTCACAGACAGAGCTGGATAATCTGAGTCTGATCACAGCTTATGAGGAGACCAAAAAAGGTGAGAAAATATATCCGAGAAGTCAGGAATTTGACAAGGGATATAAAGTGGATCTGGACGGCGACGGACAGGATGAGGATTTCAGTCTGAACTATTATGAGGATGAAGTAAATTCGGTATATCAGGTAAGTATGGTGCTGGGTGGTGACATGGCTTATGATCTGTGCAGCGAGGATGTCTATTACTTTGCGCTCAATACCGAGGAATATTTTGTGACGGATATTTCTCCATATTTTGAAGGATTAGAGATTGCTGTCATGGATTATGGTATGAGCGAGGACCTTGTGACCCATTTTTACACGTTTGACGGCGATGCGTTACATTATATCGGCTGCGTGGGAGGATTCCCGTTTAAAGAATACCAGAATGTGGATGGTTTTGCATGGGATGGTGGCGTGAAAAGTACAATGCGTACCGATTTGATTCATACCTGTTTTTCTTATGGATACTGGTATTACAATTATGATGAGAAAAAACTGGAACTTCAGGACATGGGATTATGGCAGATGGTTCCGGACGGCGGACACAGTCTGGCAGTAGATATACCGGTTTATGAGAGTATGGATGTTTCTTCCGATATGATAACGCTTCCGGCCCAGGAGCAGATTTTCTTTCTGGAGACGGACGGCGAAGAATGGATCAAGGTCAAAGGAAAAGACGGAACAGAAGGATATCTTCATATAACAGAAGGAAAGATAGACGGCGTGGAACCGTCTCCGGATGAAATTATTTCCGGACTTTTCTTTGCAGGATAAAAGTTAGCCACAAGTAACTTCTGGGCAAATTAAATTGACAGGAGATGGTAACATGCAGCCGATTATTATAGCGAGTGAAAAACTAAAGCTCTATAAAGAATTATGCCGTCTTTGCGAGTTTGTGGGATACACGGATGCATGGCGGGATGCATTTTGGGAAGACCTGTTGCAGGAAGAAGAAATATATAAGGAGTTTCTTTATTACATGGAACATCAGGATTTCCTTGATGAATATAAAATAGAAGGAAAAGGTGTGTTGGATATTTTTGTCTGGCAGATGCGCCGGTTCAACCTTCGCCTCGACCGGGGAAAAAACGGCGAGGAGTGCGACAAGTTGGCGATGCTTCTGGAGACGTTCCGCTATATGATCGATATGAAACATAGCGGCGGCGGAATCGAGTGGAGCATGGAAATAAAAAATGGGATGGATGAATTATGATGAGTAAAAATTATTGTGTAGTAGGCGCCGGCGGATGCGGCGGAAGTATTGCGGCCTATATGGCGAAAGCGGGAAAAAATGTCACTCTGATTGCAAGAGGAGAGCATTTGAAAAAAATAAATGAGAGAGGTCTGATGATGGAAACGCCGCATCTCGGTAATTTTGCGGTGACGCAGGTCAAAGCGGTGGCGGCAGAGGATTATAAAGAAATACCGGATGTGATTTTCGTATGTGTGAAAGGATATTCACTTTCTGAAATCATACCGTTTTTGCAGGCGCACAGCGGGGCGCATACCATAGTGATTCCTATTTTGAACATTTATGGGACCGGTGGGAAATTGCAGGAAAAATTGCCGCAGTGTCTTGTGACGGATGGATGCATATATATTGCGGCGGAGAAAAAAGACCCGGGCGTGATTTTGCAGAAAGGCGCAATTTTCCGGATTGTTTTCGGACCGAGAAGTGCGCAGGAATTTCGCGAGGAATTATTTTCTGTGGTACAGGATTTGAAGGAAAGCGAAATCGATGCTGTTTTGTCCGATAATATTGCGAGAGATGCATTTCAAAAATATTCTTTTATTTCGGCTATGGCTGCTTGCGGATTATATTACGATGCGAAAGCGGAGACATTCCAGAAGGCGGGAGATGAAAGAGAACTTTTTGCGGCCTGCGTGAAAGAAATGGATGAGTTGGCACAGGCGATGGGAAATCCGTTCCTTGTTGATATTGTGAAGACAAATCTGGAAGTGTTGGATGCGCTTGCGCCGGAGGCTTCCACATCTATGCAGCGAGATATTTGGGCAGGAAATCCATCGGAAATCGACGGTCTTGTGTTTGAGCCTGTCCGCATGGGAAGAAAATACGGCGTAGCGATGCCAAACTATGAAATGATTGCCCTCAAATGCGGGTTTGCGGAGTAGGAAATACTATTCAAGTATAGCAACAGGCTCCATCGCATTATAAAACAATTTGCCTTTGGTTCGTTTCACGAGCAGGATGGTATTGTCTGTATGAAATTTGTAGTATTCATTTTCACATACTTTGAAACGACCTTTGTTGCCATGGGAATCTTCTAAAATCACAAAGTAACTTGTCCGTACCGATTGGCTGGTTTTTCCTCCGGAGATGCAGTAATATTTTTCGGCCAAAGTTACCTCGGCAACTGCATAGGCACCGTCTCTGATTTCGTCCATCCGGTTCCGGTAAATGATATCCCAGATAAAAAAGGTGATAAAGCCCAAAAAGAGGGCAGGAAGCAGGAAGGTGTTTGTAAATACAGTTTTGAGGTTGTATAAAAAGTAAGACGGATTTAATGCTACGCGTGCGATTCCGAACAGGATGATTCCGAGTGCCAGCGGATAAGCAATGACGTACTTTATTTTCTGGTCTTTGTTGTAATGCTTATAGATATCTTCGCAGAATTTTTGGATTTCTTCCCGATGCGTTGCCTTCGGAGGATGGAATTCAAGAATCATTTTTGCAGGGTCTTCAAATTGACTGATTGCAATATAGAATCCTAAAAAAAGTCCCATGCTGAGAAAGAAACAGAGAAGGGTCAGTGAATTTTGGTTTATCTCGCCGAATTTAACAAAGAACGATATGACTGCAAAGACAGCGCCCAAAATTGCGCCGAACAAGATATAGTAACATCCTGCCTTGCTCAAACACTTTACTCCCCATTTTCTTGAATCCATAGATACTCCTTTCTAGAATCCCCGTTGTTTCAAATTCTGTACAATGCTTTGATATATTTCGATACTGTCAAATCCTTTGATATCTTCCCGTTTCAAATCAATCATATCCCCGTGGGAAATACCGCGCAGGCTTTTGCTTTTCAGTGTTCCGAGATAGTTGCCCCATCGGGCGGAGGATTCGGTCACAAGACCGTCGTTTCGTTCGCCTGTCTTAAGCCAAAGCAAAAGGTGAGGGAAAAACAGGAGCGAATCACTAAACGACCATCGCATAATCGAGGCATAGCTTTGATAAAGCACACCATCAGCGTCGGGCGTGCGCTCGTTAAATGCCTCACAGTATGCAGGTGCTAACTGCTGGGCAGAAGCATAGGAATCCGGCGAGTCATCACCGAACGCCGCAAATGAGCGATCCAAAATCTGTGCCAGTTTACGGAATACCGGCTTCGGAAGACGATTTAAAAAATCGAGAAGCTCCGATCCGCGGTGCGGTGTTGACATGGTGGTCAAGGAAGCTACCTTGTCGGAATAGCCCATATGCGTGATCAGATAACGTGAGTCAAGCCCTCCTTTGGAGTGAGCAATAATATTGACTTTTAAGGAACCGGTCTCCTCGAGCGCCCGATCGATGGTCTGCGCAATGGCAGCAGCATTTTCTTCAATGGTTCCCCAGGCTTTTTGGTGTCCGTAGTATATGGTAGAACCGCTACGCTGCAGATAACGGGGAGCGCGTCCCCAATAATTGAAATATCGCAGATCGCGGAAACCGATACCATGCACCATAACAATAGGGTAGAGTGTTTGGCAATCCTGTGAGGACTGTCTGATCTGTGCACTCTGATTGCGTGCAACATAGATGGCGTACTCATCCTTGGCCGCTCTTGCCAGGTAGTGGATCAGAAACAGATTTACAACCGGAACCCACATGTTCAGGCAGATGAGAACTCGCTTTACCACGCCCAGTCTGTGACAGCACAGAATTACCCTCAGACAACCGTTCAGAAGAAACAGAAATAAAAAGATGGTCGTGTAGATGATGTCGGAGGTCAGCAGCATCGCAGAGTTTGTGTGTGTTGCACTGCGCAGGTCAAAAATAAACTGTTTTACCGGATGCGGCGCAAACACATAGAAAAGCAAATAGTGGATCAGCTGAATCCAAAAACCCCACACACCGATCCGGATGAGGAAAAGACCTCCGTACTGCACGCCGACACGGAAGCTTCCGCTTTCATTTTTGTGATGAAGCGGCCAGATGTGAAGGCGGATGGTCGAGTAAAAGTGATACCCGATCATCAAAACGGCGAGCGCAATTAGAAGAGTGCGCGTAGAGCCGGATAAGAGCACGGGATCGTTTCCAATCGGATTGCCGGAGATAAATGCATAGATATAATATAAAATTAATGGAAAATGCGGGACAAGCCACGCATACAAAACAGTTTGCAAAATTCAATACTCCCCAAGTGACAGAACAGGTAGTGGCGGACGAGGTGATGATAAGCCGGGGCTTATAATCCAAGCACTTCCTCCACGATTTCAACCGCATCCATGATGCAGTCCGGACACGAACGAAGCGGAGTGCCTGTTTCAATACCTTTCAAATCCTTGCACAGAGATCCTTTGTTTTTCTCTTCGAATTTAGCTACAATCTGCTTGGAAAGCTGATAAGTGGCAGCTTTAGTTTTCGGATCATCTATATCGCCGTCGCTGTTTTTCAGGCCGGCGAGAGCCACAGCTCCGGAGATGGCGCCGCAGGTTCCCATCGTTCCGCCCATACCGAGACCGAATCCCTCCATCATGCGGAAGATGGTTTCCTTGTCCATGCCTACCTCGTCGGCAAAGGCACAGGCAACCGCCTGGGCACAGTTGTACTTTTTGTCATGTAATGCAATTGCTAATTCTTTTTTTGTCATAATTGAAATCCTTTCTTTTGTAAATTTTTCCTAAATTGATTATAGATTTTTTTCGCTTTTTGCGCAATAAGTTCATATACGCGATGAGAAAATTGTGCTATATTAGTAAAAGAGTGATTTTTTTATCAGGAGGATACAAACATGCAGATGAGAGAAATCGAAAAAGAACTTCGTAATAATGCATATCCGGGACGCGGAATCATTATCGGAAAGAGCGCAAACGGCAAGTATGCGGTGACTGCTTACTTCATTATGGGAAGAAGCGAGAACAGCCGTAACCGTGTATTCGTTGAGGACGGACAGGGAATCCGCACACAGGCGTTTGACCCGTCAAAACTGAGCGATCCGAGTCTGATTATTTACGCACCGGTACGTGTGCTCGGCAATAAGACGATTGTGACAAACGGTGACCAGACTGATACGATTTATGAACTGATGGACAAGCAGCAGACGTTTGAGCAGGCGCTGCGCACCAGAGAATTCGAACCGGATGCACCGAACTACACACCTCGTATTTCCGGTGTTATGCACGTGGAAAACGGTACATACAATTATGCGATGTCTATCTTGAAGAGCAACAACGGAAATCCGGCTGCATGTAACAGATACACATTTGCTTACGAAAATCCGGTGGCAGGAGAAGGTCATTTCATCCATACCTACATGGGTGACGGCAATCCGCTTCCGAGTTTTGAAGGAGAACCGGAGCTTATTTCCATTCCGGACGATATGGACAGCTTTACCGAGCTTTTGTGGAACAGCTTAAACGAAGAAAACAAAGTTTCTCTTTTTGTTCGTTATATTGATATCGCTACCGGCGAGTACGAGACAAAGATTGTAAACAAGAATAAATAAATGACCGCGGGCGTTGCCCCGGATACGGAGGAAAAACGATGAATGAATTAGAATTGAAATATGGTTGTAATCCAAATCAGAAGCCTTCCAGAATTTATATGGAAGACGGAAAAGATTTGCCGATTACGGTACTTAACGGCAAACCGGGATACATCAACTTCCTGGATGCTTTTAACGGATGGCAGCTTGTAAAAGAACTCAAAAAAGCAACCGGACTTCCGGCTGCGACATCTTTCAAGCATGTGTCTCCTGCAGGTGCAGCGGTAGGTCTTCCGCTTTCCGATGTGGAAGCCAAAATATACTGGGTGGATGATCTTGGAGAGCTTTCACCGCTTGCATGCGCATATGCAAGAGCAAGAGGCGCAGACAGAATGTCTTCCTTCGGTGATTTCATTTCTCTTTCCGATGTGTGTGACGCCGATACGGCTCGCATTATCAAAAGAGAGGTTTCCGACGGTGTCATTGCACCGGGTTATACAGAGGAAGCCCTTGCTATCTTAAAAGAGAAAAAGAACGGTAACTACAATGTAATCCAGATTGATGAAAACTATGTTCCGGCTGAGATTGAGACCAAACAGGTTTACGGTATCAACTTTGAACAGGGAAGAAATGAGCTCAAGATCGACGACGAGCTTCTTTCCAATCTGGTAACAGAGAATAAAGAGATTCCGGAGTCTGCTAAAATCGACCTCGCAATCGCACTGATTACACTCAAGTATACACAGTCCAACTCGGTATGTTTTGCAAAAGGCGGACAGGCCATCGGTATCGGTGCAGGGCAGCAGTCCCGTATCCACTGTACCAGACTTGCCGGATCCAAGGCTGACAACTGGTTCCTTCGTCAGTCTCCGCAGGTTATGAACCTTCCGTTTGTGGACAATATCCGCAGAGCAGACAGAGACAACACCATCGATCTTTACATCGGTGAGGATTACATGGATGTGCTGGCAGAGGGCGAGTGGCAGAAATTCTTCAAAGAAAAACCTGCTGTTTTCACAAGAGAAGAAAAGAGAGCATGGCTTGATCAGATGACAGACGTAGCTCTCGGTTCCGATGCGTTTTTCCCGTTCGGAGACAACATCGAGAGAGCCCACAAGAGCGGCGTAAAATATATTGCGCAGCCGGGCGGTTCCGTGCGTGATGACAATGTGATTGATACATGTAACAAGTACGACATGGCGATGTGCTTTACGGGCATTCGTCTGTTCCATCACTAAGGAGAAAAAATGAAGAATAATTCCTTGAAATATCTTTCGATGGGAATTGTAGGCGTTTTGGTGGCAATAATTATCATGTTATTGCCACTTTCTACTGATATAAAAATCCGCATAAAGTACGCAAAGGCTAACAGTTCTTATAAGTCGATTCTTTATGTAGATAATGGCAAAGGGTTTAATGATTCCCAAAAAGTACAAAGAAGGATAAAGAAGACAGCGGTAACGTTTCAATTAAAAAAGAAATACAGCAATATCGGTGCCCTTCGTTTTGATCCGGTAGATGCACCGTGTGCGGATACGATTACTGTAAAGGAAGTGGTCGTTTACGCCTACGACGGATTGGCCGAAAAGTATTCTGCAGAGCAGCTTGGAGAGGTGTTACGTCCGACAAACGGTGTGACGGTACTTTCCTGCGATGAGCAGGGACTGACATTCCTTTGCGAAGGAGAAGATCCCCAATTTGTTTTTTCGCCGGAAGCTATGAGGGATATCAAAAAAAGCTTTTCGAAAAACAATACCATTGCACTTTTTGTCCTCTATCTGTTTTTGGCGGGACTTGCTACGGTCGCTTTCCGTGACCGGATAAAGGCGATCTGTTTTTCGGGTAAAAAGAAGACTGTGGTCACTATCGGCCAAATCATTTATTTTGCTGTGTTATTCCTGCTTGAGCGAAATGCTTACGCCGGACATCTCGGTTTCCGGATGCAGACAGCGCTTTGGTTGGGAATTGTGCTGCTTGCGGTGATTGCAAGGCTCGTCTTTTGTCCGACTGCAAATCGTAAGCCGGTGGCAACTTGCGCGGCGGTTACCATTTTGGCGGAGGTTGTGTATGGCTCATCTTTTGGCGGAAAAATTTTTGAGCCGCTTGCGCCGGATACCATCGTATATGTGATTACAGTTTTGTGTGCATCCATATTCTTAGGATACTGCTTGTGGAACGGAAAAGACAGTGCGGCATTTTTGTGCGTGTTTGGAACCGTTTCTGTGTTTCAGTTTGCTGCCTGCATATTTTCCTACGGATATGACTCGGCTTTGGCATTTGAAAAAACATTCCATTATTGGTCGACGAATCCGTGTATGCTTACAACGTTGGCGCTCACAGGATTCTTTCTGTTACTGCGGGGCGTGTTTGGAAAAGGGATAGCACTGGTTTTGTATACGATTGTGTATTTGGTTTTCCAGGTGGGAAATCTGATTGAGATGATTTATCATCAGTCGGTGTTTAAGCCGCTGGATTTTTTGGCATTTACGGAAGCGGCCGATGTGGCTAAAAATTATTTGAACCCGGTTACGATTACCGTAATGATTGGTTGTCTGGCGGTAATCCTATATTGTTTGTGGAAATTTAGGAAGAAGATATTGGAATTTTTGCGTCCGTCCGTAAGCGGTGCGTCGTTTTTGCTTGGGGCACTTCTTCTTTTGTGGATTTTTTCGGGACTGTATCACAATGTATATAGGAATTGGGATATCTATTCCCAGTATACATGGGGATCGGAGACTGCCCGGCTGAAAAAGCAGGGATATGTACCTTATTTTTATTATTACTGCATGCGAATAAAGGATGTCTTTCCGGAAGAACCGGAAAACTATTCGGAAGAGACGATACAGGCGATACTCTCTTCTGTTGAATCTGACAGCGGAGAAAGCGGTGAAGAGACATCGGTAAGCGAAGATGTAAAGCCGGATGTGATTTACCTTATGCTGGAATCGGTTTTTGACGTGGGTGAGTTGGAAAAATACGGGGTCATCTATTCGGAAGACCCGAATCCGACGCTGGACCGGTATCAGATTTCAACTGCCCTTACAACGGTGTACGGTGGTCTGACGGCGAGGGCGGAGTTTGAGGCGCTTATGGGACTTTCCGGAAGCTTTTATCCGAACGGAACCGTGGAATATCTTACCTTCTGGGGAAGCGATGCCAAAGAGCGATATTCTGTCGTAAACGAGTTTGAGAGAAACGGTTACACAAGCTGTGCCATTCATCAAAATGTGCCAAACTACTACAACAGGACCAATGCATACACGGGAATGGGATTTGACAAATATATTTCCTCCGATACTTATGGGGAAGATTTGGAGCCGGAGGACAGAAATGAAGATAAATATTTGACCAATGTCCATTTCATGAAGCTGCTGAAGCAGGAGCTGGAGACGGATCCGGACACCCCGAAATTTATCTGGGGAATTACCATTGAAAGCCATACGCCGTATATGGACAAATACACGGAGACAGATATTGAGGCTAAGTGTGACAAGCTCTCTGACAGTGCGGAGAAGGAGCTGACGAATTATATCCAAAGCGTCAAGCGGACCGACGAGTTTTTGGCACAGCTGATTGCATACGTGGAGCAGCGTGAGCGTCCGACCGTGATTGTCATGTTCGGGGATCACCGTCCGCCGCTGGAAGCACTGGATGTTATCGGAGCAAATGCGGACTATGCGGAGAAATATGCGACCGCATGCTATGCTTATTCCAATTTCGGGGAAATAAAGCAGCCTGCGGAGCGCATCAGCATCAACTATATTCCGGCGTTGGTGGTAGAGTATGCAGGCATTGAGAAGAGCGGGTTTTACAACTATCTGTATGATTTACAAAAGAGACATCCTGTGGTCTCCTATATATTTCCGGATGAGACATTCTCGGCAGAACAAGAGAATTATAAACTGCTGCAGTATGACATCATGTTCGGCGAGGGGTACTGCGGAAAGTGACACAGCTCTTTTGTGCATTACAATCAGAAAAGATGTAAAATGCAGGTAATATTTATGTAAAATCCATCTTGTGACTTTTTGTCAAATCAAGTATGATTATGTAGTGGGATGTTAATAGTGATATCCCGCTACATTTTTATTTGATGAGGAAAACAGACTATGGATACGATTTTAATGATTATCAAGCTTCTCGGTGGTCTTGCCATGTTTTTGTATGGTATGGAGATCATGGGCGACGGCCTCAAGCAGGGATCCGGTAACACACTTAAAAATGTACTCGGGAAACTGACGAAAAACGTATTTCTGGGACTATTAACAGGTACTCTTGTGACTGCAGTCATTCAGAGTTCGACAGCAACGATTGTCCTTACGGTCGGATTGCTCGGAGCCGGTATTTTAAATTTGCGTCAGGCAGTCAGCATCGTGCTCGGTGCCAACATCGGTACGACGGTGACAGCACAGATTATTCGTCTGATGGACATCGATTCGTCCAGTGGCTCAATATTGACATTTTTTAAGCCGGATACTTTGGCGCCGATTGCATTGGTTATCGGTATTATCTGTGTGATGTTCTTGAAAAAAGAGAGTGCCAAAAATGTCGGTATGATCGCGCTCGGTTTCGGTATTCTCTTTATGGGACTTCTCGGTATGACGGATGCAGTCGAGCCGCTTTCCAGCTCGAAAGCATTTGCTGATGTTCTTGCTTACTTTACGGATATGCCGCTTCTCGGTATTTTGACAGGTCTTGTTCTTACGGTTATTGTACAGAGCTCTTCTGCAATGGTTGGTATTTTGCAGGCGCTTTCTTCCACCGGTGTCATGACGTTCGACCTTGTATATCCGATTATCATGGGTATTAATCTCGGAACCTGTGTTACAACTGCACTTGTGTGTTCTATCGGGTCGTCCAAGGATGCGAAGCGTACGGGTGTCGTACATATCGTATTTAATACAATCGGAACCATATTATTTATGATTTTGATGGAAATACTCCGCAATGTAGGATTTATGCCAAAACTTTGGGGCGGAACGGTAGACAGCGGTATTATTGCTAACTTCCAGACGATCTTCAATCTTGTAACAGCGGTTGTTCTTCTTCCGTTTACAGGACTTCTCGTAAAGATTGCGTGTGCAATTGTTAAGGACGACGAGGTAGAAGAAGGAGAGAAATATCCGGAGCTTGCAGCGCTGGATTCCAAGCTTATGATGACCCCTCCGATTGCGCTTGCAGAGGTGACAAAGATTGCGGTCAATATGGCACATATTGCACAGGAAAATATCGTACTCAGCTTAAAGCAGTTTAAAGAATTTGATGCAGAGCGATCCGCTAAGATCAATGCATCCGAAGATAAACTGGATTGCTTTACGGATCAATCCGACAATTATCTGATCGAACTTTCCGGTCATATCAAGGCTGAGAGTGACAAGCGTCAGCACAGTATGCTGATGCAGTGTATCAGAGACATCGAGCGTATCGGTGATTATGCGACGAACTTCGATGAAATTGCCAAAAAGAAGGCGGAGACAGATGTCAGTTTTTCCAAGACGGCGAAGAAGGAGCTTGCTATTATCGGTGATGCAGTGACAGAAATTTTAAGACTGACATTGGAGGCTTTAGAAGATGATAATGAATACGTTGCCAGACGTATTGAGCCTTTGGAGGAAGTCATCGATGATATGGTACTTCTTCTTAAGAATCGCCACACAGATCGTCTGTGTCAGGGTATTTGTTCGATCAATGGTGGTCTTATCTTTATGGATATTCTCACGTATTTAGAGCGTGCGGCGGATCAGTGTTCGAATATCGCAATGCTTCTGCTCGGTAAAAATGACGAGGAGATTTCCAAGAATCATCACCTGTACATGCAGGAACTTCATGCATCTGCAGACCAGTCTTATCTGGCTGAGCAGGAAAACCGCAAGGCGCAGTATTTAACACCGCTTAAAAATTTGAAATAATTGAGAGAATCGCAGAAATAATTCTGCGATTCTTTTTTGGTGAATATGTAAAAAAATGGGTATCGGCAACTCAAACCGATACCCATTTGTCGTAAATCATTTATAATTCTTAGTATTCCTTCGCTTCTTCTTCGCCGTTCATAACACGAAGTGCACCCTGTGTCAGTGCAAGAAGCTCATCCTCTCCCGGATATACGGTGAAAGGAGCCATCCATTCGCAGCGCTCTTTTAAGCCTGCAACAACCGCTTTGTCATATGCAATACCGCCTGTCACGATAATCTGGTCGATTTTTCCGGAAAGAACACAAGCCATGGAACCGATGTCTTTTGCCATCTGTAAGATGAATGCATCGCGTACTTCGATTGCATGTGCATCGCCTTCATTTGCCATCTTTTCCACATCGCGCATGTCGTTGGTTCCGCAGTATGCGTTGAAACCGCCGCCGCCAACGATTTTTTTGTAAACTTCTTTTTCTGTGTACTGTCCGCTGAAGCACATCTTGATGAGGGCTCCGCTCGGAACTGCACCTGCTCTCTCCGGAGAGAAAGCGCCGTCGCCGTCAAGGGCATTGAATACGTCCACGATACGACCTTTGTCATGGGCTCCGACAGAAACACCGCCGCCCATATGAACTACGACAAGATTGAGGGATTCATAAGGAACGCCTTTTTCTTTTGCATAGCGTTTTGCGACTGCTTTCTGATTCAGTGCGTGGAACACGCTGGTACGCGGAAGTTCCGGAACACCGGAGTAACGTGCGATCGGCATTAACTCGTCCACAACTACCGGGTCAACGATATAGGAAGGAACGCCGATGGAATCACCGATCTCGCGGGCAAGAATACCGCCGAGGTTGGATGCGTGCTGTCCCTGTTTACCGATCTTCAAGTCCTCAAGAAGAGCGTCTGTCACTGCGTATGTTCCACCTGGAATCGGTTTTAACATACCGCCGCGTCCTACGATTACATTTAAAGATTTCATATCGAAATCTTTTTCTGCCAAAAGATTTACGATGATGTTTTTGCGGAAATCTTTCTGGTCTACGATGGAAGCGTACTGTGAAATCTCTTCGGTAGAGTGTCTTAATGTTTCTTCGAATAATAAGGTTTCATCTTCAAATACACCGATTTTGGTGGAAGTGGAACCCGGATTGATAATTAAACTTTTGATTGACATAGATCCGTCCTCCTGATGGAATTAGTTCTGTTTAGCCATTGCTTCTGCAACTACGGCTGCGAGAGCGATGGAGTTTACTTTTGTCTCGAAAGAATCGGAACGGGATGTGAGAATAGCAGGAGCGCTCGTTCCTGTTAAGATACATCCGTTTTTGAATTCTGTTGTATGTACGAGTACTTTGTATACAAGGTTACCTGCGTGAATGTCAGGGAAGAGAAGCACATCTGCATCTCCGACGATCTTGCGGTCTGTCGCACCTTTGTGAAGAGCTGCTTCCGGTTCGATTGCAAGGTCCATGGAAAGCGGACCGTCTACGATACATCCGGTAATCTGTCCTTCCTCGTTCATCTTGGTGAGTTCTGCTGCCTCTACCGTACAAGGCATTTTAGGATTTACAACCTCAACGGCTGCAATCGGAGCAACCTTCGGTGTGTCGATGCCGCATGCGTGACATACATCTACTGTGCTGTTGATGATGTTTACTTTGTCTTCCAGTGTCGGATAAGGAATGAAAGCAACGTCTGTTAAGAATAACAGATGGTCGATGCCTTTGATATCAAATACAGCAACGTGAGAGAGTGGTCTTCCGGTACGGAGTCCGCGCTCTTTGTTCAAAATGCTCTTTAAGAAGGATTTGGTATCGATGATACCTTTCATATACATATCTGCTTTTTTGTCATGTACAAGACCTACGGCGATAAGTGCTGCTTCCTGTACGTCTGCTTCGTGGATTACTTCGTATTCGGAAAGATCCATTCCGATTTCATCTGCGATTGCTTTGATCTGCGGCTCGTCACCGACTAAAATGGCATCTGCAATGCCTCTTTCTTTTGCAGCTTTTACTGCCTCAAGAACCGGCTTGTCCTGCGCTACGGCTACCGCCAGTTTTTTCTTGGAGCAGGTGCTGACTTTTGCTAATAAATCATCAAAACTCTTTGACATTTTTCTGCACCTCGTTTGTTAATTTTTTGTTGGAAATCAGCCTGTCAGACACAATTTCCCATTCGATAAAATCATAACACTTATAAATAGGAAAATCAATGTACAAATGTACATACAATCTTTTGCTCTTTTGCACCTTTTCTTAACAAAAATTTAACTTTATTCACAAGGCTTTTTTGTTGAATACTCCTATCAAATCTGTTACAATGATATAGTTTAAGACCAATACTAATCATTAGGAGTCGAATGTAAAAATGAAATTAACTGAAAAAGTATTCGGTACCCACAGTCAGCGGGAACTGAAGCGAATTGAGCCGATCGTAGATAAAATCGAAGCACTCAGAGATTCTATGGTGGCTCTGTCGGATTATGAATTAAAAGAAAAAACAAAAGAATTTAAAAATCGTCTTGCGGAAGGAGAGACACTGGATGATCTTCTTCCGGAGGCGTTCGCTGTTGTAAGAGAAGCAGGACGTCGTGTTTTGGATATGGAGCATTATCGCGTACAGCTTATCGGTGGAGTGATTCTGCATCAGGGCCGTATTTCAGAGATGCGTACCGGTGAAGGTAAAACGCTTGTTTCGACGCTTCCGGCTTATTTGAATGCATTGGAAGGGAAAGGCGTTTATATCGTTACGGTCAATGACTATCTTGCAAAGCGTGATGCGGAGTGGATGGGACAGATTCATGAGTTCCTCGGACTTAAAGTCGGAGTGGTACTCAATTCTATGAATTCCGAAGAACGCCGTGAAGCATATAATTGCGACATTACGTATGTTACGAACAACGAACTCGGTTTCGACTATCTTCGTGACAATATGGTTATCTACAAGGAAGAGCTTGTACTCAGAGGTCTTCATTATGCCATCATCGACGAGGTTGACTCCGTGCTGATTGACGAAGCGCGTACACCGCTTATTATTTCCGGACAGAGCGGAAAGTCTACCAAGCTTTATGAGGCGTGTGATATTTTGGCGCGTCAGATGAAGCGCGGTAAAGATTTGGAAGATCAGTCCAAGATGGATATTCTTCTCGGTATTGAGCAGGAAGAAGACGGTGATTTCGTTGTTAATGAAAAAGACAAGATTGTCAACCTGACAGCGGAAGGTGTGAAGCGCGTAGAGCGTTTCTTCCAGATTGATAACCTGGCAGATCCGGAGCATTTGGAGATCCAGCACAACGTGATTCTTGCACTCCGTGCTCATCATTTGATGTTCCGTGACCAGGATTACGTAGTAAAAGACAATCAGGTTTGCATCGTAGATGAGTTTACCGGACGTATTATGCCGGGACGTCGCTATTCTGACGGTCTTCACCAGGCGATCGAGGCCAAAGAGCATGTAAAAGTAATGCGCGAGACCAAATCCCTTGCGACAATCACATTCCAGAACTTCTTTAACAAGTTCGACAAGAAGGCAGGAATGACCGGTACAGCTCTCACTGAAGAAAAAGAGTTCCGTGATATTTATTTCATGGATGTTATTGAGATACCGACCAACCGTCCGGTGGCCCGTATCGATATGCAGGATGCGGTTTATAAGACGAAGAAAGAAAAACTTCGTGCAGTAGTGGCGCAGGTAAAGGAAGCGCACGCCAAAGGACAGCCTGTTCTGGTCGGAACGATTACGATCGAGGCCTCGGAAGAAATCAGTAAGATGCTGACCCGCGAAGGTATTCATCATAAAGTGTTAAATGCCAAGTTCCATGAGATGGAGGCGGAGATCGTTGCAGATGCAGGTATTCATGGTTCTGTTACGATTGCAACCAACATGGCAGGTCGTGGTACCGATATCAAGCTGGATGAGGAGGCGGTTGCTGCAGGTGGTCTCAAGATTATCGGTACAGAACGTCATGAATCCAGACGAATCGACAATCAGCTCCGCGGTCGTGCAGGACGTCAGGGAGACCCGGGTGAATCCCGTTTCTATATTTCGCTGGAAGACGATTTGATGCGTCTGTTCGGTTCTGAGCGTATGATTACGATGTTTAATGCTCTCGGTATTGAAGAAGGACAGGAAATTCAGCACAAGATGCTGACCAAGGCCATTGAGACAGCACAGAGTAAGATTGAGAGCAACAACTATGCTATCCGTAAAGCGCTTCTCGAATATGACCAGGTAATGAACGAACAAAGAGAGATCATCTACAATGAGCGTCGCCGGGTACTCGACGGCGAGAGTATGAGAGACGTTGTCTACAAGATGATTACAGATACGGTGGAAAATGCAGTAGATACCTGTATTTCCGATGACAAACCGAGCAAAGAGTGGGATTTAACAGAATTGAACCAGCTTCTTCGTCCGAATATCCCGATTCAGCTTGTGGTACATTCCAATGTCAAAGGTATGAAGAAAAACGAGCTCAAACATATGCTGAAAGAAGAAGCAGTGAAGATGTATGAGAGCAAAGAGATGGAATTCCCGCAGGCAGAGTCAGTGCGTGAAGTAGAGCGTGTGATTCTCCTGAAAGTCATCGACCGCAAATGGATGAGCCATATCGACGATATGGAACAGCTCCGTCAGGGTGTCAGTCTCCAGGCTTACGGACAGAGAGATCCGCTTGTGGAATACAAGCTCGCAGGATACGACATGTTCGATGCCATGACTTCCACGATTCAGGAAGAAACAGTACGCCTGTTATTTAATATCCGCATCGAGCAGAAGGTAGAAAGAGAGCAGGTTGCAAAGGTGACAGGTACCAACAAGGATGACAGCTTACAGAAAGCGCCGGTGCGTCGTGCAGATGCAAAGGTATATCCGAACTCTCCGTGTCCATGCGGCAGCGGAAAGAAATACAAAAACTGCTGCGGCAAATTAGGTTAGGTGGTGAATAAAGTGGTAGAACTTGATCAGTTAAAACAAGAACTCGGTGCATATGAATCTCCACTTAAGGAAGTAAGGGATTCACTTTGACATCGCTAACAAAGAAAAGCGAATCGAAGAGTTAGAAAGAGAGATGGAAGCGCCTGATTTCTGGAATGATGCGGAAGCGGCGCAGGAAAAGACAAGATGTCTCAAGAGTCTGAAAGATGACGTGGAGACATGCGAGAAGTTGTTTACACAGTTCGATGATATTCAGACACTCATTGAGATGGGATATGAGGAAAATGACCCGGAGCTGGCACAGGAAGCCAAGGAAGAGTTTGAGGCGTTTGTGCAGACGCTGGACAATATCCGTATCCGGACATTGTTATCCGGCGAATATGATAAATGCAATGCAATTATTAAGATTAATGCCGGAGCCGGCGGAACAGAGAGTTGCGACTGGGCGTCAATGCTCTATCGCATGTATACCAGGTGGGCGGAGCGCAAAGGCTTTGCACTGGAAGAGCTTGATTTTCTGGACGGTGACGAGGCCGGTATCAAGTCGGTGACGTTCCAGGTCAACGGCGAAAATGCATACGGTTATCTGAAATCCGAGAAGGGGGTACACCGCCTTGTGCGTATTTCTCCGTTTAATGCCCAGGGAAAACGTCAGACTTCCTTTGTGTCGCTGGATGTTATGCCGGAGATTGAAGAGGATGTGGATGTGGAGATCAAGGATGACGAGCTTCGTGTGGATACCTACCGGAGTTCCGGAGCCGGCGGTCAGCATATCAATAAGACGTCGTCGGCGATTCGAATTACGCATCTTCCGACCGGAATTGTGGTACAGTGCCAGAATGAGCGAAGCCAGCATATGAACCGCGATAAGGCGATGCAGATGCTCCGTGCCAAGCTGTATATGCTCAAGCAGGAGGCCAATGCCGAGAAGCTTTCCGACATCCGGGGAGAGCTCACAGATATCGGCTGGGGCAATCAGATCCGTTCCTATGTTATGCAACCGTACACGATGGTGAAAGATACGCGAACAAGCGCAGAAACCGGAAATGTCGATGCGGTTCTGGACGGCGACATTGATAAATTCATCAATGAATATCTGAAGTGGAAAAGCTTAGGAAATTAACGGAATATTTTTCAAAAAAATACAATGTAAACTCTTGACATACAGGAGTTTACATTGTAAAATACATGATGTTGTCGGTAATACACCGAAGCAAAATGTGCGTGTAGCTCAGCTGGATAGAGCGTTTGGCTACGGACCAAAAGGTCGGGAGTTCGAATCTTCTCACGCACGCTGAAAAAGAGGAAGTCTTTTGATGAGACTTCCTCTTTTATATTTTCTGTCGCAGATGAATTGCCGGATTTTTATCGTTTCAAAAACAGCAGCTGCAATTCCAGTGCTGCATCGGAATCTTCTTTTTGCATGTCTTCCTTTAAAATATCCGTTTCCACCAGCAGATAATGATCTTTCTTTCCTATATTTAATAAAGCAGGGAAAATAGAATCCGCTTCCTCGATGCGGTGCTTGCTTCCCTTGCGTACCTGGTAGGCGCCCTCCGGAAGCGTGCGTGCGCCGAGCTTTTCCAGGGCCTCCGGAGATGCAGAAGAAAAGTCTGCATGTACAAACACGTATTTTTGCACATTTTTACCGGTTCCTTCATATAATAAGCCGGAAGGATAGGAGGCCATAATACCATTGCGCTGCGCCTCTACGAAGAGAGAGAGAAGCTTGTGGTTGTAGCGGTCGCAGGTGGTCACTTCGTCAAACGGAATGGTCAGAATCTGGCGCTTTTCAATGTTGCGGGAAGGAACTGCACTGCCCGGCGCCTGCTCCAGCATACGGATTGTTTGCTGCAATGTGTCAATGCTGTTGCGCATGGAAATAATCTTTTCTTCAGCCAGGGATTTTCCGTCAAAGAGCAGATTCTGCAAATTGATTTTCCCGTTTTTATCATAATATTTCGGAAAGCTTTTCAGTGGAATTCCGAATTCGATACAGAGTGTGATGGCATCCAGCAAAAACAGCTGGTCCTCTGTGTAGTAGCGGTAATTTGTTGCTTCGTTAATATAAGCCGGCTTCAAGACACCGATCTCATCGTAATAACGAAGGGATTTTATGCTGACATTTTTTAGTTTGGAAACTTTTCCGATGGATAAATACCCTTTCATACCTACCTCGCAGTTTGATGAAATTCTTTTGTGTACATAATGTAAGTATGACATAAACAGAGCAAAACAACAATAAGGAAATTAATTATTAAATGATTATAAAATAAAGAAAATGGATTTGTGGACAAGAGAAAAACATGGTAGGATATGGTAACGGTATCCAAATGATAAGAGTGGTTCGAGAGGATGTTTATGGAAGAAAGAGATTTTCGGGAAGAACAATTGAATTATCGATTCCGGGCAGGAGCGCGCAGAGCGCATGAAAAGGGAAAAAGTGCCGTATTTAAACTGTTGTTCGGGAGAACTATGGTGACGGTGCTGCTTATTTTATTGCAGATTTATTTTATGTATGAGGTCTTCAGCAGAGTACAGTATTCCGGTGTGTTCAAAGGCGTGTTCGATATTCTCGGAGCGATTGCTATTATATATATTATTAACAGCGAGGAAAATCCGGCGTTTAAACTGGCCTGGGTTCTGCCGGTCTGTCTGTTTCCGGTATTCGGTGTGGCGCTGTACTTGTTTTTTATGTTGAATCCGGGCAACCGTGCGCTGCAAAAGGCGCTTGGAGTACGGGTGGATG
Source organism: Lachnospiraceae bacterium (assembly GCA_045535935.1). Taxonomy (GTDB): domain Bacteria; phylum Bacillota; class Clostridia; order Lachnospirales; family Lachnospiraceae; genus SVFI01. The sequence goes on along the minus strand of JAZSMO010000043.1, from coordinate 39,060 downwards.
AGACAAAGCCTTTTTTGCAGACGGAGTATCGGGTAGTTGAAAAGTTAAAAAAAGAGGACAGTGGCATCCGCAATCTCGGCCGTTATATTCAAAAATTTAATCAATTTCCGACTTACGATCATACAAAAGTCAGTTTTCTGTCAAGCGGCGAGTTGAAATATAAGGATCTCATCAGTGAACTGAAAAAAGCGGAAAAGTTTATTTTTATTGAGTACTTCATTATAAATCGCGGCGAAATATGGGATTCTGTTCTTGAGATTTTAGAGGAAAAAGCAGCGCAGGGGGTGGAAGTGCGTGTTATGTACGACGGAATGGGCTCTTTGATGGCACTTCCGTATAATTATCCGAAGGAACTTCAAAAGAAGGGGCTGAAGGCCAAGGTGTTTTCGCCGATTAAACCGTTGCTCTCCACTCATCAGAACAATCGTGATCATCGGAAAATTCTTGTGATTGACGGAAAAGTGGCTTACAACGGCGGTGTGAATCTGGCGGATGAGTACATGAATAGAAAGAAGCGGTTCGGTCACTGGAAGGATACCGCTGTAAAGATAGAGGGCGATGCGGTCAAAAGTTTTACCCTTATGTATTTGCAGATGTGGAATATTTCGGAGCGTGGGCCGGAGGATTATGAAAAATACATTCTTCCGCCGACGGATATGAATCTGGGTGACGGATTTGTAATACCATTTAACGATGATCCGACCAATCGTCTGGATATTGCGGAGTGCGTCTATTTGGACATCATCAACCAGGCAACTGACTATGTGCACATCATGTCGCCTTATCTGATTATAGATAATGAAATGGTCACAGCGCTCACCTTTGCGGCTCGCCGCGGTGTGGACGTGAAACTTATGCTTCCGGGTATTCCGGATAAGAAAGCGGTTTATGCGATTGCAAGAACCTATTATCCGCAGCTTTTGGCGGCCGGGGTTAAAATATATGAATATACGCCTGGATTTTTGCACGCAAAAGAATTTGTCTCTGATGATATCCGGGCAGTGGTAGGTACAATCAATCTGGATTTTCGCAGTCTTTATGAGCATTTTGAGTGCGGAACTTACATCTACAAAAATCCGGTGATTCATGAGATAGAAAAAGATTACAAAGAGACTTTAAAGAAATGTCGTAAGATTGACTATCAGTATTATGTGGATTTCCCGTGGTGGTATCGTATTGCCGGCCATGTACTTAGGCTCTTTGGTCCGCTTGTGTAATAATATAATTATAATATAGAAAGAACATATAAAAACTCCCGCAGAATTATCTGCGGGAGTTCGTGTTTTTTTGATTTGTCTGGGATTAACCCATAACAACTTCAACAGTATGAGTTTTGCCGTCGCCGAAAGCAGGAATGACATTTCCGTCAATTGCATTTCCGTCAACAACAACGCTCTTGATACCCTTGCATACGTGGCTTGGGTTAGAAACCTTGATGTCATAAGTAGCACCGCGGAACTGACGTGTTGCAGATAATCCGTCCCAAGCAGCCGGGATAGAAGGATCGATCTTTAATCCGTCAAAGTCTGCCTGTACACCTAAGATGTACTGAGAGATAGCTACCATGTTCCAAGCAGCAGTACCTGTCAGCCATGAGTTTTTACCCTGACCGAAGTTCTTGCCTGTCTGACCGATATCAGAACCTGCGTCTTTACCACCGATCATCTGGCCGTATACATACGGCTCTGTCTTGTGAAGATCAGAAGTCTCCTCTGTAAATGCAGGTGCGATTTCTGAGTAGTACTTAAATGCCTGATCTCCTTCGCCTGCATAAGCAGCAGCACAGATAATCCATGCATTGTTGTGTGTGAAGATACCGGCATTTTCTTTGTATCCGCCCGGATAAGTAGAAATCTCACCGTATTCCACATAGTATTTTGTGAATGCAGGGTTGTTCAGTACAAGACCATGCTCTGTGTTAAGTCTTTCGTCAATCGCCTTGAGAGTTTTCTTTGTAACATCCTCATCAAGACCGGACATAATAGCAAATCCCTGTGGCTCGATGAAGATCTGGCCTTCTTCGCATTCCTTAGAACCCATCTTCTTGCCATTTGCATCGTATGCACGGAGGAACCAGTCGCCGTCCCAAGCGTGTTCCATCATGTTTGCCATCATCTTATCGATTTCAGCCTGCGCTTTTGCAGCTTCGTCGTCTTTGCCTAAGTGTTTCAGGATTGCTACGTAGTTAGGTCCTGCATATGTGAAGAGTGCAGCTACGAATGCTGACTCAGCAACTTTTGAGTAACCGCCTTCTGCAGCAAACTTAGGGTTTGTATAAGTCTGGAAACTTTCACCCGGTGTATCAGAGAAGCAGGAAAGGTTGATACAGTCATTCCAGTCAGCACGCATAGCGAGCGGAAGACCGTGAGGTCCTAAGTTCTCTACAATGTGGTAGAAAGAAACCTTCAAGTGATCAAGCATGGTCTGAGCGATACTCATATCATTGTCGTACGGAACCATTTCGTCTAAGATGGTCCAGTCGCCTGTTTCTTTGATGTATGCAGAAACAGAAAGGATTAACCATAACGGATCGTCTGAGAAGTCACCACCGATGTCGGCGTTACCCTTCTTAGTAAGCGGCTGGTACTGATGATAACATCCACCATCCGGGAACTGGGTAGAAGCAATATCGATAATTCTTTCTCTTGCACGGTCCGGAATCTGATGAACGAAACCGAGAACGTCCTGGTTGGAATCACGGAATCCCATACCGCGGCCGATACCTGATTCAAAGTAAGAAGCAGAACGTGAAAGGTTGAATGTAACCATACACTGATACTGGTTCCAGATGTTAACCATTCGGTTAACTTTATCATCCGGTGTATTTACATTTAAGATACCAAGTAATTTGTCCCAAGTCTCTTTTAACTCAGCGAGTCCTGCAGCAACCTTCTCAGGTGTATTGTATTGCTCCATCAGCTGAAGAGCTTTCACCTTATTGATTGTTTTGCCGTCAGCTTCGAATTTCTCTGCGACAGGCATCTCAACATAACCGAGGATGAATACGAGTGTCTTTGTCTCACCCGGTGCTAATGTAATCTTCTTATAATGAGAAGCAATCGGAGACCAACCGTCAGCAAATGAGTTGTTTGCCTTGTCAGCTTCCACTGCCTGTGGGTTGTGGAAACCGTTGTAAAGACCGATGAAAGAATCTCTGTCTGTATCGTATCCGTCGATGGTATCATTTACAGTGTAGAATGCGAAGTGATCACGACGATCTCTGTACTCTGTTTTGTGATAGATAGTTGAATCTACAACTTCCACACGTCCGGTACTGAAGTTTCTCTGGAAGTTTGTGCAGTCGTCCTGCGCATCCCACAGACACCACTCAGCAAATGAGTAAAGAGAGAAGTTCTTTTCTGTGCTTCCTTCATTTGTTAATACAACCTGCTGTACTTCACCGGTGTAATTCTGAGGAACGAAGAATGTAACTTCTGCTTTCAGATCATTTTTCTTACCGGTAATGATGGTGTAACCCATACCATGACGACATTCATAGCTGTCAAGCTCTGTCTTAACCGGAGACCAGCCCGGGTTCCAGATGGTTCCTGCATCATTAATATAGAAGTAACGGCCTCCCATATCGATCGGAACGTTGTTGTAGCGGTAACGTGTGATTCTGCGAAGACGAGCGTCTTTGTAGAAGCTGTAACCGCCTGCTGTATTGGAAATCAGGGAGAAGAAATCCTGTGTTCCCAAATAGTTGATCCATGGATACGGAGTTCTAGGTGAGGTGATGACATATTCCTTGTTGGCGTCATCAAAATAACCAAATTTCATATCTTTTTATGTCCTTTCGTATTTTAAATTTCGCGAAAACTTAGAAAACGATTAAGTATGACATTAGACGTGAAATCTATACCTAAAATTATACTGAAACAACCTTATAAAAGCAAGCAAAAAGAAGTATAAGTCGGATGAAAAATTACATATATATGGAAGAGACAGATTTTGTACAAAAATATTGCAATATTTCCTGAGAGATGGTATATTTTAAAATGTAAACAAAATATGAACAAAATATGGACGTATAGTTCAAAAACGCAAGTGTAAAATTGTGAAATAGTGACAAAAATAGAGAAAGTGTACAATAAATACAAAAAAAACATTGCCAATCTATCCAAATTGTTGTATATTATAAAAAGCGAAAACGATTAAGTAATTTTAACGTGTCAACAATGGCATTTATATCACCTCGGTGATAATTAAAATAAATGCAAGAACTATTAACCAACACTTATTTCAAACATTTTTTAGAGGAGGACAAAAAAGAATGAAAAAGAAATTATTAAGTGTTCTGCTTTCAACAGCTATGGTTGCATCTTTATTAGTAGGATGTGGCGGATCTGAAGAAGCAACAACAGAAGATGCTCCAGCTACAGAAGAAACAGCTGAAGACACAACAGAAGAACCGGCTGAAGAGCCAGTAGAAGAAGATACTCTTGAAGTAGTAGAAGCTGCTACAATGGAAGCTCCTTCAACAGACGGATGGGATGATTCTAAGAAAATCTATGTTTACTCATGGAACGATGAATTAGGTTCTCGTCTTGCTTACATCATCGGTGAAACAGACGCAGCTGGAAACACATTAACAGATCTTCCGGATGACGTTACACCAACTAACCCAGAGTTAGCAGCATACGTTGAGTACGTTAACCTTGGTGTTTCTGGAACAGACGGTACATACCAGACAGCTGTTGATACAGCTATGACAGCTGGTGACAAATACCCTTCATTAATCCCGGCTGATAACGATGTAGCTAAATACTACACAGAAAGCGATGCTACACTTGCTCTTTCTGAAATCGGTATCACAGATGAAATGTATGCTAACGCATATCAGTTCACAAAAGACTACGCTACATACAACGGTGAGTTAAAAGCTTTATCTTGGCAGGCAGCTGCTGGTAACTTTACATATCGTGCATCTATCGCTGAAGAAGTTCTTGGATCTTCTGATCCTGCAGACGTTCAGGAAGCAGTTAAAGATTGGGATACATTCTTCGCTACAGCTGACAAGATGAAAGAAGCTGGTTACAAGATGCTTTCTGGTCCAGACGATACAAAATATGCTATCTGGGATCAGCAGACACAGCCATGGGTTACTGTTGCAGATGACGGTTCTGAAACATTAACACTTGACTCTTGCGTAACAGATTACTTCGAGACAGCTAAGAAATTATACGATGGCGGATACACAGATCAGACATCTATGTGGTCTGACGGTTGGTCAGCAAACTTCGAAGGTGACGTATTCGGTTACTTCGGATGTACATGGTTCGTATACTGGTGTATCGCTACTTCTGAAGATTCAGAAAACAGCACATACGGTGACTGGAGAGTTTGTGAAGGTCCTGTAGGTTATCACTGGGGTGGTACATACGTTTCTGTAGGTGCTGATACTCCTAACCCAGAATTATGTGCTTACTTACTTTACATGTTATGCTGTGATGCAGACACAATGTACACAGTTGAGAAGTACACATTCGACTTCGTAAACAACAAAGAAGCAGTTGCTAGAATCATCGCTGATGGCGAAGGCGCTTCTCCATTACTTGGTGGACAGAACCCGGTTGAAACATGGGCTAACTCTGCACTTAAGATTGACTTAAGCAACTCTACATACCTTGATGCTAACCTTAAAGCTATCATGGACAGAGCATCTGAAGCTTACAACGCTGGAACACTTGGTTCTGCTGAAGAAGCTGTTCAGTTCGTAAAAGATGAAGTTGCTGCTACATATGATTACATCACTGTAGAATAATCTGATTCGATTACAAAGTGAATAACACTTAAAATTGGCTATGCACCAATGTGGTTGCCACATTGGTGCATAGTTTTAAAAAAAGAAGATATTTCTTTGAGGAAGTATGCTCTTCTTGGATTGAAATATTACAGATTGGGAGTGAAGGTGTGAAGAATAATAAAAGAAAAACAGTTGAATACGGAAAGTACGGCTTCCGTTTTATCGCGCCGTTCTTCGTTGTGTTTTTAGTTTTCCAGTTTTATCCACTTCTGTATACTTTCTATAAATCATTATTGTATGATAACAAAGTAGGCAGAAATAAAATGACAACCGAGTTCGGTTTTGGAAACTATGCAAATTATGTTTTCTCCGGAAACGGTGAAGTGTGGCAGGCAATTCTTGTCACAATTGGTTTATGGTTATTGAATTTTATCCCGCAGATTCTTTTATCTCTGTTATTGGCAGCCTGGTTTACAGATGTACATTGCAAGTTAAAAGGTCAGGGTGCATATAAAGTTATTATGTATATGCCGAATATTATTACAGCAGCTACGATCGCCGTGTTATTCTACAGTTTGTTTGACGTACACGGATCTATGACAGCTGTTTTAAGAGCCTTGGGTCTATGCGGTGAAAACGGTGTTTTATTGCAAGGCTGGTGGTCATTTGGTATTATCGCTTTTATCCAGTTCTGGATGTGGTATGGTAATACAATGATCGTGCTTATCGCAGGTATCATGGGTATCAACCCGGCTCTTTACGAAGCAGGAATGGTGGACGGTGCAACAGCAAGACAGATGTTCTTCAAGATCACAGTGCCGCTTTTGAAACCAATCCTTCAGTTTACAATGGTAACATCTGCAATCGGTGGTCTGCAGATGTACGATATTCCACAGCTGTTCAACGAAGGTTCTCCGGTTATCAATATTGCCGGTGCAAAAGTATTCTCTACAAGAACTATCGTTATGTTGATCAAATCCTACATCAATGCAGGTGCCGGTCAGAACTACGGTAGAGCTGCGGCATATTCAGTTGTTCTGTTTATTATAACTCTCATTGTAAGTATGGTATTCTACAAACTTACAGCAGAAAAGAATTAAGGATAGGAGGTATAATAAAAGATGATTAGTTCAAAAAGCAAAGTATCGGGAACAAAGATTTTCAGATACGTAGTGTGTATTTTATTATGTATCCTTGCTATCTTCCCATTTTATGTGTTGATTATCAACTCGACATTACCATCTAATACAATCAAACAGGGTATCCATATGTTACCTGGAAGTTACTTTATCAAGAACTACCAGTCATTGATGTTAAAATCAAGTGTAACATCTTCCGTTTCTCTTTGGAGAGCGTTATTTAACTCATTGATTGTAACAGTACCGACAACTGTACTTCAGGTATATTTTGCAACATTAACAGCTTATGGTCTTACTGTATACCAGTTCAAGGGCAGAGATACGGCTTGGGCATTTATCTATGCGATCATGATGATTCCTACACAGGTTTCTATCGTCGGTTTGATTAATATTTGTGACATCACAAATATGTATGGTACATATTGGCCGTTAATTCTTCCGGCTATGGCTGCTCCGACAACTGTTTACTTCATGAAACAGTATATGGCATCCGGTCTTTCGGTTGAAATTATCGAAGCTGCTCGTATCGACGGTTCCGGCGAGTTCAGTACATTCAATACAATCGCCCTTCCGCTTATGAAGCCGGCTATGGCAACACAGGCTATCTTCGCATTCGTTGCATCATGGAATAACCTGTATACACCATCTATCTTATTAGCAACAGAAAGAGACTTAGCTACAATGCCAATGTTCATCGAAGGTTTGAAATCCAACGATAAACAGCGTGACTTTGGTGAGATTTACGCAGGTATGTTAATTACAGTTCTTCCGATCTTAGTTGCATACTTACTGTTATCTAAATACATCGTTGCCGGTGTAGCACTCGGTGGTGTAAAAGAATAATTTTTATTCTTCTAAACAATTGAAATTAAGTGCAATTACGCAAATTATTAAAATTCTGTGTAATTGCACTTTTTTATTGCTATGGATGCGCGGAATGTATTATAATAGTCAAGGTATTAACATTAGGAGGACTATTATGAAAATCAAAAGAATTATTTCATTAATATTAGCATCTGTTATGACACTTGCTCTTTTGGCCGGTTGTGGTAATAGTGCGTCAACATCAAGCGGAGACAGTGTTTCTCTTGTCGGGGAAGAGGTTGTTTCTGTAAAGGAAGCAAAGGAAACAGTTGTCTTTACCATCGAGGATGAAGAAATCACCTTGGATGAAATGTATTTATATTACATTCAGTATCTGTTCAACAATAAAGTGACGCCGGAAGAGATGAATGATGCGAAAAAAGCAGAGCTTGATTCTACGGTTGTCAGCCAGGTTATGGTGGATACGGTAGAATATTTGCTTGCTCTTCAGATGAAAGAGCTGGAAGTGAAAGAGGAGGATTTGGAGCAGTCCAAGGTATCAGCAGAGAATTTTTATAATTTCTTTGGGGAAGATACATTGGCAAATTATGGAGTAGACAAGGATACAGTGGAAGAACTGTTTCGCAAGCAGGTTTATGTAACAGCCGTGACAAATAAAGCGATTGAGGATTTGGCGGAGAGCAATTTAGAGCAGTACAAAGAAGATTATAAAGATATGAACTTCCATAGTATTACTTATGCGTTGTTCCCGAGTATTGAATACGATAAAGAAGGAAATGCTGTTACAGGAGAAGATGGAAAAAATGTAGCATTGTCCGAAAGTGAAATGAAAGATCAGCTTGCAAAAGCAAAAGAACTTCAGAAAAAAGCAGCTTCCGGTGAAAAGACACTGGAAGAATTGATAGAGGAATATGGTATTTCTCATTGCTCCGGTGTGGAACGCAACTATGAAGGCGCATATGTTAAGGAATTGAATGACGTAGTGAAATCTCTGGAGGAAGGTGAGGTTTCCAAAGTGATTCAGACAGATGCGGGATACATGGTAACCCGTATGGATAAAAAGAATGATCAGGAATACAAAGATTATATGATTTCTTATGCAGCACAGCAGATGGCGCAGAGTCTTTTGCCGAAAATGCAGGAAAAGTGGGCACAGCAGGCCGGGCTTGACAACGTGGTTGTCGATGAAAAGGTTGTGGCTGATATTGATGCGAAGGCAGTTTGCAATGAGATGAAAATGAAAGGTTTGTACTAAAATGAACAAAGGAAAACAGACAGATAAAAGAAATTTTCTTTTGAAGACGTGGGAGATTTTCGGCGACATTTTTATGTTGAATATTATGTTTGTTGTATGTTCGCTTCCTATCGTTACAATCGGTGCTTCGCTGTGTGCTTTGTATGCAGTAAGTATGAAAATGGTGAACCGGGAAGATGGATCCATTACGAAGGGGTTTGTGCGGGAATTTAAGCGTAATTTCAAACAAGGTACGGTTGCGTGGCTTGTTGTGGTATTTGTAGCGGTGGCTATCTGGGGCGAATTGTTTTATATTGCCAATTACGGCGGAGTTATGGCAAGTGTATATAAAGTGGTTGTAGTGCTTGAAATTGTGGCTGCGGCACTTGTGCTTCCGTTCTTGTTCCCACAGATCGCAAGATATGAAAACACGCTTTGGAATATGGTGAGAAATTCCTTCTTGTTATCGATATGCAATTTGGGGAAATGGTTAAAAATCTTTTTGGCTTGGTTTGCGCCGATTGCACTTTCTGTCATAGAACCGAAGGTTTTTTTCAACACGTGGTATCTGTGGCTTGTCATTGCATTCGGCTTGATTGCATACGGAACTTCTCATTCGCTTCTTGCCGTGTTTGAGCGTGTAGGCGAAGTTAAGGAAGAAGAAGTGAAAAGAGAAGAGAAAGAGATGAAAAAGCGCACCACCGGTGGAGCAATCAGAAAACGTGCCATGATGGGTGCGGAAGAATCATCGGAGTCAGTGGATGAAACAGTGAAAGAAAGTGAAGAATGAATAAAGAGCAATATGTAAGTGTAATAGAGAAAGCGTTAGTAGGCCACGTCAGTCCGCAGGAACTGCAGGATACGGTGGCTTATTATCGTGATTATATTGAAATGGAAATCCGTAAAGGGAAATCCGAACAGGAAGTGCTGGATGAATTGGGGAATCCGCGTCTTTTGGCAAAGACGATTATTATGGCTAAGGAGCACAAAGCGGAGGGCAGACAGGAATCCATCGGACAGGAAGAAAGGGGTCAGTCGTCGCGTGCGGGTAGCGTAAATATACCATTACCGATTCTGATTTTGATTGTTGTATTGATTCTTATGATGATTTTCGGTGCAGTTGTTTCGGTGTTGCGCTTTCTGATGCCGATCGTTGTTCCGATTGCAGCAATACTGATTATTATTTCGTTTGTAAAAAAATGGAAAAAATAGGATTGTAAAAGTAAAACAGCCCGTCAGGGGTGACGAGCTGTTTAGGGGAGTATAAATAAAAATACTATTTTACAACAGAGCAATTGGGGATTGCTGTTGTACTTAAATTATAGGTCATTTAACCTCAATTAGCAAGTTTTTTTATTAAAAAAATCAGCATAATAAATTTTTTTTTGCAAATACTATTCCTGTAACCAGTCAAAAGGAGGAATAGAAAATGTCAAAAAATGATTACAACTCACAGAACAACTCACAGAATAACCAGGATAACAAAAACAACTCTAAAAACAGTTATCAGGACAACAACCAGAGAAACGCAAACGACAACAAGTCTAAAAACTCAACACAGAATGAAAGTAACTGCAAATAAACGATTTGCGGAGAAAACAAAAGGGGCAATTTCATTGCCCCTTTACATATTGACAGTGTAATTAAATCAATTTAAGATAGAGTTATGAAAAAATTTGAATGTATTGTTCCATGCCATTTCGGGCTGGAAGCAGTTTTAAAAAGAGAAATTACAGATTTGGGTTATGAAATAACATCGGTCGAGGACGGACGTGTCACTTTTTTGGGGGATGCGGAAGCAGTTTGTCGTGCCAATGTTTTTTTGCGTACAGCAGAGAGAGTATTGATCAAAATCGGATCCTTTCATGCAGAGACGTTTGATGAGCTGTTTGAAGGTACGAAAGCACTTCCTTGGGAAGAGTGGATTCCGCAGGATGGTAAGTTCTGGGTGGCAAAAGCCGCCAGTGTGAAAAGTAAACTGTTCAGTCCTTCCGATATTCAGTCCATCATGAAAAAAGCCATGGTGGAGCGCATGAAACAGAAATATCGTGTAAACTGGTTTGCGGAGGATGGAGAACGTTTCCCGATCCGCGTTTTTTTGATGAAGGATGAGGTGACAGTCGGACTGGATACGACCGGAGATTCTCTGCACAAAAGAGGGTACCGCAAGCTGACTGCAAAAGCACCGATTGCGGAAAATCTCGCAGCGGCGCTGATCATGCTGACGCCTTGGAATAAGCATCGCATTTTGGTCGACCCGTTTTGCGGAAGCGGTACGTTTCCGATTGAGGCAGCGCTTATGGCCGGAAATGTGGCGCCGGGGATGAATCGTTCTTTCCTCTCGGAGTCTTGGGATCATTTGATTGCCAAAAGGGAGTGGTATGATTGCATTGACGAGGCGCAGGAAATGATCGATTTCAGTGAAATGCCGGATATTCAGGGATATGATATCGATCCTGAAATGGTACGTATTTCCAGAGAAAATGCGAAACTGGCAGGAGTAGAGCAGTATATACATTTTCAAAAGCGAGGTGTGGATGAGCTCAGCCATCCAAAGAAATACGGTTTTATTATCACGAATCCGCCATATGGCGAACGTCTGGAAGAAAAGACAGCGCTTCCGGCGATTTACACTGCGTTGGGAGAACGTTATAAAGCTTTGGATTCGTGGTCGCTTTATATGATTACTTCCTATGAGGCGGCGCAGCAATATATCGGGCGCAAGGCGGATAAGAACAGGAAAATTTATAATGGAATGATGAAAACATATTTTTATCAATTCATGGGACCAAAACCACCGAAGAAAACACAGGAATAAAATATGAAAGATAGATTAGCAACGATATATGTCGGAATCACTTTGCTTGTATCGATTGCGGCGGTCGGCATGATGCTTCTTTTGGGAGAACCGACGGGGCAAAATATGACGGAGCCGGACGAGCAGGAACCGGCGTCGCAGATAACCGAAAAAATCGATTGGTATGTTGCGGACGAGACGTTGGGCGAAAACGCGATAACTATCGGGTTACCGGCGGCAATTAAGAAACAGCAAGTGACGATAACAAATGATTATAGGAAAAAAGAGCTTCTTATTTCCGTTTCCAAAATGCCGCAAGAAGGCAGCGGAGCGCAAACGATATCCGGAGATTTTTTTTATGACAATCCGCTCAGGACGGGTGTATCCTTTGAAGATGCCAGTTTGGAGGAAACTGCAGATGCGATTGTACTTTCCATTCCGCTCGCATCCGTACGGGAATGGGAAAGTAAGTATGAAGCGACATTGACGGGAAATTTTTTGCATGTGCAGCTTGTTGCGCCGAAAGACAAATATGAAAAGATTATTGTACTGGATGCGGGGCATGGCGGAAGCGACGACGGATATGTGGTGCAGGGAGAAGATGAAGCGGTTTTGCTTGCGGAGGGTACAATCGCCTATGAGGTTGTCTCGAGGGCAGGCAGCATGCTGGAAAAAGAAGGGATTCATGTCTACTATACAAGAGAAGAGCAGGAGAATCCGGAGTTGGCGGACAGAGTGGCTCTTGCCAATGAAGCGCAGGCGGATATGCTGATCAGCGTCCATGCAGATTTTGCTGAGGATACGACAGTGTACGGTATGCGTACAATATACAATGAAACTTATTTTATTCCGACGTTTGGCAGCGCAGATTTGGCGTATCTTCTTTTGGAAAAAGTGGCGTCCAGAACCAATGAAAAAGCGATCGGATTTGAGGCTGACAGCGGAGAAAATGAGCTGATCCGTAACGCCATGGTTCCTGTGGCACAGTTGAATATCGGCTATTTGTCCAATAAGCAGGAGCAGAAGCTTCTGTCCAGAGATGATTATATACAGCGGATTGCAGAGGGGCTTTGCGATGCCGTATTTTCAGGATATGAGGAGATTGAAAAATGAAAGAAATCGTATTAGCCAGTTCCAATAAAGGAAAAGTACGTGAAGTGGAAATGATGGTGAAGGACATGGGTATCCGGATTATTCCCCTGTCGGAAACGTCATTTGACGAAGAGATTGAAGAGAATGGTTCAACATTTGAAGAAAATGCCGTGATCAAGGCGCAGGCTGTTGCCAAAAAGCTGGGTGTACCTGCTTTGGCGGACGATTCCGGGCTCGAAATCGATTTTTTGAACAAGGAACCGGGGATTTATTCGGCGCGTTATCTGGGACATGATACGCCTTACAGTGTAAAGAATCAGATCATTCTAGATAAGCTCGCCGGTGTACCGGATGAGGAGAGAACTGCACGCTTTGTGTGTTCTATGGCGCTTGCGCTTCCACAGGGAGATGTGGTTACGACAACTGCCACCATGGAGGGAAGAATAGCCTATGAAATCAAAGGCGAAAACGGCTTTGGTTATGACCCGATTTTTTATCTTCCGGAGTTCGGAATGAATTCGGCAGAGATTTCGCCGGAGCAGAAGAATGCGATCAGTCATAGAGGAAAAGCGTTAAGACAGATGAAAGAAAAGATTCTGGAGTTAGAGTGAGCAAGATGAGAGTTTTGATTGTGAGCGATACCCATCGCAATAATGACAATTATTTTAAGGTCATCGAAAAAATCAAGGATATCGATTTGGTCATCCATTGCGGAGATGTGGAGGGAAGCGAGTATGCCATCAGTGAGAGTGTAGATTGTGAAACTCTCATGGTGATGGGAAACAATGATTTCTTTTCCGAGTTGCCGCGGGAGATCGATACATGGATCGGTGATTACCATGTTTGGATTACACACGGACATACATATTGCGTATCTATGGGAAGTGAGCGTATTAAAGAGGAAGCGCTTATGCGGGGATATAATGTCGTGATCTACGGACATACGCATAAACCGATGGTGGATATTGACGATGATGTGATTGCACTGAATCCGGGAAGTTTATCTTATCCAAGACAGGATGGCCGCAGACCGAGTTATATGATTATGGAATTGGATGCAAGAGGAGAGGCGCATTTTACGGTGAATTACCTTTAGAATCTTATTTCGTATCTTAGCAGTAAAAATGTAAAAAAGTGTTGACAACACAAAAAGCTTATAATATAATATGACTTGCGTCACGGGTAAAAGTGAGTGAAATAACGGGGTGTGGCTCAGTTTGGCTAGAGCACCTGGTTTGGGACCAGGGGGTCGCAGGTTCGAATCCTGTCACCCCGATTTTTTACGCAACATGCGGGTGTAGTTCAATGGTAGAACACCAGCCTTCCAAGCTGGATACGTGGGTTCGATTCCCATCACCCGCTTGACATATTTTATGTCACAGGCAGTGACCGGAATACAGGTCAAAGTTGCCCCATTATTATTCAATCAAATGGTATTTTTGCCAGAGAAGCAAATCATACTAACAGATGTGTGTTCGTAGCTCAGCTGGATAGAGCAACGGCCTTCTAAGCCGTGGGTCGGGGGTTCGAATCCCTTCGAGCACGTGTGAGGGAAGAACATCTTCCCTCAAAGTTTTATGGTGGGTATAGCGCAGTTGGTTAGCGCGCCAGATTGTGGCTCTGGAGGCCAAGGGTTCGAATCCCTTTATCCACCTTTTTGTTTAATAATGGGCTATCGCCAAGCGGTAAGGCACAGGACTTTGACTCCTGCATTCGGCAGTTCGAATCTGCCTAGCCCAGTTTATACGGGCCACTAGCTCAGGTGGTAGAGCACTTGACTTTTAATCAAGTTGTCCGGGGTTCGAGTCCCCGGTGGCTCATGCAAAGGAATCCGAGAGAAATCCCGGATTTTTTTCATATTACATATGCGGGTGTGGCGGAATTGGCAGACGCGCCAGATTTAGGTTCTGGTGGGCGACCGTGCAGGTTCAAGTCCTGTCACCCGCAGGAAAATTGTGATAAGAGAAATATGGCTAAGAGCCGTATTTCTCTTGCAACCACCCAAATCATATGCTACACTATAAACGTAAAAAGGAGTAACCGCCAAAGTGGTTAGCCTTATAAAGTGTTAAAAAAGTCACTCGTCCGGCTAAAGACAAGAGTGGCTTTTTTATTTTTGCTTGTTGTTCCTATCTATGTAGGCAAGCAGTGCAATAATGAACATTCCAAACGCTATCATCAATGATATTGCTTCATATGTACTCATACGCACCACCTCCATTCTGTATTTTTGAGAGAGGATTTTTGTAGATGTTGCACAATTTTAATTTATACATCCTTATGATTTGTAGGTTGGCTTTGAAGATGAAATGGTATATAGTATAGATACGATACTGGTCAATGTATTGCTATTTATGTATTAAGGGGGATTACTGATGAAAAATAATAAACTGCACAAACTGGATTGGATTCTTCTGGGTGGAATGGGCCTTATAGGACTCATAGGCGTATTGCTGGATCTTGTCATTATAAGAAAGATTAATTTTCCTATTTATTCCATTACGAGTATATACGCTTCTTATGTTCTGTGGATTATACTGCTGATATTTTCTTTTTTTAAAAACAAAGGAAATCAAGACAAACCAAAACTTGTCAGGTGGTTTATTGGTTTTGCTTTGCCGTATTTTCATTGTGTGTTTATAATAGCCGGATTTGCAATTGTTATTTTGTTCATGAAGCTCTTTGGTCTATAATTAACAAGTCATATTCTACAATATATACGAAAAGAGGTAATTGTTATGGAACAGGAAAAAGAGATAAAACAGGAAACAAAGCAGAAAAAATCAAATAAGTTATTTGAACTTTTTCTGATGTTACTTTTCATTGGATTAGCTGTGGGATATTTTTTCTATGTGAAGGGGATGGTGAAACCGATAGTCAGCATCAACGGAACAGAACTTACGGTTAATATGACGGTGCAGGAATTGCTGGATGCAGGTTTTACGGTGGGGGATTCCATTGTCGGAAGCGGTGATTTGGATTTGGATGCGCAGCCGCAGATCCCGGGAGAAAGTTACACTTCCGCATTCTATTATGTATATACAAAGGATCAAAACGGATACGATGAATATGCAAATATTGTATTCCATGTGTTTAATAAAGATGTCAACTCCGTCGATTTTAAAGACAGTCAGATTTATGCCTATCGTTATGATCCGAGTTTTGAATTGAGCAAGGCTACGGTGCTTATAAATGGTATTGATTTTGCCGGTCTCAGCAAAGGGGAAGCGATAGTTGCGCTGGAAGAACTGGGAGTTAAATTTGAGGCGGAAGACAAAGAAGAATTTATGAATGGCGAAAGTCATATTATTTTCGGCAAGTCCGGAGATTATTCTTATATAATTGAAACAGATATTCATGAGGATATTGTGACAAATATTGAGGCAAAACGAAACGTATAAGGAACATTCGGAAGGCATTTTTTAATGCGACGGTCTCGTAAAGCAAAGCCCTCTCGGTGAAAACCGGGAGGGCTTTTCGCTTTACCTGTTTGGCATAGCTTTCAATTTGTTTTCGTCAAATCCGTTTACAACCTTCTTCCAGGAGGAAGCACCAATGGTGGACAGATATGGATTCGTGTATGCGGTAGATTGCGGCGTATCCATGTATTTGTATACTTTTTCGGATTTCTTTCCGATGAAGTCAAATTGGTATCCCGGACCGCCGTGATCACCGGCAGAAAAGATAACAGCATCAATCATATCGTTAAACTGTGCTTTGTAGTACAGATACGCAACAGCAGCGGCCTGTACGCTTTCGCCGGTCTGTCTTCCGGCGTTGTAAGGAGAACCGATACCGCCGGAGTAGGAGAAGCCCTGCTCAGAAAGGATGATTCTCACATTTTTGCCGAAATTCTTCTTGACGTATTTTGTGAGGATCTCAAGGTTCTTAGGAGATACAAAGGCAGCGTCGTTGTTGTTTGGCGCAAGTCCTCCGTCGTTCCAGAAGTCAGCGTTGGTCAAAACAGCGGAATATGCATGATAAGCAAGATTCCATTTGATGTTTTTGTTTTGCTTTTTGATTTCTTTATGAAACGCCTTTGTGAAGTTTTTGGTACCCCAATCGCTTCCGCGGTTGCTCCAAGTGTGGTCGCAGCAAATGTACACGCGACCGTTTTTGTTATTTGATTTCACTGCATAATAAAGCATGCGGAATGCGGAGGCGTAATGTTTCATGAATTTCTCTTTGGAAATATTGCCCGCGTAATACCATTTTGCAGTCATGTTGGCATAGGTGTTTACCTCGTTGCCTAAAATCCAGTTGTCTACATGGTAGTCCTGCTTGCTGGCGTATTCTGCCATAAAATGGAATGCAGCTTCAATGTTCTCTCTGGCGGTCCTGTTGTCGGTGTTAAATGCATAGTAATGCGCACCTTGTTTGCGCCCGCTCTTTAAAATAAGGTTTTTGCATTTGGCGTCGTACTGCAGCATTACCTGAACGGTAACGGTTCCGCCGTCTTTGTTGACTTCACTCACATGTCCGAAGTTCGGATTGTTAAAGTAGTAAGTCTTGCCGTTGTATTTGTAAGCAACCTGATGATTTCCTTTCGTTGCAATAATGTCATTCAGGTTAAAGTTATAGAAATAATTTTTGTCTCCCAGAGAGGTATCATAGCATCCCTGGCGGCCTTTCTTGGAAGCCGGTGTCGGGAAGGCGGCTGTGTAGTGGGCAGCAGCCTCCGGATTGCTGATGAAGGCAGCGGAAGAAATCAATTTATATTTTTTGCCTTTTTTAACGGCGATGGCAAATTTGCCCTGCATGTGGTTGTTGCCGTCAGCATCCATAACAGGCAATTTGAACGTTACGGTTTTTGTCTTTTCCGATTTGGCAATTTTTTTCAATACTTTGCCGTTGTAAGGATCTACTTTTACCAGATAGTAGAAGTTGTCGGAACTCTTTAAACGCTTGGACACGGTTGCTTTGACATACAACGTGTCGGTGCCGCTGATGGAAACTTTTTTGAGTTTTCCGGAATTTTTCTTAGCCTCGTACTCGCGTACACCTTTTTTGACCTTGCAGGAACGTACCTTAGAGTAGCTTCCGTAGCACTTTTCGCCGGTGGAATCAATCACGTAAGCACGAACCTTGTAGTAATACTTCTTTCCTTTCGGAAGATTGGTAAATGTGTAGGTTGTTTTTGTTCCGGCATCAATGGAGTTTTTGTTTTTGGTAAATTTCTTGTTGGTTGCGTATGTAATTTCGTAGCCCTGGGCATTGGTCGCTTTTGTGTATTTAAGTTTGATTTTTCCTGTGCCCGTATTTTTGGCGGAGGAAAGTGTGACCGCACCCGGTGTCACGGACGTCCACTTGGCATAGACGGTATAGGACGGAACGTTACCGTTTGCGTCCGAATTGAAAAATGTACCGGCCGGGATGGCAGTGACGGCTTTTGTGAAAGCCGGATCCGTGTACCAACCGTTGAAAATGAATCCCTTGCGCTGCGGAGCAGGAAGCTGGATAGCACCGCTCTTAACAGTGAATGTGTACGGGATTTCTGCGCCGTTTTTGGCAGCCAGAGTTCCGCCGTTTAACTGGTAATTGATGGAGTATTCGTACGGCTCGGTGTCGTAAACAGCGTAGAGGTTGGTGTCTTCGTAGAAGTAAACTTCGTCATATAAGGTGGATACGAGGTTACCTTTGTTGTTGGCGCGGGAGTGTTTCCAGCGTACAATCTGATATCCGTTACGAACCTGTGAGAGCAGGCGGGAGCTGCTCATGTAATCGCACAGACAGACACCGTAACTGATTCCGTCATACTGCATCGGGACAGTGAACAGCAACGTGGTTCCGTCCGTATCATAAAAGTATGCAGTGAAGTTAGTCGCCGTAGTCTCCGGTGCCACATTATCGGCGTCCGGTGTTTTGGTATCGTCGGCTTTGTCTGCATCGGGAGAAGTGTTCTCTTCGCTGTCGGATGTATCCGGTGAGGTGTCCTCAGATCCGGCGGAAGAGTCATCACCGTTTTCTGTTCCGGAATCATCCGGTGTATCGCCCGATTCGGTGTCGTCATCGTTTGCATCATCAGCGTCGTCAGTTTCTGTATTGTCTGAATCAGGTACAGAAGGTGTGTCTGTCGTGTTGTCGGAAATCGTGGTCTGCTCCGCTTCTGTGGCCGAGAGGGTAATCGGATACTGTCCGACGGTACCTACAGTCAATAATAAGCACAGAAAGAGAGAAAGAAACCGCATTCTGATTTTTTTCATAATAACCCTCACTTTCATTTGTTCTGTTTTATCACGATAAAGTGTCTTACTCATTATAACGCAAATATTATAATATTTTAACCCTTGACAAGAGAAATTTTAGAAGAAAATCAAGGGGAAAGGGACTTTACAAAGTCTTGTTTTTGTTGTAGATTTTTAAGGAACGATGTATGCATATAAATAGGAGGAAAAACATGACCTTACAAAGAGAAGTAATCGAATTGAAACTGGAAGAACAGCTTGACGGTATTCTTCAGTCGCTTTACGGAAAAAAGATAGCTGACTGTAACGATACCGAGCTTTATTACGGAATTTTACAGCTGACCAAAGGTATGCTGGATGCAACAGAAGAAATCAGCGGTCAGAAAAAAGTATATTACATATCCGCAGAGTTCCTGATCGGAAAGTTGCTCTCAAACAACTTAATCAATCTGGGAATTTACGGAAAACTGGATGAGATTCTCGGAAAGTACGGAAAGAAGCTTTCTGCAATTGAAGAGGTAGAACCGGAGCCGTCTCTCGGTAACGGAGGCCTCGGACGTCTTGCTGCTTGTTTCCTTGATTCGATAGCTTCACTCGGTTATCCGGGAGACGGTATCGGACTCAATTATCATTTCGGTCTGTTCAAGCAGGTGTTCCGTGATCACAAACAGTGTGCGGAAAAGAATGAGTGGATTGAGCAGCAGTCATGGCTCAATAAAACGGATGTGACATTTGATGTAATGTTCGGTGACCGTAAGGTGACTTCCCGTCTTTATGACATCGATGTAATCGGTTATGAAAACGGTAAGAATAAACTCCACCTTTTTGATATTGAATCTGTGGATGAAAGTCTTGTAAAAGAGGGAAGCATCGATTTTGATAAAGAAGAGATCGAAAAGAACCTGACACTGTTCCTTTATCCGGATGATTCCGATGAGGCAGGAAATCTGCTTCGTATTTATCAGCAGTATTTCATGGTAAGCAACGGTGCACAGCTTATTTTGAAAGAACTCAAAGAAAAGAAATGCGATCTCCGCAAGATGAATGAATATGCAGTAATCCAGATCAACGATACTCACCCGACGATGGTGATTCCGGAGCTGATTCGTATTCTCGTGGATGAGAAGGCGTTTACGATGGACGAGGCGATTGAGGTTGTGAGCAAGACATGTGCTTACACGAACCATACAATCCTTGCAGAGGCGCTTGAAAAATGGCCGCTGGAATATTTGGAGAAAGTAGTTCCGCAGCTCGTTCCGATTATCAAAGAGCTGGATAAACGTGTAAGAGCGAAATATAAAGATGAAAAAGTACAGATCATCGACAAGGATGACCGCGTACATATGGCGCATATCGACATTCACTACGGATTCTCCGTAAACGGTGTGGCTGCAATCCATACAGAGATTTTGAAGGATACGGAGTTGAATCATTTTTACAAGATTTATCCGGAGAAATTCAACAACAAGACAAACGGTATCACATTCCGCCGTTGGTTGCTCTCATGCAACCAGCCGCTTGCTGATATGCTCACGGAGACCATCGGCGACGGTTACAAGAAGGATGCGGATGAACTTAAGAAACTGTTAGAGTTCAAAGAGGATGCAAAGGTGCTTGATGCTATCGCTGCAATCAAGCAGACCAAGAAGGAAGAGCTTGCTGCCCACCTGAAAGAAAAAGAGGGCGTGGACGTAGATCCGACTTCCATCTTTGATATTCAGATTAAGCGTCTTCATGAGTACAAACGTCAGCAGATGAATGCACTTTATATCATTCACAAATACCTTGAGATTAAGGGCGGCAAAAAGCCTGCGACTCCGATTACATTTATCTTCGGCGCCAAGGCAGCACCTGCTTACGTGATTGCGCAGGATATCATTCACCTTCTGCTTTGTCTGCAGGAGATCGTAAACAACGATCCGGATGTAAAAGATTACATGAAGGTAATTATGGTAGAAAACTACAATGTCAGCTATGCAGAAAAACTCATTCCTGCTTGTGACATTTCGGAGCAGATCTCGCTTGCAAGTAAAGAGGCGTCAGGAACCGGTAACATGAAGTTCATGCTCAACGGTGCAGTGACACTCGGTACAAGCGACGGAGCCAATGTGGAGATCGATGAGCTTGTCGGACGTGACAATATTTATATCTTCGGAAAAGATTCCGATACGGTCATTGCTCATTACGACAAGGCAGATTATGTGTCAAAGGATTACTACAAGAAGAGCCCTGTAATCAAAGAGGCTGTGGACTTCATTGTCAGCGATGAGCTTTTGGCTGTGGGCGACAAGGAAAATTTGGAGCGCCTTTACAAAGAGCTTCTGAACAAAGACTGGTTTATGACATTGCTTGATTTGGAAGATTATATTAAGACGAAGGATCAGGCATTTGCGGATTATGCAGACAAGGATGCATGGAAGAAGAAAATGCTCGTGAACATTGCGATGGCAGGTTTCTTCTCGTCCGACAGAACCATCCGACAGTACAACAATGATATTTGGAAATTGACACCGGAAGCATAAGAGGTTGTTTATGAAAACAAGAAAAAGAACGGCGGGAGTTCTTCTGCCGATTACAAGTCTTCCTTCAAAATACGGAATCGGAACCGTCGGAAAGGCGGCCTATGACTTTGTGGACTTTTTGAAAAGATCCGGACAGACCTACTGGCAGATTTTGCCGGCGGGTCCGACCGGTTACGGCGATTCGCCGTACCAGTCTTTTTCCACCTTTGCCGGAAATCCGTATTTTATTGATTTGGAAAAATTAGTTAGCGAAGGCTTACTTTTAGAAAAGGAATGTGACGAGGCTGACTTTGGGGATAACGAGCAGTATGTGGATTATGAAAAACAATATTTTGTTCGTTTTCCGCTCCTGAAAAAGGCGTTTGAGCGTTTCTGTGTTGCAGGCGGACTCGAGAGAGAAGATTATCAGGCTTTCTGCAAAGAAAACAGCTACTGGCTGGATGATTATGCAATTTATATGGCGGTAAAGAATTATTACGGCGGTAAGAGCTTCCGTGAGTGGGAGGATGTAGACATCCGCATGAACGATGTGCTCGCCTGTGACAGATATCGCGAAATGTGCAGAGAGGATTATGATTTTTATTGTTTCCTCCAGTACGAGTTCCGTAAACAGTGGATGGCATGGAAAGCCTATGCAAACGAAAACGGAATCCGTATCATCGGCGACATTCCGATCTATGTGGCAGCAGACAGTGCAGATACATGGGCCAATCCGGAGCTGTTTCAGCTGGATGAAAATGCAATTCCGACGAGAGTTGCAGGTTGTCCGCCGGATTATTTCTGTAAGACCGGCCAGCTGTGGGGCAATCCGCTCTATGATTGGGACTACCACAAAAAGACAGGTTACAAGTGGTGGGTGCAGCGCATCGCCTACTGTTTTGATTTATATGACGTAGTGCGTATCGACCACTTCCGTGGTTTTGATGAGTATTACGCAATTCCGTACGGTGATCCGACTGCGGAATTCGGTCGTTGGGAAAAAGGACCGGGAATTGATTTGTTTGATGCGTTAAAGAAGAAGTTGGGCAAAATGGATGTAATCGCAGAGGACCTTGGGTTCCTGACGCCGTCCGTTCTCCGTCTTGTGAAGAAGACCGGATATCCGGGAATGAAAGTGCTTCAGTTCGGTTTTGATCCGGAGGGCGACAGCACATATCTTCCGCACAATTATCCGGAAAACTGTATCGTATACTGCGGAACCCACGACAATGATACTTCCATCGGATGCTACAAGTCGTTCCGCCGCAAAGAGAAAGCGTTTGCGAAGAAGTATTTGAATATTACAAACGCAAAGCAGATTAATTGGGCGTTTATCCGTACAGCGCTTGCCAGCAAAGGGAATACAGCGATTATCTCGATGCAGGACTATTTGGGGCTTGGCTCCGAGGCGCGCATTAACACGCCGTCTACGCTCGGTGACAACTGGAAGTGGCGTATGCTTTCGGGACAGGCCACAGATGCACTTGCAGATGAGATTCGTGAGATGTGTTTCGTGTACGGACGTTGTGAGAAATAGAAAATTGAAAGTTCCCAAGATTTTTCGGAATCTTGGGAACTTTTTCTTGCTTTTTTTTGTATATGCCACCGGGACGCTCATCGCTTACTCATGTTTGAATTGTGGTAAGCAGGATCGTTTGTCACATCGCGGTCAAACCACGCCGGCGGAGTGAAGGCAAGTGCGGCCTCTTCATCCGGAAATTCGACTTCGGCCATGATGAGGTCGGTCGGACTTTTGAAAAGGTCCAGTTCAATAACAAGATCACAGAGCGGAATCTGATACCGGGTTTTGGAAATAACATGTCCATCTGCCTTCGGCAGCAGTGAATCAAAAGCTTCTTTGGTCAGAGGAAGATTGTATTCCTCCCGCACCATGAGGCCTTTTCCTTTGTAAGTGAAGATATATTCCTCATCCTGTTTGCGGATGCGCATAACAGGCTCCGTGCAAAGATAAGCCTGTGTGATTTCGACATGTGGATAGGAGTCGAGATTTTCCGGCAAATGTTTGATGGTAAATTTACGTTCGATTTCCATAGATGCTCCTTTGCTTTTTAAAAATGAATGAAATAAAAATGTGCAGTGTGCAGGGCGGCAATCAAATGTAATGATAAGTTGCGCCGAAGCATATAAATAGTATACCACAGGTGATTGCGCTTTGTTTTATTTTCTTATATAATGAGGAAAAATATGCAATTCCGAAAAGGAGGAAGCAAAGTGAGTAAAGTATGTGTTTTTCTTGCGGAAGGTATGGAGGAGATCGAAGCACTGACGGTAGTTGATATTTGCCGCAGAGCCGAGATTGATTTGACCACTGTTTCCGTTACGGGGAGTAAAAAGGTGACCGGATCCCACAAGATTCCGGTGGAAGCAGATGCGTTGCTTTCCGATATTGATTTTGACAGCGTGGATATGATCGTTCTTCCGGGTGGTATGCCGGGGACGATGAATCTGGAAGCTTGCGAGCCGCTTATGGCGCAGGTGGATGCGTTTGACCGTCAAGGCAAGTACCTGAGTGCGATTTGCGCAGCGCCGAGTATTTTCGGACACAGAGGTCTGCTGGCGGGCAGAACTGCTTGTTGCTATCCGGGATTTGAAAGTCAGCTGGAAGGTGCGACGGTGACGGAAAATCCGGTGGAAGTAGCGGATCATTTTATAACAAGCCGCGGAATGGGAACTGCAATTGATTTTTCGCTTGCCATCGTGGCGCGGATGAAAGGGCAGGAGCGAGCGGATGCTCTTGCAAAGGCAATTGTGTATAAGCAGTGATGCTTTGCAATACAAAAGTAAAAAGGGAGAAAAAATATGTGGACAAGAGCTGAATTAAAAGAAAAAGCAAAAGCAGATGTCAAACGAAGCTATTGGGCCCTGGTGCTTGTTTCGTTTATCGTTGCCTTCCTCACCGGAGGCGGTGGCGGCGGAGGAGGAAGCAGTGCCGGATCAAGTTCTTCGAACGATTTTGCAAACTCTTCTATGAGTACAGAAGAACTGATGGCTTTGGTAATCGGAATACTTGCAGTTGTTTTGGTGATTGTTTTAGTTGCAATGATTATCGGTGTTCTTTGGGTAACATTTATTACCAATCCGATTATGGTCGGTGCGAGAAGATATTTCATCGAGGCGACGTACGGCGAAAAAACAGCAGGTGAAATCGGTAAGGTTTTCATGTGTTTTGGAACAGGTAAGTATATGAATCCGGTCAAAATTCTGTTTTTCCGAGATTTGTATGTGTGGTTATGGAGCCTTTTGTTTGTTATTCCGGGTATTGTGAAATCCTATGAATACTATATGCTTCCGTATATACTTGCTGAAAATCCGGGAATTAGCAAAGAAGATGCGTTCCGTCTCAGCAAAGAGATGATGGATGGAGAAAAATGGAATACGTTTGTACTGGGATTATCTTTTATCGGATGGAATATCCTGTCTGTGTTTACGTGCGGATTACTTTCCATCTTCTATATCAATCCGTACATGAATATGACATATGCACATTTGTATGAAACGTTGAAACATCGTGTATCTATGGACTATTACGATCATTCTCTGGGTCAGGAAGAGGTGCGCGCTTACGGTAACCCGGGAGCCTATGCACAGCCGGATCGGACTTCGACGCCGAGCGGAGAGATGTTTAATCCATCGGCACCGATCGAGGATGATTTTGATCAAAACCCATATGAGGATCCGTATAAAATGCCGGGCAACGAGCAGTAAGAGGATACAATGATATAGTGTATAAAAAACAAAAGTGGCAGTAATCATGAGATTACCGCCACTTTTTCGATTTGCTATTTCAGCTGAGATTCGTAGTTTTTCACCATACGACGAACCATTTCGCCACCGATAGAACCTGCTTCCTTAGAAGTTAAGTCACCGTTGTAACCTTCTTTTAAGTTTACACCAAGCTCAGATGCAACCTCTGTTTTGAAACGATCCATTGCTGCTCTTGCTTCAGGTACTTCCATTCTATTTGTTTTGTTACTTGCCATTTCTTTCACCTCCATTTTGTTTTTTTATTTCCAAGATAAGTGCAAAACACTTATCTCGGAAAACCGGAACTCGTGTTTTGTGTGTTCACTTATCTTGGTTTTATTATGTTCGGATTGCAAAAAGAATATGATGGTAACTTTTGTTAAAAAAGAAATAAAAAAATGTCGGGAAAACTCGATGAAAGCCCGAAAAAAGTGCTAGTAATTCGAATAGACTTGTGCTATAATTTTTAACGACTGTGAATATGGGAGTTTATGTCCATTCCCGATTTGCAAAGAAATAAGAGAAAAAAGAAAGTGATACGGAAGAGGTCACATACAAGGAGGAAATACAAAAATGAGTTTACAGTTAGAAAAATTAGAGCACAATATGGCTAAGATTACGATCGAGGTTCCGGCAGAGGAAATGTCCAAAGCTGTGCAGGCCGCATATCAGAAAAATAAAAATCAGATCAGCATCCCGGGCTTCCGTAAAGGAAAAGTTCCTTTTGCTATGGTAGAAAAAATGTACGGTAAAGGTGTTTTCTTAGAGGATGCTGCCAATGCAGTGATTCCGGGCGCATACGAAAAAGCAGTGAGCGAATGCGAGGAAGAGATTGTTTCCGCACCGGTAATCTCCGTAATTCAGTTAGAGGCTGACAAAGACTTCATCTTTACTGCAGAAGTTGCCCTGAAACCGGAAGTAGAGCTCGGAAAATACAAAGGCGTTAAGATCGATAAGATTGATGTAGAAGTAACAGACGAAGAAGTAGATGAAATGATTGAACGTGAAAGAAAGAACAATGCACGTGAGATTACCGTAGAAGATCGTCCGGTAAAAGACGGAGACAAGACCATCATCGATTTCGAAGGTTTTGTTGACGGAGTAGCTTTTGAGGGCGGAAAAGGCGAGGATTATGAGCTTGTAATCGGATCTCACTCCTTCATTGATACATTTGAAGAACAGCTTATTGGTAAAGCAATCGGCGAGGAAGTAGAAGTTAACGTTACATTCCCGGAAGAATATCATGCAGACGAGCTGGCTGGAAAACCGGCGATGTTCAAGGTTGTAATCAAAGAGATCAAAGAAGATGAACTTCCGGAGCTTGACGATGAGTTCGCATCTGAAGTATCTGAATATGAAACATTTGCAGAGTACAAAGAAAATGTAAAGAAGGGTCTCGAAGAGTCCAAAGCACAGAAAGCGGCAGATGAAAAAGAAAGAGCAGCCATTGAAGCAGTGATTGAAGATGCAAAGATGGATATTCCGGAAGCTATGGTTTCCACGACTCAGAGACAGATGATGGATGAGTTTGCACAGAGAATCATGAGCCAGGGATTATCTTTTGATCAGTATTTACAGTTCACAGGTATGACAGAGGATAAGATGCTTGAACAGATCAAACCGCAGGCTGAGATGCGTATCAAATCAAGACTTGTTCTTGAAGCGGTAGCAAAGGCAGAGGGTATTGAAGCTTCTGAAGAAGATTTCAATAAAGAGGTAGAAAAGATTGCCGGAATGTATCAGATGGATGTAGATAAAGCAAAAGAAATGATCGGCGAGATGGGCAGAGAAGAGATTATGAAAGATCTGGCTATCTCAAAGGCAGCTGAATTTGTAAGAGACAATGCAAAAGAAAGCAAAGCAAAAAGCAGCAAATAATAATTCGGGAAACCGATGCGAATTAAGGAGGAACAGCCATGAGTTTAATACCTTATGTCGTTGAACAGACAAGCCGTGGGGAACGATCCTATGACATTTATTCAAGACTTCTGAAAGAGAGAATTATTTTCTTGGGGGAGGAAGTAAATGACGTTTCCGCAAGTATTGTAGTGGCACAGCTCTTGTTTTTGGAAGCGGAAGATCCGGAAAAGGATATTCAGATTTATATTAACAGTCCGGGAGGATCTGTGACAGCCGGTATGGCGATTTACGACACAATGCAGTATGTAAAATGCGACGTATCGACCATTTGTATCGGTATGGCAGCAAGTATGGGAGCATTCCTGCTTGCAGGCGGAACAAAAGGAAAGAGAATGGCGCTTCCGAATGCGGAGATTATGATTCATCAGCCGCTGGGCGGTGCGCAGGGACAGGCAACGGAGATTGAGATCGCTGCAAAACACATCCTTAAAACAAAAGAAAAATTAAACCGTATTCTTGCGGCAAACACAGGACAGGATTATGAAGTGGTTGCAGCAGATACAGAGCGTGATAACTGGAAGAGCGCTGAGGAAGCATTGGCTTACGGTTTGATCGACAAGGTAGTCGAAAACCGAGCAAAATAATTTCTAGGGAGTCAAGAGAATGGCAGGAAAAAATCCTGATATGAAAATCAGATGTTCTTTTTGTAATAAGACACAGGAGCAGGTGCGTAAGCTGATTGCCGGTCCGACAGGTGTCTATATCTGCGATGAATGCGTGGAACTTTGTGCAGACATCATTGAAGAAGAATATGAAGATGAAGTGGTATCCGGCGGAATTGATATCAACCTTCTGAAGCCGATGCAGATCAAGGCATTTTTGGATGATTATGTGATCGGACAGGATGCAGCGAAAAAGGTGCTTTCTGTTGCGGTATACAATCATTACAAGAGAGTGCTGGCAGACAAAAAAGATCTGGACGGCGTAGAACTTCAAAAAAGCAATATCATCATGATGGGACCTACCGGAAGCGGTAAGACATATCTGGCACAGACACTTGCGCGGATGATCAATGTACCGTTTGCGATTGCAGATGCGACGACGTTGACGGAGGCCGGCTATGTCGGTGAAGACGTGGAGAATATTCTGTTAAAATTAATCCAGGCAGCAGACTATGATGTGGAAAAGGCTGAGTACGGCATCGTATACATCGATGAGATTGATAAGATCACAAAGAAGAGTGAAAATGTATCCATTACCCGTGATGTATCGGGAGAAGGCGTGCAGCAGGCACTTCTGAAGATTATAGAAGGTACGGTAGCTTCGGTCCCTCCACAGGGAGGACGTAAACACCCGCATCAGGATCTGATCCAGATTGATACAAGCAATATCCTGTTTATTTGTGCAGGAGCGTTTGCAGGTTTGGAGAAGATTGTGGAAAATCGTCTGAACCGTAAATCCATTGGATTTGACGCAGAGATTGGTGTGCGTTCGGATCGCAGTGAGGGGGAAGCGTTCCGTGATGCAAATCCGAAAGATCTGATCAAGTATGGTTTGATTCCGGAATTTGTTGGACGTGTACCTATTGTGGTTTCGCTGGATGGTTTGGATGAGCAGGCGCTGAACAGGATTCTTACAGAACCGAAAAATGCTATCGTAAAACAATATCACAAGATGTTTGAGATGGATGGTGTAGAACTGGAATTTGAGCCGGAAGCAATCAATCAGATTGCAAAACAGGCGATGGAAAATAAAACAGGCGCCAGAGGATTAAGAACTATCATGGAAAATATCATGATGGATATTATGTATGAAATCCCTTCGGATGATACAATTACCAAATGTATTGTCACGGAAGATGTTGTATTGGGGAAATGCGAGCCGATCGTTGAGCGTGAGGAAGGCGCAAAAGAAACCCCGTCAAGAAAGAAGAGAGCTTAAGTCATAGACGCCGCCGAATCCGTGCGGCGTCTTGTTGTTACAAGATTAAGAGAGAGAAAATTATGAGTGAAGTACAAAAAATGATGATACCGGCGATTCCTTTAAAAAATATGTGTGTAGTGCCGGATTCCATTATACATTTTGATCTGAGTCGAAAGAAATCCATTGCGTCATTGGAAAAGGCCATGAGTATGGATCAAACGTTGTTTTTGACCGCACAGAGAAATCCGGAGGAGAATAATCCGGGACTTGCGGGAGTGTATGAGATCGGAACCTATGTAAAAATTAAGCAGATTGTTAAAATGCCCAATAAAATCGTTCGCGTGCTGGTAGAAGGTTTGGGGAGAGCCAAGGCGGTAGAATTTATGACGGAACCGTATTTTGCGGCCAAAATTGTTCTGGCAAAGCCGGAGGAAGCTTTGGAGGAAGAGATCGAGGAAGCGAGAAAAGAGGCTATGAAGCGTCAGATCTGCGAAATGTATCTGCAGTATTCCCTTTTGACCAGCAAAAAGGATCAGGGACTGGTGCAGCATCTGAGCGGAATCGGACAGCTTGGTAAGCTTCTGGATCAGATTACCATGCTTCTGCCGGTCGATTATAGAAAGAAGCAGGTGATTTTGGAGTCGATTGATCTGCAGAAGAGATTTGAGAGCCTGACAGAACTTTTACAGACAGAGTCAGGAATATTGCAAGTCAAAAATGAACTGGCTCAGAAAGTAAAAGAGCGCGCGGAGAAAAATCAGCGTGAGTACGTATTGAAGGAGCAGATGCGCTACATTCGTGAGGAATTGGGAGAGGACAGCTCTCTTTCTGATGCAGATTTATTCCGTGAAAAGCTGGAAAATATCAATGCTTCGGAGGAAGTTAAATCTAAAATTAAGAAAGAGATAAAGCGTTTTGAACATATATCCGGAAGTTCGTCAGAGAGTGCAGTGGAACGCACTTATTTAGAAACCGTGCTGGATCTTCCGTGGGACCATGCTTCGGAGGATAACGCAGATCTGGATAAAGCACAGGGTATATTGAAAGAAGATCATTATGGTCTGGAAAAGGTGAAAGAAAGAATCTTAGAATATTTGGCAGTTCGTCAGCTGCGCGGTGAGGCGGGGACGCCGATCATATGTCTGGTGGGACCGCCGGGAACCGGTAAGACATCCATAGCACGTAGTATGGCAAGAGCGATGGATCGGAAATATGTGCGCATCTGTCTGGGCGGTGTCCGGGATGAGGCAGAGATCCGCGGGCATAGAAAGACCTATGTCGGAGCAATGCCGGGACGTATTGTGACGGCGATCCGTCAGGCGGGTGTCAAAAATCCTTTGATCCTTCTGGATGAAATCGATAAAATGAGCCGCGATCATAAGGGAGATACTGCATCTGCAATGTTGGAAGTTTTGGACAGCGAGCAGAACGAGCATTTTCAGGATCATTATGTTGAAATCCCGATGGATCTTTCACAGGTAGTGTTTGTGGCTACGGCCAATGATCTGCAGGCTATTGACGGCCCGCTCCGTGATCGTATGGAAGTCATTGAAGTGAACAGCTATACGGCCAATGAAAAACTCCATATCGCGAAAGAGCATCTTGTGAAGAAACAGCTAAAAGAGCATGGAATTGCTAAAAAGCAGCTTAATTTTTCAGACAAGGCGCTGGAGAAGATAATTCTGGGTTATACAAAAGAAGCCGGTGTCAGAGAACTGGAAAGACAGATCGGAAAAGTCTGCAGAAAAACGGCAAGAGAAATATTAAAGAACGATAAAACAAAGATTAAGATTACGATTCACAATCTGGAAGAGTATCTGGGAAAAGAAAAATACAGCCGTGAAAAAGCGAACAAAAAGAATGATATCGGAATTGTTCGCGGTCTTGCATGGACAAGTGTCGGCGGAGTGACGTTGGAAATAGAAGTAAACGATATGCCGGGAAAAGGTGAAATTAAATTGACGGGGCAGTTGGGGGATGTCATGAAGGAATCTGCTTTGGCGGGCCTTAGCTATGTGCGTTCTATTGCGCCGCAGTACGGTGTAAAGGAAGAATATTTCGAAACACATGATCTCCACATCCATATACCGGAAGGGGCAGTTCCGAAAGACGGTCCGAGTGCGGGAATTACCATGGCAACAGCAATTCTTTCAGCTGTCGCAAAGAAAAAGATAAAGGCGGATCTTGCCATGACCGGCGAGGTGACTCTGCGCGGCCGGGTGCTTGCTATCGGCGGCTTAAAGGAAAAACTGTTGGCAGCCAAAATGGCCGGAATACATCAGGTTCTCATACCGGAGGAAAACGAAAAAGATCTGCATGAAATTGATGATGAAATTAAAACAGGATTAAATATATGCTGTGTATCGTCTATGGATGAAGTGCTGGGATATGCACTGGTTTAGGGAAAGGAGTCTTTATGGTTATCAAAAATGTAGAACTGGAAACGGTATGCGGAATTACCAGTACCCTGCCCGAAAACAGTTTGCCGGAGATTGCGTTTGCCGGAAAAAGTAATGTCGGAAAATCCTCGCTGATCAACGGTCTTATGAATCGGAAATCTCTTGCGAGAACGTCTTCTCAGCCTGGAAAAACGCAGACGATCAATTACTATAATATTAATCAGGAACTTTATTTTGTGGATCTCCCGGGGTATGGTTTTGCCAATGTTTCTGTGGAAGTGAAAGCAAAATGGGGCAAAATGATTGAAAAATATTTACAGCAGTCTAAAATGTTAAGAGAGGTCTTTCTTTTGATTGACATACGTCACAAGCCGGGAGCAAATGATATCCAGATGTATGAGTGGATCGTTTCCAATGGATATAAACCGGTGATTATAGCGACAAAGCTCGATAAGATTAACCGCTCACAGATACAGAAGCAGATAAAGCTGATCAAGGAAACACTGCAGGTGGAGAAAGGGACTCTCGTATTTCCGTATTCTGCCCAGACAAAGCAGGGAAGAGAAGAAATCTATGACTTTATCGATCAGCACATTTTAATGAAACCGGAGGAATAGCAACAGACAGAAAGAAGTGGTGTCATTGTGGAGTCTGTAAGACATTTCGGAAAGATTATTTTGAATTTAATAATTGCTGCGGTAATTGCGTTGCTTCTCATATTTGTATTGCCAAAGGCAATAGTTTTCTTTATGCCTTTTGTGGTGGGAGGTGTGATCGCAGCGTGTGCAGGACCGATTGTGCATTTTCTTGAATCCAGATTAAAGATTAAAAGAAAAGCGGGATCGGCGGTTACCATCATTGTTGCCATCGGACTTGTGGCGCTTGCATTATATGGCGCCGGGCGGTTTCTTGTGCGCCAGGCGGGAGATTTCATAGAAAACCTGCCACAGATGTGGTCGGCGATGGAACTGGAGCTCAATCAGGTCGGTCAGCGGCTTGCGGGGCTTTTCGGATATATGCCGGGAAGAGTGACCGCAGACTGGACGGCGATTGTCGAAAGCGTGCAACAATATATGGGAAACCTGATCGGAAACTTAAGCTCTCCGACGGTGGAATGGGTCGGCCGGTTTGCCAAAAATGTGCCGGGCTTTCTTGTGAGCGTGGTTATGGCGCTTTTGTCCGCATACTTTTTTGTGGCAAATAAGGATGAAGTGCAGGAGTACTACCGCAGATTCGTTCCGAATTCGCTCAAGACCAAGTGGGAGCTTGTGCTTAGAAGTATGAAAAAGGCGTTCGGCGGATATGTGATTGCGCAGCTTAAGATTGAAATTTGGATGTATATTTTGCTCTTTATCGGGCTTAAAATTGCGGGGGTTGATTATGCGTCAGTCATCGCGCTGGGTATCGCATTTCTCGATTTGCTTCCGGTGTTCGGTACGGGTACGGTGTTGATTCCGTGGGGAATTATCAAGTTTGTAGGTGGACATTATACAACGGCTGTTATTTTACTGGCACTATGGGGAATCGGACAGTTGCTCAGACAGCTGATTCAGCCTAAAATCGTAGGAGAGTCGCTGGGAATGCCACCGATACCGACGCTTCTTCTGCTTTATATCGGCTGGGAGATCAGCGGGGTCTGGGGAATGATTTTGGCAGTTCCGATCGGACTTGTTTTTGTGAATTTGTACAGAGAAGGCGCATTTGAGGTGACAAAGGACAGCATTCTCATTCTTGTGCGGGATGTGAATGCATTCCGGAAATATAATAAAAGTGATTATTCTTTTTATAAAGAAATAGAAAATGACAAAACAGAGACGGAAGAAGACAGAAAGGAAGCGGATTAGCATGCAGGTAACAGTTTATAATTGCAGAGATTTCGATGAAAAAGTTTATTTTGAAACATATGCAAAGGAGCTTGGGATTACACTGGTAATGTGTCCGGATGCTCCGGATATGGAAAATGTGAAGCTTGCGGCGGGAAGTGATTGTATTGACATCATCACATCGAAAATGTCGAGAGAGCTGATTGAGGCACTGGCAGAGCAAGGGGTGCGCTATATCACGACCAGGACCATCGGCTACGATCATATCGATTTGAAGGCTTGTAAGGAGTTTGGTATTACGGTGGGAAATGCGCCGTATGGCCCAAACGGCGTGGCGGATTATGCAGTCATGCTGTTGCTTATGTGCATTCGTAAGGCCGGACAGATTATGCAGCGCAGTAACATTCAGGATTATACGTTAAAAGGGCTTTTGGGACGTGAGCTGAAGGATATGACGGTCGGAATTATCGGAACGGGGCGTATCGGAAGAACCGTGATTCAAAACCTCAGCGGTTTCGGATGTAAAATGATCGCCTATGATAAATACGAAAATGAGGATGTAAAGAAGTATGCGACCTATGTGTCTTTGGAGGAAATCTGGGCGCAGTCGGATATTATCACGCTCCATACGCCGCAGACGGAGGAGACCTATCATCTGGTCAATCGCGATACCATTGCAAAGATGAAGGATGGCGTGATTTTGATTAATACAGCCCGCGGACCGCTTGTGGAGGCGGATGCGCTTCTCGATGCGTTGGAGAGCGGAAAGATCGGCGCAGCCGGACTTGATGTGGTAGAAAATGAGTTTGGACTGTACTATTATGACCGGAAAAATGATGTTTTGGATAATCGTGAGCTTGCACTTCTTCGCTCTTATCCGAATGTGGTTGTAACACATCATATGGCGTTCTACACGGATAATTATGTGGAAACCGTGGTGGCAGATTCGCTCAAGAGCTGTGCCTGCTTTATGCAGGGGAAAGATAACCCGTGGCAGGTGTCGTAAAAACATGTGTTATTTAATGCGCGGTCGTACTGCAGGGAGGATGGAGTGCTATGTTTGGATTTGGAAAGAGCAAAACTGCAAAGCAGCTGGATGAAATTTTGAAAAGCCTGCAGCTTGCTTTTGAAAATAACTATAAGGATAATGCCAGAGCAAATCTGAAGAAATTTGAGGAGGCATACCGGGAGGCTGTAGCATCAGGAAAGCTTCGCGGAAAAGAAGAACAGACCTACGGACAGATGCTCGCAGAGCTGCAGGAGCGGCTGAAAAATTTCAGACATTGATTGGTGAGGGAAGCTCTGAGGAGTAAAAAGTGATTGACAAACTGTCGGATTATCTATAAGATAAACGTGGCTGGAAAAAATTGCCAAACATAAAAATATGAGGGGAGAATCATAATGAAAAAGAATTGTATGAAGTACTATTTTATGAAACAGATCTGTGCATTTATGTCAGGTCTGTTATTTTTGTTGTCTTTGACCGGAATTGAGCCTGTCATGGCGGAAACTACCGTCGGAGATCTGACAAGTGAGAAGAATAAAGCGATTGATTGGGTGGAAAGTATCAGCGAAAACGAACTGATAGATAGTGAGTGTTTTATTCCAAATATGTACTGTAATAGGATTGCTCTGTTAAGGGAAGAAGGTCGAGAAGTTAATTACTTGCCATTATTAGAGCGGGAGCAGGAAATATATGAGTTAAATATTGATGAGCAGGCGCATCTTACGATGGCATATGGCAGTACAGACTATTTGTCAGATTTGTGGGAAAAACAAAATGAAGATGGCGGGTTTGGACTAACAGAGGAATACAATAGTGATGTGTATGATACGATGCTTGCAGTTGTGGCAGCAGTTTCTGTCTCAAAAAGCATTAGTGAAAATAACGCTGTATTGTCTGAAGAGCAAATAGCAAAAGCAGTAAACTATATTGTCGCATGTCAAAATGAAGATGGTGGGTTTGGATATACAATAACAGATACAAGCAGAGAAGAAATTTCAGCGCAAATTGGCATTGCGTTAGCGGAACTCGGTGTAGAAAATGAGAAATGCTTGGAAAGCTTGGATAAATATTGTCAAAATTCATTTCGTGGCGTGTTTACAAAAGAAAATTTTTATGAACAGGCAAATCTTGCAAGATACTTGTACAGACGCGGAGTGATAGAAGATCATGAAAATATAGAATCGCAGCTTATAGATTTACAGGAAGGCAACGGGAGTGTTTTCAATGATTTATCGAATACCCTTGCGTATATACGTCTTTTGAGCGAAATACAGGATTACAATTCATTGAGATTAACAGTTCAAGAATTTACATGTGAATCTGAGACATATGTTTTGGAGGTGGGGAAGGAACAAAAGATCAGTGTTCAGGCCTCATTACAATATCAGATTAATAAGACAGCAGGGATAACTGTCCGCTATACAATTTACGAGGACGATGCGACCAAAATAGTGAGTGAGAATGCGTGTCTGCTGTCCAAAGACGAGACACAATACAGCGACAAAAGTGAATTCGTGATAATTCCGGAGGAAGGGCATGAATATAAAGTTTGTGTAGAACTTTTGTCGGGAACGGAACAAAAACCGTGTGCGCAGTATGAAATCGCATATAATCTGCATAAAACAGAGCATGAGGAGCTGATTCTTAAGGCTGATCGCGGGGAAGAAGGAAGTAGTGAAATTTCCCTTTCTTGGAATGATATTTCAAGCGAGGATGAGCGATATGCATATCGCCTGTTCCAACGCAAGGGGGAAAATGAATGGGAAACCCGTTCTACATGGGACGGTATTGAAAAAGTCAAGGTACTGAATATTTATCCGGTGAAACAAGCGGAAAACTATTTAAAACAATGGATGGAAGAATCACTGGATCACACGGAACAACCGGCGGGAAAAGGATTGTTTGAAATTGATTCTGTAATCATTGAAAACTATAATGCGGAGCCGGATAAATATTTGCTGGATGAGGATGGAAATTATCGATATGATGTGTTGATGTTTGGTACTTATGATTCCAATGCATATAAAGATTTGTCAGAGGCTTCTTATGAAGCGACACAGGAATTTGTGAATTCCGGAAGAGGAGTTTTGTTCGGACATGATACAGTGGTGGCTTGGATGAAAAACTTCTCGAAGTTTGCGCAGCCGCTGGGAGTAAAGTTAAAAAATGGATATACAAAACGTCTCAGTACAGAAGTGCGAATTGTGAATGAAGGTTTTTTGACCAGTTATCCGTGGAAGCTTTCAGGAACATTAAACATTCCGGAGACACATACGCAGTCGCAGTTTACAGGTGGAACTATGTCTGCGGAGGTATGGATGGAACTGACATCAGGATATGATACGGACGCAGCAACCGGAGCTAAAACAAATGCATATCTATTTTCAAAGAATCAGCTTGCAATGATTCAGACCGGACACAGTAACGGACAGGCTACGGATGATGAAAGAAAAGTAATTGCCAATACCCTTTTTTATCTGAAGCAATTAACAAGCAATACATCTGCAACGGACAAATCCGTTTGTGATGAAGAAAAGCCTGTCATTACATCGGTGACAACGGTATCGGATAATGGCATGGTGGCTATCGCTGCAGAGGATTACGGAACCAAATATCAATATTATGTAGAGGCAGTAGGTACTGCTGCAAAAGAAACGGATATAAGACAATCCAACATAATTGAGGCGGAAGCAGTTACAGGCGTAAAAGGGTTTCTGCTTTGTATGAATGACAATGAAACTCTGCTTGGAAATTTGGCAGAGTATGACGCAGAAGGCAACTTGATTTCTGACATTTGGGAAGCAGAGAATGGTCAGATTATTTATGATGCATCTGAGTTAAAACCGGGTGAGAGTGCTTGGCTACATATATGTGCTGTGGACTATGCAGGAAATGTCAGTGACGAATTTGTGCAGAAAATTGAAAACACAAAAACAGTAGAAGACGAGATAGCGGAAAAGGCATATTTTAATCTTCCATATGCACTCTATGCGTCGGATGGAGAGGTGCAATTATTCTGCTGTGAGGCAAATATAAACGGGGATGTTTATGGAAAGAATATGTTCCGTTTTCAGGGAAGCACCGTTCATTTAGGAGGGCGCGTCGTATCTCCGGGAACTCTTTCGATTGCGGGAGGTATTTTGGACATAAAGGAGAGAGTGGAGTTTGCACAGGAGGAAGTAATCCCAGACTATATGGATCGCATAACAGAGGATATGAGCGAGACGGAAGTTTTGGAGCGTATCAGCGAATATAACAGTACGGATATCCTTGTCCCGACGCGTTGCGCGACAACGACCGGAGCGTGGTGCAATGACATATCTATAAAGGCGTCGTTGGTTTCGGAAGGTAAAATGACATTTTGTGCAAACACCATAATGTGTGGCGGAGAGGAGCCGGTTGTACTGGCTTCTGAGACCGGAGACATACATATGCAGGCGACCAAGATAACCGGAAACGGTATTATATATGCGCCAAACGGAACCGTCACAATTAATGTGTCACAGTTTGACTATACAGGAACGATTGTTGCAAAGGAAATAAAAATACAGGCAGGATATTATAATCAAAACCGATAGAGGGGAAGAAAAAAATGAAAAGTAATTGGATAAAGAAAAAATGGTATAAAACGGTTTCGGTATTCTTATGTGCAGTGCTTATGATTAATACGCTTTCTGCATGCGGAATTTCAGAGAAAAAAAGTGTATCGGGCGATGGAAAGAGTACGGAAAAAACAACTCAAGCAAAAGTAACAGAAGCAAAAACCGACATCGAGTCGCTTTCTTATGAGCTTGAGAATGCATCAAAACAAACGCAGGAGTGGATTACTGCCCAAAAGGAAGCAGAAGAGGCATTGCCTCGCAAAGCAAAGAAGACCGTTCAAAAGAGAAGAAAACAATTTGAAAAAACGCTTGCCCAGAGCAAAGAAAAGGTGCAGGAACTCCTTGCTCAAATAGAAGAAGCAACAGCACAAGGAGATCAAGAAACAGCCGGACAGAAAGCGGAAGAGCTGGCAGAAGTCTTGTCGATGGAGGATGCAGCCAAGACCTATGGAACTGCCAATTCGGATGAAGGTGGCAGCTCTGTAAACGAACAGGAAGCAGATGCGTCGGACGCTATAAAATTAAGCGCGGCAGCAGCTGAAACAGCAGAAGAGCTTGCAACTCCGCTCAATATCTATAACTATCTGAAAAATAATGTCAATTACGAATTCTATTACGGAAGTCGGAAAGGTGCCTCCGGAACCTTCGCTTCTCTCGGCGGAAACGATATGGACCAGGCATCGCTCCTAATTGCGATGCTACGCCATTTGGGATATGAAGCAGAGTTTGTTTCCGGAAAAATAGAGCTTGGAGAAGAACTGGCACTTTCGTTGACAGGCGCAGCAGACATGGAAAGTGCTGCAGAGGTTTTAGCTTCCGGCGGAAATGCAGTGACGACGGTTACATCAGGTGGCGAGATCGTAAGTATTCAGACAGATCATGTCTGGGTCAGAGCGGGTGTACCATATACAGACTATCGAGGCGCAGGAAAAGCGTCGGGAGATATCGTATGGATTGATCTGGACACCGGAATCAAGAGATATGAGCAGTATGTAAATCTCTATGATATGATAGACAAAGAGAGCATGCAGGAGGAGCTGTTTGCCGTGTCAGGCAATTCCATGCCGGAAGCGGTGGATGCCTTTATAGAAGATCAGCAACAGCAGATTTCGGAGAGCGGAAGAAACTGGATCAGCCTGCGCAGCCGCATTATTGCGTACACG
>JAZSMO010000032.1:0-161144 GCA_045535935.1 Lachnospiraceae bacterium | reverse complement strand
AAACTCTCATGTTGAATTCTTTCCTTGGTCAAAATTTAGCTTGGCTAATTTAACCGTTTTTACTTTGTTTAGGTTTTGTTCTCTGAACAATTCTTTTTTAGAATTTTCAGGGTTGCATTGCTGTTTATTTGTCAAGGTTCTTGGTAATCTGTAAGAAATACCGACGGAGAAGGAGGGATTTGAACCCTCGCGCCGCTATTAACGACCTACTCCCTTTCCAGGGGAGCCCCTTCAGCCTCTTGGGTACTTCTCCAAATATAGCTGAATATCTATACATTATTACCTTTTCGGAAACAAGTTCCGAGCGGAGAGGGTGGGATTCGAACCCACGCGCCCTTGCGGACAAACGGTTTTCAAGACCGCCTCGTTATGACCACTTCGATACCTCTCCATTCGCTTTTCCTTTCGGTCAGCGCAAGGATTATTCTAGCAAATGAATTTAGTTGTGTCAACAACTTTTTTCAACTTTTTTTCAAAGTTTTTTCATTTTTTTATCTTTTTCAAAAAAGCTTCGCAAATCACAAGATCTTCCGGTGTTGTTAACTTAATATTCGTATAATCTCCTTCCACCAGTCTGACCTTTTTTTCTGTCATATATTCCACCACCATGGCATCATCGGTTATTTGAATGCCTTTGGAGAGAATGTCTTCTTCACTATTTAAAAGCGACTCATATGCACCACTCACCAAACCGAACAAAAAGGATTGCGGTGTCTGTACCGCCCACACCTTATCCCTCGACGGTGTCTGCTCACAAAAGCCGTTCTCGTCTGCAATCTTGATTGTATCCTTTACCGGAGTTCCAATCACACACGCTTCATATACCAGTGTCTCCTCAATCAACTTATGAATCATCTCCGGCGACACAAACGGCCTGGCTCCGTCATGGATGAGCACTGTCTCCACATCACGCTGCATTTGTTTCAGCGCCCTAAGACCACAGGCCACAGAATGATACCTTTCTTTTCCGCCCGGAACAACAGCACACACCTTAGTAAAACCAAAGGCTTCCACGATTTCTTTTTGACAGTATTCAATTTCACTTTCCCCGGTGACAAGGATCACCCAATCCACCTCACTGTGCTCAAAGGCGTTCAGTGCATAATATAAGACGGGTTTCCCATCCAACAACAGAAACTGCTTCGCTGTCCGGGTACCCATCCGTTTTCCCTGTCCGGCA
Source organism: Lachnospiraceae bacterium (assembly GCA_045535935.1). Lineage (GTDB taxonomy): Bacteria > Bacillota > Clostridia > Lachnospirales > Lachnospiraceae > SVFI01. The sequence goes on along the minus strand of JAZSMO010000032.1, from coordinate 159,964 downwards.
GCAAGAACAATTGCTGCCGTCTTTTTCATTTTTTCCATATATAATCATCTTTCTCCTAATTTCAAATTAGGAACTGCATTTAATGTATAGTCGCTTCTTACACCGGCAAGATATTCATAATATCCGGCCGCTGCAATCATCGCCGCATTGTCCGTACAATACACAGGCGAGGGACGATAGAACTCAATTCCTTTCTCCTCGCAGGCGGTTTCAAACGCCGCACGAAGTGCAGAATTGGAAGCTACGCCTCCGGCAATTGCCAGCTTAGTGAACCCATATTCCTCCACCGCACGCATTGCATGGTCTACCAAAACATCTGTAACCGCTTTTTGAAAAGATGCGGCCACATCGGCCGTATTGACTTTTTCGCCTTTCATCTCGCAGGAATTAAGGTAATTAAGAACCGCTGATTTTAATCCGCTAAAGCTGAAATCATACACGTTATCCCCGACTTTTGCTCTCGGAAAATCAATGGCCTGCGGATCTCCATCCTTTGCCACACGGTCAATCTTCGGTCCTCCCGGATATCCCAGCCCAATCGCTCTGGCCACTTTATCAAAAGCTTCTCCTGCAGCATCGTCACATGTTTTTCCCACAATCTCATACTTTCCGTAATCTTGCACAACGACAAGATGCGTATGTCCGCCGGAAACCACCAGACATGCGAAGGGCGGCTCTAAATTTTTATGTTCAATGTAATTGGCACTGATATGCCCTTCTATATGATGCACGCCGATTAACGGCTTATTCAATGCAAATGCAAGCGCCTTGGCATGAGCCACACCCACAAGAAGCGCCCCCACAAGTCCCGGACCATATGTCACGGCAATAGCTGTAATATCTTCAAAAGTAACCTTTGCCTCCTGCAAAGCCTGCTCGATTACCTGATGAATTCTTTCCACATGTTTTCTCGATGCAATTTCCGGAACGACACCTCCGTACAACGTATGAAGGTCAATTTGGGATGATATTACATTGGATAACACTTCCCTTCCGTTTCTGACTACGGAAGCCGCCGTCTCATCACAGGAACTCTCTATACCTAATATCAATATATCCTTTTGCTGCGTTGTCATATCCGTTCTTCTTCCTATTCCTTATTTCCGGCAACCCGTTCTTATTTATCCTCGACAAGTTTCCAGCCGTATATTTTGTAATGCCCGTTCGCATCCTTTCTCAAAATAAACACCATGTTGGAATTGTAAAGGATCTCTCCCTGCTTGACTCCATAATTACAATATAGTCTCGCCCATTCAAACCCATCCTCCGTAAACGTCTCCACATCCAGGCTGGAAGAAGGCGTGTACGTAGCAATCGTTCTGTTTTTCCTTTTAAAATCCTGTATGTCATATGTCAGCGAATCGATATAATCCGCCTCTGTCTGATTGGCAACAAGTTCATCATCATACAACTCACGGGCTCTCATGCCGAGATCATAAATATCTTCCTCGGTCAATTCCTCATTATAAAAACACTGTGTAATATCACTGAAATATTTGACGACTTCACGCGGCGTCGGCGGATAGTTGATTGTCAAATCCCTTGCCAAAACCTGCTGCGTCGCCGTCATAACTTCTATCTCCGAAACACTTTCCTCAGGCTGCGATACCGGTCTGTTGGACAGATAATAATAAAATCCAACAATAAGCAAAATCAACACAACAAATATGATGATTCCCTTATTTGTCGTAATTCGCTTCATACTCTGTATCGCCTCCTTTCGATTGTTTATAGTTATTCGTCTCCAAAATCTAATTCTATTGTCTGTCCATCCTTGGCAGTAAGTGAAGCTTCAAATATTTTTTTCACCTGCGGCAGATACTGATCCGGCCAAGGGAGCGAAGGACTGTAATGTGTCAACCACATCTGTGCGACACCTGCATTTTTCGCAATCTGCGCCGCCTCATAAAAGGTCATATGTTTATGCTCGCGCGCCTTTTGCTGTTTATCCTCTTCACCGTACATTCCTTCACAAATAAACAAGTCCGCCCCCGCCGCATGTTCTTCTATGGAACGGGTCGGTCTGGTATCGGTGCAATAAGTTACCTTCAGGCCTTTTCTCGGTGCACCCATCACCATATCCGGCGTGTAGGTTTTCCCTTCATATTCTACGACATTTCCTTTTTGCAAAGGATTCCAGCACTGAACCGGGAGTCCAAGCTCTTTGGCCTTATCCACTTGGAATTTGCCCGCTCTTTCCACAACCAGATTATAGCCATAGCAGATTACATTGTGATTGACGCGAAAGGCTTCCAAACGATAGTCCCCCATATCAATCTGCTCAAACGGTTCTGCCAGCTCATGAAATTTTATTTCAAACGGAAGTTCCGGCGCAATGACACGCAATGCACCCACCACACGTTCCAGTCCTTTGGGGCCGATCATAAGAAGTGGCTCCGTCCGTTCGGCATTCCCCATGGTAAGAAGCATACCCGGCAATCCACTGATATGATCTGCATGATAATGGGTAAAACAGATCACATCAATCGGCTTCGGACTCCAGCCCTTTTCCTTCATTGCAATCTGTGTCCCTTCCCCACAATCGATCAGTATACTCTTTCCATTATATCTCGCCATCATAGATGTCAGATAACGATACGGAAGGGGCATCATGCCACCGGTTCCGAGCAGACATACATCTATCATTCTTTTCCCTCTGTTTCTTTTATTTAGAGCAATTCCGAATTTTCTATTTCCGAAACCGGAATACGAAACATACGGATCCATTCATCATAACACTGCTCGCACAAATCAAAGCTATGTCTCATTCCGTCCCTTTTTGAAAAGTAACCGAAATTCTGTTCCCCTTCGTAAACAGCATCTTTTAACAGTCCGTTCTCCACATGCAGTTCTTTTTCGCAGCGGTTACATGCAACCCGTATTAATTTATGACATTCATCATATACTTTCATCTATTTTCCTCCTATATCCAAACCACCTACTGTATAAAGTAATTCAAATATAGAATACATCAGTGTCCCTTTGTAACACCAGTGGTAATTAATGTTAGCCATGGCTAACGTTTCCACATAATATATGCATCCTCCGCCGGAGAAGTGTAAAAATTCTTCCGGACGCTTTCGATTGCAAACCCGCATGCCTCATACAAAGCAATCGCCCGTGTATTGGAGACTCGCACCTCCAGCGTATATGACGCAACGCCAAAAGCAGCTCCGCACTCCATAAATTCCGCAAGAAGTGTGCGGGCCACACCTGCCCTGCGCTTATCTTCCCGTACAGCCACCTGTGTAATATTTCCTTCATCGAGAACCACATACATTCCGCAATATGCAATCACTTCATGTTCTTCTTCCGCCACCATATAGCAATATGTTTTTTGATCCAGTGCATCGCAAAATGCCTGCGCACTCCATGGCTCAGAAAAAGCAGAACTTTCTATCGCAGCAACTGCGGAAACATCCTCCTTTGTCATCGGACGAATCTCAATCATTCTTTTTTCCTTCTTTTTCCAAACGCTCACGCTCTGCCTGTGACAATCTCAGATAGTCCGGTCTGTGATCCGCCGCAGACACTGTCTGCCCCTCCTCATAATAGCATGCGGCCAACGTCGCAAGTGCTGCTGCGTTTTGACGATTGGAGCACGGCGGTGCAAACTCAAAATCCACCGTTGTCTTCTGTCTTAATATATCCTCATGCACAGGGACACCGTCACCCAAATAAATCACCGGGCACCCTATTTCATTCACCTTTTGAACGATTTCCTCCACAGAAACTGCACACTGCGGTTCAAGAATGCAAAATTTTGTCTCTCCGCCCGACCGTTCAAATCGGTATAAACCGGTATAAACCTGACCGCGTCGCGCATCCATCAGCGGACAAATCACTCTCTCCACTCCATACATCTGATACGCCATGGCATCGAGCGTCGGAATCTCAATGATTGGCTTGACCAACGCCTGACCGAGGCCCTTTGCCGTTGCAGAACCGATACGAAGCCCCGTAAAAGAACCCGGTCCCTTTGCAACTGCTATCGCATCTAAATCTGCGATTTCAAACTCTGTCATCTGCGTGATCTCTGCCAGCATCGGCAGAAGCGTCTGAGAATGTGTTTTTTTATAATTGACACTGTACTGCGCCAAAATCGTATCTCCGTCCAAAATGGCCACACTTGCCACCAGACCGGAGCTGTCTATCGCAACAATCTTCATATGGATGATCTGCCTTCTTCCATCGTAATTTTTCTATATTCAAAACCTTTATCGAGATCTTTCTCAATGGTAATCCACCTGGTATGTCCAGGCATCAGTTCCTCTATCAGCCCTGCCCATTCCACCAGACATACGCCGTTTCCAAAGAAGTAATCTTCATAACCGATCTCTTCCATCTCTTCCGGATCACCGATGCGGTATACATCAAAATGATAGAGCGGAAGTCTCCCCTCATCATAAACCTGCATAATCGTAAAGGTCGGACTGTTTACATGTTCCGAAATCTCCAATCCTTTGGCAAAACCTTTGGTAAATACGGTTTTTCCCACACCGAGATCACCCAGAAGCGCATATATATCGCCCGCCTTCGCCTCTTTTGCTATTTTTTCTCCGAGAGCATATGTATCCTGCTCATTTTTACTTTCATATATCATGCACATCACCTTTATTTTATCACAAACGCCGGAAAGTGTATACTACTGTTTGAACTTAACTTTCGCCGGATCCATATATCTGCAAAGAAGTTCCAAAAGCACCGACACATTATTTCCGAGATCTTTACGCGGAAAAATAGAGGCGTTCACTTTTGATGTGTAAACAATAATACTTTTTCCCGTAGAAACTGCCTTATGCATATTTTCCCATCGTTGCATCTGTGTCGTCTCTCCCTGGGAAACATAAATCCCATCCTCGGTAAAGGAATAGTGCAACGGTTTTTTAAACGCTTCATTTGTCAGTGCCTGGCGCTTTGCACTTAAGAACAGATTCCAAGGCAGGTAAGCAATGATCACGATACCTGCAAGCAGATAAACAACTCCGCCCTTATTCATAAAAAACACAATACACATAATCCCTAAAATCGTAGCCAGAGGACCGCTCAGACTCATATAAGTATGTCTGAGCATATAGTCATACAGTACCGATGCATTCATATATACATCCACTTCATATAGTACATCTTCTTTATTTAATACAACCTCTTGTGGCTGCTGTGTCTGCTCCATAAGGCTTCCTCCATTTCATTTTGCAATAATTCCTTCATATTGATTTATCATATTATACCCAAAGAAAAAGTGCAAGCGAATACGCCTGCACTTTCTGTGAAAAATTTATTAATCGTGTCTGAGCGCCTCTATCGGACTCATTTTTGCAGCTTTTCTTGCAGGATAAATTCCGAAGAAAAGTCCTACGCCAGTAGAAAACAGTGTCGTAACCGCCACTGTACCAAAGGTCACTTTCGCTGCAAAGCCCATCAAGCCGCACACAAAATTGGCCCCGACTACACCGAGAATGATTCCGATAATACCACCAAGCATCGTAATAATCGCCGACTCGGCCAAAAATTGCAGCATGATAGATGCCGTTCTGGCTCCGAGCGCCTTTCTTATACCGATTTCACGTGTACGCTCCGTCACGGAAACAAGCATGATATTCATAACACCGATACCTCCGACCAAAAGTGAGATCGCCGCTACAAACACCACAAATACCGTGATCATGTCGATCACCTGCGTGATACTATCCATGGAGTCATTAAAATCCTGCATCTGGATTGCATTCGAATCCATGCCCAACTGATATTTGCTGCGGAGCAGTCTCATGATCGCAGACGCCGCATCCTTAGAATATTTCGGTCCATCCGTAAACACGTAGAAACTATCAAAATCTTCCACATAGAATCCGAATGCCGACCCCATGGTCGTCAACGGAATCTCCATCTCCACTTCATCATAGTACATGAGAAGACCTCCGAGGGCGCTTGACGCATTGTCCTGACGAATACCGATAATTGTACACTCCACAGACATACCTGCAACCGTTGTCTCAAAGCTTTCTCCGATTACATCGGTCGTTCCGAACAATGCAATCGCACTGCTTTCGCGAATGATACAAACCCGATTGGCCGACTCATAGTCTCCCTTATTAAAGTATCTTCCCTTTACAATAGGCTCCGTATAAATATACTGTTGCGCTACCGTTCCGCCATATACATAGGCAGTAAATTCACCCTTCTGACTACGGGCACTGCCGTATGTCTGGTAGCTCGGACTTACTCCTTTTACATGCTCAATCTTGTTTTCAATTTCCTCAAAATCCTCCAGCGTAAATCGGATGGTTTCTTCCACCATTTCCCCCAACATACCTCCGGAGTAAAAATACAACTGTCCGCCGGCAATCTTGTTAAGCTCTTCGTTAATCTGCGAGGACACTCCGTTACCGATGGATATGACCATAATCACAGAGGAAATACCGATGATAATTCCAAGCATAGTCAGAAGAGAACGCCCTTTGTTGCTCTTAATGTTCATAAGAGCCATTTTTACATACTCTAAAAACTGTGTCATAATTTCCCCCGTTAACTATTCTGTTTTATCCGCTTCTTCACCTGTAAGCGCCGATGTTTTCATTTCCGTCGCAGGCATTCCTTCTTCGATCATTCCCGTCACATTCGTCACGACCTTATCCCCTTCCTGCAGTCCGGAAATTACCTGGATATATTCATCATCACTGATACCTGTTTCGATTTCCTTTTTCTCAATCACTCCATCCGCAAGCACATAGCAGAACACCCCATCACTGGAATAATTCACAGCTGCGCTCGGAATAAGCAGAATATCGCTCTCCTCAGCTGTCTGTACGGAAACCTTTGCTTCCATTCCCAGAATGATACTTTCGTCCGGATTATCAATATGTATATCCACATCCACCACCGTTGCACCGGAATTGTTGACAGAAGCAATATGACTGATAGCACTCACGCTTCCTTCATATTTCTTATCGTTGATTGTAACCTCTGCCTTCTGTCCCTCTGCAAGTTTCTGCACATCGTACTTGGTCACGGAAAGGCCAACCTTCAGAGCGCTTGCATTGTGAATAGTAAAGAGCTGAACGCCTTCGGTCGCCGTCTGACCTTCCACTGCTGCCACCTCACTGACAATTCCGTCGAACTCTGCTTTCACACCCGCTCTTGCCTTTGCAAGCTGCTCTTCCACTTCAGATTTGGCATTCTGTAAAGACTCCTTTACCGCCGTCTGCTGTGCTCTGTTCAGCGCCGCTGCAGGATCTCCTTCTTTCGTCATCTCATATTCCTTCATCAGGGCCTTGTACTCTGCAAGATCTGCGCTGCAGATTTCCAAAGATTCCTGCAAAGCAGCTGTATCGTACTTTTTCAATTCCTTTGTAATCTTCTTATATTCTTTCTCTGCTTTTTTCAATGCTTTTTCAGAAGCATTATCGCCCGGATTACTCTTTATTGCGGTTGTCAGGCTCTGTATTTTTTTAGCAAGTTCTGCCTGTTTTTTAGACAGCTTCGTCGCCTCGGACAATTTTGATTTTGCCTGATTTACGCAGTCTGTATAATGTGCTACGTATTTTTTTGCGTCTTCATAATTGACTGCTGCGTCCGACGCTTTTTTTGCCGCATGATCAATGCCGACAATCGCTGCATCCGCACTGTATGTACTGATCTTTGTCTCAAGCTCAGCTTTACTCATTTCCTCTTCCAAATCTTTTACATCATAGGAAACAAGAAGATCTCCTTTTTTGACATACTGTCCCTTTGTAACAGATACCATTTCAATCTTTGCAGTTACATCCGCAAAATAAGTTTTCGTCTCCTCGGACGAAACAGTTCCCGACGTATCTACCGTCTGTGCGATGCTTCCGCGAAACGCTTCTTCCACCTCAACCGGTGTTCCCATGCCCATCATTGCCGCGGACATTTTTGCAATCATAATAACGATAAGTACGACGATCAGGAGCGATGCCGCCACCGTAAAAATCACCCATGGTTTCACTTTCTTCGTTTTCTTTTTATTCTCTTCCATTTTCATAATCCCTTTCCACTTTTCCGTCCATGATACGCACAATACGTTTTGCCTGCATGGCAATATCGTTATCATGGGTAATCAAAATCACTGTTCTTCCGCTCTCATGCAGTTCTTTCAAGACATTGATAATTTCCTTGCTTGATGCAGAGTCCAGATTTCCCGTCGGCTCATCGGCCAAAATTACAGGAGGCGCCTGTGCAATGGCTCTTGCAATCGCCACACGCTGCTGCTGACCACCCGACATTTCAGAAGGTCTGTGATTCATTCGATGAGACAAACCGACAATTCCCAACGCTTTTTCCGACAATTCATGCCTTTCCTTCTGCGCAACCCCTCGGTAAATCAGAGGAAGCTCCACATTTTCTCTGGCTGTCAGATTCGGAATCAGATTAAATCCCTGAAAGATAAACCCTATCTCCCGGTTACGGATATCCGAAAGTTCATCATCCTTTAAACTGGACACATCCTGTCCGTTCAAGATGTAGGTTCCTTCTGTCGGAACATCCAGACACCCGATCATGTTCATAAGTGTCGATTTCCCGGAACCCGACTGTCCGATGATCGCAACAAATTCCCCTTTATCGATCGTCAGACTCACATGATCCAAAGCCCTCACTTCATTCTCACCGGGATTGTATATTTTACTCATATCCCGGATTTCCACTAAAGCACTCATATAGTCCCCTTTCCTTTTATACAACAAAAGCCTTTGTTGTATTATTCAAGTAATACAGTAATACAACAAGGGCTTTTTGTCAACGTTTATTATCAAAATATTTTATTAAGATTTACTTAAAAATGTTCCTTTGATGATCGGCGAAATTCTTTTATACACAAAGAATGTGATAACCACGCTGATCATGGCTTTGCAGAATGTAAATGGAAGATTGAATTTCAAAAGCGCTTCCATCAGCGTATCCACGCTCGGATTAATCGCCTGATACATCCCCATAATTACCTGCTCCGGCATTCCCATCACATTCATATAAAACGGGTAAACCAAATAATAATTGGACACAACACCGAACAGCGCCATGGCAACTGCTCCTATCAAAGATCCGATCAAAGCGGCTTTCTTTCCCTTTTTCACCTTATAAAAGATGCCGGCCGTACCCACGAACACGGCTCCCAGCAGAAAATTACTCAATTCTCCGACACCACCCGTCGTAGTATGAAGCAGATTAAACAGATTTTTAATCAGGCAAATCAAAATACCCGAAAGCGGTCCCATGGCGAAAGAGCCGATGAGCGCCGGGAGCTCTGAAAAATCCAGCTTGATAAAGGACGGCATAATCGGAATGGAAAAATTCAGTGCCTCCAGCACAAATGCTATCGCCGACAGCATACCGATCATTGCAATTTTGTAGGTTTTGTTTCTTGTTGTTTTCATGGTTTTCTCTCCTTTTCGTGACTGTTCTGTTCTAGCGGAAAGATGCAAAAAGCCCCGAATCCTGAGATTCGGGGCGCAAAGATACCAAGATACATCTTTTCTTCTCTCATCCAGACTTTACTGTCGGTTCCGGAATCACACCGGATCAGCCGGTTACCCAAAAGCAACCGGGTCGCGGACTCATCGCTTTCGCGCATCACCGCCGGTAGGGAATTTCACCCAACCCCGAAGAACGTAACATTATTTTTACGCTTTGGATTATACTACGCATCTGCCTATAATGCAATACCTATTCATTCGTTACATCCGGATCGTATTCTAATATATCGCCCGGCTGACATTGCAGCACTTCACAGATTGCTTCCAACGTTGAAAAACGGATTGCACTGATTTTGCCGGTCTTCATTTTGGACAGATTTACATTGGAAACCCCAACCTTTTCCGAAAGTTCGTTCAAGCTCATTTTTCGATCCGCCATCACACGGTCCAGTCGTAAAATTATTTTTCCCATAGCCGCCTCCTACAATGTCTCATCCGATTCCTGCTGAAGAATCGCACCGTATTTAAAAATGTACACAAGAAGGAATACCACAAGCACCATCAGTACCACCCCAAGGTCCACGGACAGCACAATGTTTTTGCTTCCCTTTAAAATATTGTCCACAATGATATTGCCCAAGGAATTGGCAACAGTCCAAGGAATGAGTGCATATGCAAGGTTCTGCATCTTTTTGATGACATTCTCCTCAAACGGTGACTCACAATCCCGGAATGCTTTGCACAGGAAGCCGACAAAGTAAAGTGTCACCTGTGTTAATCCAAGCAAAAATGCAAGTGCTAAAAGCGCCCAGGCCATTTTTCTGAAATCTACGTCGTATCGGTTGGCGGTACCTACAATTTTGAATCCGCGCTCTGTTCTCTCAACCGCCGACGGAACAAAATCCTCCCCATCAATGGTCACATCAACCGCTCCGCTCTCGATTTCAACCTTCATCTCATTTTCTAAATCCTGCTGCAGTTGATCCAGTTCTTCGTCCGTTACATTCGTACCGAGTATCTGTGCATCAATCTCCATACTTTCCGTTTTCTCTGTCGCATAGGTAACACCGTTTTCCGGAACAAAGAAGCACAATACCGAACCTAAAAGCAAAAGCGCAATGCCTAATGCTACAAATATTTTGCAGATCACTGTAATGTTTCCGCTTACCTTACCTATTTTGTTAATTTTTTGAATCGCCTGTTCTTTCATATTATTCTCCGTTTCTTTTCTATTTGTTTTTAAAGTTGTTATTAAAGGGTTACTGTTCTTGCAAGAAAATAAACGCAAAAATAAATTTTTTATCGTTTATCGTTAAACGTATGATAATCCATTTTTTATCACTTGTCAACACTTTTTTAATGTTTTTCGATAATTTTTTAATTTTTCTCTAAAGAGCTATTAAAAAAGCCGTCCATTCATATTACCATGAATGGACGACCTCTCAACTCAATTCAATTATTTCCCAATCTTCATCGTCAGCTGAATTCGCTTCTTCTGAAGATCGACAGTCATGACCTGCACTTCCACGATGTCGCCGACGCTGACTGCTTCCAGCGGATGCTTGATAAAGCGGTCGGTCATCTGGGAAATGTGAACCAGTCCATCCTGATGCACGCCGATATCCACGAACGCACCGAAGTCAATGACGTTGCGGACCGTTCCTTTCAGAATCATGCCCGGCTTCAGATCTTTGAGATCCATGACATCGCTGCGAAGGATCGGTGTCGGCATATCGTCACGCGGGTCGCGGGCCGGCTTTTCCAGTTCCTTCAAAATGTCGGTCAGCGTCAGTTCGCCGATACCGAGCTGCTCTGCCATCTTTTTCTTATCTTTGATTTTTCTTTCCAGACTGGAGATTCCCTCGGATACAGTTCCTCCTTTTGCTGCATCGCCGGAAGGAACATTGGCAGAATCCGATCCCGATGCAAGGCTCACACCGCCCATAGCCTGTGCAAGAGCTTTGCCCATGGCTGTGTTGGTATTGCGGATGACAACCTGCTTCTCTTTTTTTGCCGGTTTCTTTTTCTCAGGCGCCGCCGGTGCCTTCTTCGCTTTCAGGCGGTCCTGGGCTGCCTTCTTCTGCGCTTCTTTTACATCCTCCATCGTGAGACCGGTAAGTTCCAGAAGCTTCTGTACTGCTTCATAGGACTCCGGATGCACACTGGTGGCATCCAGCGGATTGTCTCCGTCTGTAATACGCATGAAACCTGCACACTGCTCGTATGCTTTCGGTCCCAATTTCGCCACCTTCAAAAGCTGCTTACGGTTTGTAAATCGGCCGTTCGCCTCTCTGTATTCAACAATATTTTTTGCAATCACTTTCGTGATGCCGGAAATATGCTCAAGCAGGGATGCGGATGCTGTGTTCAGATCCACACCGACTTTGTTTACGCAATCTTCCACGACACCTTCCAGTGCCTCGCCGAGCTTTTTCTGGTTCATATCGTGCTGGTACTGTCCGACACCGATGGACTGCGGATCGATTTTTACAAGCTCCGCAAGCGGGTCCTGCAGACGTCTTGCGATGGATGTGGCACTTCTCTGTCCTACGTCGAAATTCGGAAACTCCTCCGTTGCAAGCTTGGATGCGGAATAAACCGAAGCACCTGCTTCATTGACGATAACATATTCCACCTTTGTATCCAGTTCCTTGAGCAATTCTACGATGACCTGCTCCGACTCACGGGAAGCAGTTCCGTTACCTACGGAAATCAGGGATACGTTGTATTTCTTAATGATTTTCTTTAACAGTTCTTTGGACTCTTTGACTTTATTTTGCGGTTCCGTCGGATAGATGACAGTCGTTGCAAGCACTTTGCCTGTCGGATCTACCACCGCAAGCTTACAACCGGTACGAAACGCCGGGTCCCAACCAAGTACCACACGGCCTGCGATCGGCGGCTGAAGCAGAAGCTGTTCCAGATTTTTACCGAACACCGTGATGGCTCCGTCCTCTGCCTTTTCGGTCAGCTCGTTGCGGATTTCACGCTCGATGGCCGGTGCAATCAGACGGCTGTAACTGTCTGCGATTGTCTCCTTGAGCACCGGTGTTGTCTCCGGGTTCTCCGCTGTGATCGTCTGTTTTTCCAAATAACCTAAAATGCGGTCTACCGGTGCTTCCACCTTGACAACAAGCATCTTTTCTTTTTCACCGCGGTTTAAAGCCAGCGTTCTGTGGCCGACTACTTTTTTGATCGGCTCTTCATACTCATAGTACATCTCATAAACGCTCTGCTCCTTGGCATCTTTGGCGCTGCTGACAATCTTACCCTCTTCAAAGGTCATCTTGCGGATGTAAATACGGTAATCCGCCTCGTCGGAAATCTTTTCTGCGATGATATCTTTGGCTCCGTCAAGGGCTTCTTTTACCGTCGCCACGCCTTTTTCCTCATCCACATATTTTTCTGCTTCCTGCACAAGAGATGTGGTGATTTCCTGAGCAAGAATCAATTCTGCCAAAGGCTCCAGACCTTTCTCCTTTGCAACGGATGCTCTTGTTTTTCTCTTCTGCTTGTACGGGCGGTAAAGATCTTCCACCACAACAAGCGTCTCCGCTGCCAGAATCTTTTCACGAAGTTCATCGGTCAGTTTGCCCTGCTCTTCGATGTTGGATATTACGCTCTGTTTTTTCTCCTCCAGATTGCGGAGATAATTCAGGCGTTCATATAAGTTACGAAGCACTTCGTCGTTGAGTGCTCCCGTTACCTCCTTGCGGTAACGGGCGATGAACGGGATGGTATTTCCTTCATCAATCAACTTTACGGTAGCTTCTACCTGTTCTTTCTTTATGCCTAATTCCTGTGCAAGTTTTACATTGATGTCCATGTTTCTCTCCTTACATTTATTCTGCCGCTCCGGCCATCAGATAGATAAGCGGAGAGTTCCAGTATACGGTAACCTCATTACAAGAAAAGCTCTGCTCATTATCCACGTAGCATTTAGCCGGTGCTGCATCCGCAAGCACGTTCTGTGCATACGGGTCTTCCAGATTGCTGTTCGGTCCGCCCACAAGCATACCAGGCATTGTGCTCTTTAAGAACTGGGACGGTCTGTGGTGAGTGCCAACCGGTGACAGACTTCCGTATCCGGTCAGGAAACAGTAAGATGTCGTGTTGTTACCGAACAGATAGTGCATCTGCTCCTTCGCAATCTCTTTGTATGTATCATTGCCGTTTACTTCATCCATCATAAGAAGAAGCATACCATTGTTTGCAATGGTCATATTACTTCCCCAAGGGAACACGCCGGTAATACTGCAGCCGTATGCATCTGCGCCCGCATTGTCCGCAATGCTCTTGCATCCGTTTTCCATGTAAGTCTTCATCTCGCCGGCAAACGCCTTGTCTGCACCGGATGCTGTCACATATGCATATGCACCGTAATATCCCACATCTGCCCAACCGAGTCCTGCGGATGCATCTGCAAACTCAGTTGCTTTTTCTCCGTAAGCATTGTCGCCTGTTGTTTTGAAAAGCTCTGCATACGCCCACAGACGCTCGTCGCTGTCATTGGCATCCGGATATTCACCGGTTACGATTTCGGTCGGATTCTTGAATCCTTCGCCGTTGTCTGTGTTGCTTTCCAAGTAAGCGACAGCATCTTTTGCAGCCAAAAGACATTTGTCTGCATATGCTGCATCAATATCTTTGTAAACTCTTGCTGCCATCGCCATAACTGCTGCGAAATCGCCGGTTGCACAGTTGGAAATCTCAGTTACAACAAGCTCCTGCGTTTCTTCCTCCGGCATTACAATACCAGGGAAGTTTGTACAAGTTACCTTATGGTATACGCCGCCGCTTGCTGCATCCTGCATTTTGAACAGCCAGTCTAATTCATATTTTGCTTCATCTAAAATATCCGGAATTCCGTTTCCGCTTTCCGGAATACCTACTTCATCACCGAATACTCCCGGATAGCTTTCATATGCCAACATAATATCGGCAACAGCCTTTGCACCGGAAACCACATATCTTCCGTAGTCACCCGCGTCGTGCCATCCGCCGGAAACATCAATCTTGTCACTTGTTCCGAAAATAACAGCGTCTGTATTATGACATACACCATGGGCGAAATCGCCTGCCAAATCAGAAGAAAGCTCTACGCCGCAGCGCTGCATGTATAACATTTTCACCGTATCATTAAATGCGTCGGCATAGATATCATCGCCGATTGCGAACTCATAAGACTCTTCGCCGTTAGCACCGACAACCTTATATGTACCTGCATCTTTGACGTCGCTGAAATCCCCGGTCGCTTCTTTTTCACCGGTATTTGCATTGTCTTTGGCTTCTGTCATAGCTCCTTCAAGCACTACATCTCCGTCCGCATTTACAACTGTAAAGCTGTCACCGATAGCCTCTCCTGTAAACACTGCAACCTTGGCATCTCCCGGCAAGTAGCCGATCTGGTCTACCTGCACGCTCGGAGTTTCTACACCCGCAGCAGCACCTGCACGGTTGCTCTCGTCGATACAATAGAGTTCAAAATTATCAAAATAAATACTATGCTCCGCAACATCTGCTGCCGTGTCACGCACAAGTCCCATGTTAAAGCAAAGACGAGGCGCCGGATCGCTGGCTTCCTCCATGGTAAACTGGATGTTAAAATGCTGCATCTCCGGTGTCAGTGCAATTTCCTCAAGAGAATATGCATGATAATCTCCGCCGTTGATCTGGATGCGGTACTGCACATCGCGTTCCACGGTAGACGCCGCATCAAAAGACATCTCGTACACACAGCCCTGCTCCAGTCCGAAACCGTCATAGTAAGCCTGTACGCCGTGTTCCTTGGTACCAATCTGTAAAACCTTTGCCTCAAGCTGTCCATCAGCATTTACTTCGATGGTACCGTAGCCGCCCTCACAGTAAGTCATCCAGTCTCCGAGACCGCCGGCAAAATCTCCGTTTTCAATCATGTTAAAGCCCATGAGTGACTCCTGTTTTTCCGGTTCTTCTTCCGGTTCTTGCTCCGGCTCAGCTTCCTCTTCCGGTTCCTCTTCCGATACTTCTTCTGTCACCTCTGTCTGCTCTGTCACTTCCGCTGTCTCTGTGGCAGCTTCTTTATCCCCACATGCGGTCACTGACATTGCAAGCACAAGACAGAGCATTAACGATACTAATTTCTTTCTCATAAATCCTCTCCATACTTTTTCATTATATTTGCAGGATATCTCTCTGAAAATATTCCTGCAGTTGCAAAGTTTCTATCCTTAAGTATAATCAAAAAAAAGGGTTTATTCAACGATAATTTCATGCTATTATGAATGTATACAGACAAAGGAGTAGTGTTATGGATCCAAATACGCAGAATCAGGATTTTCAGGCGATTCTAGAATCTTCTGCACCTTCACAACATGCAGAAAAACCGCAACAACCGAATATCTTTATGATACTGTCTTTGATCATGGGATTTATCACTTTTATGTCCTGTGCTTTCATCTTTCTCGCTATGATCACCGGCGGACTCAGCATTCTGTTTGCCATTCTGTCCAAAGGTAATCACACCAAAATGAATTATGCAGCAAAGGCCGGTATCACTGCTTCTGTAATCGGAATGGTTTTTTCCGTAATGATTACTTCTTCTATTTTTTATCTTGTTTTTAACAACAGTCAGTACAGAGAACTGCTGAACACCACATACGAATCTATGTACGGGGAAACATTTGACGAAGCACTGGAAGAAATGTACCCGTCATTACAGGGAGGTGGCTTAGATGATACAGGGAATTAGCGGATATACATCAGGTTATTTGTATGGTGCTTCCGGTTTTTCAGAACCGGTAAACAACACCGGCTCGATTGCCAAAAATCCGGGCGAATCCGACGTACAGAAAGTCGGTCGTTCTTCCTCACCTGCAGATTGTCAGACATGCAAAGAGCGCAAATACCAGGACGGCTCGGACGAAATGGTGTCCTTTAAATCGGCTGCACACATTTCACCATCCGCAGCAGCTTCCCGTGTGCGCGCCCACGAGCAGGAGCATGTTTCCAACGCCTTCAAAAAGGCAGCGCAGGGAGACGGCAAAGTCCTTCAGGCCAGTGTCCGTCTCAAGTCCGCCATCTGTCCGGAGTGCGGCAGATCTTATATCGCCGGCGGAGAGACCGCAACCAAAATACAATATTCAAACGAAGAAAATCCATACCAGAAGGCATTAAAGCAGCAAAACGCCGACATCCTTCGCGGTATGAATTTTGAAGCCGCCGTATAGGCAGCATAAAAACGGAGTCATCATGAATTATTTAAAATCATCTTCTGCCCTCAAGGCAGATGCCCGCGAAATGCTTTTGGGCAAATATCAGACCACAGTTCTGGCTTATATCCTTATGGATTTGATTACATCCGGTTGTCTGTCCCTTTTGGAAGTATCCGTCAATCTGCAGACCACGTCCGGATGGATCATTTATTACGCCGCATACTTTATCATATTGTTGCTGTCCGCCATCTTGGTTGTTGGACAAAATTATCTGTATTTAAACATCGGCCGCGGCAAGGAACATAAGACCGGTGATATATGGATTGGCTTCAGTACCTGTGCAGACCGGGCGATTTTCGTTTATCTGCGCATTTTACTGAAATCCCTGCTGTGCGCCGTACCATGCGGTATTGCCGTAGCCATTATGGTCCTCACCGAAAATTACTACTTTTCACTGCTTGTTGCCGCAGGCGTAATCTTTATGATTGTTGCCGTGACAATCATCCAACTGGACTACTCGCAGGCCTTGTATCTTATTTTAGATTATCCTGAGGAGTCACCGTCCCGGCTTCTTGCCCACAGCAAACAGCTGATGAAAGGTCACCGCGGAAGTTATTTTTATCTGATTGTCAGCTTTGCCGGTATCTTTTTCCTTGGACTCATGACCCTCGGCTTGGGAATGCTTTGGATTTATCCGTATTTCACAGCGACAAAGGCCGCATATTACCTTGAGCTTATTCAAAAAGAAGATAGGAATTAAGACATAAAAAGAGCCCGTCCGATCGGACGGGCTTTCCTTTGTCACATCACACATAATCTTATTTTTCCAGTTTCTGCGCTTTCATCTTTTCACGAAGCATATCCCGTGCATCCAGCGCCTTTTCCTTTACGCGATTGTTGGTACCCTTGGTCGTAATGACATTGCTGAGCGCCTTGAGGGAAAGATCATACTGCTCGCATTCCATGGCCAGAATGGCAATGAGGTAATCCATTGTGATCTCATCCATTCCGCACATCGGAAAACCTTCGGTCTGACGTGCTGCCAGGAAACCTTCCAATGCATTTTTCAGATATTCCTTTTCCATTCTGTCATAGGCATCTTTTTTTGCCTGATATTCCGGTGCTTTCTGATCCAGCGCTTCTCCCATTCCACGAATCAGCCATCCTGTCTTAAGACAAATATACGCCTTCTCGCTGGCTTTCGCACGCTTCACAATGGCATTGGCCAATGTGAGCTTATATCTCTCCAGCGCCTCCTCATGGGTATAGATGTCGCCCTCCATCGCATGCGGCTGATAATTGGCACAGATGTTGGTACGAATCAGTTTCAGCTGCATGGATGTCATATACTTAAAGTAACGGCTGAGCGCCGCATAACCGCAATGCGGACATGCAATCGTCTCATACTTCATCATGTCAATATTTTCATATTTCGGACGAAGATCCATGTCGGTTCCGAGCATCCGGATCTTGCCCGCCCGGATGGTCTTGGCCTTGAACTCCTGGTCACAAACCGGACAGGTATATGTCTTGTCGAAAAGCATATCCGCTTCTCTTACCTCCGGCGGCACCTCTTTTTCTTTCTCTTTTTGTTTTTTATCATTTGATTCATACAGAGTGGCATTTTCGAGATTACCAAGTCCCAATGCACCCAATCCGGATAATAAACCCATTTTATTTTCCCCCTGAAACTACTTTATTTCGGCAGTTTGAAAGAACTCTTCAGCGATACGATGCGGTTAAATACAAGCGCATCCTCTTTTGAATCCTTATAATCCACTGCAAAAAATCCATTGCGGACAAACTGGAAGCTGTCGTATGCTTTTGCACCCGCAATCGCCGGCTCAATATAACAATTTTCAAGCACCTGTAAGGAATTCGGATTCAGGTTCAGACTTCCGTCTTCATTGTAAACACCCTTTTCCTCATCAATCAGGTTTTCATACAGACGAACCGTCGCCTTTACAGCCTGTGATACCGGAACCCAGTGAATCGTTCCCTTCACCTTGCGCTCACTGAAGCCGGAACCTGCTTTGGTCGCCGGGTCATATGTGCAGTGTACCACAGTAACATTACCGTTTTCATCCTTCTCAAATCCGGTACACTTTACAAAATATGCGTGCATGAGACGCACTTCGTTACCAGGGAAAAGACGGAAGTACTTCTTCGGAGGCTCCTCCATGAAATCTTCTCTCTCAATGTATAACTCTCTCTCAAACGGAACCTGATGTGATCCAAGCTCCGGATTCTCCATGTTGTTGGCTGCATCCAGCATCTCCGTCTGACCTTCCGGATAGTTGTCAATCACTAACTTAATCGGATCCAGAACTGCCATCATACGGGATTTCTTTAATTTGAGATCCTCGCGTACACAGTACTCAAGCATCGCATACTCAGCGGAAGAGTTCGCTTTCGACACACCGCAAAGTTCAACAAAAAGCTTGATTGATTCCGGTGTGAAACCGCGTCTGCGAAGTGCTGCGATGGAAACAAGTCTCGGATCATCCCATCCGTCCACAATCTTATCTTCCACTAACTTTTTGATATAACGCTTTCCGGTCACCACGTTGGTGAGATACATCTTTGCAAACTCGATCTGTCGCGGCGGATTCGGATATTCCAGTTCTCTCACAACCCAGTCATAAAGAGGTCTGTGATCCTCAAACTCCAGGGTACAGATCGAATGGGTAATGCCCTCAATCGCATCCTCAATCGGATGTGCGAAATCGTACATCGGATAAATACACCATTTATCACCTGTATTGTGATGTGTCATATGAGCCACACGGTAAATAATCGGGTCTCTCATATTGATGTTCGGTGATGTCATATCAATCTTTGCACGGAGAACCTTGCTTCCGTCCTCGTACATTCCGTTTTTCATATTTTCAAACAGTTCCAGATTTTCTTCAATACTTCTGTCGCTGTACGGATCCTTTTTGCCCGGCTCCTTCAGCGTACCGCGGTACTCACGGATCTGTTCCGGAGAAAGATCGGAAACATAGGCTTTTCCTTTTTTAATCAGCTTCACTGCACCTTCGTACATCTCGTCAAAATAGTCGGATGCAAAGAACAGTCTGTCCTCCCAGTCAGCACCGAGCCACTGGATATCCGCCTTGATGGATTCCACGAACTCAATCTTTTCCTTGGTCGGATTGGTGTCGTCGAAACGCATATTAAATTTGCCGCCGTACTGCTGTGCCAATCCATAATTTAAAAGGATACTCTTGGCATGGCCGATATGGAGATACCCGTTCGGTTCCGGCGGGAATCTGGTATGGACGGTGTCGTAAACACCCTCTGCCAGATCTTTATCTATTTCCTGCTCAATAAAATTTCTGGAAACAACTTCCTTTGCTTCAGTATTTTCCATCATGTCTTTGTTTTCCATAATTGCAAACCTCTTTATTTTAAATTTCCACTCTTTATAATAACACAACTGATATAGAAATTAAAGATTTTCTTTTTCTGCAAGGCTTCTTTCAATGCGCATGTACAAATAAGAGATGGCAAGTGCGATCACACCGACCACCAAGAACGAAATAACGCGGTCGGCCGACTGTGCATCTGCGAAGTCAACGAGCAGAAGTTTGACACAGACAAACAGCGACATACAGAGTCCGTAAATACGCACACTCTTTACCTTTAACAAGAATCCTGCTCCGACGGATGCAATCGCAATCAACATGAGAAGAATGCTCACTACAATCGGAAGATCAATGCCGAAGGCAAACACCATATATGTGTAGAAAATACTCAACGCATGCGCTCTGCACTTCACAATATTTTCTTTCTTTGTTCCGCTTGTTTCCGAGAATAACAGCATAAGAATTGCCGATTCTGCCAGCAGCACGATCGCCATGGAAATCCGACTCGGATCATACATCTCAACAAAACTTGCAAAAAGGCTGATTCCGTTGAACGCCCATGCAAAACCGACAAGATACTTGGTATAGTCGTCCCTGTACGCCTCCACCTTGGTAAACAACGCAACGCACAAAAGAAGGAACACCATGGAAAGCGGAAGGGCAATGGCCATCTGATCAAATCCGAACAGACCGAACGCCCAAAGAACGAACATAACCAGAATTTCATGGAACACCTTGTCATAGCTTGCACAGAAAATCGATATTACAATCGTTGCAAGAAGCACATATTGCATATTGGAATCCGAGTGCATATTGGCAAGGAAAATAAAGGCAGAAATAATTGCCACAATCTTATTGGATACACTGAATTCGCCTTTAAAGAACACCGGAAGCACGTGATAAATCACATAAATCACCGCAACCGCCACCAAAAACTCCCCATTTGTCATACCACTGCCCACAAAGGCGAGAAAAGCAGCCCAGCAGTGTACTCCTACCCAGTTCAGTTCCGTCTTGCGGTACAACCAGACAGCCACAGCGTGAATGAGCGCAAGTACGATTGCTGCCAAAATGTAAAACTTCTCATCCCACACCACAAATGTAAGGAGTATATGAAGCACAACCTGACCGGTGATAAAGAATCCCTTCAGGCTGCCATTCATCTCCGTCTTGTAGTAAATCACATAGTGAATCAGAAGCATAATGGCAACAAACACAAAAATCCATCCTGCCGACAACTCAGAAATCCAGGCTGTAACCACAAGATAGCACGAAGCTACGGCATTGGCCATGGAATGCACATTGCGCACCGCCCTGTCGTTTCTGCCCACCGGCAGAAGCAGATAAAGCGTATTGACAATCAACAGAATCACACACGGAACAATAAATTCTGTCTGCGATTCAAACTTATCCAGCGGCATCAGCGACACATAACATCCCAAAATACCGATCATGCGAAGGGACGCCGACTCCCGCTTGCGGCTCAAAAGCAGTGCAAAAACCGAAATCGCCACCGTCGCCAAAAGCGCCGCCACCGAATTCATGGTATGTAAATACAAATAATTTAGGATCGTCGCCGTGTACAGCACACAGACTCCGATTCCCGTCACCGCCTGCGCAAAACGCTCCAGGTGTTTGCGAAGCACAAGCTCCGAAAAAGCAATGACAACACCTGCCAGCACATAGAAGAAAATTCCCTGCTGGAGATTGTCCATAAAATTCAGTCCGAAAATCACAAGGGAAGCGATGATAAACAGTGCTCCGACAATGCTGAGCACAACCGCACCGACACCGAACTCCATATCCTTTTTCTTTGCCGGTTTTGTGTATGTATATGATTGTTGCGGTACACTTGCGGCAACTTCCGGCAACGCCTCGGTCACTTCCGCATCCCCTGTCGCCGCTTCAGCCGTTGTTACATCCTCTGCCGCCGCTCGGTCCGTTGTCGGAGCCGACTCCTGCGGTTCTGCGACATCACTGATCACAGGCGCGCTCTCCGTCTCTTGACGCTTTTTATAAATTTCATAATTGCGATAAAGATTTTGGGCATAATCCTCAATCTTTACTTGTTCGCGGCACAACACATCTTCCATCTTTTTCAGATATCCAAGAAAGGCTTCCTCGGTAGTTTCCTGCCGTTTTTCCTCAATAAACACGAGCAATTCACCAATACGGTCAACCTTTACCGTCTGCACATGGACAGGCGCCTGCTCTTTTTCCTCCCGAATGACACTTCCGTCATACGGTTCCATTCCCAGATGGGCTTCAATGCGCGAAAGCCGTTCCCTTAATTCTTTATCTTCCATCAAAATATCCCCCTTTATTCAGATACCATGTCTGTCTTTAAGTATTTTTCCTCAAACAGATTTCGCGGCATCGGTTTATCAAAAAAGTATCCCTGCACAAGACGAACCTGCATTCCTTCCAGCACTTTATATTGTTCATGCGTCTCAATACCTTCGATGCAAATGCTGACACCGATGGCTCCTGCAAGCTCTGCCACCATCTTAATAAATGACTGTGAATAGGAATCCTCTGCCAAATCCTCCACAAAGCTTTGATCCACCTTAATCACATCCAAAGGAATTTCGCGGATATGATTGAGCGAAGAATAACCGGTACCGAAATCGTCCAACGCAATTCTTGCTCCCAATTCCCTGATCTTATTCAGAATCTCCTTCATACGCTCCATGTCGTTGATTGCAAGACTTTCTGTAACCTCCAGTGTAAGATTGCGCGGATTTACACCGGTCTCTTCTATCGTCCTGCGCACAATATCAACAATATCCGTCTGCAAAAGCTGAACAACCGACAGATTGACATTGACCTTGTATTCCGGATGTCCGTGATCATTCCAGTATTTGCAGGCTCTGCAGGCTTCCATCATCACATGATTTCCGATTGGATTGATAAGTCCGAGATATTCCGCCAACGGGATAAAGTCCGAAGGAGGGATAAATCCAAAGGCCGCCGAATTCCACCTGACAAGCGCTTCTGCACCGGTACAAGGTGTCCCTTCCTTCTGAATATCGATGATTGGCTGATAATAAACCTCAAACTCTCTGTACCCATCCGTCGTGGCATTGCGCATGTTTTTCTCCATATCAAGACGTTTGCCCGAAGTGGAACTGATGTTGTCAGAATATGCTGCCACACGGTTTTTCCCGGTTTTCTTGGCTTCATACATGGCAATGTCCGCTTTTTTGATCAGATCCTGCACATCCTCACCGTTTTCCGGAAAATAGCAGATACCCATACTCATGGTACAATAATAATCCGCATCTTTCAAAAACCAAGGTTTGGCAAAGATGGCCTTGATTTCTTCCGTGATCGTATCGAATCGTTCAAAGCTTTCCGGCGGAACAATGATGACAAACTCATCTCCGCCCATGCGGTAACAGCTGCTTTGGATTCCTTCTATCCGCTGCAGACTGTTTGAGATGGACTTTAGCAAAACATCTCCGTACTGATGCCCCAAACCATCGTTAATATGCTTGAAATCATCAAGATCCAGATACAAAAGACCTCCCGGTCTGTTCTCCTGCTTGGCATGCTCTATCTGAAGTGCCAGATCACGTTCACAGCACATGCGATTGTAAAGACCGGTCAAAAAGTCTGTGTATGCCTGCTGTTCTATTTTTCTCTGATATAATTTTTTGTCCGTAATATCATAGAGGGCGCAAAAGGCTACCTTCCTTCCATCCACCCAGTTAATGTATTTGTAATGCATGTCATACCAGCGTTTACGCGCCACATGATGCAATTCATAGAAGCCTTCTCTCACACCAATCGGCCTGGCCTCGTCCAAAAGCTGATTGAGAGTCCCATGCTTAAGTTCTTCCTCGAAATTATGTTTCAGAAGCTCGTTTACGAATAAAACCTCACCGGTCTCTGTGTCCGTAACATAAACACAGCTCCCCACCATATTGAGAATTTCTGTCAAAGATCGATAGGAACTGGCCATAGAATTGCGTGCCACCCGTCTTTCCAGCATACTCTGCAATATCTTCACCACATCACCGGCAAATTTCACATCCTCCGCACACCATGTTCTGTCCTTCCTCGTCTCGGCAAAGAACAAATACATGGCGACTTCACCGCGAATGCGAATCGGCAAAGACATAAACGCCCGTATACCTTTTGATTCCATCTCGTCCCGCATCGTTCCGGACACTGCCGCCCCGGAAGAAACAACAAGATTTTTATCACTCTGCAAAAAGGCTTTTTTCACGCCTATTCCGTCATCTGATTTTGTATCCTCCGCAATGATTTCCACACAGCTTCCATCACGTGACATTCTGAGAATCTGCGCCTGTTCTGTTTCAAGATACTCCCCTGCTGCACAGAGAACTTTCATTGCCAATTCTTCAAACGGCTCATTCCCCACAAGCAGCTGCACGATTCCTGTCATCGTTTCCGTTCTCTTCAATACCTGTCCCATCTCCGTCTCCGAATATTTGCTCCGGAGACTCTGCGCCTGCGCTTCATCTTTGAGATAATATGCCTCACTGACCTCCGTCATCCACATGCGCATCAAATCCAGCGCCTGATAAAATTTACCTTCTGTGGTAACCGACGAAAATCCGGTGGCAATTTTTTCATTTTGATTTGATTTTTCTATTTCTAAAACACAACAAGCAAGCCAACATAATATTGGCTTGCTTTGTACTTTCACTGCAACCGCTGCAATTTTCACATTGGAGTATTCGGTATCTTCGACAATCTGATCCTCCATAGCAGATGCACAAATGCGGTCATACATTCTTATAAGCTGCTGTTTGCCGACAAGCTGCAACATCCTTTCCGCGTCCTGCTGATTTCCCGACACTGTCGTCAGATCTCTGCCATCCCCATCGACGCAGTAAATGCTGAGATTCGCCAGCTTAGCAAATCCATCCTGCATTTTCTGGATGCTCAATGTATCCATAATATCGCGAATCATTTTGCTACCTGCCTTACATAGTATATTTATGACTCCACGCTATAGTTTGGAGCTTCTTTTGTAATGTGAATGTCATGTGGATGACTTTCTTTCAAGGACGCTGCAGAAATCTTAACAAATCTGCCAGTCTCCTGCAACTGAGGAATGGTTGATGTTCCGCAATATCCCATACCGGAACGGATACCTCCGACTAACTGGAATACCGTATCCTCTACCGTACCCTTGTATGCCACACGGCCTTCCACACCTTCCGGAACGAGTTTCTTCGCATCCGACTGGAAATAACGGTCTTTGCTTCCGTTTTCCATAGCTGCAATGGAACCCATACCGCGATATACTTTATATTTACGGCCCTGGAACAATTCGAATGTACCCGGTGCCTCGTCACAACCCGCAAAAATACTTCCCATCATGCAGACACTACCACCGGCTGCAATCGCCTTGGTCATGTCACCTGAGAATTTGATACCGCCGTCGGCAATGATCGGAACCCCATACTCCTTTGCCACGGAATATGCATCCATAATCGCTGAAATCTGCGGTACACCGATACCAGCAACGACACGTGTCGTACAGATAGAACCAGGTCCGATACCCACCTTCACTGCATCAGCTCCCGCTTCGATCAGTGCTTTGGTTCCTTCTGCTGTCGCAACGTTACCTGCGATTACCTGAAGATCTGGATATGCTTCCTTAATCATGCGCACACAGCGAAGTACATTTTCGGAATGTCCGTGTGCGGAATCGAGGACAATCACGTCAACCTTTGCCTCTACCAGTGCCTTTACACGATCCAAAACGTTAGCAGTAATACCTACTCCGGCTCCGCAGAGAAGTCTTCCCTGAGAATCCTTGGCAGAAAGCGGATACTTAATCTGCTTTTCGATATCTTTAATTGTAATAAGACCTTTCAGATTGAAATCATCATCTACGATCGGCAATTTTTCTTTTCTTGCCTTTGCAAGAATTGATTTTGCCTCTTCCAATGTAATTCCTTCCTTTGCTGTCACAAGACCTTCGGAAGTCATGCACTCTTTGATTTTTTTAGAAAAATCTGTCTCGAATTTCAAATCACGGTTTGTGATAATACCTACAAGCTTTTTGCCTTCCGTAATCGGGACACCTGATATACGGAACTTAGCCATCAGATCATCTGCATCTCTCAATGTATGTTCCGGTGTCAATGAAAATGGATCTGTAATGACTCCGTTTTCAGAACGCTTTACCTTGTCTACCTCTTCTGCCTGTGCTTCAATCGACATGTTTTTGTGGATGATACCGATACCACCCTGTCTCGCCATGGCGATCGCCATTCTATGTTCTGTTACTGTGTCCATTCCGGCTGACATCATCGGAATGTTCAATTTGATTTTTTTGGTTAAGTTTGTACTGAGATCCACCTGATTCGGAATAACCTGTGAATACGCCGGAACTAACAGCACGTCATCAAATGTAATGCCTTCACCAATAATCTGACCCATCTTCTTTTCCTCCGTCTCTTCTCAATTTTAGTCTACATTTCTATCTTAACTTATCGGCAAGTTTATCAAACTTAACCGATTCCGTCAATCCTTAAATACCTTTCTTCTGCAAACCAATGCAATCTGATTCATCAATTCTTCATTATATTCTATTTTGATCAGTTCCAATTCTTTTTCAACATGAATCACCATGCCATAAGTCTCACAATCCTTTGACTGCGAGGAAAAATCCTTTGTTGCTCTTATCATCTGACGATATCGGTCCAAATGCGGCGAAGCTATCGGCGCCAATATCTCCAGGTCTGTGGAAAGCTCATACTCTGCCACTTTTTTCCTTTTTCTCTGGTTCAAAATTTTGTCGACAGACAATTGACTTCCAAGCAAAAGATATTCATATTCTACTCTGAAAATAAATGCCGAAAAATAGCTCAGTGCGAAAAACAGAAGAGCTGAACCGACAAAAAACCAACCTTTGGAAAGAATATACAACATAATCTGCATTACTCCCATAAAAATGCAGGCAAAGCGAAGGGCCTTTCCCATGGGAGAACTCTTTCTTTTCACTAAAAGTTCCACGTATGTGTCTGCCATCTGAACATGCTCCTTTTTTAAACAAATACACATTAATGATATTACAAATTTTGATGTTTTTCAAGACAAACCCCGAAAGAACTCTTCGAAAGATTGCAGCATTGCTTTGGATGCGTCTGCTGCCTTCTCTCCGTTCAAGTACAGGTCTGCAACCGCCTCGGCAAAGGCTTCCCCATATGAGATTCCTCCATCCGGCTGTAAGCCGCAGGCATAAAGTGAAATACTTTTGCGAAATTCCTCCTTGCTTCCGGAATTTCCATAAGTTTCCTTCCAGATGGAATACGCTCTATCCTCTATCCTCTTCGCCACCGTCTGGTTGGAAGCAAGAGAATCTGTAACAAACAGACTGTAAGCATCCGCATTTTTTTCGGTAATATAATATGGATCTTCCAGACCGTACTCCCGCATAGCCGCCACATTCAGAAGCTGATGTCCGATTTCATGCACTACAACGGAAGATATATCTGTATTTTCCGGCCAATACCCATCCTCCGTCTGCGTTTTGCATTCCTTCAACAATTTTTCTCTGTCAAAAAACTTCGCTGCACTCAACACAATTTCCCATTTTACCACATAGGGAAACTTTGCATCAGACTCGTTGACAATAAACACTTCATTTTGCGTCAAAGCCGTGTATGAAGCTCTCTGCTCATAAAAATTGCCCACGGTAAAATTGGTGAGCGTCCCCCGAAGCTGCGGATATGTTTCGTACATATATGCAAATGCCCGCTGCACATCCTTTGCCGTCTCTGCATCCATCTCACCGAGATTGACAGCACACAGATCAAACTCCCGCTCCATAGCCAGCTCTATCTCCGTCACCGAAGGATTCTTATATTTTTCTCTCTGAATGACACCATATTCTTTGATTGCTGCTCTCGCCTCATCCGCAGAAGAAATATAAGCATTGTATTTTTGATTATATTCCACCTTCGTTTCCAGCCCTTTTCGCAGCTGCGCTGCGCTCCATGTATCATCACTCCGCTCACCGGATTTTCCCGCAAAAAGGAAAATCAGCATTCCCGCAAGAATGCTGATGAGCAGCAATAGTACGCCTATGATAAAAAGTAATTTTTTCTTTTCGTTCATATCACTTCTTCGCCGTCCCCTATGTTCTGACTATTCTTATTCTATCACAAGGAATTCCTTGACAGTTTCCTCCGTCAATTCTGTCGCCGCATCCAAAGACTGCGCTTTCACAGAATAAATACCCTTTCCTTTAACATCGGTTGCCCAAAACATCTCTTTGTAAGTCTCTCCTTCTTCCTCGTAAGAAACATTATAAAGCCAATAGGTGGTTCCTTCTATTTCTTTTTCCTGCACCGAAAATTCCTTTTGCACATCCTCCGACATCCAATCAAACATCAGCGCCACATACTCCTGCGCTGTTTCATATCCATCCTCCTCCGGAATATGAAGACAACAATCAATCTCCACTGCGTAATCCTCCGTCAGAAAATATTCACTGATGGTATCATCCAGCGCAAACTGTCCCTGCCCGTAATATCCGCCAGGAACCCGGAAAGTAACTGCACAGTCCGCAAGTGTCAGCGTGCTCTTCGCCTTTATCTCTCCGCGATTTGCCGCCGACTTCATCTCATCCAGCGTCTCCGCACTTGTATCCGGCTCATCCGTCTCCACTGCGCCGGCTGTGATTTCGTCAAACATCCTGAGCATATCTTCATCCGTTACCGACTCCGATTCCATCGCAATCTGTCCGGCAATACGCTTCGATCCGTCACCGACTCTTGTATACACGACATAACATTTCTGTCCGCCAAGCTCCATCACATAATACAGATAGTCTTTTCCGTTTATGGTTTCCTCTTTGACATCCTGCAAAATACTTCCGCCCGCATCTGTTGTACCGGCTGTCAGCTTATCCGGATTGGCCGCTGCCTCCTCATAGGTTCCGTCCACCACTTTCAGTTTCATCTGAAATACATCATCCATATAAATGACAGGTCCGATACTCTCTGCATAAAAACAACCGTAGTCCGCCGGTACCAACACCTTAAAGCCACCGATTACAATCGGAATCGCCGATCCTTTCATCTCATAGGAATCCAACTCCTCTCCCAGAAGCGAGGACTCCTTCTTTTGTCCGGTCTCTGCTTCCGCCGTTCCGTCTTCTATCTTTCCTCCGAAAAACATCGCCGCAAAAATTGCAATTGTGCAAAGCAACAAGACAACCAATAATCCTATTATAATATACAATTTTTTATTACTCTTCTGTTCCATATGCTCCTCCGCTACTGCATCACTGCATCTACTACAACACGATATCCCTCTTCCACAAAATGCTGAAGTGTAACTGTATAAGCTTTGCCGACTTCCAATAAGATTGTGCTGTCATCCGGCACAATAACGGAAATAGTCTCTGACGACGCACTTCCGATGACAGCCGCCGTATAAACCATACCGGCCTCCTGACGACCTTCCTCCGTCAAAATTTGCACACTCACAGTCGTCTCAGAAAGCACGATATCCTCTCCTGTCTCTGTCTCCTGCGCAATACTGCCGTCCGACGTCCCACTCTCTTTTCCGTCCGTACCTCCACCTGTCAATGCTGCTTCTTCACACTCAACCTCCGGAATCCCTTCATCTGCGCCTCCCAGTGCAAGTGCATCATCCATTTCCTGCAGCGCCGCCTCAGAACTATTCTCCTGTGCATAGTACTGCATCTCTTCCGCCATCGCCTCCTGCGCCGGTGACGCCTGCTCTGCGGTAGCTTCTGTCGTCTCTACACTTTCCTGTGCACTTTCTTCTACACTTTCTTCCGTGTTGATGATGGTTGCATCCGCAAGTGTGATCGGCTCCGCAGACTTTGCTGCATTGTCATTTCCTGCCGGCTTCACCAAAAGATATACCGGTACAATCACAAGCAAGGCCAGCAGACAGGCTGCTGCCGAAACAATGGCACGATAATGCTGATAACGAATCTGTTTTTTCTTTTTCGCCCGCTTTTTCTGTCCTGCGCTGATTGGAACAACTTTTTCCTTTTCTTCGAGATCCGGCTGCGGCAAAGCATCAATCCCAGCCTCGATCCGTCCCCAAAGATCCGGCGCCTGAGCATTCAGATATTCTTTATACTCTTCTTCGAAATTTCTACTCATATCCACATCTCCTAAGTTTTTTGATCGCACTTTGATATCTCCATGTGATCGTCCCCATCGGGGTATTTAAAAGCTCGGCAATCTCTTTGAATGTCATGTCAGCCACAACCTTCAGATTGATTACTTCCCTCTCTTTTTCATTGAGCATGGCAAGAGCCTCCTGCAACGAAAGGTCGGAAATTACCTCATCCTCCACCCTGCTTCCGGTATCTCCGGCATAAATGCTCTGTCCATAGCTGTCCGTATCGGATTTATCTCCGGCATCCTCCATTTGATCATTGAGCTCTTCCCGCCTGTGTTTGCGCAAAAAGTCAATGGACATATTCCGCGCAATGCGCACCATCCACGCCCTGTGTCCGTTTCCCGGCTTATACGACGCCGCAACCGTCCACAGCTTTATAAAGAAATCTGCGCTGACATCCTCTGCGTTTTCTTTGTTCTTTAAAACATCCAGGACAATGGCATAAATGTATCCGATGTACTCCTCGTATATGATACGAAGACCGTCTTTGTCGCCATCTGTCATCTGACGGATGCATTCTTCAAATTGTAAGTCCGTCACTGTCAGTAACTCCTTTCTGACACCTAAAATACGAATCACACTTCGCTTTTTATGGTCATTTTTCATAAAATGTTCACAATTTTATTCCGTCCACGGATAGTCTCCCTCGAAGACTGTAGTGGCAGGTCCCGTCATGTAGACCAGATTGCTCTCGCGGTCCCACTCAATCTCGATTTCGCCGCCCAGCACTTTCACAAAAACATGATTTCCCGTATGTCCGTTCAGCGCACATGCAACTGCCGTCGCGCAGCAACCGGTTCCGCATGCAAGGGTCTCTCCGCTTCCGCGCTCCCAGACACGCATCTCCACATGGGAATCGTCAATTATTTTTACAAACTCCGTGTTGGTGCGGTTCGGAAATCTCTCGTGATTTTCAAAGAAAGGCCCGATCTCCTCAATCTTCATATCCGCAACATTGTCCATAAACACCACAGCATGGGGATTTCCCATGGACACACAGGTCATGCGGTATTTTTTGCCGTTTACATCTATCTCCTCATCCACTGCCTGTTCACTATCCGACACAACCGGAACCGCAGACGCAGTGAGCTCAGGTTCTCCCATATTGACCCGGACTTTGGAAACTTTTCCGTCCTCCACGGTCAAATCCAAATATTTAATCTTTCCGAAGCTCTCCACAGCCACCTGCGTCTTGTCCGTAAGTCCGTGGTCATATACAAACTTGCCTACACAGCGTATGCCATTGCCGCACATTTCCGCTCTGCTGGCATCCGCATTGTACATTTCCATCTCAAAATCCGCAATGTCGGAAGGATTGATAAAAATCACTCCGTCGGAACCGATTCCGAAATGACGGTCGCTGGCTGCAAGAACCAGCTGCTCTTTATTTTTAATGTGCTCCGATGCGCCGTCCACGTACACGTAGTCGTTACCGCATCCCTGCATTTTTGTAAATTTCATCTCATTTTATCTCCTTTTTTGAAAACTGACAGACCTATTATATCATTTTTCACATATTTCGCCACATAAAATTGACGAATTGCGCATTCCTCCCCGTCATGCTATACTTTCGTCAGCAGATCGAAACACGTGCTAAAGGAGGAAAATCATGAAAACATTTTTAAAGGTAATCGCCATCGTACTGGCTGTCGCTGCGGCTATATTTTTTATACCGCGCTTTATTTTACAAAACGGTATCAAAAATATGCCGGACGCAAAACCGGCTGTAGACATCAGCGACTTGTCCCTGCAGGAGGAAAGTACATACGAATACGAACAGGGGGGACGTCATCGTACAGCTTCCTACCTACTATAAAATCAGAGAAGTCAGGGAGTTATCCAGCATTGTCTGCGAAGCACACACCAAAAACAAAGAACTCATTCTTATTTACGAACCGTTCGAGCAGGTAGCCGATAAGATTATGCCGGGCTTCTCGGATGAGTACAAAAAGCTCATGGCTGAATACGAAGCCGCAAAACCGCCGTTTCCTTTAAATACCTTGGTCGAAGAGGAATATGACCTTTTCAATGTCATCTGGGGTATCTATTCCGCTGACAAAAACGATTACAATTTCTGGAATCTCACCGATACGATGATGTTAGGATACCGGTTGACTGCCCGCATGGAAGCCGACAAAACCGGAATGTCATTCAATTATTTTTACCAGCGGGACGACATCTGTGCCATGGTCTGCGAAGATCCGGACGCACCTGGAACCTATGTGGTACTTGTTTTCCAAAGAGGACATTACGACAATGTCTTTGCTTTTATTCTGAAAACAAATGATGTCGACGATATCACAAAGCTTCTCAACGGTTACAAAATCACAAGAAGCATCCTGGGGTAATATTTTTGCCGGCTCTTTCATACATTGTATAAACGTTTCCGCAAGGAGCCTGTTATGCACTCCAAAACAAAGATCGTCGTACTCCATATGAAAGAGCTGGTTTACACCGGAATTTTCCTGTTTCTCGGCATTCTGTTTCTCGTTCTTATTATTCTGATGTTCGGATCCGATGACAAGAACCCGCAAAGCGGAGCAGGCGCCGAAACAGCAGCTTACATACCGGGCATCTATACCACCACACTCATGCTGGGACAAAACAGTGTCGAGCTTGAGATTGTCCTGGACGAAAATAATATCAACTCCATACGACTTGTGCAGCTGGATGATGCAATCACAACCATGTATCCGCTCATTGAGCCGTCTCTGGAGTCACTGGCAAATCAAATTTATGATTCCCAGTCCCTGGACAATATTACGTATTCCGACGACAACCGGTATACGAGCAGCGTCCTTCTTGACGCCATCCGCACGACCATAGAAAAAGCAGCCCCTGAAACGGCCGAAACCGTCCAGACGCTGCCAAATTGATTTTTATATTACATTTCTTCCAAAACCTCGAGCCAGATTCTTGCGGATGCATCCGAAGGCATTCGCAGATCTCCTCTTGGCGATACACCTACCGATCCGACTTTCGGTCCGTCCGGAAGACAGGAACGTTTGAAGTGCTGGGAGAAAAATCTCTTATAAAATGTCTTGAGCCATTTCAAAATCACTTCGCTCTCATATATGTCCGCAAATGCGCAAACCGCCAAGCGGTAAATCTTGTCCGGCGCAAACCCGTAACGGAGCAGATAATACAAAAAGAAATCGTGCAATTCATAAGGACCGACCAGGTCCTCTGTTTTCTGCGCAATCTTGCCGTCCTTCGGCGGCAAAAGTTCCGGACTGACCGGAGTGTCGAGCACATCCAAAAGTACCTGACCAAGCGTCTCATCCGCGCAGTTTTGCGCGAAATGGCGGACAAGATGACGGACAAGCGTCTTCGGCACGTCGCCGTTTACGCCGTACATGGACATGTGATCGCCGTTGTAGGTCGCCCATCCGAGCACAAGCTCTGAAAGGTCGCCAGTTCCGATTACGATGGCGCCCTGCTGATTTGCAATATCCATCAGCACCTGGGTTCTCTCACGGGCCTGGGCATTTTCATAGGTCACATCGTGTTTTTCCGCATCCTGACCGATATCTTCAAAATGCTGTGTCACGGACTTTTTGATATCCACTTCCAGAAGCGTGACGCCGAGCGTCTTTGACAATTTACATGCATTGTCATAGGTTCTGTCCGTCGTTCCGAAGCATGGCATGGTGACCGCAATGATATTTTCTCTTGCAAGACCAAGCATATCAAAAGCCTTCGCAGCGACAAGAAGCGCCAAAGTGGAATCCAGCCCGCCCGAAATACCGATGACTGCTTTCTGCCCACCGATATGTTTCAGCCGTTTTTTTAGTCCGAGCGCCTGCAATGTCAAAATTTCCTCACAGCGCTGCGCTCTTTGCTTCTCATCCTCCGGCACAAACGGAGAAGGGGAAACTCCTTTTTCAAGTTCTGTCTCCTGATGAACCAGCGCCACCGGAACGGTCATATATCCATCCCCGGTTCCCTGTGCAGATGTGGTACTTTTGCGCCGTTCACCACAAATTTTATGAATATCCAAATCCCCGTAAAGAATTCCGTTTTCAAACCCCGGGGACTGTGCAACCATCTTTCCGTTTTCCGCAATCAGGTTATGGCCTGCAAAAACAAGATCCTGCGTAGACTCTCCCTCTCCTGCATTGGCAAACACATAGCCGCAAATCTGTTTGGCACTGGCCGAGCTCACAAGAAGTCTGCGATGATCCGCTTTCCCCACCATTTCCGGGGATGCAGCCAGATTGACGATTACCGTTGCACCGTTTGCCGTATGGGAAACGGACGGCGAATCTGCCACCCACAAATCCTCGCAGATTTCGGCTGCAATTTTCAGTCCCGAAACAGCATCGGATTCAAACAGCAGGTTTGCTCCGAACGGTATCTCCATCCCGTCAAACTCAGCTACCTCCGGCTCTGTGTTTCCCGGTACAAACCATCTGCCCTCACCGAACTCTCCGTGGGACGGAATGTGACATTTCGGCACAAATCCCACAAGTTCGCCGCAGTTAATCACCGCTGCCACATTGTAAAGCTTATTTCCTTTTTCAAACGGAAGACCGACAAAAATAACCGCATCGATTCCGTCACTGTAATCCACAATATATTTCAGACCCGCTTTGGCCGCTTCCAGCAGCTGTTCCTGCAAAAACAGATCCTGACAGGTGTAACCGGTCAGACAAAGCTCCGGAAACGCGATAATCTTTGCACCGCTCTCCTCCGCCTCATCGATTCCTTTGCAAATCTGCTCCGCATTATAAAACGGATCTCCGACTTTTATCTCCGGCGTAACCGCCGCTACTTTTATGAAACCATGCTGCATAAAGATTCCTCCTATCTTTTACACTGCCTCATCAGGTCCTTCAATTCCTCCACGGAAAATTTGTAATTTGTATTACAAAAATGACAATTGACTTCAATCTCTTTTCCGTCGTCAATCATTTCCTGAATATCCTTCGCCCCGATGGAAATGATTGCTTTCTCAATCCGGTGTTTGTCACAGTTACAATAAAACTGTGTCGGCATCTTGTCCACAATCTCCATATCCAAACCGTCAAGCAGCACCTCTAAAATCTGCTCCGGCGATTTTCCTTCGTCCAAAAGGGAAGTCACGCTGCTTATCTGAGCGAGATTTTCTTCCAGCTTTGCAATAACTTCTTCTTCCGCAAACGGCATAAGCTGCACGATGAAACCGCCCGCCTGCTTCACGGTATTGTCCTTCTCCATCAGAACCCCGAGGCCCACCGAAGACGGAACCTGCTCCGACGTGGCAAAATAATAGGTCAAATCCTCCGCGATCTCGCCGGTCTGAAGCACCGTCTGTCCGCAGTAAGGCTCCTTCAGGCCCAAATCCTTAATGACATTCAATATTCCGAGACCGAGCGCTCCTCCGACATCCAATTTCCCCTGTGCATTGGGCGGAAGCATAACATCCGGAACAATGGCATATCCCTTGACATTTGCCTTGGCATCTGCCGTCACCGTAAGCCCCTGAATCGGACCGCTCGCATTGATCTGCAGCGTCAGCAAATCACTCTCCGACTTGAGCATGCTTCCCATCATAGCTCCGGCAGAAAGGAGTCTACCCAACGCCGCCGTGACAACCGGCGAGGTCTGATGGGCCTTTCTCGCTGTTTCCACCATATGTTTGGATGTAACGGCAAAGGCACGGATCTGTGCTTTTGCAGCCGTCGCTCTCACAATATAATCTGACATAATCATTTCCTCTTCTCTACGCTGCAGCTCACCGCCGCATGTTTTTTATTTCCCGTTCTCCCGGGCCACCACACAGATTCTCTGGCTGGTTTCCGTCACCGGTCCCCGGGTATCCATATCGACAGCCTCCTCGAAGATAAGGCCGCTCTTTTCCAGCATGTCCTTCATCTGTGCAAGGGTATATCCTCTCTGCAGATGGGTCTCCGTATATTTGCGGTACAGCTCCGGTTCTTCCTCCACGAAGATGGTCAGATCATATTCGTTGATTCCGTCCTCCTCATCGTAAAAGTTTTCCCAGATAAAGCTGCAGTCATCCCTGTTTTCTGCAATCACTGTATCACCGATGATCTCCCTGTACTTGTAATCCGTATTGAAATCAAAGACAAAAAGACCTTTCGGGTCCAGATAATTGTTCACCAGCCGGAATACCTCCGTCAGCTCCGCTTCGTCCAAAATATAATTGACGCAGTCGCAGCAACTGACACAAGCCCGAACCGTCCCATAAAGTTCAAACTCCCGCATATCCTGAAGGAGATACAATATCTCCGCATCCTGTGGCATTTTTTCCCGCGCAGCGGAAAGCATCTCCTCGGAATTATCCACTCCGATCATATCGTAACCGGCCTGTGCAAGGCGCACCGTCATATTTCCGGTGCCACAGCCCAAATCACATACAATTCCCGTATCAATTCCGTTTTCTTTTAATTTTTTTATATAAAACTCCGCCCACTGTTCATAAGGAACATTGTCCATGAGTTCGTCATAGACCCGGGCAAAGCTTTCGTAGCTTACGTAATCTTCTGCCATTTCTATCTCCTAGAAAATCGCTCCCAGCGCACCGAACAATCCTGCACTGGCTGCGCCCATGATGATACCTGCCAAAAGAACACCGAGCATAACCGATGCTACCGTTGACTTGAAATCCATATCAAGAATACTTGCCGCCAGCGTACCGGTCCATGCGCCTGTTCCCGGAAGCGGAATACCGACAAAGAGCATAAGTGCCCAAAACAGCCCTCTTCCTGCCTTTTCCTGCAGTTTTTCTCCGCCTTTCTTTCCTTTTTCCAGGCAGAATGTAAAGAATTTCCCGATGACCGGTTTGTCTGCACCCCATTCCAACACTTTGCGGGCAAACAGATAAATAATCGGCACCGGAAGCATATTTCCGATTACTGCCACAATATAAGACGGAAGCAGCGGAAGTTCTATTCCCGGCAACTGTGAAATCGGAATTGCACCACGCAATTCAATCAGCGGTACCATTGAAACAAAAAAAACATAGAGATATTTTGTAAAAACAGACATGACTTAAACTCCTTTTTCTTTCATATATTCTTTCACACAGGCAAGAAAAACATCCATTTCCTCATCCGTTCCGATGGTAATTCTATTATATTCTGCGATGAGCGGATTATTAAAATGGCGCACAAAAATGTTTTTCTCGCGAAGTGCTTCGTAAAGTTCGGCACCGGAAATCTCCGGGTGTTTCGCAAAAATAAAGTTGCTCATAGAGTCCGGGAACTCAAATCCCAGCGCAGAAAGCTCACTCTTTACACGTTCACGGGTCGCAATAATTTTGGCTGTCGTCTCTTTGAAATACGCATCGTCTTTCACCGACTCCACACCCATGACAAGGGACGGACGATTCATCGTATAAGAGTTGGTAGAAAATTTCACATCGTTCAAATATTTGATCAGTTTCTTGTTTCCCATGGCAAAACCGATACGCATTCCGGCCATGGCCCTGGACTTGGAAAAAGTCTGTACCACAAGAAGATTTTCATAGCGGTCAATGAGCGCAAGCGCGCTTTTTCCGCCGAAATCAATGTACGCCTCGTCCACAATCACTACCACATCCGGATTGGCTTTTACTATCTCCTCCACCGCATCAAGACTCTCCAAAAGACCGGTCGGTGCATTCGGGTTCGGGAAAATAATTCCGCCGTTTTCTCTCTTGTAATCCTCCGGATTGATATGCCAGTCTTCCTGAAGCACAACGGCCTCGTACGGAATCTTGTAAAGATCTGCCCACACATCATAGAAGGAATACGTAATCTGCGGAAACAGAATCGGTTTGTCCGAATTAAAGAAGGTCTGGAATGCAATCGCAAGCACATCATCCGAGCCCACTCCCACAAACACCTGCTCATCCGAAAGTCCGTAATAATCCGCAAGCACATGGACAAGACTTCCCGCCTCCGGGTCCGGATATAACCGAAAATCCGCAAGCTTCAAATCCTTCATCGCATCCTGCACGCCTTTTGCCGGCGGATACGGACACTCGTTCGTGTTCAGTTTAATCATATTCGGTTTGTTCGGCTGTTCTCCCGGTACATATGGGACAACACGCCTTACATGACTTTCCCAGCTCATGATTTTTCCTCTTATCTTTCTGTCATTTTTTTATGATACAAAGAGACTGTGTCTCTTCCATACTCTCCACATCATACCGCTGCGCAATCCATATGCCAAGCGGGTTTTCGGCAAAGAATTTCTCCCGGTTATCAATGGTATTCTTCGCAAGGGCAATCACATCCGGTTCTTTCTCCGGATACATTTCAAAATACGTCACCCACTGCTCATTAAACGCCGGCGTGGAAATCGTTGACGGCGAAACAAACGCACACTGTGCATACAGGTTGGATATTCCTTCCGTGCCAAGATAGAGCAGCTGCTCTTTTCCTTCCGTAGCCCGGTGTATCGTTTCGTAATCATCCGTAATCCGGTTGTAATCCTCTTCCGTCACAAAAATTCCCGCAAGAGGGCCTTCCTTAATCTGCATGCGCTCTTCCAATATATTGGACGGACCGTACTCGGTAATACGCACATAATATCCTTTGCAGAATACAAGACTGAGAACAAACAACGCCAGCACCGCATATGCTGCCCGCTCCCAATTTTTACTGATAACACTTGTTTTTTTATAAAGCAACCATCCGCCGGCGATCAACCCGAGTCCCAGATAAGAACTGCTGGAATCCGGTCCCACATTGGAAAAGATCAATATGGCCGCAAAGGCAACCAGCATCTGGAACACCGGTCCCCAGAACAGATACCGCATGTCCTCCTGCTTTTCCTTTCGCAGGCCGGCAATGTTCCACGCAAGTGCAAAAAAGAAAAACATAAGGTAACGCACCTGAAAATGGAACGGTCCCATGGCAATACCGACCGCATTGGCAAAAACCACCAGAACAGAGGTGACGAAAAGGAACACCGGCAGGAACAAAAGCGAGGCTTTGTATTTCCGTTTTAACGCAAAATAAAGAACAACTGTTATTATTACACTCGGCAAAGACAATATCAACAGCTGTTTAAAAACATTCAGCCACTGTGATACGTACAGCATCAATTTCGTTTCCATCGTAAACTGATGCGTTCCGTCCATGAACACCATCGGGATACTTTCTATAAATTCGGTCACTCCCATGGCCGACAAAACAAAAACGAAGAACAGCGCTGCCATCACAGCACAGCCCAATGTCATAATCAGCACCTTGTTAAATTTAGTTTTAACTTCTCCTTTGTGTAGCACCCACATACTGACGACAAGCGCCGGGTACGAAAGCACCATGCCCGGATATGCGAGAACCGTCATAGCCAGCACAATACCCATCCAAAAGGCATATCTGTTTTTTCCGGTCTTCACTTCCCTCTCCAGCAAAAGAAGCACAATGGTCATGCCCCAAACCTGTTGCATGGAAAAGTCGAGACTGATCAGCCATTTCGGCAAAAGGTTGAAATAGAGAAGTGCAAGCAGCACCGCCCAGTTTGTATCCGCTTTTTCTCTCAGGCTTTTATAAACTGCAACCGTCACACCTGCATGAATCAGCGAAGCAACCACGCGCAGAAACAAAACCGCACCATTCGTTGCACCTGTTATTTTATCAAACACCCACAGGAACATCACCGGCAAAAAGGAGGAGGTCTGGTGCACCTCCCACATATCAAGAAACATGCGGTCACCCTGCAGAAGGCGGTACGGCATCGACACCGCATACCCCTCGTCAATGTCAAATCCGACAAAGATTTTGACAACCGCTGCTACCACGGAAAGCACAAGGAGCAGTATCCATATATAATTGTAGATCCCGGTCTGCTTTGTTGACATTGCGGATTCCCTTTCTTTTCAAAATCTAAACCACCTTGCATTATAGCATATGAAAATGAAGTTTTCCATATAGAATAGGCATTTACCTTCTTTTCAATCTCCAAATAATCCTTGCAAAGCCGCACAATAAAAGAATACCTCCCACCGCAAGAAACCACCCGGTCCGACCGGTCGCAGTTTTTACAAACTCTGTCTGCTCTTGCGGCATCTCTTCTTGCTCTTTTTCCTGCGTTTTTCCGGTCATCTTATCGGAATGCATTTCCGTCTTCTTTTGTTCCACCTGCTTGCGCGTCGGTATACGAAACACATTGGACGTCGTTTTCTTTTCTGTTTCTACGTGCGGCGTCTGCTCTGCCGGAACCGGCGACGTCTGCTCTAACGGGGCCTGCACATCCTGCCTTTTCTGCTCTGCCGGAACCTGCGCACTCTGCACGTTCTGCTCTGCCGGAGCCTGCACACTCTGCACGTTCTGCTCTGTCATGTTTTCATCCGCCTCCTTGCTTATGATTGCTTCCTCCTCTACCACGACCGCCGCATCTATCCGGTTCTCATGGCAAAACAAAAGCACAAAGCACATTGCAATCGCACAAAAACATACCACGGCCTTTTCTGTTGTTTTCTTACTCATACTGCTCCTTTCTGTTTCATTTGATTCAAATTGTGAAATTTGCGATGAATATCGCACAGTTCCGGCAACTGCCGGAGAAATGAAATTTAGATGAATTGAATTGTAACACATATATTTCCGTTTGTCACGCCTTTTCGTGCACAACGAGAAGGCGTCCGTTTCCGACAGAAACAATCACTTCTTTTCCGGAAAAAGAATTGCTTACACCAAGCGGAAAACAATCCCTCAACGTTGCCTGCTGCAACTCATACTCCGCTCCGCAGATTGTAACCTGCTCTGCTTTTGCTCCATAAGAAAAGACAGAGAAAATCCCTTCCGTCTGCTCCGGAAATTTGATTACGCCCGCTTTGCCGCCGTTTGAACCCACGAAATAAATATCAGTTTTCTCACCCTTAAGCACACCGCCTGCGCCCTGTGCATGGAGATATGCAAGTGTTTGCACATTCGCTATCGTATGATCCAAACGTCCGCCGATACCGCCAAGCAGCACAAACTCTCTGTACCCGTTCGCCATCCCTATTTTGACCGCAAGCATCATATCCGTATCATCCTTCTGTTTCGGATAGACCTGCACATTTTCCTCCTCCGGGATATAGCCCAGGGAATCAAAGTCGCCGATAACCATATCCGGTCTGCAACCGAACTGCTGCGCATAACCACCATCCGCTGCAATCACAAGATCCTCCGGCTTTTTATCAATTCTGTATTCTGTTTTCATGGCAGCTACGATGTAACAGATTCCCATAGTTTCCTCCTAGAACACAAAGCTTGTCAAAAGTATATAGCAAACCGTCCCCGACGCAATGGACAGGAACATATTTTTCTTCCAAACATGAATAAGTGTAATCAGCGCAATGGACAAAAGTTCCGGCAACGCATGCGTCCCCGTCAAAAGACTGCAGTCCTTGAGGCAATAAATAACCAGCATTCCGAACACCGCCGACGGAAGTGCTTTGCCCAGATACTGAATAAACGCCGGTGTCTTTTTCCCTTCCGGAAACAGCCAGAATGCAATGGCCCGCGTGAAAACTGTCACGGCAATGACAATGGCTATCGTGATAATCTGCTGAAGAAGTGTCATTTACGCCACCTCCTTTTCCAAAAGAGGTTTTGCCAGTGAAAGCACAAGAAAAATCACGCACATGGTCGGCACAAGGAACTTTTCCGCGCCGAACAGCACAAGACACAACACCGACACGCCAAGCCCCAGCAGGGAAGAGAAATGTTTCTTTTCCTTCAGCCAGCTGTCCAGGAAAATCACGACAAACAGCGCTGTCATAACAAACTCCAGCCCCTGCGAATCCACCTTGATCAGTGAACCGAGCAACGCCCCGCACGTGGCACCGAGCACCCAATAAGACTGGTTTAAAACCGTTACCCAAAAGTAAAACCACCCTTTGTCCACCCCTTCCGGAACCTCCACTGAACAGTTGATGGAAAAGGATTCGTCGCACATACCGAAAATCAGGTACCATTTCTTTTTTCCCACATTTTTATATTTGGATACCATGGTAATGCCGTAAAAAATGTGGCGTGCATTTACCATGAGTGTAAGAAGTGCTGCCCCGACCGGATTAAACCCGCTAAGGAGCATCGTCGCCGTCACAAATTCCATGGAACCGGCAAAGATCAATGTACTCATTGCAATGGGATATATAGCCGAGAATCCCAGAGCGCGCATATAAATCCCATAGGAAATCCCAAGGAACAAAAATCCGGTCAAAATCGGAATCGTATATGGAAATGCTGCTTTTAATGCTTTTTTCTTCATTCTAATTACATCTCTCCTGAATTTTTTCGCCGAAACACGTCTCAACCGCGGCAAAATCATAGTTCGGAATGCGGATTACCATTTCCTCCGCAGCTCCCTGCACATAAATTACGTAGTGCTGTTTTACAAAATACCCCGCATCGGTCTGATACGGCTTGAATTCTTTATATTTTTGATCATCCATCGGCTCATTTTTGTTCCAACCGGAAACCTGCACCGGCTTTTTAAAAAGCTCAACACCCAAAATGCGATCCACCGGGACTGAATATTCATTCGTCCGGTCGCAGAAACACAGCATATCCTCTTTCCGATACACATATACCTCCGGATTCATGAACGGATATGCCATGGCGTGCACAATCTTTTTCTTTCCTTTTTTCATCTCATAACACTGGTGAATCACATCGACAAGCACTGCATCCTCCGGAATACCAATCTCCATGCGAAGCTGTGCCTCAAGCACATCTGCCTGATGCATCATGCCTTCAATGTCCGACGTATCGATAGCATGTTTCATTTTCAGTTTTTCCACAATAAAAATCAAAAGCCACAGCAAAAAGGCACCACCGCCGACATAGAAAAATGCCGGGACATTTTCATACATTTCCTTCCATGACGTCCCCTTTCCGCAAGCTTGAATCATTCCGCCAATAATACAAATCCAAACAAGATTCAGTAAAAACTTAACGATCGAAATCAGGCACGGAACCGAGCCTTTTTGCTCCACACTCCGAACCTGCTCTCTGAATTTGTCATAGCGTGTCGCCAAATCCCCCGAAATTTGTCCGGTTTCAAACTCTGCGCCGTCCACTATCGTTCGTTCGGCGCCCACGTTAAGGTCAAACACATTTTTATATATCTTTTTCATTTGAATTTCTCCTTTTCCCCAAACCCTTTCCATTATAGCAGAAAATCACCGCTGCACCTATCATATTTTCATTTTCCGCCTCATACACTTAAAAAACATATTGCGAGGTCCTTTTATGAGCTTAAAAGAAATATACATACAACAAAAAAATGTCATATGGACGATGGCATTTCTCATACTCGGCATTTCCGCCTTCTTCTTTATTGCGCCGCAAACACTCACCACGAGCAGTAACGTCTCCGGCCGCAATCTTCCGATTTACTGTGTGGAAACGTCGGAACCGAAAGTAGCCCTCTCCTTTGATGCGGCTTGGGGAAATGAGGATACCACTGAAATATTAGCCATCTTAAAAAAACATGACGTACATGTCACCTTTTTCATGACCGGCGGATGGGTGGAAAACTATCCGGAAGACGTGAAGACGATTCTGGCCGCAGGCCATGATCTGGGCAACCACAGCGAAAATCACAAAAATATGAGCCGGCTTTCCACGGAGGAATGCAAAGCGGAAATCATGGCAGTACACGACAAAGTCCGTGAACTGACCGGTTATGAAATGTTTTTGTTTCGCCCGCCTTACGGTGATTATGACAACGATGTCATATCAGTAACCGAAGCCTGCGGTTACTATCCGATTCAATGGGACGTGGACTCTCTCGACTGGAAAGACTATGGCTGCGACTCCATCGTCAAAACAGTCTGTGAGCACAAGCACCTGGGCAACGGCTCCATCATCCTCTGCCACAACGGCGCCACCTACACCGCCGACGCCCTCGATGCCATGATCACCGGACTGAAAGAGCAGGGCTACGAGATTGTTCCTGTATCAGAACTGATTCTCCGTGACAATTATCATATGAACGCAGAAGGACGCCAGATTGCGGATTAGCAACCGGCGTCCTTGATATATTATTTTAGTTTAATTTTAATTTTTGCTTTTTTATTTGTTCCATCGGTCGATGTCGCAGTAATCGTCACCGTTTTTCCTTTGCCGGCCGCCTTTGTTTTTACGACACCTTTGGAATTAACCTTGGCATATTGTTCATTGGAAGACGTCCATTTCAGCTTGGTATTCGCCTTTGAAGATGTCGCTTTCACCGTTGCTTTCACTTTCACAGTTTTTCCGGCCTTTATCGTACTCTTTGCTGTCAGCTTAATCTTTTTTACGGCCCCATGCATAATTTTTATTTTGTATTTTGCCTTTACCTTACTGCCATCCTTGGCAGTTGCAGTAATTGTGACCGTCTTGCCAACACCGGCTCTTTTAAGTGTGACAACACCTTTTGCATTCACTGTAGCATACTTTTTATTACTGCTCTTCCAGTTCACCGCTTTGTTTTGAGCGGTATACGGATAAACATCCGCAACAAGTTTTATCTTCTTGCCATACGCTATTTTTTTCGACACTCCGCTGATTTCTATTTTCTTTACCTTAATATCCTCAGCAAACTGCTCTCCGGACACCAAATATGTTGAATTATGCTTTATATCAAACTTACACCAATGGTCGGTTCCATCCAAAACATACTCTATCTTACTATCTTTCTCATAAGACACCTTCTTATTATTTTTATCAAGATAATAAAGATATATTTCATTCTTCAGATTAAAAATATTATAAGTATAATCTGACTTGATGCGCACGTTAGATTTTCCCGGAAGTTTTCCGTTCTCCGGAAAATCAATCTGCATCAGGCTTTTGTCCGTCCCATATGTACTTCCGTCTACCATCGCAAATGTA
Organism: Lachnospiraceae bacterium; assembly: GCA_045535935.1. Classification (GTDB taxonomy): domain Bacteria; phylum Bacillota; class Clostridia; order Lachnospirales; family Lachnospiraceae; genus SVFI01. Next base: position 115,019 of record JAZSMO010000032.1, on the reverse strand, counting down.
ATTAACAGACTGATATCTTTCGGCGTACTGATATTTTTTCCGTTAAATATCCACTGATAATTATTTTTATAAAAAACCAATGTTTTATCTTTTGTTTTAATCGCCTGGAATAACTCCTTCGGCGCAATACCATTTCCGTCAATGCGGATCTTGGCTGTTTTTCCTTCCCCCATCTGCTGAACCATCGCCAACAGATTTTTATTGGAAAGACCATACTCAAAAGCAACGTCGAATTCTTCTTTGATTGTGATAGTCGCATTGTTTACTACATACGCCTTATTAGAATTGTCATAAAAATCAGGAACGTATGCTTTAGTACTGTCAGTATCATACTGATTCTTTTTCCAACCATTCCAGTACATTCGTTCATTACCGGCTTTGTCCTTAATATTAATTTGACCTATGTAATATGTTCCACACACGTTATCAGTAGACACCGGAATGCTTATTTGCAAAACTTCACTTGCTCCGCCGCTGACATCTGTCACCCAACCGCTCAGCATTTCCATCTGTTCGCCCTTAAACATATATAAACAAACACGACATTCTTCAATTGAAAAATCATCTACAGCATGAATATTGATTTTTATAACCCCTGGTTTCGTAATCGTTGTATTTTTCAATTCTATTTTTTCAATAAATGGGGCTATATCATCTCCATTTGAAGGAACATTCACAATCGCATTATTTTTGATATAACATTTATAATCACTGTTATGAAAATCTGCAACATAGGCACCTGCCGTATCCGTATCATACCCATCTGCCTTCCAACCATTCCAGTACATACGCTCGTTGCCAGCCACATCTGTAACATTTATTTGCCCAATATAGTATTCCCCAGACATATCATTTGTCGCAACCGGTATTTGCACATCAATTATATCACCATTCTGTTTCCACGAAGCGACTGCCGGTATCTGAATTATCTGAGCCCCTCTATAGCCATACAAAGCAACCAACACGCTCTGTATCGCCGACTCATCTGAAACCTCAAGCTGCAATTTAATATTTTGTCCCTTATTCACTGTAGTTGTTGCTACATTGACACTCGTTACAAAAGGAGCCTCATCATCACCGTCTGAAATCACTGTAACTGTTTTATTATCAACAATATAGCACTTTACGTCGGAATTATGAAAATCCGCAACATATCCACTTTCATTCTCTAAATCATACCCATCCTTTTTCCAACTATTCCAGTACATGCGTTTATTTCCGGCATAATCAAAAATATCAATTTGACCTACATAATACTCACCTGCAACGTTCGTATCAGTAATCGGAATATCCAAAGAATACGCCCCCGTATATCCTGCATTCTCAAACTCTTTTGTGGCCGATACCATAACCATTTGGTCCCCTCGATACGCATATAAAGCCATCGAAATGGACGCCACTCCGACTTCCTCTTCCACAATATCCAAAGAAACCGAAACCGTTCCCGGTTTGCTGACCTCCGTTGTATTAATTGTAACACTGCGCACTTCCGGCGCAGTTGTATCCGCTGCCGCAAACACGCTCATATTTCCAAAAAAGAATAACAGCAGCATCGCCGCCAAACAACTAACCCATTTTTTCATAACTTACCCCCTTACATTTTGCGCTTTCGATACACCTCTCAGTTCTCTTTTTTCAGCATCTGCTTCCTCTCATAAGCACGCTTTAGCTGGTCTTCAAATTCCTGGCGGTTCTTGTGCACAATGGACGATAAAATCAGTCCCGTAAACACGGAGAGAATCGCTGCAATAAAAACAAAACTGCAAACGATCAATGTCGGGAATCTTCCCACCATTCCGGTCTGGAAATACTCCCACAATACCGGCGCAAGGAATCCAAGCGAAAGCGCCGTCAAAAGCACCGATATGGTAGAAAAGAACGAAAGCGGCTTGTAGTTGCGGAACAGATGCATAATCATATGAAGCACCCGGAATCCGTCCCGGAACGTGTTGAGTTTTGACTCGCTTCCCTCCGGGCGGTCTCTGTACTCAATCACCACATTGTCGATCTGCATTCCCATCTCGGCTGCATGAATACTCATCTCTGTCTCGATCTCAAACCCATTGGATAAAACCGGAAACGTTTTTACAAACTCGTAGCTGAAGGCACGATAACCGGTCATCATATCCTTGATATTGGCCTTAAAAAGCAAATTAATACTTTCTCTGACAAGTTTATTCCCCACATTGTGGAATGGGCGCTTGTTTTCCTTAAAATAAGTGGAAGACAACCGATCCCCGATGACCATATCGGAATTTTCCTCAAATACTTTTTGCACCATTTCTCCTGCGCAGTCCGCAGGATACGTGTCATCCCCATCCACCATGATATAACATTCTGCGTCAATCTCGCGGAACATTCTGCGAATTACGTTTCCTTTGCCTTGTTTACGCTCATAACGCACGATTGCACCGTTCTCTTTTGCGATGCGGTCGGTCTCATCCGTGGAGTTATTGTCATACACATATATGGTGGCTTCCGGAAGTTCCTTTCGGAAATCCCGAATCACTTTTGCAATTGTCTTACTTTCATTATAGCAAGGAATCAGTACTGCTATTTTGTCCATAAACTTCTCTCTTTCTTATGCTGGCATTTTATGTTCCGAAATAGGAGAAATGCATGTAGTCACAACGATTTCCCCAAATTCCCTGGGAAAAACCGTATTTTTTCATAATCTTTGCCACTTCGCCGTCCGTCGGGATAGAATACGGGTTAACCCCCGGCTGATATAGTTTTCCGCTGATTATGACACCATTGTCAATCAGGTAATTTTCTTCCCAGTTGATGTCGATGGCCAGACCGCAACAGTGCTCAGACCGTGACGTGTCACCTCTCCAGCTGTATCCGCCTACATTTTTAATCGGGAATTTTTCTTTTCCCTCGTAAATTTCTTTAAAAATCTGCTGTACGGTATCCGCGATATTTTTGTGTACCGTCAGCGTTCTGGTCTTTGTGACTTTCGTCACGCCGTCCGCAGCAAAATCCCACACCTGAATCTTGATTGTCTTCATGTGGAGTTCCGCCTCTTCTTTTGAACCGTATTTTTTGTAATAATCCAATCCAAAAATACGCTGGGCCTTCTGCTGGTATGTCTCATCTCCTGATGACAAACGGTTAAATGTCGCACACAAAATACCGGAATACGGCGAATATTTTTTCTTTCCTTTTACCTTGCGGTACGCACGAACCTTGTAGTAATAGGTCTTTCCGTTCTGCTGTCCGTCCACATAAACCGATGTCGTCGCACCGTTTTTAATATGCGCCGCCTTTTTATACGTTCCGTCCTTCTTTGTACTGCGATACACATAATAGCCGGAAGCTCCGGTCACTTTTTTCCATTTTACAAGCGCTGTGTCCGCAGACTCTACGGTGACCGTTCTTATTTTCGGTTTTTTCAGTGTCGCTTTCGCAGCCACTACCGCAGAATACTCACTGTACACCCGCTTTCCGTTTACCTTGCGGTATGCGCGGACTTTGTAGTAATAGGTCTTTCCCGTGGTACGTTTTTTGTCTGTATATGTTACGGTTTTGCCTTTTTTAATTGTGGCAATCTTTTTAAATCCAGAATTCTTTTTCGTAGAACGGTAAATCACATAACCATTTGCTTCCGTCACTCTATTGTAAGTAATCTTAATTTTATTATAATTGGTGGATTTGGCCGATGTTATCACCGGAATTGTCAGCTTTGGCACCGCTGTACCAATCTCGGAAAATGCACCGTATACTTTTTTGCCGGCCGCATCGATGGCGTAAGCACGCACTTTATAGTAATAGGTTGTCCCCGTTGTCAATCCCGCATCCACATAAGAAGTCTGTGTCTTAGCCAGCTCCTTAATCATTGACATGCTGTTTTTGCCCGTTCCGCGGTAAATTTCGTAACCGGCGGATCCGTATAACGCAGCAAACTTAATTTCGAGGGAAGTATATGTCTTTGATGTAACTGACACACCTGTCACCTTGTCTACTGTCAGCGGTTTTTTCTGTGTATCGTTATCGGACACTGCGGCTGCTTCACTCGTCGTCTGCGTAACCGTCGCCTGCTTTACACTTTCTTCCGAATCGGATGTCCCCTTCGGGTCAGCCTTTTCCTCTGTATTTATCTCAATCTGATTGCCGGACACCTGCTCCTGCGCTGTCATGTCCTGCATGACCTGATTTTCAGATACCGTCGACGCCAAAATCATGGCTGTATCGCCGAACAATGATGTAAAAATAATCCCTGTCAGCAACATCCACGCAGCTGCTTTTTTTCCTCTTATGTTCATCATATTTATTATCCTCCGCTTTTACCATTTTACAATGCAGGCGTAACTTCGTCAAACATCATTTTATGCTTTTGGACGGACAAAACAAATCAACACATTGACGCTTTCGTTTAAATCCGCTATTATTATAAAGTATGGTACTTTACTAATCAAAAACAAAGGACTTAAACAATGAAAAAGGCGATTATTATCGGAGCCGGTCCGGCAGGTCTTACCGCTGCCTACCGTCTCTTAAAAGAAACAGATATCAAACCGGTCATTTTGGAGGAAACCAAGTACATCGGCGGAATTTCCCGTACGGCGCAGTACAAAGGAAACCGCATGGACCTTGGCGGTCACCGTTTTTTCTCAAAAAACGAGGAAGTGAACGAGCTTTGGAAAGAAATCATGCCTCTTCAGGGCGCACCGGCCAGCGATGATCTTCTCCTCGGACGGGAAGTCACCCTTGCAGAGGGCGGACCTAATCCGGAAAAGGAAGACCGTGTATCCCTGACACGTACCCGCGTCAGCCGTATTTTCTTCCTGCGCAAGTTTTTTGACTATCCGATTTCCATGAAACCGGAAACCTTTATCAACATGGGACTTTGGCGCACCATCAAGGCCGGATTCGGATACCTGTATTCCTGCGTGATCAAAAGAAAAGAAAATTCTCTGGAAGATTTTTATATCAACCGTTTCGGAAAACCGCTTTACAGCATGTTCTTTGAGGACTACACCGAGAAGCTCTGGGGCGTTCACCCGAGCAACATCGCACCGGACTGGGGCGCTCAGCGTGTCAAAGAGCTCTCCCTCGGAAAGGTAATTCTCGAGTTTTTTGCAAAATTGTTCAACCCGAAATATAAAACCAATTCCACTTCCCTCATCGAGCAGTTCCTCTATCCGAAGCTCGGTCCGGGACAGCTTTGGGAGAAAATGGCGGACGACATCCGCGACATGGGCGGCGAGATTATATTCAACGCAAAAGCAACCCGCATCATGCAGGAAAACGGAAAGATTTCCGGTGTGGAATTCACAAAGACCATTTCCGGTGAGGAAGATTCCATGGAGCAGCTGACCGACGAAAAGACAGTTTACACCGGAGACTATTACTTCTCCACAATGCCGATCAAAGATCTTGTGATTGCCATGGAGGATGACGCTCCGGCCGATGTTCACGACATCGCCAAAGAGCTTCCTTACCGCGATTTCATCACTGTTGGACTTCTTGTAAACAAACTGCTCATTAAAAACCTGACAAAGATGAAGACCGTAAACAACATCGTTCCAGACTGCTGGATTTACATCCAGGAGCGGGATGTCAAAATCGGACGTCTTCAGGTATTTAACAACTGGTCTCCTTACCTCCCAGCCAAAAACGAGGAAACGGTCTGGGTCGGACTGGAGTATTTCTGCAACGAAGGCGATTCCATGTGGAACATGCCAAGAGAAGAATTCATCAAGTTTGCCATCAGCGAACTGGTTAAGATTGATATTATCTCCGAGGACGATGTGCTGGATGCCACACACATCCGCGTAAAAAAAGCTTATCCTGCATACTTTGGAACTTACAAACAGTTCGACAAGGTACAGGAATACCTGTCTTCCATCGAAAATCTTTTCTGTATCGGAAGAAACGGCCAGCACCGTTACAACAACATGGACCACTCCATGTTGACCGCCATCGAAGCTGTTAACGCGATCAAGGCCGGAAGCACAGACAAAACCCTAATTTGGAATGTCAATACAGAAAAAGAATATCACGAGACAAACGAAAGCCAGACGTAAATGTAATAGGATTTCAACATAAAAGTGATAGGTAAAAGCGACAGCAAATTGCTGTCGCTTTTTGTGGCTCTTGGGCTATGTTTTTTCGTCTATGTTTCATTGTCTGCGGTTCATACCGCTTGTATTCCGGTTTTGGTATATGGAACCGTAAAAAATCCGGGCTCTTACGGTCTAATACATGATTTCTACTGATACCACCGTAAGATTAACGGGCATTTACGGTTATCTTACCGTTTTTGAAATTCAAACCGTAAATATTCCGGGAGTATTACGGTCATATTAGCAAGAACAGAAAAAACACCCGTAAAACCCCTGAAAAATTACGGTTGAATTCCGGATATCGCTATTTAAACCGTAAGACGAAAAAATTATTACGGTTGATTTGTAAGAAGCATATATCTAAACCGTAAACCGCAGTCACATACCCATCCAAACCGCAGTCACATACCTATCTAATCCATAAACCAACGTCCCCTACTACAAAAATCCGCCCACAAAAGTGGACGGATTCCTTCAAAAACCTTACCTACGGTTCATACCCCTCGGAAAACAGGTACATCCCCTGCTGCCCTTCATAGACCGCATAATATTCATCCTGATATACGCAGACCGCATCTTCCATCACCGTGAAGTCGCCGTTTACCATGCCGACTTCCTCCGTGCGGGCGAGAAGCAGGAATGTCTTTCCTTCATGGAAGCCTGCTCTGTAGTAGGATTTCGGCGTCAGCCACTCATACGGCGCAGCTTCGCCGTTCTCACCGCCCAGATTGCCCACCTTTATCTTGCCGTCACTGAGATACTCCGTCACGGATGCATTCCAGAACGTTGCGTAGCCGAAATCATAACCGTTCTGCTCGAGAAACTCCATATAACCATATCTCTTTTCACAGTCATTGTATTTCACATCCTGCCAAAGCTCCCCGTAGAGCGAGGCGAGAACCACAACCGCAAAAAACACCGCGGCAAACGTCTTGTGCAGCGAAACCGCCGGTTTCCACTTCTGCATGAAAATCCCCACAAGCAGCACACCGACTACATAAACCGGAAGCCAGTAACGGTACTGCATGAGCACATTGGTAAAAATCAACATGTACCAGTTAATCAGAAACAGAAACAGGAAGAAATACAGGAAAAACCGCTCTGTGACATTTAAAAGTTCCATGCGCTTTTTCCAAAGCCAAACCACGATTCCGATAAAAACAAGTAGAAACAGACACTTGACCGGATTGACCAGTCCCAGCGGTGTCATAACCGTGATCTCACGGTATCCCATAAATTCCACCATCAGGCGAAGCGAGGTCAGGAAACGCTCCGGAACCTCGGCAATCGGCACAAACGCCACCTCCGACGTCGTATCAAAGCTGTAATTGACAGCCAGATAAAACTTGTTAATCAAAAATCCCACACCGGCAAATCCGGTCATCAGCACAGAAAAAGCAACCGGGATCATCCGCTCTTTTTTCTGACCATCCGGCTCCCCGAAAGCGAGGAATGCATAAGAAAGCACCATCGGCAAATATAAACTTGCCAGATAACGTAGCCCGGACATTCCGAGAATCAGAGCCGCCAGACACAGTACTCCGCCGCAGATCAAAAAGTTCTTTTTGCTTTTCTTTTCCTTCATGGTAAAGGAAAGTACCAGATAGGTGCAAATGGTCTGCGACGTGTAAAAGCACCCGATAAACATCATATCCAAATATTCATTGGAAAGCGGCGCAAACAAAAGCGCCAAACACATAAGCACCCACTTTTTGTCCAACGAAAATCTCTTGGCAAGCATATAATAGGCATAGATCAGCAAAATATAAAAAATGAAGATGGAAAGAAGCTTTACGACACTGTAATCCGAAAAAATGTGAAACAGCGGAATCATGATGAGGTGCGAGTACACAATCCGGATTTCCGTGGAATAGAACCATTCCTTCGATATCAGACTCCCCTCCTCGGCAAGAAGCTTGGAAAGTATCACCTCCGCCGTGGTATCAGAATGCATCAGATTATCCGGGCACAAAATGCAAAAAAGCGAAAGCGCCAGCACCGTAAGGACGCAGAGCCCCAAAAATGCCACTGCGATCCAATCCGTATTTTTCATATTCAGCTTGGTATTTTTCTGTGTTTCAGTCATTGTTTCCACCATTCTTTTTCGTGTAATCTTCTATAGTTTACCCTTACAACATAGCGGTTGTCAAATGCTATCCTTTTATACTAAAATACAGGTATGACAATTTCCCGAAAGAGAGTAATTTGAATGAAAGCACTTACTTTTATTTTTTCTATATGCATACCAATAGCGGCCATGTTCGCCGTCTTTTATAAGGTCTTTCCGGCTCTGGCCGAAAGCCCGCAAATCTTTGATGACTTTATCATAGAAAATGTATCTCAGTCCGGCTATAACAAATCGGCTGAGATCAGCCTGTTTTGGGTCATCGCCGTATCCTGCATTCTGCTGACGGTGTTGCTTGTTTTTTTGCTGCGCAGACTTATGAGCGCAGAGATCGTTTCGGAAGCCAAAAACGTTTCGGGAGCAAAACAACAGGCAAGGCCGGCAACTTGGGCTGACTTTCGCAGTTGCACACCGGCGTTTATCGCCCTCGCTGCGTTTGCAGGTCACCTGATTGTGTTCGGCAAGGCCGACAAGGCCTGTCTCATGGGACTTTGCGCCGCCGGTGCTGTCTGCGTCTATGAAAAAATCCGGAAGACAAGCGGGATCCTCTTTCTTGTCATACCGGTACTTTGCTATTACTCCGTTTTGGCGGATTTGACCGTCCTTGTGCACATTTCCCCGCGGTTTGCCCTGTCGCAGAACGTGATTTATGTGATCGTCGGAATTTTGACCGCAGTACTTTTGCTGATTGCTAAGTCCGGGAAACTGTCCTGCAAAAAGCTGATACTTTTGTTGCAGATCGACATTCCGCTTATCTTGACTTTATTTTTTGTAGACCGCTATCTTTACCGGGGTACACTTGTGCGCATTCCGTATGCCCCGTTTTATTATGTTTTTTTCGGTGCACTTTTACTTTTGTGTCTGGCATTTGCCGCTTTGCACGTGCGCAAGGCGTTCCAAAGCGCAGATTCTCTGCCTCTTTCCAAATTAATTCACCCGGTCACGGCAATCGTGATTTTTATTTATAATTCCTACTCCGCCTGTCCGATGTACGCCCAGCCGGATCAGCACCATCACGGAGAGCAGCTGATTCCGTGGCAGCAGATTGTCACACTGGGGCAGACCGCCTACGAAGAATACTCGCCGGTTTCCGGCCTGTTTCCTATGGTAAATGGTTTTATTCAAAATGTACTTCTCGGCGGAACGGTATCGGATTATTCGCCGGCCATCAGTATCATGGTCGTTCTTTTTTGTATTCTCACCATGTATCTGATCAGCCGCCACGTCGGCGGCGCATGGGCACTTGTCTTCGCCGTATTTTTCGCACTCCCTGCCTACAACCGCCAGTACATGGTACTTCCGGTCCTTTTGCTTCTCTTTTTAAAAGAGCTCACAGACAAGCCGGGGCGCTGGCTGAAAGTCTGGATTTTCTCCTGCTTTTTGGCCGGACTTTACTACCCACTGTATGGCGCCGGTGTTCTTGTCGGAACCCTTCCTTTGGGCATTTATATGCTGGTACGCTTTGTAAAAGAAACCGATTGGCGGACGGAGCTGAAAAAACCGGCCTTCTATGCCGGTTGGATTCTTTGTCTTGCACCGATTGTCCTTGCCATCCCGCTTCTTTTGCGCATGGTCAGCCACACACTGGTATACTCCGGACAGACAATCCTCGCCGACGGCATTTCCCTTTACGGGCAGAGTGCGCCGGACTTTTTCCTGCCTTATCTGACCGGAAACCATGAAAATGTGCGTCTTTGGCTTTACTACGGATTTCGCTTTTTCCTGCCGATTCTTCCGCTTGTCATCGGGGCTGCACTGTGCGTTCTGACCATACTGATGCGAAAAAAAGACACTGCATCCGGCGAGACTGCAGAGAATAAGCGCACCCTTTTATTCGGTCTGATTGCTATGGGCCTCACCCTTGCTGTCTCCTATAGCTACACATTGGTGCGGGCCGATGTTAACATGATACTTTCCCGCACTGCGCCGGTACTTATTGCGGTTATGGGTATGCTTCTTCCGGTGCTGCTGATCCGGTACGGACAAAAGTGTTTTGCTCCGTCCCTCCGTATGCTTGTGATCGGTATATGCTTTGCGCTTCCTATGATGATTTATGCCCGGGTTTCCTCCATGAAGTTCCCGGATATGTGGGTCTATCCTAACGGAGAAGCCTCCCTTATCATGGATGATGCGGACAAGCTGTTTCACCATTATGAAGTGCCGGAAACATTTATCTCCATGAGCGAGATCGAGCTTCCCGACACCTCCATGCTCGGTGACGGATTTATGGTAGCAGACCAGGTTCACTATCTGACAAGCTACGCCTCTGTCATGGAAAAGGCACAGGCTATCGACCCGGACGTTTCCTACATGGGCATGGACGGCCAGGGATTTTACTATTATCTAAATGCGAAAGTGTGTGCTACCGGGTTTATCCAGGCCGGAAAAGGCTACGATGCCCAGCAGCGCATCATAGAAAGCATAGAAAAAGAACGCCCGGTCATCTTTTTACTGGATTCACAGGCGTCCTACTATATTTATCGCTATGTACTTCTCGGTGACTATATTTACAAAGCGGACGATGGCGCATTTTTCCCGTCGGAGCTGTTTGCAAAGCTCTACCCGGGCGAGACGGGCGATGATTACCGCACAGTATGCGCAAGCACAGATCTCGGGCTCTCACCGGCTTCTTTCGGCAATTCTGCAGGCTCGCTGCTTCGCCCGCGCGAAGCGGCAAGGATGTTTGAAATACCGGTAAATTCCGCACCGCTTACCATCTCCGGCGAGGATTTTGATCTGCTGATGCTGTCCCTTGGCGAAGACCTGGCCTTGCGCGCACACACAGTAGAAATCCGCTATCTCAGCGACGGCGTATCCCACGAAGGCGCCACCGTATCCTGCAAGACCGGAGACGGAACGATCCTCGTTCCGCTCGGCATGAACCCTTGCTGGCTTCTTGGCGAAAACTCACAGATCACGTTACATTTCTGCGATGCACAGGGGAATGTGATTGCCGATATTGCGCTGGAGGAAATCAGCTCTCACGGAATTCTGGGGCGGTTTTATCGGATGGAACCGTAGCTGTTTTTGCCGGCTCCTTTTTCTTTCCCGATCCGGAAAGCACTGACAGCATGGCTCCGATCATGATAAAGAAATCGGAAATATTATATACTACATTTGAAAACGTTTTCCACTTGGAGGAAAAGCCCACATAATCCACCACATACCCACGCGCCATGCGGTCATAGGTATTGCTGAAGGCGCCTCCGAGCATCATGGAAAGTCCGAGCTTTAAAAGCCTTTTTCCGTGTCTGCCGAGAGTGATAAGAAAAACCATCAGACATCCTGCGGTAAGTGCTACGGATACATATTTGACCGCAACACGCCTGTGCTCTCCGAAGTTTAGGAAAGCACCACTATTGTGATATTTGGTCAGATACACCTTTCCGCCGAAGACCGGAACACGTTTCTGCTCACGGGCCAAATGTTCCACCAAAAATTTGATTACCGAATCTAACAGGAATATCACGCCTGCAATGGTCACATATACCATATCTCTACCTCTCTTTTGCAGTTTCATACAGTGTAGCATCTTTCACGAACATGAGCAACTTTAGATCTCTTCTATTAATTCCCGAAATACCCCTTCTATATTCATTTTTCCATACCCCCAAAGCGGGTTGGGATAGTTCTCATCTGCGGACCGCTGCGCTCCGCGGATAAAGTAATTGCGAATTTCCACGCTGCCCAGAAGCGGATCCCCCTGCCTGATAATCGCCCACTCCATAAAAAGTGCAACTGCACCGGCCATAAGCGCTGCCGAGACACCGGAGCCGGTCACTTCCCCGAAAGCAGTCGCCACATTTACACCCGCCACGGACAACGCCGGTCCGTTTTCCCTTCTTATCTCATCCCCTCTACCGCTGTTTAAAGCAAAGCTCCCGTCCTCCCAGTCATAATACGTATTTCCGATACCGTCCGAAAAATAGGATGGTTCCGTCATCGTAAGATAAGGATCCGGACGCAGAAAGTAAGTGGGCTCCTCCAAAAACGCCTCCACAGGAAGCCACATGTTATATTCTGCCTCCCCCGACTCCCCCTCGGCATAAACACGCACCGTCCAAATCCCGGACGATGGATCCGTAAACCGCACAAAAATAAGCTGCGCCCCTGTATTTCGCTCCACAAACACGTAACTCACATACACACTCGTTCCGCTGTACACAAAGCGCACCGTTCTCTCCTGCCCGTATCGGATCGGTATACGGTCCGCCAGTTCTCCGTCCGGTGCCCGAAGTGCGATACTGAAATTATAGGGAATGTTTCCCCACAGCTCAAAGGAAAAACTGCCGACATTTTCGCCGACTCTGATCTCGACATCCTCGTAGGCTACCTCATCGTCGATTTCAATGCCGCCTCTATAGTGATGTCCCAAATTTCCCTCATTTCCACCGCCGATTACAATAGAGCGCCTCCTACGGTTTCCGAGCAGTTCCATATAACGGTTCAAGAGGGAATTCCCTCTGTGATCCCCCATATTGGTTCCCATGGTAATGCAGATGACCAGCGGTCTGTTCTGCTGATTGGCTACCCGTTCCAAATAGGTGAGCCCTGCCATAATGTCGTCTTCCCCATATGCAGGAACCCCTTGCGGAATCCCATAAAACCTTCTCAAATACGGTTTGACCTGACGACATTTCACCATAACAACCTGTGCCCCCGGCGCTGTGCGAAGCGCAGCTGAAACCATCTGCGAACCATGGCCGGATTCATCTCTGTGTCCGATGGTTTCCTCTTCTCCCCTCTGTATGCGTGCAAGTTCTTCCCCGATCATCTCACGGGTAATCTCCGTCCCGTAAGCAAATCCTTCCGGCGCTTCTCCGTCCTGCAACGTCTGATCCCACACAGAAAATATTTTGCTCTCTCCGTCCTCCCCTATAAATTCCGCCATCCGGTAACGCACTCCCGTATCGATAAATCCGATTAATATTCCTTCCCCGCTAAGCGACAGAGGCGGTCTTTGTACCGCGGGAATTCCGCTTTCCTCATACGCTCCGACTGCTTCGGTCACCTGCGCACTGCCGAGCTCCCCGGGCGAAAGAAGTGCATAACATTTGGGAATGTAGGCATAGCGATACCTCATAAGATTTAAAGCTTCTGTCCCCCTGCTGTCCACGTAAAGCACGGAATATCCGTCCTCCAGCTGTTGAAAGCAGTTTGGGATCCCTTCCAGCCCCTCCGCCGCCAGACTGGCCGGATAATCCAGCAGAATATTGTAAAAATCATCTGATAAAATCATATCTTTACAATCCATTATTTGTTCCTTCTTTCTTATAAATGACAAAAAAGACCGGACATTTCTGCCCGGCCTTTGCCTTCTGTCACCGATCAGTTTCCTGACCTATTCTATTCTCTTTTTGCACGTCCTATGATATCGAATCGGATTCCGGTTCCGCCAAAAGCGGTACACTTCCCCGAATCTCAATCCGAGGTCCGCCGCAACCTTCCAGATATTCTTTGGTGATCGTCACCTTTCCGATGTTATCATCCTTCGGAATCTCATACATGATATCCAGCATAAACTCTTCGATAATCGCACGCAGCGCTCTGGCTCCGGTATCCTTTTCCATGGCCTTATCGGCGATGGCCTCAAGGGCACCGTCATCAAATGCCAGATCCACCTCATCCAGCGCAAGAAGCTTCTGATACTGTTTCAGAATCGCATTTTTCGGCTCCTTGAGAATCTTGATATACATATCTTTATCCAGCGGTTCCAACGTATACACAATCGGAAGTCTTCCGAGGAACTCCGGAATCATACCGAATTTCTTCAAATCTTCGATGGTCACCTGCTTGACAATATTCTTTTCCTTGTCAAATTTATCCTTCAGCTCCGCCTCGTATCCAATGGATGTTTTCTTGCGCAGTCTCTGCTTGATGATCTCATCCAAATCCGGGAATGCGCCGCCGCAGATAAACAAAATATTTCTTGTGTTGATGGTGGTCAGCGGAACCATGGCATTTTTGCTGTTTGCCCCCACCGGAACCTCCACCTCGGCTCCCTCCAGAAGTTTGAGCATACCCTGCTGTACGGATTCTCCGGAAACATCTCTCGAAGTGGTCTCTTTTTTCTTCGCAATCTTATCAATCTCATCGATAAAGATGATACCCATTTCAGCCCGTTCCACATCATTGTCCGCAGCTGCCAAAAGCTTGGAAACCACACTTTCAATATCGTCACCGATATAGCCTGCCTCCGTCAGAGATGTCGCATCCGTAATGGCCAACGGAACATCCAAAAGTCTGGCCAGTGTTTTTACCAGATAGGTTTTTCCGCATCCGGTCGGTCCGATCATAAGCATGTTGGACTTTTCGATTTCAATCTCATCCATCGTTTTGGTCGCCACCCGTTTATAATGATTATAAACCGCAACGGAAATGACCTTTTTTGCATAATCCTGTCCGACTACATACTCGTCAAGCTGTGCTTTGATCTTGTGCGGCGGCGGAATATTTTTGATATCCAGTACCGGTTTGTCTTTCTTTTTCTTGTCTTTTTTCTTTTTCTTTTTCAATTTCTGCTTATTTGGAATACCACCGTCTCCCTGAAGATCGGCAAGATTCACGAAGCTGATATTCGGAAATTTAGACGAAAACTCATTCAAATCTTCATCGTCGAAAGACATATTCATCATGGACGGCGGAAGCATTCCCTGATAATCAAACTGACTCACCGCATCCATCGTCTTCTGCATACAATCGTTGCAGACACATATATGGTTCGGAAGCTTGAACTGCTTTCCGGTTACGCTCTCCGGTCTGCGACAGACAAAACAGACATCCTCGTATCCGTCGTCATCATCGTCATCTTCCTCCGCAGCATCGTCTTCCGCGTCTTCTGCAGAATCTTCCGAATCGTCGTAATCCTCTTCTCCTTCTTTTTCTTCCACATCATAATCGCTTCGGAACTCATCTTCCTCCGCTTCCGTGATGCTCTCATAACTGCTTTTGGTTTTTTCTGCTTCAGAAGAAACCGCTTCGTAGTCTCCCTCTACGAAATCATCCTCCGAAACAAGCTTTTCCTGATCGGTCTCTTTTTCTTCCTCCTCGAAGAAGATATCTTCATCATAATTTGACATATGCTTAATTTCTCCCTCCTAAAACAACCTCTATCATACGCTGCTCATATCCGTCCGATGTTGTGACCATAACTCCGATTTGCACCACAGTATCCGCCTCCGTGCAATCAAGGAGAAGGGATAATTCCTCCATGGTCTCCACACTTTCACCATCAAAATAGGTAATGATGTCTCCTTTTTTCAGACCGGCTCTCTCCGCCGCAGTCCCCGCATATACCTGTGCAATATATACCCCGTATGGCAGGCCGTACATCTCATGTACGTCATCCGTCACGTTGATACCCGAAATACCCAGATATCCCTTTTCATTCTCATCAACCGGAACTCTTGTCTTTTTACTCATAAGTTCCTCGATAATCGGCTTTGCCGTCGATATCGGAATGGCATATCCCATACCTTCCACCAAAGCTCCGCTGATCTTGTTGGAATTAATACCAATTACTTCTCCGTATACATTTAACAGCGCTCCGCCGGAATTTCCCGGATTGATCGCCGCATCTGTCTGTATGAGCGATAATGCTTCACCGTTTTCATCCATAGCATTTTGGCGGTTCACTGCGCTGATCACTCCGGTCGTAACACTCTGACCATAACCAAGCGCATTTCCGATGGCAATGGCCGGTTCTCCCACCTTTAATGCTTCAGAATCGCCGAGCGTCGCCACCCGTATCTCTTCCTTCGTCTCGTCCGAAAGATCCGCTACGCTGACTGCAATCACGGCCAAATCTGCATCTTCATCCGTTCCCTTTACCTGTGCCATACAAGTGGACTCATCGACAAACTGCACGGAGAGCGAGGTTGAATCCGTCACCACATGATTGTTCGTCACAATCAAAAGCTCTTCCTCATTTTCCCCGACAATGATTCCGGAGCCGCTTCCTTCATCTTCCTGCCGGAACTGGTAGCCCCAAAAATCACCGGTGACCATATAGGTTCCGAAAATGGAAACAACGGAAGGCATAACCTCTTCCACCACCTCCGTCACATCCGTCACAACTGCCATTTCCCGGCTTTTCTGCTTGCTGTCCGACGTCTGCGTCGCCTCGATTTCTCCGGAAGACGCATAAATATCCTTCTCACCCACGCTCTGCACTTTTGCCTCTTGCGCATCCTCTGCCGGATGTATCTCTTCGACGGCAGAAGGAGCATCCTGCATTTCCTTCTGCTTGTTATCCGCCGGAAACAAATACAGAATCACCACAATGGCAAGCCCCGCAAAACACCCGAACAGTATACCGGAACATATCATCTCTAAAATCTTGTTTATTTTCTTTGCCATAATCGACACCTCATTTACTCAGTCTTTCCAGTAACTGCGGTTTGATGTACACTTCATGATCCATTTCTTCGGAAGCTTCCTGTAGTTCTTCCCCAGGCGATATCCGATATATTTACACCCGCTTCCATAGATCAGACGAACGATTTCTTTTTTGTGTCCATTCTTCCAAAGATGTGCTGCAGTCTGCTTTACCATAGCCACACCCTCCGACTCGGAAGATATCCCTTCAAACACTTCCGGATGCTGTGCCTGCGAAACGCCCAGATCAAAATTGCGTTTCAGTTGTTCTGACCCGGTGTAATTATGGGAATGATACACCTTTGCATCCGCCGCATAGGCAACACAATATCCTTCCTTTACTGCCTTTGCCGCAAAGATCATATCCTCATTAAAAATTGTCTTTTTTACAAAGCCGCCGAGTTTTTCATAGACTTCTCTCTTATATGCCGCACATACGTCCGAACAAAAAAATGTTTTTATTCCGAGCTTAGGAATATCCTGCGCAGATTTCATTACGGATTCTTCCGGATAATTGAACACTCTGGTATATTTTTCAATCTCGCCGGCATCTGCTTTTGCCAGCTGTCTCGCATAACTGACAGCAACCTGATCCTGCATCAAAGGCTTCATCAGATACTCTATCAAATGATTGTCCGCCGGAATGGCATCCTGCGTCATCATGACAAAAACATCTGCGTCGGTTTCTGCCACGGCTCTGCGACGGGTTCCGCCGTGATCAAATTCGTTCATTGAGATATGTTTTATATGAAGATTCTTATATTCGTCTTTAAAACGACGTCCGAACACAAGCTGATTAAAATACTTTTCCTCTGTATTTATGATCCAAATATGTCTGATTTCGACGGTCTGAGTGTTTAATCTGTCAAGCAGTTCAAAAAAACTCACATCCGGCTTGTAGGTCGGTATGATTACATCTACTGTCATGCTGTCATTCCTTTTCCGAAAAAAGAGCCCACTCTTTCGGAAGGGCTCTTTATCTTTATATCATAGTTATCTTCCTGTCCTGCTATGCACCTGCTGTGAAATCGTCTGAACCTGTGAGGACGGCGTATAGCCGGAAACATCCCCGAACAGGAACTGATGTAATCCGGTCACGTCCGCCGGAATATCCGTGCTGATGACACAACTCGCCCCGCCCACACTGCCGGTTACGCGGTTTTGTTCTGCCGGAAATCCGCCCGTTGCACCGATCGAATAGCTGGCTACATCTGCAAGCAGATCAAGTACTTCTGCCATAGTCAGAGACGTAGATATCTCCTCAAAAATAGTATTTGCCGCCTTGTTCAAAGTGGAAATATTGGAACTTTTCGCTTTGTCAAGAATCGCCTGAATCACTTCCTGCTGGCGCTCTGCACGCTTAAAATCGTCTCCGGCCGTATATCGGATCCGGCAATAAGAAACCGCCTGAATACCATTGAGCGTCTGCATACCCGTCTGGGTTACTTTTTCAAACGAACTTTCTCCGAGAGATTTTGATGTTTCAACCTGATAGTTATTTAAATGCGAAATTTCTTCGGAATCCACCTCAATATCAATACCTCCGAGCGCATCGATCGTATCGGCCACACCGGCCCATCCGACTGTGACATAGTCCGTGATATTCATGTCAAGGTTCATATTGAGCATATTGATTGCCTGAAGCGGACCTCCCTGCGCATAAGCCGCATTGGCTTTTCCGTAGGAGTCATTTCCGAGATTCAGATACGTGTCACGATAAACGGAAACAAGTTTTACTTCTTTTGTCTCCTCATTGATCGAAGCAATAATAATGGTGTCGCTTCGGGTTCCTTTTCCGAGGGAATTGTCTCTGGAATCCACGCCGAACAATGCCACATTACGATAACCATCCATATGGCCGGCAGAAATATCATTGGTCTCTATATCATCTTTGTCCACGGTATCTTCCGTGGAAATTCCCTGGTTGATAATAATATCATCTTCCGAAATATCTGTCTTTTCTATTTTTCCGTAAAGGGAAACCACATATAATGCAATCAGCATAAGGCAAAGAACAAACGCTTCCACCGCAATCAAAATGATACGGTTGCGTTTTCTTCTTTGACGCTCCGCCTTTGTCATCCGCTTTTTCCCTGTTTTCTTCGACTTTGTACTTCCCATCTTAATGCTCCTTATTCGTAATTAATACGCATTTTTGTTGATAAATCCTTTAAATATTGTCAAAAACAAAATTTTGATATCCAGACCCATTGTCCAGTTTTCAATGTAATACAGATCACAATCAATACGTTTACGGATCGATGTATCCCCTCTGTATCCATTTACCTGCGCCCATCCGGTCATTCCCGGACGCACTTGATGTTTGATCATATAACGCGGTATTTCTTCTTTAAATTTCTCAACAAAAAACGGTCTCTCCGGTCTCGGACCGACCAGACTCATATCTCCCATAAGAACATTAAAGAGCTGCGGCAGTTCGTCAATACTTGTCCGCCGGAACACTTTTCCCACCTTGGTAACACGCGGGTCATCCCTCGTTGTCCACTCTTTCTTTTCTTCGTTTGGTTTCTGTACTTCCATGGTACGGAACTTGTACATCTGGAACGGCTTATTGTGAAGCCCAACCCTCTCCTGCTTGAAAATAATCGGTCCCTCGCTGGTCGCCTTAATCAAAATGGCGGCCACCAAAAGAATCGGCGAAAACAGAAGTATTGCACAAAAACCACCTACGATATCCACAATACGTTTAATCACCATGTTCAATGTATTGGTGAGCGGTACTCTTCGGATATTGATAACCGGAAGACCATTGAGATCCTCCGTATACGGTTTACTCGGAATGACGCTGTTATAATCCGGAATAAATTTTGTATGGACACCAGATTTTTCACAGAGACTTACTATTTCCTCTAATCGCCCGTAATCCTCCAACGCAAGCGTAACCGCAATCTCGTCCAGCTTGCTCTGCGGAAGTATATAAAAAAGATTATCAATCTTTCCGATTACTTTGACCCCCCTGTATTCCGTCCCTCTCGGAATTTTGTCATCCAGTATACCGCGGACAACATAGCCCCACTGCGGATTTTGACGGATTCTGTCAATATAAAGCTCGGATGCTCTCGAATATCCTACCAACAAAATATATTTGATATTGTATCCTTTTTTACGGAGCATGCGCAGCCATTTGTGAATCACAAAACGCAGCAGCGAATCGGCGAAAATATTCAACATATAGAAGTAGAATATCATCGTACGCGAGAAGTCATCCAAGTGGACGAAGAAAAGTACGCCGATAAACAGCACAAATCCGACGGTGTTGGCACGGATAACATTGTATATTTCACGCTTGATACTTCCGGCACGTTTTGCCGTGTACATGTTGAACAGGTAATATAAGAAAAGATATCCCGGAACAATATAAATCAGCGCACTAAAATAAGTCTGCCCGCTCAAAGCTCCGACATCTGCACCGGTGTAAAATGGTGCAATTCCGCTTCGGAACTTCAAAAACCAGGCAAACGCATACGCAAACATGATAACGAGTGCATCCAGCAATACATGTAATCTATTAAATAATTTCTGGTTATCTTTTATCATGGCCTCTCACCTAATCCTGTATAACACCAATTATTTTACCTTATTTACACGGAAAGGGCAACATTTTTATACGGTTTTATCCCTCCGTAACTCTGCGGATCACATTCAGCCAAAGCTCCGCCTGCACTTTCGCATAGGAAGGTAAATATTTCCCCCGGAACGGAAAATGCATTCGCCGTCCTTTTGCCGAAAGAGAAAGGCAGAATCCCCGCCAAAGACCACGCAAATAAATATGTCCGAACCCTTTTTTTATAAAAAACAGTATTTTTACCGCAAAGCCGAAAAGCAGAAAAGGAAGATTCAATACAATCTGCAGGAAAGGCATGTTTTTAGCAATGAGATATATGCTGTTTTGTGCAGACAGATTAATTTTAAATTCATTGTATCTGGATCCGCTGGATCCGCTGCCTGCATGATAAACGATTGCCTGCGGACAATATCCGTTTTTGTATCCCCGCAGTCTTGCCCGGTATCCCACATCAATATCCTCAAGATATGCAAAATGCAGATCATCAAAATATCCGATCTCACGGAAAACTTCTCTTCGGTAGATTGCAGCTCCGCCGCACGCCGCAAAAATATCCTTCGGCGCCGTATATCTGGTGGCCGGTTGCCCTTTACCGCGCGCAAAAGCCCAGCCGAGCGCACAATAATAATCGCCTGCGTCATCGATCACTTCCGGCTGTTTCATGGACAACATTTTAGACGAAAAACTAAAGTAGTCCGGATTTTCATCCATGACACATTCCAGACGGACAACAAAATCAGGCTCCACTACCGTATCGTTGTTGAGAAGGATCACATATGGCGTCTCCGACGCTTTGATCCCTACATTTACCGCATGACTGAACCCGGTATTTTCGCCGAGCTGTATCAATTTCACCCAAGGATACTTCTGTTTTGTCATCTCACAGCTACCGTCCGTTGAACCGTTGTCGACCACTATGACCGCAAACTCCGTCCCTTTTGCGCGTTTCAAAAAACTGAGACAATCTTCCAAATATGCTTTTCCGTTGTAATTCGGAATTACGACTGTTGTTTTCCGCATCTTTATTTCCTCACAACAAAGTCGGGCAGATAAACCATTCGCCCGCATTCTCGTTTTTCCGGAGACAAACTCACGTCCTCTCTCCGTTTGATACATCCCTGTGCCGCACCATCCGCTTCAAATTTAAGCACAGCTCTATGCATATATCCGCTGTATCTTTGGTTCATTCCGACAAACAGCTCTCTGCCGTCCATCACAGGTCCCTGCACCACTCTGCCCTTTCGGACCATTTTCCCGCAGACTGCGACCACATCTTTTCTCACCGCAAAGATATCCGGGTGATATGTCACTTCGTAAAAGCCCAAATGTCTTGTGTTCGTCACCGACACATCCCAGCCGTTTTCCTTTGCAAAATTCTCCAATGCCCGCCGGCCGGCCTCATACGCATAAAGTTTGCTCTCCGGATTGTCCGCTGTCGAAGCCGTATGCGCCCGCCAATGATAAAGAATCCTCGGAACATGTCCGATTTTTTCTGACATATATTTTTTCTCATATGGAATATACGTTTCCGGAATCTCATTTTGTGGATTTTCTGCGCAACTCTCGTCCCGGTGCATTTTTTCAATTTCATACACCGCCTGCAAAAAAAGATCGTAATCCTGGGCACCGTCGTACTCCGGACGGAAGGAAAGGCGCTCTGCGAGCTTTCTGCTCAGCACAGTAAAATGGCAGATATAATTATTGGAAAGCAGAAAATCAAAATTAAAATCCGGTTTAAAATTCGGTTCAAACCGAAGACTGCTGTCCTCATTGATCTTATCTTCGTCTGTATATATCATTTCATAAGTATTTTTCTCCAGCAAAGCTGCTATTTCCATCAAAGCTTCCGGATGTAACGTGTCATCGTGATCCAAAAGTCCGATATAATCGCCGTCGGCATATTGCATCGCCTGATTTGTATTGTCCGAGATTCCTTTGTTTTCCTCAAGCCGCACATACTTGATCCTGCTGTCATTATATTCCTTCACGACCTGATATACCTTGTCAGAAGCCGAGGCATCGGCAATGACAAGCTGCCAGTCGGAATAGGTTTGCGCACATACCGAATCTAACATCTCACGCAAATACGGTTCTGCTGTTTCATATGTCGGCACAACAATACTGAACCGATATTTTTCCTGTAAAACACCCGTGCCTGTCATCTCATCCAGCGCCTTGCCCGCATATAGGTCTGCCTTGCGCTGCTCCGGGTCCGGTCCCCATTTTCCAAGCCGTTCCATCACCGCATAGGCGGTAGGACGCAGCCCGTTTCTTTTTAAGAAAGAAAGTGTCCTGTTAATTTTTCCCATTACCTTTCCCTCCTTCTCCGGCCTCCGGCATATGCTTAACATGTCTGCTCCCCAAAATTCGATAAGTCGCATAAAATAACACACAATATCCAATTAGATATACCGAATAATAATACATAAACAATCTGGACGGCGCCGTCAAAAACACGAGAGGAACTTTCGCCAATACCGCCAGCACAAGTACAAGCTGCGTCCACCTTCTTTTTGCCAGAAGGAAACAAGCTGCGGCAATCAGTATTACAATGGCAGGAATCGCCGAATACACCATATCCGTAACTTTGTACTTCACATTGTAATTGTGCATGTCACGAAGCTCCAACATTTTGATAACACCTGTTCTTATTTCGTTGTTCCATGGCAGAGACAGCGGATACTTTTTAAAACTCTCATAGTTTGGCACACCGTCTCTCACAAACAAATCCGTTGTATTTTCCAAAAGATCCGAGCTGTCCGCAAATGTCTTCATCCGTTCTTTTAAAAATACATCCGGATACTTGATTGCTAATTTATAAAATGCAGATTTAAATTTTGCAAACTGTCTTTCATTATACTCTCTTTGAAACTGCGGCTCTCCCCAGAACAGATTTATTCCCGACTTTCCCCCGGCGGCCCCCTCTAAGGTCACTTCCACATTGATTACCTGGTCGATGACAGCAAGAAGTTCTCTATCTTGTACATCACCATGTTCATTTGCTGCCTCCACCAGAGGTACGAGCGGAAGAACAACACTGGTCAGTTCATACTGCTGTCCGCTGGTCAGTTTCTCTCCTATTTTCTGCGGCATAAATAAAATAACGAACGCTATCAAAAAACACAATGTCTGCTTCGCAAATCTGCGGCCTTTCCCTATCATAAGCAAAATCACAGGATATGCCACCAAATAATAGATTGCTTCCGTCCGCCAAATTGTCACGACACAGGAAAGAAGCGTAATATAACTCCAATACCCCTTTGACCTTTCCTTCTGCTCGCATTTCAGCAGGAAGAAGAGCTCCGCAATAAGCAAAAGCTCCAAAAAGGCATACAAACTCATGCGGATTGGGTAAAGGTTGGAATCGATTACCGGAAACATAAAAAACGGCAACAGCAACAACACTGCGCCATATCGCTTCCCTTTTGTTAAATCTTCAAACTCTCTGAGGCAGAGAGTAACTACTCTGGCCACAATGAGAGAAATGCAAAAACACTGTACAATAATGACTCCTGCCGGAAATGGTAGGAGCATCAATGCCAGTATATAAAATACACTTGTTATATAATTTTGCCAAAAATGCGGAAACAGCTGAATCGAAGAGGAAAGAATTCCGAATTCATCCATGCGCCATATCCCCGGCCATGTAAAGACAAGCATCAGACACATAAACAGTAAATAACCTGCAGCTATCTTTATAAATCTGCGATTTGCGCATTTTATCGCCCAAAATGCCCCCTGCCATAAAAATACAAGCAGGAGCAAAAAAACCGCTTTCACTCCCCATGCCTCTATACTTCTCAGCACATTTTTGACGCCCGAAAAATCCAAAAGCACATACTCAAATATCAGACGATCTGTGAAAAAGCTGACAAAAAAATGTACCAGCGCACAAAAAAGTGCTGTCCTATTCAGTTTTCTCCATTGACTTTTTACAGACTCTATCATCTATCCTACCTTCTCAGGCTTTAT
The DNA here is from genome assembly GCA_045535935.1 of Lachnospiraceae bacterium. Classification (GTDB taxonomy): domain Bacteria; phylum Bacillota; class Clostridia; order Lachnospirales; family Lachnospiraceae; genus SVFI01. The sequence goes on along the minus strand of JAZSMO010000032.1, from coordinate 90,892 downwards.
AGTTTTCCAAAAAGTAATTCAGTTCTTCCGGTGTTCCGAGTACGTGTACCTTATCGTAATCCACAATCGAAATGCGCACATCGCCGCCTTTGGAGATCAGATAATTATAAAGCGGTGCCACGTATTTCTCACCCTTTTCAAGCTTTTCATCTCCGGTATAATACTCGTTGTAGAGCTGTTCATAAAGACGACAAGTCTTAAAATAATATGCTCCCAACGTACAATTGTCTGAAATGCGAACTTTTTCGCGCACTTCTACCACTTTTCCGGCTTCATCAAGCTTTGCAAAGCTCCAGTGATCACCATCCGCATGGAAACATGGTATAAAACCGTCTCCGGCTACCTGTTCCTCTTTCATTTCATATGCTTCCACATAGGTATCAATATTATAGATCATAAGTGCGGAATCCGGATCCCATGCATCCTTGGCAAGCATAGCTGTCGTCGCCTGCCCGTCTGTCAAATAGTCGATTCCAATCACAGTTACATTGCGGATACCGATCTTCTCACAGGTACTGCGGATAAAATCTTCCGCATCATCCTCTTTACGAACGACAAATATATAATCATTCTCCTCTTTCTGAAATCCTTTTAAACTCTCCATAGACCACTCAAACAGAGTTTTCCCGTGTGCTTCGATCTGATATTTCGGAACCGTATATCCCACTTTTCTGAAACGTGAGCCGAGACCGGCCATTGTAATTAAAACTGTGAATTTCATATGTGTCCTCCGATTTATTCTATTTCTATCCATTCCCTTTTCTAAACAGTAACTTCTCCGTCATGTGCCATCACAGAGGCCCCAAACACACCCTTCAGCTCCATGATTTCTTTCAAAAGTTCCTGCTCGTTGGATGTTTTTATATCCACAATAAGATCCAGACTGTCCTTGCTTACATTGCGCGATTTTATCCTGCTTCTTTTGGTATACTTATCGATCACTGCCTTAATCTCCGGCTCCGCATCGATTCCGTCCGCATTGACGATAAGAAGGGCACTTGCCTTTCCCGCCGGTGTGAGTTCAAGCACAAAAAGCCCGATCGTAATCACCAGAGAGGTAATAATCGCTATTTTGTACATTTCCGCTCCGCAGATAATACCGGTACTGATCGACCAGAATAAAAAGATCAGATCCATCGGATCTTTGATCGCCGTACGAAAACGGACAATCGAAAGAGCACCGACCATACCGAGGGAAATCACAAGATTGGACTGCATTGCAAGAATAATTCCCGCCGTGATCACCGCAATCAATGCCAGCGATATATTAAACGTCTTAGAATAGTAATTCTTTTTGGATGCGACATAATATACTGCAAAAATATACAGGGCAATCAGACTTGTCACCAGAAGAGTGACCAGAATTCGTGCGGTAGTGATGTCACTCCCCGAAAAGCCGTCTAAAAATGATTTTTTAAAAATATCAGAAAATGTACTCATAATTTTTTCCTCTTTCTACACATATAATATTTTGAAAAGGTTGTCTGCCTGAGATGGCCGATATCCAGCCGGCTTTTTATATGCGCCGGTAAAAACTCATCATACTTTACCTCCATCAGATGTATGCCCGGCGGCATAATCGGCTCCTTACGCAGATTCGGCTCGAAAAAATGAGAAAAATCCACGGAAGCCGCCATGTTTTTGTCAAAAGTGACTCTCACATTCCCCCTGGAATCAATATAAGGGAACCTGTCATAGGAAACAATCACCTTGGGTTGCATGTGTCTTGTCTGCATCAAAACAAGAAACTTTTGAAGCAACATCGGATATGTCCCAAATGTCTCCCGGTCCATCGGAAGACATTTTCCGGCAATCAGCAAATCGGCCTGCGCTCGGGTGAGCGGCGCCGAATACTTTCTTGTCATTCCGTTCTGCTTCACTTTCTTTTCCAGCTTTATACTCGCATCCGACCCATTATAAATCCTTATGCGGTACTTTGCTCTCGGATCCGTGCCTGCTTCGTTTTGGTAGTAGCAAGTATCCGCATAATCATCGAAATAGACACTTCTTATATGATAACACCCGTTTTTATTTATGTGAGGATCTTTTTTCATAATCCCCTGCAACCGGGCCGAAAGCAGAACAATGTCTCTCTCATCCATCTGAAATTTGTACTCATGCCTGCTTTTCTTCATCACTCAAGCCCTTCCACATAAGCATCCATAAATTCCAATCTCTTCTGTGTAAATTCTTTCATAAAACGAATATCCGGATCGGCATTTCCCTCCGGCCACCTTTGCATCTCCCGCTCCATTGCACCTGATTCGGCAAGCAGGCTTGCCAAGGCATCCATTTTATTCATAATCGATTCCGTGGAGAAAACATCTGTCCTCCAAGTCATCCATTTCTCTTTCACTATCTCCCGTGAATCCGCCGCATCCAGCTCCACCAGTCTCATTCCCGGCTGAAACGCCACGACGGTATCGGTTTCACTCATCGTTTCCTCGCAGTAATATTGGTTTTCCGCATATACTGCTCCGAAAGAAATATTCATATCCCATGGTATAAAGTAACCATAACTTCCCATATCCTTTTGTCTGGTTACGTAATACACATTTTTATTTTCGTTATCAAAACCTGCAATTGCCTGAAAAAACAACCAGTTATCCAATATATTGGAGACATCTGCCAAACGGCCGATCTGCGCCTTGAACACCGCATCCTCCGACTCGATACAGGTTGCCAGCTCTCGGAGCGGTTCCCACTCCTGCTCATTTTGCAGTATGGTATCGCCCTTCAGATAAAATCCGCCGCGGTAATCCGGCATGTTCGGATCCGGCAACTCGCCCGCAAAATCCGCTGCCTGCCATGACGCCGTATATTTCTTTTTGTAGATGCTCTCCACTATATCTTTTCCGGCAGCAATCTGGGAAGATACACTGTCCATACCAAGCTGTTTCCGGTCAACAGGATGTGTCAGCAGATAGATACCTGCATAGCCTTCATTGATAAAAACTTCCACATATTCTCCGTTCACCCCGAAATTCTGTCCGTACGGATTGTTGAAGGCACCGACTTCCTGCCACAGATCCATTGCCAGCTTGTCTCTGATTCGTGAATTATCTGCATACAAACTGTTCAGAATCCAGTCATCGTCACTGCGAATCCCAAGCAGATTTTTATTCTCTTTTTCATATGTTCCGTCTTCCGCCTGCTTCTTTAACTTCAGACGAAGACTCTTTTTTTCATAATTCAGACTGGTATTTCCGCGCAAAGTACTTGTTGTGAGACTGCGCTTTACCCAATCCCCCTCGTGCTCTGTATCATAGAGCGACATCTCGAACAGTATTTCCCCGCTTTCCGTCATCTGCTCCGTTCCGGCAAAAGAAAGCACCGGAAGTCCGGTCAGTTTCAAAAAAAACCTGCCATATCCGGAATCCGAAACTGCCAAAAAAGGGAGCGCCCTATTTTCCTTCATCAGATGCAGCTTATTTTCCTCTGTAAAATCCTGCAGAAAATAAATCTCCACACCGTTGTCTGCTTCAAATGATCCTGCTTCCCACTGCTCGTTTTCCATGGAAAGCGGCAGAAAATAAGTTTTGCCGGCAGAATCATACGCAAGAGCTTCACCGGCAAACTTAAGATCAAATTTCATTGCATCGGACTGCTCTGCCAACTCATTTTCAATTTTCTGAGCCTTTTCTTCACTGATCACAGGGATGTTCACTCGATTCTCATCCAACCACAGGATACAGATCAGGCTGACAACCACAAGACTCGCTACGCTGAGCGCAAGCAGCCATTTTCTCATTGTTATTCCTCCGTGCAACGACTTCCTTTACAAAGTGCATCCATCTCTTCCACGGTGCATTTCAAAAACTCATCCGGACGAACCGTACGGTCATCCACATAAAAACCCTTGTGCCCCGGCCATGGTTTTCCGTATACAATTTCATCATACGGAATATCCCATTTATCCAGCCATGCGAGAAGCACCTTTGCTGTGTTGGCATTGATCATGCCGATGTTTCCCCCGTAGCTGTTCATATTGCGCGACGTAAACAGTACGATTTTCGCACCGCCCTCTTTATACTCACGTATTTTTGCAACCATCTCCGGAAACGGAACCAGATCGATATATTCCTGGTCCTTTCTCTTAATCGGACAGATCGTTCCGTCGATATCGAAACAAAATGTCAACTCTTTGTACATTCCTCAACCTCCTCTAAAATACGTACCGCATTCAGCAAAAATCCGAATACTTTTCCCGGCTGATCCATATGATATGGAAGCATGGAAAGGAAAAGACTTGCCTCATACAGTCGCACCTTCGTATAGCTATACCCGTTTATCTCCAGATATTTTTTGAAAATATCCATATATGGCTCCGGATTCGTGTCAACCGAAAGCCGGATCTTCATATCACGTTCCATCGTAATCTGATACAGACCGCTGTTGAAAAAGTCATAACATCCGCAGATGGAATGCGATAACTTTGCAAGATCATAATAAGGATCCGTATAAAGTTCTTCCTCTGTAAGAGCTCCCTTCGGATCGATTAATTTCAAAAGATTTGCCTCCCGGCTGTATAAAATATTGGAGAAACAAAGATCTCCGTGCCCCACCACGAGTTTTGTCTCTCTCTCCGCTGCTTTGGACACCTTTTCATACAGACGCAGATAATGTTCCACAATCGCATCGATACTGTCGTATTTCGTTCCCATGGCAATCAGGGAATCAAACTGTGTATACTCCGGAAGTTTCTTCAAATCCTCCATACGACTTTTCAGCTTATTCACATAAAGATCCGCTGCCACTTCTGCCGCCGTCTTCTCATCTACTGCTTTTTCCTTACGCAATTTTACGAAATAGAAAAGCTTATCCAGTATGTCCGAAAGCTCATCCGTGCTTACCGCCCCATGCACAAACCGAATCGCAATATCCGTCATGTGAAAACGTTCCATGGTATACGATGCGCTGCCTGCATCCTCTGTATAATCATATGGCATCACAAACCACATCTTCATATTTTCCGGCAACAAGTAGTAGAAGTTATATTCTGATTTAATTTTATCTATCTTCGTAGATCGCTTTGTGACCGTATATTCATCCCCGGCCAGTGCATTAAAGAACCTCGCATCGAATCCGCTGGTAATAAACGTCAGGAAATTACTGAGCACGGAAAGATCCATGAACGCGTCTGTCTCGATACGTTCCGCAGATACTTTTCTCTCCTTCAATAAGTCCATCTGACTCACACACGTACTCACATCTGGCAGGAGCACAGCTGCTGTCTTCTCTCCGCAGCCGGCAGAAAATATTTCATTGATATAACCTGCCTTGATAAGAAGACTCTGAAACTCTTTGGTGTCCGACAGTCCGAAATTGGAATATAAATATACAACCGCTGTGTTAGCCGGATCTTTGGCTGTAGATATTAAATCGCCTTTTAATTTTTCAGCATCCTCTTCGTCACCAAACTGCAACATAGCGAGTACCGATTTGTTTTTTTCAATTTCCTGTTTCATCCGATCTTTCAAAGTGACACGCTTAAAGATGGTCTCTCCGTATGATTTGTCACCCGTGATTGTTCGAATTTCTCTATTCGGTTTGAGACTGTCATCATAAACAACAATTACTTTCTTCATGATCTACCCTTTCTCACTCTACTGCACAGTGCTGCTAAATAACCGACCACGGTCAGGACAAGGAATGCAAGCGCCGTAGTTCCTGTATACATAGTCAAAATCTGACTGTTTCCGTTCATAAATATCGCTTCTATGTAAGAAGCAAAATCACCGAGACCGAAGGCAAGTCCTTTGTATGATGCAAGCGCCTTCAGCGTGATCACCTCACTCATCCATCCCAGTAACGATGCAAAAACAATCAACGCCGACCTTCCGGTAATGAGATTTTTCGTAAAATCGTACCACTTTTTGATTACATCAAGACCTCTGAGCGCTGCAAGCGAGCGGGCCGATGATTTTTTTATGATCAGATACCGATTCAGATAGGAATAGCTTGCCGGTATTGCCATATACAAAAGTGCAACAAGAACAATTACCACAAAAACCACAATGGTAATCGGCGATAATCCCTTGCGGAAAAACAAATCAAACGGAAGCAACAGCATAAAAAGCGCCGCCATGTCAAAATACCGGTCCACAAGAACACTGAGCAGACCGACCTGCCAAACCTTCGTCTCCCGCGCGATCTCTTCCACACGATATATTTCTCCGAGTTTGAACGGAATGATTAAATTGATAAAGGTTGTCCTGAAATACAGCAGTATAAAGCGTCCAAAGGAAATCTTATGCTCCATAAGCACCAGATAAAGCCTCGCCATTTTAAACAAATGCACTGCCAAAAATCCGAGGACAATAAGCAATGTCCACCAAATCATTAAAAACACCTGTTATTCTTCAATTTTCGTGATCTGCTGACAGGTATAGCCATCGCGGGTCACTTCGCGATATTCCTGTTTGATCACTTCGTTGTTAAACATGTAAGAAAATGCCATTTTCAGCACGTTAATTGCCTGATTGACCATTTTTACATTGGATACCTGATCTTCTTCTCTCCATGATACCGGATAGAAGATAATATCATGCTTGTAATAGTGGGAAGCCAGGATCATCACGTAATTGAACATCAGATTATCCGGGAACTTTTCAAAAAAGCTGTCCTCCAGCATTTTTGTGCTGTACATATTCAGACCGCTTCCCAAATCAAAGATTCTCTGTTTGGTAATAAAAGCAAAAATGAAATCATATACAATGTTTCCGAAGGTACGGAACGCCGAATATCCCTGCAGTCTGGAGCCTCTCATAAAGCGGGCGCCGAGGACGCAGTCATGTTTCTTGTAGATTCCTTTCTCCAGCATCGGAATGAAATCATGGATATCTCCCTGATCGTCTCCGTGGAGCATACACACGTAATCGTAGCCGTGATCCACCGCATAGTGGAACGCCATTTTCTGGGAACCTCCAAGTCCGTAGTTCTCATCGTTTCTCATCAGCTTCACCGGAAGAGAAGGATTCTGCTCCAAATATTCAAGCACTGCTTTTTCTGTATCATCGGTACTTCGGTTGTTGACCACAAGAATCTCTTCAAAATACGGAAGAACCTCTTCATCCAGCTGCGCCAGAACACGCACAATCTGCTTCTCGCAGTTATACGCCGGAATAAACAACATCATCTTTTTATCCATAGTTTAATCCTCTTTCTTCTCCAGGAAAATTTTCCGGGTAATAAAATTGTAGACCATTACAACACCGGTTGCAAATATTTTGGCTCCGGCTGTCACAGTCGACGGAGACATTTTTTCCATCGGTACAAATGTATATATAGAGTTCTCAACCATATGGAAAAACTCAATACTTACAAAAATAATCACCTCATGGATTCCGAGACCGATCAGACTGAGTATGGTAAAAATCACAAACTCTTTCCGTCTGTCCATATCCTCTTTCCGCGCAAAGACAAATTTCATGGAAAGAATGTAGTTGATAATCACCGAGATGGTAAATCCGAAAAATGCAGCAATGAGCGCTGCCATACCGGTTTCCATCCCTGCATAGTTGCGAAGCAGGGTGGAAATTACCATAGTGATGGCGAAGTCAATCAAAAAGCACACAACTCCGACCACACCGAATTTCATAATTTGTTCCATCAATTTTTTCATGACAGATTTATCTCCTTTTTATACTTCCGGAATTGCTGCGATTAAGGCATTTTTCAGTGCTTCCAGCTTCGCATCCGCATCGGCGAGGGATTCTCCCTTAATACCCATGTAGAATTTGATCTTCGGCTCTGTACCGGAAGGACGTGCACAGCACCATGAATCATTTTCCAGGTCAAAGTACAGAACGTTGGATTTCGGAAGTCCCGTCTCTGTCTTTTCGCCTGTTGCCATATCTGTCACCACATTCACATCGTAGTCGCGAACCTTGAGCACTTTAAGGCCTGCAAGCTCTTTCATCGGATTCTCGCGAAGCGCTGCCATGATATCTTTGATTGCTTGCGCTCCGGAAACACCCTTCATTGTGATTGTGTGAAGTCCTTCTTTGAAATATCCGTATTCTTCGTACACTTTGATCATCTGATCCCAAAGTGTGACACCGTTCTTCTTGCAGTAAGCAGCCACTTCGCAGAGACACATAACCGCAACGATCGCATCTTTGTCTCTTGCATGGGTTCCTGCCAGACATCCGTAGCTCTCCTCAAGACCGAACACATAATTGTAAGTATTGTTCTCCTCGAACCATTTGATCTGCTCGCCGATGTATTTGAATCCCGTCAGCACTTCGATCTGTTTTACATCGTAAGCTTTTGTGATCACATCGGACATATTCGTTGTAACGATTGTCTTTACAAGAGCAGGGTTTGCAGGCATGGTACCTGTCGCTTTCTTCTCGCGGAGGAGATACTCAGCAATGAGCATACCTGACATATTTCCGGTAAACGGAACGTATTCTCCGCTCTTTGTATCCAGTGCATACACGCCGAGACGGTCTGCATCCGGGTCTGTTGCCAGCACGATGTCGGCGCCGACTTCTTTTGCAAGCTTAAGGGCAAGCTCAAATGCAGCCGGATCTTCCGGATTCGGGTAAGCAAGTGTTGTGAAGTTCGGGTCCGGCATTTCCTGCTCCGGAACTACATATACATTCTTAAATCCGAGCTCGGAAAGAATGCGTTTTACCGGAACAAGACCGGTTCCGTTGAACGGAGAGTATACAATTTTAAGTTCCTCGGACATCTCGTCGATGATATCCTGATGAACAATCTGTTTCTTCAGTTCTACCATGTAAGCATCGTCGATTTCTTTGCCGATGATTGTAAGAAGTCCGTCTGCTTTGGCCTTCTCCTCATCCATGGTCTTCACCGTATGGTAATCTGTCACTGCATTTACTTCCGCAATGATTTCCACATCTTTCGGCGATGTTACCTGTGCGCCGTCCTCCCAGTATACTTTGTATCCGTTGTACTCCGGCGGATTGTGGCTGGCTGTCACAACGATACCTGCGGTACATCCAAGCTGACGAACAGCGAAAGAAAGCTCCGGTGTCGGGCGAAGGGCATCAAACAAATATGCTTTGATACCGTTGGCACAAAGACAAAGGGCAGCTTCTTTTGCAAATTCCGGAGAAAAACGTCTGGAATCATATGCGATGGCAACACCTTTTTCCTGGCTTCCCTGTTTTAAAATATAGTTGGCAAGTCCCTGTGTTGCTTTGCGGACTGTGTAAAAATTCATACGGTTTGTTCCAGCACCGATTACGCCGCGCAGGCCTCCGGTACCGAATTCAAGATCCTTATAAAATCTGTCTTCCACTTCCTCTTCGTTGTTGCGAATCGCAAGCAGTTCATCCTTTGTCGCCTGATCAAAATAATCATCATTTAACCAGAATTCAAACATTTCCTTGTAGCTCATTTTTTCATATCCTCCTATATTTCCAAAATAGATTTATTGCAATCCTCCGGCTGACCGGAGAATAGTTTCCTATTAATTTTTTGCCCGCTTCCAATTTACGGTGAAGTCGGAATGATCCAGCGAGAAATTCGGGTTGTAATACGGATCGCCTGCGGCGAGTACTTTTTCCCACTTGATCTTGAAACGGTCAGACTCCTGCTGGTAGCGGATCGCTCTGCTGTCATTCTTGTCCGAGCCTCTGGACTTGGATTCGAAATGATAAAGCTCCGCAAACGGTGTAAATATATTGAGAAGTCCTTTTTCTCTCACCTTTAAACAGAAATCCACATCGTTGAGGGCTACTGCAAACTCCTCATCCAGTCCGCCCAGTTCCTCATACAGGGATTTTTTCACCATCATACAGGCGCCTGTCACTGCCGACACATTCTGGGCGTAGCAAAGTTTGCCCATATAGCCGACGTTGGCTTCCGGGATGCGGTAATGGGTATGTCCCGCCGTACGGTGGGCTCCCAGTCCGACCACAATACCTGCATGCTGAATCGTACGGTCCTCGTAGTAAAGCTTGGCGCCTACCACGCCCACATCATCCCTGAGGGCATACATGAGCATCTCCTCAATCCAGTTCGGCGTGATCACCTGAGTATCATTGTTTAACAGGAGCACATAATCTCCGGTCGTATGCTCAACACCGAGATTGTTAATCTTGGAATAGTTGAACGCTCCCTTATATTCTACCACACGAACAAGCGGATGCTGACTGATTTCTTCATAATATGTGTGAATTTCCTGTGTCTCACTGTTGTTTTCCACGATGACAATCTCATAGTTGTCATAGGTGGAAACATTGATGATGGATTCCACACAGCGGGACAAATCTTCCACGTGATCCTTATTGGCTATGACAATCGACACCTTCGGCCGGGCCGTCACATCGTAGCGGATGCGGAAAATCGTCGCAAATGCTCTTGTGCTCTCAATCTCGAAATTTTTGTATCCAAACCCTTTCAAATGCTCTGCGATGGCACCTTTTGCAGCATCGATGGCATAGGTTTTGGCATCAATTCCCGACGCCACACTTCCCTTGTGGGAACGCCAGTAGTATAAAATCTTCGGTACGTGGACAATCTTTTCCGCCTTCTGTGTCAGGCGCAGAATCATGTCGTGATCCTGACTTCCGTCAAACTGACTGCGGAACAGTTCCCCACCGGAAAGCAATTCCTTTTTAAATACGCTGAAATGACAAATATAATTGTTGGCACGGAGATTGTCCGGCGCAAAATCCGGTTTAAAATGCAGCGTAATCATGTGGTTGATGCTGTTTCCTTTAAAGGTCGCCTCATCACAGTAAATATAATCTGCATTCTGCTCGCAAATGACCTTCATATATTCGTAAAGAACACTCGGGTGAAGCAGGTCATCATGATCGAACAGTCCGATGTAATCTCCGGTCGCCATCTGATAGCACTGATTGGTGTTTCCGGAAATACCTTCATTCTTTTCCAGTTTTTTATAAACAATTCTCGGATCCTTTTCCCGGTATGCGTTACAAATCTCACCGACAAATGCGTGCTCCGCATCGGAGCCGTCCGCCAGGCAAAGTTCCCAGTTCTTATAGGTCTGCACCTGAACCGATTCGATCATCTCACGCAGGAATTTTTCCGGCGTATTGTACAAAGGCACCAGAATACTGATTTTGATATCCCGGGAAAACTTTGTCTCTTCCTCTGCCTTTCGCTGCGCTGCGCTCGGAAAGCTTCCTGTTCCATGTATTTTGATTGCTCGTTTTTCACGATACTTGTTCACCAGTTTTCTGGCAATTCCTTTCGGATTTCCGTGACACAAAATTCTGTTTTTGGTGGCGATAAAGAAATTGATCACCACCCGAAACGGTTTGGCCATCTTCCAGAAAATGGAACCTTTGATCTTATCGAGCTTGCGTGTGAGATCTTCCACCTCCCTCTGACTGTCTGCCAGACGATAGGTCAGCTTTTCATTTTTTGCCTTTTCTCTCTCATACAGATCTTTATAATAGGCTTCCATATCCGATGGAGCCATTGTCTTTTCCTCTGTCATACTTACTCCTCTTTGTTTCCTTTCAGTGCCCGAAGCGGCTTTGTCAGCTTCCAGCTGGCACTGTTTTTCAGGTCTGCAATCTGCTGCTCCCTGTTGTCTATAATAAACCGCATATCGGAAATCGTCGTCCGAAGTTCCCGGATCGCCGCCTCCGACATAGCAATCTCTTCCACACTGATTTCGGCTCCCGCATTATCCGAAAGGCCGCTTACCGATATTGTCGGAAGCTCATTTTCATACAAATACAAAAGTCCTCCCAGATGCAGTCCGTTCGTCTCAAAAGAAAGTCCTCTGTGCACACCGTCACAGGAAGCCATGGCTCCGATACGGAGCACGCACGCTTTTCCTTCGGACGCATCAAAGCCTGTCAGGTTTATTTTCGTACCGTCAGATATTTCCGGAATCCGGTACAGATAAATCCCTTCCGGGGAACGTTTTGCCGCGATAGTCTGTCCCTCGCCTTCCGCGCTGCAAACCGTAATATTTTTCCCTTCCAGTTCTGCGAGCTGTCTTTGTATTTCCGCTGCAGTAAGCACCGGCTTACCTTCCTCATCAAAGCTGTTGCAGAGCACTTTCGCTCCCTGCTGTACATAGCGCTGGAAAGATGTTTCCATGGCAAGGAAGATCTCTTTCATCTCTCCGGTAACGCCCGCTTCCTCATAGATTCCGGCAAACCCATCCTGCTCCGGGCAGTTTCTGTTTTTTGCCTCCAAATAAAAATATAAGAAACGGAACACTAAAAACTCCACCGGAACCGGGAAGTCAAAGGTCCACTCATAATCAATCACCACTGCTTTGTCGGAAAGCAAAATATTCTGACAAACCAGATCCACATCCGTCACCGCAAGTGATTTCCAGCGGTAATCTTCCCATCCGTCAATCTCTCCGAACACTTTCCGAAAGGAATCTGTCATGGCAAACTCCGCCAAGTCACGGCTTCTGAGACTGTCGCAGAAAGAAAGAAGTACGTCTTTCACTTCTTCGAAGCGCCCCTCTTCCAGCATCGCATCCAATCTCTGTTCCAGGCTCTCGCCCTTTTCAAAGGCAAATGTTACGCTGCCCGCTGTTTCGTCTGCCGCCAAACTATGATTTATGTCACACGCTTTTCCCAGAATAGTAAGCCCCTGCAAACTTTCTGCCAAAAGCGGCTCTGTCTTTTTCATGGAAAGAACATGGGCTTTTGCTGCCGGGGTAACCGCCCGCTTCACAACACCATCTTCATAAATTTCCGTGCGGATCTGCGCATCCTCCCGTCTCTCGTTGGAGAAACGCACATACATCGGAGATCCGTTAAGCGGTGCCTTCGAGAGAACAAGCATATATGCATGCGCCAGATACGGATACATTCCGCCCGCTGTTACCCGGTCCGCTCCGCTGCGCTCATCAAAGGACTCCATACGCGCCCTGTCAAAATTGTAATAAACATCGTCACATTCATTTTTCCCCGGAAGTCTTTTGTCCGAGAAAAAAGCACACGGAAACTCCACACTCGGATACGGATAGTAACACTTGGAATATACGGTTTCGCCGCTTTCCGCCAAAGCACTTTCCAGTGCGGTAAGCAGCGGATAACCAAGCTGCGCATCCTGCTCTCCGGAAAATCCCCGGGCAAACGCATGCACGCTGAAAGGATTGTCAAAATATACAACCAGTTTCCCGGTGGCCGAAAGCAGTGCGTACAGATTTTTCACAGACACTGTTTTCTCCTCCGCTCCGGACGGTTCCCAGAAAATATAATCATACTCTGCTTCCCGAAGCGGCAAAGCCTGACCGCGCACTTCGAGCACAAGATCTGTATCCTGTATATCAAAAAAGCGTTTTATATTTCCCTGACGGTTCGTGCGCATGTCTAAATCTCCTCCACGGTAATCTCCGTGTTCATATCGAAAAATCCGACCGTGTTTTTGTCTGAAATAACAGAAACACTGAACAGATCATATAATCTGTGATATACTTTGAACTCATCTCCCACATAGCCGGTACATCCGAGAGAAATCAGATAATCGCCGCCCTGCAGATTCATCTGCTGGCGATAAGTCACGATCCGTTCCTGTCCCCTTTCGCACACTCCGGTCTCCACTCTCTCAAACATGGTGTTGGTTCCGGTAATGTCCGTTCCCTTTTTGTCCTTGATCGTGAAGGTAAAAATCGGATCTTTCACTGTCTCATTAAAATGCAGTTTTGCTTTTACCTCAAATACCGATCCTTTTTGAATAATGTTACTGAATGCACCGTACTCGTCGACCACGGCGAAATCCACGATCTCCGCCTGGCGCTCTCCGTAGTCGAGCACATCATCATTGATGGTAAAATTGCGTTTCCAGGCATCCGGAGCCCCCTCTTCCAGCGTCAGCTTACTCTTGCCGGAAATATCTTCCAGCGTCTCCACATCCAGCTGGTTCACAAGAAGCTTTTTATACATATTGATCATATCCTTCGGATCGCCTTCGGCTAATTTTACACCCTGATTCAAAAGAATCACCCTGTCGCAATATTTTGCAATACTGGATAGATCATGACTGACAAAAAGAATGGTTTTACCCATCTCTTTGAACTCTTCAAATTTGTGGAAACATTTCATTTGGAAGAACACATCTCCCACAGAAAGCGCCTCGTCCACGATGAGGATTTCCGGCTCAATGTTGATCGCCACCGCAAAAGCGAGACGCACAAACATACCGGAACTGTAAGTCTTCACCGGCTGATACACGAAATCACCGATATCCGCAAAATCCAGAATATCCTGCAGCTTGGCATCTATCTCCTCCTCAGAAAAACCGATCATCGTACCGTTTAAATATATATTTTCAATTCCGGTATACTCCATATTGAAACCGGCTCCCAGTTCAAGCAACGCAGAGATACGACCGTCAACTTCCAAATCACCGCTCGTCTTGTTCAGCACCCCGGTAATAATCTTGAGAATCGTCGATTTTCCGGAACCGTTCGTTCCGATGATACCGACACTCTCTCCTCTTTGCACATCAAAGCTGACATTTTTCAGTGCATAGTGCTCTTTGTACCGCTTGCCGCGGGAAAGTCCCAGCGACTCTTTGAGGCGATCGGAAGGCTTGTCGTAGAGCTTGTATACTTTATTTAATTCTGAAACCCGGATCACAACCGGGGCTTTCGATGTGTTGTTTTCCATAACAGTTTCCTTTTCCATTTTTTCAATATGGCTACCTGTATGTGACGATATGTTCTTCCATGAGGGCGCTCGCACTACATAAAATCTACAGCACGTCTGCGAAGTGCGGTTTCAGGCGTTTGAATACCACGGTTCCGAAGGCAAAAAGTAAAATAGTTACTGCCCAGAAGTAAAGGGTGAGCTGCCAGTTTTCAAAAAACCATGTCTGATCAAACAGTGACTGTCTGTAACCGTTTACGATATAGTAGAGCGGATTGAGCTTGAAAATCGTCTCAAACGCTGTTCCTTCCATTCTTGTCATCGACCACATAATCGGGGTCGCCCACATTCCGATCTGAAGTGCGATGGCCACAATCTGGGAAAGATCCCGGAAAAAGACAACCACAGAACAGAATGTGTAACTGAGTGCCAGCACCAGAACAAACATACAAAGGCTGTAATAAATGAGCTGGACCAAATACGGGCTGAGTCCGTAACCGTAAATAAAGTAAATAATCAGCAGTACGCCCACAAAGAAAACGTGGATAAAACATGCTGCAATAATCTTAATCAGCGGAAGAATGCTGATTTTAAATACAACCTTTTTTACAAGATAGTTGTATTCCAGAAGCGCATTTGTAGACTGGGTGACGGCTTCCGAGAAAAAGAACCACGGAACAAGTCCGCTCGTCAGATAAATGACAAACGGAACCTCCACGCCGGACTTGAACATCTCCGGCTTTGCGCCGAATCCTTTTTCGAACACGAACCAGTACACGAGAATCGTGATAACCGGCTGTACAAACGCCCAAATGATACCCAGGTAGGAACCTGCGTATCTTGTTTTAAAGTCATTTTTGGAAAGTTTCCAAATCAATCTTCGATTATGCCACAGTTCTTTCGGAAGTGAAAAGAACTTACTCAAAAAAGTATTCATTGCTATTTTCTCCTGTTGCCTGCCGTCAGAGCGCAAACATACTTATTTATCATACCATATATCCTCGGAAATATCAAATTCCTGCGGCTTCTTAACGGAATTTTACATAGTTTTTTTCCGAGCTGTAGGAAATAATTCTGGCCCCCAGCCGCTCCATCAATTCCACATAATGCGGTGTCGAATAATAACTCGGCTCACCGGTGTCTTTGTTTTTATTTTCCATCAGCCAGTCCGGAGCCGCAAAAAACGCCGCTCTCGGCGCAATCGCCTCATAAAAATAATCCGGATAGGAACCGTTTCCGTGGTGCGACATCTGTACCACATCCGACTTGACATCGTCCGGATAATTGGCCAGAATCTCATCTGCAATGAGTCTTCCGATCTCACTTCCCTGTGAGTAATCCGACACCTGCGCTGCAATCTCCGCACTGTTATCCGCCGTATCCGCCAGGAAGAGAACGCTCTTGCTCTGTCCGCTCAGTTTGAACACCATTGAGCCGTCATTCATAATATTATCACTGTGATCCAGCACCGTCTGATTGCAGGTGTGGAGCACTTTCATCTTAAGTCCGAGAATTTCCAGCTCATCTCCCGCCGAAAGCCATCTGACATTACCAAAACGCTCCAGCCCCATCAAAAGATAGCTGTAGGTATCCTTGCCTCTTTCATTTCTGGCCTGAACCTCATCGTAATCCATCTCGCCGATCAGTATCTGTCCGATTTCTATTTCCGTTTTGTCCCACTCGGCCTCGAGAACCGATGCCAAAACGCCGCAGTGATCATCGTGTGGATGGGTAATAATCCACGTGTGTACGACGCCGCCTCTCTTTTTAATCTCATTGACAAGGGCCTCCGACTGCCATGCCCGGCCGCCGTCCACCACGATCATTCCGCCCTTTCCGTCGGTAATCAGGTAGCTCATACACTGATAGTCATTCACATCCGCAAACTGCGTCATGCGGTAACGCGGAGGCCGGTCATATTTATAAACCCGGTAATTTTCGGTCTGACCGATCATTGCAATATCATATGCATCCACATCTCCGGTCAGCGTCTGCCAGTTGCCCAGCACAAAATAATCAAATTTGCGCGCGCGCATTCTGGCTGTCAGTGTTTTTACCGGAATTGCCTCATTGTCCATGGTCATAAGCGATGCCAGTTTGTTGTACCGCTTTGTAAAGAAGTTTCCGAAATTTTTGCGCACATACCAAAGACGGATATTGGCGTTGTACATCCGGATATCTTCGCAGAGAGGTTCCGTCACAACCGCACGGGGTGCTTTGACACCGGTCAGGTTCGGCACAATCTCCTCATCCGCCGAAAGCCCCCGATAATCCCGCAAAATAATGTCACTGACTTCAATGGCTTCCTGACTGATCTTTTCCGCATTTTCCGCCGGTTTGTACTCCGTGTCGGTGAACACGCTCTGCCCGCACAAAAACAGCAAAAGCAGCAGCGGCAAAAAGAGCATTTTTTTCTTTTCCGTCAAAACAGCAACGGTGAGTGCAATCAAAAATGTCGTCATCAACAGCCAGAAAAACCGTTCAAAGACTTCCATGTGCCCTGTTTTATCCAGCACAAAAAGAGAAACCGGATTGAACATGGCAACAAAAGCGGTCACCACATAATACACGTAAAAACGCATCTGGTTGCTTTTCTCTTTCCGGACCATCCACAAAAGAAGCGCACAGACAAACAGTATCCCTATGGAACCGGTACCGAAATACATATCTATTTTATCTTTCAACTCAAACAGTACGCTCACAGACATACTCCTTTACATTAAAAATTTCACAACAATCAAAAACTCCGGAACACAGCAAAGAACTGCAGGTATCAGTTTCCACCATTTCTTTGTCACAAGGCAACCTGCCATGGTCTGGCACGCCACCATGAACACGCCGAGAAACAGCCCCGTCTCGCCCATAAACGTGCAGGCAAGTAACGTGCAGGCAAGCAGAAACCATCCTTTCAGCTGCCGGCCGATTCCGGTCTTCTCTTCCAGAAAAACAGTCTGACCGCAAATCCAAAGAAACGGAACACCGATGGCGGCAAAAAGCGCTTTTCCCTGCCAAATACGGGTCACAAGAAAGTTTTCCGGGCTGAACACGTAATAATTGCCGATCATATGAAGTAGCGCAAAAGCAAACATGAATTTTCCCCGCGCTTTTCCGTGGCCCTCTTTTTCCAAAAAGCTTTTTCCGATTTTATCGTACAAAGCATAAGCCAGAGGCATGTAAAACAGCGGAAACAGATTGTGGGTAATCACCAGATGGTGGAGTCCCGAAAAGAGAGACAGCGCAGCCTGATACACCGGCAACGCCGAAATCTTATAGCGGGCACTGATTTCCTTGACCATATTTCCGTTGTACGCATCATATTCCAAAAGATAGTCGTAAGAAAGACTCATGGAAGAAAGTCCGGAATAAAAAGCATCGTCCTTATCCGGTGTCGCCATAAGCAGAATCGCTGCAATCTGTATACCGATCAGCACGAGCGCAGCAATCATAAAACCGTCCGGTTTTTCCAAAAGAAGATAGTTTTTCAAGTGTTTTCCGCGGATTTTGCACACGACTTCATACCCAAAGAAAAGAAGTCCCGCAAAGGCAAGCGCCAGCACAATGTACAAATACATTTGTGACACTTCCCGAAATCCCTTCCCGCGCAGCTGCATAGCCAGGGTGAGAATCTCATAAAGCGCATACGTCACCATCAGACCGGCCGCCGTCCGCACTGCCACATTGCACTTCTTCTCAGCTTCTTTTGCCGAGACCAAAATACAGCCTACCAGAAACGGTATGACACACATATGAAAAAATACAGAAATCCCCTGTAATATCACCATGTTTTCTTCTATCCTTCCTGTCTGTAAAATAGGAGCATATGCTCCGTTCTTCCGACCGCTTCATAGCCAAGCGCCGAAAAATAACTTACAGCATCAAACTCATCGTCCTTAAAAAATTCATCATAATCGTCAAACTGCTTCTTCGGATCGTGCAAAATCACATATTCACAGTCCAGTTCCGCATACTGATGGGGCGGCCCGGACAAAGCATCCAGCCGGTCCTTAATATTGATCGCCGTTCCGCCTACCACGTCATACGCACTGTAGCACTGGTACATAGCCTGCTGCAAAGCGCTGTATTTTTCCGGAGAAACACCGATATCTTTTCCGTACAAAGGCTGGAAATCGCTGTCATACAGTCTGCTTTTCGCCATGAGCTCCTCCATACCCCAAATCCGGATTTTTCCGTCATCGCCTCTGTCTTTTGCATGGCGCAGAATCAAATCAAAGGCCTCTTTTTCCTCAAGGCTGCACTCCGCCTGCCATTTTGCATCCTCGGCAGGCACATAAGCAAAGTCACCGGTCACCGCCAAAAGAACGAAGAAACCGGCCAGCAATCCGGCCATTCTGCCCTTTCCTTCTTTCCGCGCCGCCTCCAGCGCCATGACCGCTGCAATCACCATGACCGGAACCATCATCTGCACATGGCTCAGCTCATAGTAGCCGGAAAGCTGCGGACAAAGCTTTGTCACCGCCGCATAGACAGGCGGACACAAAAAGAGCAAATAGGCAATTACGCCGTACAAAGATAAAAACAAATAATTGCGTGCTTTCTTTTCATCCCTGTCTTTATACATAAGGCAAAGCACAAACAGGAAAAAAAGCGCCGCCAGGAAAAGACCCCAATATTTGTCCTCCATTTTCATAAAGAGCAAAGTTACTTCCATGGGTTACCCCTCCTTTCCGCCAGGAAAGAAACAAGCACACTCAGCCCGTAAACAAGCAGCATAAACACAGCAATCATTCCCGCCGCCGAAACACCGACGAGAAATACCCCGTTGACAAAAATCAGCAAAGGCCAAACTATGTTTTCCTTCCTCTTAAGCGCCAGAAAAAAAAGCGGCAGAAGAATACAGGAAAATATCGTCTTCGCCTCATAAGGAAAATGCAAAAGTCCGTAGGATGTATTCATGTACGCTGCATTTCCGCACAGGGTAATCATGGCAAACAAAAGCCATGCGCCTGCATTTTTTTCCTTTTCTTCCCCCAAAAACAAGTCCGCAAACAGTGAAATCACAAGGAATGCAGAAAATAAAACAACAAACGGTATCACCGAAAACAAAAGCTTCGCCGGAGAAAGACCGCTCCAGTCACAAAGACAGGCATAAAATACCGGAAGATTGCAAATCTGCGCCTTCCAGTTCCCTTCCCACTGCGCCGCCTCGGCCGTCATCACATTGACTCCGTTAAGCATTCCGGTATCCAGAACGGTAACTACTCTGTCCGGCGCCGAAAACTCCGCTTCCATCGTGAACGGACGCACGACATAAAGAGCTCCGACCAAAAGAAAAGCAAGTACACAGACCGCCATCCGCCAATCCGGCTTTCGCTTCAAATCCCGCAATATCCCCGCCATGCACTCCCGATATTTTTTCATGCGCCAAATGCAAAGTGCGCAAGCGGCCGCCAGTCCGAGAAAGACCAAAAACACAATCTTCGAAAAGACGGAAAAATCCACACCCTTGCGGACGCCGAAAAAGGCTATGACAGAAAACAAACCGCCGCACAACAAACAGCCGTACAAAAATATACGGCTTACGGTTTCCTTTTTTCCCTTCCCGGTGCAGGACAAAAGAAGTCCTCCCGGCAACAGAGGATAAAGGAGCAATATGCAAAACAATACTATCATTCGGATAATATCCATCTTCTTACCTTTCTCTCCGATATACGGTGACCGCAGTCTCCACGGCTGCGCCTTCCGTATCAAAATATGTCTCCATAAACGTCTTCATCGGCTCCTGCATAAGGAGCTGCGAAAAATCTGCGACGTACTCCCGGTCCACGAAAACAACGTCCGGTATTCTGTCCGGATTATTTTCATAATAATGCATGAGCTGTCCGGAAAATGCAGGGGTGGAAATCGTGTTTCCCGTACCGATTTTCATCCCGTCAAACTGCGGGTACAAAAACATATCGGAACCTACATACAAAAACGTATCGTCCTCTTTTACGTACTGCTTAAGCAGGGCGGATTTCGTCTCGTACTGGACATAGTCCAAATCTCCCAGACGCACCCCTTTGAGCACATCGTGATTTACCTCATAATAGCCCTCAAATATATTTTTTCTGCGCGTTGATGTGAAACGAACCAAAAAAATCCGCGACGCAATAATCTGAACAACCACACAGATGCACAGCAAAACCGCCATCCATGCATAGCTGCGTTTTTTCTTTCCGGTCTCATCCTCTTCCCTGCATCTGTACACGCCGTAAATATATCTGGCGCCCAGAATCACGGACGGCATAAAGAAGCTCATGGAATACGCGGTCAACACATTTGACGTAAACAATATCACAATCACCCCAATCAGGTTGAGGGGCATGGAAACAGCAAACCAAAGCTTATCTTCCCCGTTCTGCGGAAACGTAACATACGCATAGCACTCCAGAACAAAGAGCTGCAAAACAACCGGATAAAAAATCGTAAAATTCACTTCCCGAATGGTATGGAACTGATACAGCGCATAACATCCGGCAAACAAAAGGAGCAATCCGAAAAACAGACGGTCCGCACCTTTTTTCTTAGCAAAAACAGGACGTCCCACATGGCACAAAACCATCATGGCCAGTAAGACCGCAAGCATGTTCCAAATACTCCTCAAATGATCTGCCAACAGAGCTGTCAGCGACTGATCATGTGACTCATCCATCAAAATGTAGGAAACATTGGTAAATATATCAAATCCGCCGCCGGCGATCACGAGATAAAGCACAAAAAGCGCCCCACACGCGGCGCAGGTGGCTGCAAGCCAAGCACATGCTTTCTTCTTTCTTTTTGCAAGCAGCAGACAAGCCGTGTATACAAAAAGCAAAACCGCTGCCGGATAGCACAGTACCATCACGCTCACGGAAAGTCCCGCCAAAATCATCCAGCCCGTTTTTTCCGTATCAAAAAAGCGAAGAAGCGCAAGCATCAGCACCATGATTGCCCAGTAAAACAGCACCGTAAATTCCGGCGATTGAATATGCTTCGGCGTAAAATTAAAGTACGCAAACGCAAGCACCACAGAAAGCAGCTGCGGCAATTTTTTCCGGATCGTAAGATACAAAAAAACGCTGATGCTGCCCTGAATCAAAACTCCGCAGATACGCATAAAAACAAGAGCACCTTCCATAGAACCGGTGATGCCCTTATATAATGCGACCAGCGGCGCATACAATGCAGCCGACATCTGATGAGGTTCCCACATATCCACCAACATCCGGTCTCCCGCAACGATGCGGTAGGCCATAGTAAGGGCATAGGACTCATCGATGTCCGCACTGAAATATATTGTTTTCCATATACCGATCAAAGACAATGCAAAAAGCATCAAAAACAGAAGAATCGATATGATCTTATTTCTATTTCGTGACAACTGCATTTTCTATACTCCTGCAACAAAATATTAATAATCCATGTAACTGACATTGTAATCAACAAGCGTACTGATTCCGTCGATCTTTCCGGCGGACGTATACTGCCACATGGCATAGTCGCCCTCATAGGTAGGTTGCGAAGAATATTGCGCCAGCCATGTCGTATAGGAAGATAACTGCTCCGTATCCAGATTGTTCAGAAGCCAACTTTTGCTTGCATACACGCCGGCTGTGTAACCTGCATTTTCTATCGTCTCACAGAACGCCTTGCAGACCGCTGTCCTCATCTCTTTATCCAGTCCGTCCGCACGTCCGTTTCCTCCCGCACCTTCCGTATCAATGAACAAAGGATAGGAAATCTTATGCTGCCCCGCAAGCATCAGCACCATACTGGCTTCCTCCACGGCCTCCACCGGAGTGACCGCCTGAGTAAAGAAATACAGTCCGACACGGATTCCCGCATCCGTAGCTTCTTTTATATTTTTAGCAAAATACGGATCTTCCACAAGCGCACCCGTTTTCGATCCGCGATAGCCGCAGCGGATAATAGCAAATTCAACACCTGAGGCCTTTACCTTTTCCCAGTCGATGTCCTTATTCCATTTGGATACATCGATACCGAACACGGATGCACCGTCCGCCAGACGTTTGTTGGTCTCCGTTCCGTCCGCATCGATCTCAGCCTCATTGACAGCGGTATCCTCCACCGTTGCATCAATCTCATCTTCGGATTTGATCAAGAAGGTAATGTCATCCAGTACCGTATAAGATATCTCGTCCGTCACGGAAACTGTCACTCCATCTTCCGGAACTTCATAGCCATCTACCGGATTTAGTGATATTTCATACTCTCCGCTTTCCATCTCCGTCAGATAAAGCATTCCGTCTTTATCCTCGTCCTTAAAACTTTTGCGAATTTCTTTTCCGTCTCTCAGCAGTGCGAACTTAAACTCCTGACCGGATACCGCAGCGCCGTTTCCGTCCACCACGTGGACACGGATATCTTTCTGTGTGGTAGAAACAAGAAGAGAAAGCGTTTTGGAAAGATCCGGTGCTTCCTCCTTATCTCTGTCAAAAAAATCTTCATCCTGCAAAAAAGCATACGGATCCGTATATGGATCCAGCTCATATTTTTCGTCGAAAGACGAGGCCGGTTTCTCTATGCTGTTGTCTTCCGTCGTCTCCATCGTCTGTATCTGCTGCGGTCTTTTTTGATCCTCCTGCTGATTCAGGTAAAGAACCATACCGAGCACCATACACACAATCACCGAGGCGATTGCAATCATCTGCAGTTTCAGCTTAGAGTCCATTTGCTACCTCTACCAAATATTTTCCGTAATCGGTCTTCATCAACGGCTCCGCCAACGCAAGGAGCTGTTCTTTTGTGATAAATCCTCTCTTATATGCAATTTCTTCGATACAGGAAATATAAAGTCCCTGGCGTTTTTGGAACGCAGCAACGAAATCCGCTGCATCCAAAAGGGAATCGTGATTTCCTGTGTCAAGCCATGCGAATCCTCTTCCCAATGTCTCCACGGACAATGTTCCCCGACGGAGATATTCATTGTTGATGCTTGTAATTTCAATCTCACCGCGGGCCGACGGCTTCACATTCGCCGCGATTTCCACTACGTCATTGTCGTAGAAATAAAGCCCCGGAACCGCATAGTTACTCTTCGGATGCTCCGGTTTTTCCTCGATGGAAAGTGCCTTACCGTTTTCATCAAACTCTACTACCCCGTACTCCTTCGGATCTCTTACATAGTAACCGAAGATCGTGGCGCCCTTTTCATTTTCAATACGCTCTGCTGTCTGGCGGAGCACTTTGGAAAAGCTCTGTCCGTAAAAAATATTATCTCCGAGCACAAGTGCCACACTGTCATCCCCGATGAAATCCGCACCGATAATGAAAGCATCTGCCAGTCCGCGCGGCTCCTCCTGCACTGCATAAGAAAACTGCATTCCCAGCTGCTCACCGCTTCCGAAGAGCTCCTTGAACGTAGGAAGATCTCTCGGTGTGGAAATAATGAGAACCTCACGGATTCCCGCAAGCATCAGTATAGAAAGCGGATAATAAATCATCGGCTTGTCATACACCGGCATAATCTGTTTGGAAATGGCTTTGGTCAGCGGATACAATCTTGTTCCGGAGCCGCCTGCTAAAATAATACCCTTCATCTATTTTACCTCCATGACGCACATAGGAAGAAGACCCTGACAAACCTGCCAAGCCTTCTTCCCTCGCGTTTCTTAATTTTTATACATCTCGCTATAGTATTTCTGATAGTCACCGCTTGTAACATTTTTCATCCACTCTTCGTTTTCAAAGAACCACTGGATGGTCTTGCGGATTCCCTCTTTGAACATGGTCTCCGGTTCCCAGCCGATCTCGGCCTTAATCTTATCCGGAGCGATAGCATAACGTCTGTCGTGACCTTTACGGTCTTCCACATAAGTAATCAGCTCCTCGGTTACAAGCGCCTTGCGCGGATCGCCTTCCGGAAGCATCTCCTGCAATGTATCAAGAATAATGTGGATAATCTCAATGTTCTGTTTTTCATTGTGTCCGCCTACGTTGTAAGTCTCAAACAGGCGTCCTTTCTCCTGCACCATATCGATGGCCTTGGCATGATCTTCCACGAACAGCCAGTCACGGACATTCTTTCCGTCACCGTACACCGGAAGCTTTTTGCCCTGCAGGGCATTGTTGATAATAAGCGGAATAAGCTTCTCCGGGAACTGGTACGGTCCGTAGTTGTTGGAACAGTTCGTGATGTTCGCCGGGAACTTGTACGTATCCATATATGCCTTTACAAGCATGTCCGAGCTTGCCTTGCTGGCAGAATACGGACTGTGCGGATCATACGGCGTTGTCTCATAGAAAAATGCATTTTCATCATCCGGAAGAGAACCATATACCTCGTCCGTAGACACATGAAGGAATTTTTTCCCTTCTTTGAAGCTGCCGTCCGGGAGCTCCCACGCCGCCTTGGCACAGTTGAGCATAACTGCGGTGCCGAGTACGTTGGTCTGCACAAATACTTCCGGATTGCGGATGCTGCGGTCTACATGACTCTCTGCCGCAAAATGAACAACACGGTCGATATCATTTTCCGCAAAGATTTTAGCAATCGCTTCTTTATCGCAAATGTCTGCTTTTACAAACGTGTAATTGTCTCTGTTTTCCACCTCTTTCAGGTTTTCGAGATTACCTGCATATGTCAATGCGTCCACATTAATAATACGGATTTCATTATCATACTTTTTAAACATGTAATGAATGTAGTTGGATCCGATGAAACCGGCTCCACCTGTCACAAGATATGTTCTCATATCCCAGTCCTCCTAAAAATACACATAATATGTTTTATTTTAATACAATTTCCGAAAAATTGCATTATATTTTTTATTTGCGACAAATGTCGATGCAATATTCTTGACCTGTGCTCCCGGGAGATGCCAAAATAGAAACAGCTTTCCAAAGGAGATTTTGTTATGATGTACATCCACTATTGTCCAAACTGCTGCGCAGTCCGCATGCTAAACGGCCACAAAACACTCTGTCCTGCATGCTCTGCTCCGCTGCAGGAACAAAAAATCACTTTCACTGCCTACACGGATATGTCCCAACAGGAGCGCGAACAATTTTTAGCAAATCTGCGCCGAAAATATTCATAAATCTTACGGCTGAAACACCGTCTTTTATGGTATTATTTCTCTTTTTTCCGAAGCTGATACTCCCCGATCGCCATAAACACAAAGACAAACGGCGTACAGAGCACCTGCTGATAACAAAACAGATTGTGTGCCATGTAAGCGGCAATACAAGCTGCAAGTCCGATCAGCACCGGCTTATGATCACTGTGTTTTACAAAACGCACAAGGGCAGAAACAAAGATCCCCAAATAAGCGATTGCCCCAAACAATCCGGTATTAATGAGCATATTGAACCATTCGTTATGGGCGTTGGTAAGGATAGAGCCATTCCATTTTTCTTGCAACAACGCATTATAATTACCATGCGCATAAATCGCATAGCAATCCGGCCCTACTCCCAATATCATATTTTTCATGTTCATCTCACGAAACATCTGGACTGTAAAACTCCATGTAAATCCTCGTCCATTTCCCCAATCCCTATTCCATGTCAAATACGGGATTTTCTGCACCCATGCTGCAATCCCGGCCGGAAGCCATCCGTTTGCACCCATGACAAGAATACACACGCACGCAAGCAAAAAGAGGAGAAGCAGTATATAAGCCACTGTTCTGAGTTTACACATCGCATCCGCCGGATATTTTTCTTTCTTCTGCAGCACGGCAAACAATACAATCAGCCCTATGCAAAGCACTGCCCAAAACCACATCGTATTGCTTGTAATCAGAATACGGCTGAGTGTATCCCACCACATAATATCATTCGGCCAAATCTTCAGCAAAAGCTGCATACACTTCGGCGCCAGGACAAACAGAAGCATCACTTCAAAGAACCGCCGCATACTTCCCGCATCCTTCACCGACACATGAAACAGTACGAGAGTTGCCGCCAGAAATCCGAAATACGCACTGTCGGTATTTTGGGATACCATGGTCATGAATCCGACAAAGACAAAAATTCCGGATAAAATTCTCAAAATGTAATTTTTGAAATACCAAAAGCAAAACATGCCAAGTGGCAGAATGGTAATCATGAAGCCGGAATACCAGGAAGCCTGTCCCAAAGTTGATAGAAACTGGTTTTTATAATAGTTCTCCAAATTATCATAAACACCGATCGGATCAATCAAAAGCCTGTGAAGCACTCCAAGCGCAAACACATAAAATGCCACTGCGCAAACAGCCCCCAGGGTGACCGGATAATCCTTTAAGAACCTTGAAAATATAAAGTACATCAGCACAAAGGCAAGCTGAGAAAACAGCCCCATAAACCAGCCGTTATATCCCCAGAACGACTCCTTCATATGTCCGCTGCAGACAAAGGATAACAGTGCAAACAACAGATATACGATCACAAAGCGGTCCGTCACAGACAGATTTTTTAACACTTGTTTTGTGCCCTGAAGAGAGACCTTCGATTCTTTGATGGTAAATACAAGATAAAGAAGCACAAGCAAAAGCAGAACCGGCATTCCGAACACAACCACGTGGGCAAATGCATTATACTTTGCCGTTCCGATCTGAAAATAACCATCCTTCATATAAAGGGCCAGGGCAAATGCCATCACAATCACCCAAAGCACGCTGATGTACTCCAAAAAGCTGGTAACTATCATCTGTCCGTCATTTTCTTTTTTCTTTTGTTTTTTTGCCAATTTCACTGCCATTTCTATTCTCTCTTTTCTACTTTGATGTCGCAGACACTACGGAAGAATACGATCCGTATATCTTTTTCCCGCCAATCGTCTTATAGGCTCTGATTTTGTAATAATATGTCTTTCCCTTTTTCAGGGATTTGTTTGTAAAGTTCTTTCCGTTCGCACCTTTTATGGTCTTTACTTTTTTATAGCGTCCCTGCTGCGATGCGGCGCGATAAATCTCATAGCCGGATGCTCCGGTTACTTTTTTCCAAGTAAGCTTTATCTTCTTTCCGTTCTTTGCCTGTGCCTTCACACCGGCCGGTTTCGCAGGCCCAAGCGTCTTCACGGCTGAAAACGGACCATACACCTTTTTGCCGGAAATTGTCTTGTAGGCGCGCACCTTATAATAATACGGTTTGGAACCTTTAAATGCATTTAGCGTGGCCGTCACCGCAGATTTACCCTTTACAGTTTTCACTTTCTTATAGGTTCCGTTTGGGGAGGTTGCACGATATATCTGATAGCCGGAAGCTCCGTCTGCCCGTTTCCACTTTAATGCGATCTTGCTTGTTCCCGACAACACCGCCGAAGACCAGGATACTTTTTTCGGCGTTACCGTCACGACACATTTCGCCTGAATATCCCCGTTGTAAACCGTGATGGTTGTTTTTCCCGGCTTTTTGGCCTTTACTTTTCCGTAATCGGTCACGGTCGCCACCGACGTATTCGATGATTTCCAGTAAACCATCCAGTCGGTTTTTCTTCCCTGCGAATAAGTCGGCGTAGCCACAAGCTGAAGGGACTTTCCGTCCGTTAACATAGCCGCCGTGCGGTCCAGTGTAAGCCCTGTCAAAATCGCCGGTGAATCCGTCGTAATCATTCCGCCGCTTTCCGGCGCCGGCCGTACCGATCCCGGTATCTGTGTATTGTCCGTATACGCCTTGACACGGGCAATCATGTCACTGCCGTCTCCCAGGTCGTTCCATCTGCCGTTTGCACTCTGCCAAAAGCATACATCTGAATTTTCTACGGTCACAATCGTATAAAACGGCGGGTTGGTCGCATCCCAGTCCTTGCTCGCTTCATCATAGTCTCTGCTTGCATACACATCCGTGTCTCTATCAAACCGGAATACAACGGAATACTCACATCCATCCGGAAGCAAAATCCATTTATCGAGCGGAATGGTATGATATCCCGCATAAGAAAGAGAAAAATCCTGTGTCAGCACTTTTTCTCCCGATACCGGATCCTTTGTCGGATTCGTCAGATTTTTATAAACATCGATCTGTCCGGTCACACCGCTTTGCGCAATCCCGACACCGACACTTTTGAGTTGCTCACACATCCCGTTGCCGTTTCCCGCCGTAAAACGCATGGCCAGAGGCTCGGAAGACAGAAAATTGACCGTACTCGACATACTGTCCCCGTCATACTGGTAAATATTATCATAATTATCCGGTGCCTCCGCATCAAACACATACGCATAGCGCATGACTAACACAGTCTGATTATCTTCATCCAAATAGGTATAGGAGTTGATGGATGCATCATAATAAGATAACCAGAAATACCCCGGTTGGGCACTGTAGTCACTCTCATCGCCCCAGCTGTTTTTCATCAGCCATGCACCGTTTCCCGGCGCCGGATTGACTGCTCCGTTTTTCTCAAAATGATTCTTGTCAAAATCATCATCCCAGCCCACGACCTGCACCGCATGATTCGTAGAGGTTTTTGAATCATTATAATAGCTGTCATAAACTGCACTGTCGTAAGAATTTCTGTCCGTATCATTAGGCGCAGAATAATAACTCATCGCCAGCGCACCATATTTCATAATCATTTTTTTAACTTCTGTCTGCTCCGCCGTGCTCTCATTGACATTTCCGAGGGGAAGCTTATAGACATTCTGCACATGACATGCATCGTTTCCGTAAGCCATCTGCGTGGAATTAGCCTGCCCGAGCAGTCCGCTGACGTCCGTCTTATTATTCAAAATTCCGGTGTACGGCGCCGCGCTCTCCGCCACCGGACCGCACCAGCTGACCAGATGCCACATAGTGAGCGCACTGTTTCCGCCCAAATCCAAATACGTCTCGCCCGCAGAAAGGTAACTCGGCGTCGGCAGATTATAATCCCCGTATGTACCGCCTCTCAAGTCCCCTGTCACACCTTTGTTGTAAAAATAATAGGCAAGATGACGCTCGGAAAGATCGATATCTCCCGCCATCAGCCCTTTTCGCACCAAAGAAGCCTCGCAGGCCCCCAGCGCCGAGAATGCCCAGCAGGTATTATAGGGATTCTGATTACGGAATCCATCCGGCAGATAGCTCACTGTCACTCCGTTTACCGACACCTGATCGGAGCGGTACGACCTCGGAAGAACCTCTGACGACGCACCTTCAGCCTCCAAAGCAAACATGGAAACCTTCGGATATTTGTCCTCCTCCAGTGTTTCTCCGGCGATATCAAAATATCCTTTGCCGTATGTCTGCAATACGCCCGTATCAGACCCGCTGACGGTTACCGTCTGCGTACCTTCCGACAGTGTCTCGGCTCGCGCCGGAGTCACTCCGCCGCCAAGCAGCTGCACCGCCAGCACAATGCAAAGCCAATATGCAATTTGTCTGATCCGACTTTTCTTCATACACTGCTCCGTTTATAAAAACTAATCCTGTTTCAATATCATTTCAAGCACACGTTTTGCACTTGTATAAATTTCATCCCTCGTGATGGCACCCTTGTCGTAGGCTTCCTTCACACGATCCGCATAACCATTCATCATCTTAATATCATTTCCGGCCTTAATCTCCAGATAATGCTCTCCGTGGTTCCACCAGTCGGTAGTCACCATACCTTCAAATCCCCACTCGTCGCGGAGAATGTCGGTCAACAGCTCTTTGTTCTCCGATGCCTTCACGCCGTTGATGATATTGTAGGACGACATGATGGTCCAAGGCTGCGCCTCTTTCACAATCATCTCAAATCCTTTGATATATATTTCTCTCAGTGCACGCTCCGAAACGATTGAGTCGCTTTCTTTCCGGTTGGTCTCCTTGTTATTGCAGGCAAAATGCTTCACACTCGCTCCGATGTGCTGCGACTGCATACCGCGCACCATAGCCGCTCCCATGGTTCCCGTCAGGAACGGATCTTCGGAATAATATTCAAAATTGCGTCCGCAAAGAGGACTTCTGTGAATATTTACGCCCGGCGTCAACCAAAGTCCGATATTGTTCTCCTTGACTTCCTTTGCTCCGGCTACTCCGATGCTTTCTACCAGCTTCGGATCCCATGTAGAAGCTAATAGCGTTGCACACGGAAACGCTGTGGTAGGAACGCAGCACTCCTCGTTAATACGCAGTCCCGCCGGCCCGTCCGCCGTGTTGATGGTCGGAACACCGTATTTATTCATCGCACCCATAGAGCCTGTGTTTGTCACACCGGTTCCTCTGCGTCCGCAGGTAAGTGCGATAAGCTCCTCCACAGAAAACTGTGCCATAAACTCATCCAGTGTCATTTTGCCCTGCGCCACTTCGATGAGCATGCGCTCCGGCACTTCAAATCCGCAAAGCCCCTGCACAAGAGATTCTCCGGTTACATCCGGAATCACACCTTCAAATTCATCTATTCCGAGTCTGTCCAAAACACACGGTATCTGCGGATATTCGCTTATCTCACAGGTCTCATAACTTCCGTCTGCCAGCATGCGTTTTGAAAGCCGGTACGGACGGCACTTTTCGGAAAGCTGCTCCACAATGACATCGCCTCCCGAAATATCGTAGGTCAGTACTTCCACGGTATCCCTGACATTGTCGCCGAGATAAATGTGATAAGAACCTTCTTCCAAAACATAAGCTGATTTTGCCACCTTACCCTGATCGTCATAGGACGCCATCTGCGCCACCGGAAGTTCCATTGTGATGCGCTGCGTCTCTCCCGGTGCAAGTACTCTTGTTTTCACAAAGCCGCCAAGCTGCTTTGCAGGATTGCCGAGCTTGCCCTGCGGGCCGCCGTAATAAAGCTGAAGCACCTCTGCCCCGGAACAATTTCCGGTATTCGTTACATCTGCCGACACATATATGATATCTGCTGCCAGCTCCTCTGCCGACAACTCCTTATCTTCCTCTTCATCCAGAACCCTCGCAACGTCTACTGCGGTAATATCAAAGGTTGTGTAGGAAAGTCCGTATCCGAACGGATAGTTTACTTTCTCCGCCGCACCCGGAATCGTCTCAAAATACCGGTATCCCACATAGATATCTTCCGTGTACTGCGCATAATTCACAGACTCATGGAAATCCGCCGTCGAAGGATAATCTGTAATATCCGCCGCATAGGTATCCGTCAGTCTTCCGCTCGGACAAACCTCGCCGCACAAAATATCCGCCATGGCAAGTCCACCTTCCATGCCGCCCTGAAGGGCAAGAAGCACGGATTCTATTTTCTCTTCCCCTGCAAACCAGGACGTATCCACCATTCCGCCCACGTTGAGCACAACGATTACATGGGTAAAATTCTCTTTGACAAGCGCTACCATCTTTTCTTCTGCCGAAGTCAAATAAAAATCTCCGCGATCAAAAATGGCATCGCTCTTTTCAATAAACTCTTTGGATGTCAAAAGACAGTCTCCCGTCTCGATTTTTTCCAGTTTGCGGTCCCAGTCTTCCCCGGAATAACGACAAATGCTGATAATCGCCGTATCCGTGTAAGCCTTCGCCTCTCTCAAAAGCTCCTCCGGAACTTCCGGTTCTACGGTCATACCGGGAACCGCCCCGTTTTCATACTGTTTTTCTAATTCTTTACGGTAAAACAAAGGCAATGCATCCTGCACCTGCACCTTGCCCTTTTTCTCGTATTCTTTCAATCCGTCGTAAAGATTTCTCGTATAAGCAACCGTCACATCTCCGCTTCCGCCGCCGCCTTTGACATAATCAATACAGCCCTTACCGAACAGCGCAACCTTTTTTCCTGTTGCGAGGGGCAAAATATCATTTTCATTTTTTAAAAGCACCATACCTTCTGTGGCCGCTTTTCTCGAAAGTGCAATATGCTCCTTACACCCCGTCACTCTCTGTCCGTTTTCTCCCAGCCCGATCGGCGGAAGAAACTTTGCTCTCACCCATTTTTGCATAACCTACCTCCTACAATATTTCCTATTTTTTCTGTTTTTTTCGTTCTGCCAATCCAAGCCCTGCAAAGAGTCCGAGCCCGATCAACGATACAAACGCGCCGAGTTTTAAGAACGGCGACTCATATTTCAATACAATCTCATGTTTTCCTTCTTCCAACAGGACACCGCTGTACATCAGATTCACCTTTTTAAGCTCCTGTTTTTCTCCGTTTACATATAGTTTCCATCCACTACTATACAAAACCGGAACACATAGTAATTTGGTGGTTTTCGTCTCCACCTCACCGGCAATATACGTATCTGACCACTTTGCAATCTGCAGGGCATCTTGCGAAAGCTTTGCAACTTTCTCTTCGTATCCTTCCAGAGGTAAATAGTAAATATTTGCCTCCTGCGCATTATACGTTGCAGCCTGTGTAAAAGACACATGGATCACTCTTTTGCTCTCCGCTGCATATCCCACATTGGCTGCATAGGTATCCATCCCCGAAGAATATGTATTATCCGGGTTTTGATAGGATATATATGTCTTCACAACATCTTCTTCCGATAGATTGATCGTTGCAGCGGTAATTTCATCCGACACAAGAGACAAACCTTTCCACTGCACATAAATTTCACCCGGTCCCGGTATATTATCCACAATCAAATCAAAGCCTGCACCCTTTTCCAGAGCCTGTATGTGACAAAGATCCTCTGAAACGGATACATTCTTACAATTCTGTATACTGTAATCCAGCTGACACGAAGCATAGTCGAGCTGCAGCTTTTTCAAACCCGCCTCCTGCAAATCGTCTTTTTGCTTATCATCTACCACCGCTGCAGACAACATGGCCTCCTGTTTTTCTACCGGTGTTTTTTGCTCCAGATCCGATTGCAAAACATAGGTATCATACGTATATCCGAACGGAAGGGCATTTTCATTGCAATAAATATCTTTTGTCACTTCGCTGTATCCATACGGTAGCTTGCTCTCCTGTCCTTTCGACGTCGTATAATATTTCACCCCGGCAAGCGTGGTCTGTATCGTACTTTGATCCATTCCTGTCAGGCGGAATCCCGTGATTACTGCAGCATTTTCCATAAACCTGTAATAATCCGCCATCTCACTGCTGTAACCGGAGGCATTGGTCACAAGTCCCCGGTAATCCTGCGCAACCCACGCACTGGAAGCTGTTTTCGGCGTTCTGGTACTATCTACTCTATACAACGAATCATCTTCTATGTGATCCATGGCCAGATTGGAATTATCAGTCAAAATAGAATATCCCTTTCCCATTTTGTGAAATTCAGACACGAAATCACTGCCTAAATCACTGAACAGAAAATAACCGTTTGCAATCATCGTCACCAAAAGCACACCGGTGAGAATTGCGGTTGCCAATGTTCTCCGGCGATTCGCTTTGACCGGTAATACATTCGTTATCCAATCTGACATACTTTCCCAAGACACGCACAGAGTAACGGCCGCCGCAAAAACAAGTCCGTACAGCCACCGCTCATTGGACACCTTTCCCGCATTCATCAAAAGCCCAAACAGCGGGACACAGAGACCTGCCACTCCTACAATCCATGCTGCCTTTAACCGCACAACCGTGCCATCTTTCCGAAGCCAAACCACCGCCAGCGCTACAAGAACCAGCGGTGAAAAACCGAGAACCAGCCAGTAGGAATGTTCCGGCCGGGCAACAAACAATGCTTTTAGAAGATTCGAATAATACGCTCCGTCATACAAAAGCAGCGAAGCAGCATTTCGAACCCCTCCGCTTCTGGATGAATTGAGAAATCCTCCCACAAACGGAAGAACGGAAAATCCTCCCATGCAAAATCCAATCAGATAGTATCCGATCAGGCATCCGATTTTTCCAACCGCCTCTTTTACCCCTGACCTCGCAACACAGAAATCAATCAAAACATAAATCGCCAAAAACAGCGAATTCATAAACAGAAAATAAAAACTGAAAATGGCCGAGCACGCAATCATCAGAATAAAAAGTACCTTGCTCTGACCTTTTTTGACTTTCTCATATCCCAATAGTATCATTGGCAGCAAAATCATTGCTCCCAGAAACGGCGGTGCCTTCGTCGCCGTAAACAGCGTATATCCACTGAACACATAAACCAACGCTCCCATAATCCGCGCCGCATCCTTCTTTTGAAGCACACGGGAAAACAGAAGAAAACTGATGCCGCACAGATAGAGACGTGCAATCACGAGCAGTTCATAAAGTATTTCCGCCTTCTCCACATCAAAGAACGCATACAAAACATTGAGCGGCTCCATATACCACTGGGAAATATACTGAAGCATATCCGTTCCCATTCCGATGGAAAAATCATAAAATCCCCAGGTTAAAAACACTCCCCGAGACCATCCGTCTGCAATCCGCCGAAGAACGTCAGCAAACACCTCCGCCATCGGAATATGGTAAACAACCGCATCCGGATTCCACAAAAGGGACCGTCTTTCCTGTAAAAAAGGCAAAAAAGAAAGGAAAAGAACAATAAGAAATAAAAGTGTATAGATACCATACACTTTTACAGTCTTATTCATCTTTTCCTTCCAATTTATTCTCATATTTATTACCCCTTTTGGCATTCTGCTTTACCAAAACAAAAGGCACCGGAAAGCAGGAGTAAAAACGGATTATACGCAAGCTCCACCAGCTGCGGATTGAGCAGTCCGTGGACAAGAACCACCGCAAGAGCGGCCACCATCAAATAATTACCCTTCTGCATATTGCGATAGAGTACAATACCGAAACCTACGCAAAGAAGTATCACAAACAGAATTCCGTAATTGAACATGGACTGCATGTATGCGTTGTCCACATAATTGTAGGCTAGTGTCGAATCAAAACCACTTGTCTTTCGAGTTGATTCTCCAATCCACTTAATCTTCTGCCCAAACAATGTTATTCCATATTGCTCCCACGCTGTCGCCATTAACCATAATCTCGAGCTTAGCAAATCATTAATTCGATTCACTACACCTACATTCCAATTACAGTTAGCAGAAACCAAAATACTTCCTCCGGCAAACAAGAAAGGAATTACACTAACTACATAGGATAACATATTTCTCTTTTTATTTTTCTTATCAAACAATCTTGCCATCCATGCAAAGATCGCAAAGGTAATACCGCCAACCAAGGAAATGCGGGAATCCGTAAACACATACATCAAATAATTGGCCGCCAGTATAAGCGCCGTCGCCCAAACGGTCATCTTACCAATCAGAACAACCAAAATCACAGACATAAAAAGCACGAAATGACTCCCCAGCAAAGAATGCGTATAACCAAGTCCATGTCGGTCCCTGCTACCGGCATCCCAGATAAAATCCTCCAAAATACCGATCTGCGAACACACTACCGTAACTGCAAAAACAGCCGCCTGTATAATAAGTGTTACCTTTAAAAGTTTTTCAAACGACACATTTTTTGCCGAATAAATCAGGGCAAAACTCACCGGTACCGCCAGACGTCCGCCGCTATACGAAATAAACATAAACAGCAGATAGGCCATAACTTCCAGCGCACTACCGATTGTAAATTCAAAGTCACGTATCAGTTTTACTAAAAGTAACAAAAGCACACTGTACTGCACTGCCCGGGAAATCCCATCCATCGGTATCAAATCCTTAAAATATGTCAGCTTCAAAAGAGCAATCAACATCCAAAGCACGAATGCGGTCAAATATAAAATTTCGCTTAAATTTTTGCTCTTTTTCATTCACATGCTCCCGTAACTACTCTTCATCCCACATTTTCAGCAGATTCTCTTCTTTTTTGACTTTTGCCGCCTGTTTTTCATCGACTACCTCGTCGCTCATAAACTCCTGATATGCAGCCAAAACCTCCTCGGTCTCACCGTCCATCTTCATCTGCCCTTCATGGATCCAGATGACTCTGGTACACAGTTTGCGGATTGTCTCTATACTGTGCGAAACAATCATAACCGTACGGTCACTGTCATTGATCAATTCCTTCATCTTTTTCAGACTTTTCTTTTTGAAATTAATATCGCCGACACTGAGCACCTCGTCAATCAAAATAATATCCGTCTCCAGAACCGCTGTAATAGAAAATGCCAGCTTTGAATACATTCCGCTGGAATAGGTGCGGACCGGCGCATTGACAAATTTGCCGAGTTCCGAAAACTTTACAATCTCCTTATACTTTGCCTTAATCTCTTCATGCGTAAACCCGAGCAAAAGTCCGGAAAGATAAATATTGTCCTTTCCTGTCAGTTCCTTGTTGAAACCGACACCGATCGCCAAAAGCGAAATCGTATTATCTCCGATGTCAATGGATCCTTCATCCGCTGAGAAAATACCGGCAATGGAGCGAAGCGTAGTCGACTTACCGCTTCCGTTTTTACCGATCAGACCGACAATCTCACCCTTTTTGATGGAAAAGCTCAGTCCTTTTACCGCCTCAAACTCTTCCAGCCGGGACTTCTTGAGGGAAAGCAGACTCTTTTTGATGGATTCTGCCTTTACCGTTTTATATCGTATATGAAGATCCTTTACTTCAATTGCAATTTTTTCCGACATATCTTAAATCACCTTTACATAAGAATTTTCGTATTTTACAATGACGCGGACGCCGATAATACAGAGCAGTACGCTGATCACAAACCAGATACCGAGCAAATCATAATACGGATGAGTGCTGTAAAGCACTGTATTTCGTACACACTGTATCAGACCGGCCATTGGATTTCCGTACAACAAAAATGTGTCGTACGGACTCGGAACACGTTTCGTAATATTATAAAATACGCCCGACATATAGAATACCAGTTTTAAAAGTACCGTAATCACATTTGCCAGGTCCGTGATAAATACACCGAAATTCAGCACAATACAGCTGGCTCCGAACGTAAACAGAAGAAGTACGATAAACACCGGTATCACTTCAAGCACATGCCATGTGAGCGGTACTCTGTAAAACGGGATCATCAACACCACAAGCGCAAACGCCACACACATCTTAAATCCGTTGACAAGCATCTCCGTCAGCACAAGAATATATTTCGGGAGATAAACCTTAGAGATAATCCCCTTATTTCTCTTCACCGTACGGACACATCTTGTCACCGTACGGTTGAAAAAATCAAACATATTCAAACCGATAAACACAAAGATTGGAAAATACGGCTCTGACTTTCCGAATACAATCTTTGCCACGAATGTATAGACAAGCATAAACAAAAACGGATCCAGAATCCACCAAAGCCAGTTTAAGCGTGATCCTGCCACTTCGCCCTTCAGCGTCGCCTTCGCACTGTAAATCATATAACTTTTATATCGTTTCACATTTGCAATAAATTTTTTCATTTCTTAACAGTCTTCTTTCATTTCTTCAAAATATTTCACGGTGCGCTGCATACCTGCACGCAAAGTGACCTTCGGACTCCACCCCTCGGCCATAGCCTTGTTTGACTTCAGGAAGCCGAGCTTATAAGCCAGATAACCGGAGGATTTTTCCTTCGGAATATTCATAACAAGAGAAATTCCTCGTTCGGCAAACTCCTCGCACAAAATCTGTGCCAGCTCCTTTACCGTCACTGTCTCCTCAGAATTCGAAACATTGTAAACAAAATCTTCAAAATGAAGCAGCGCATAAAATATTCCCGCAATCACATCGCCGATATAAGTAAGCGCAAGGGTACCTAAGCCGTCGCTGTTCATGACAATATCCTGTCGGTTCACCACATTCCCGAGAAAATCGCCCACCACACGTCCGTCACCAAGGAGCATTCCCGGGCCGTATGTATGCGCAATACGCACAATACGACAATCAATGCCGTACTGCTGACGGTAGTCGGCACACAGGTTTTCCGCCATTCGCTTGCTCTCCGGATAACAGGATCTGACGCTGGTCGGATCCATCACGCCATAGTCATCCTCCGCCACGAAATCAAAACTTCCTTTTCCGTAAATCTCTCTCGTAGACAAAAGCAAAAACTGCGAAAGACCATGATTTCTTCCGTACTCCAGCAAATGATACGCACCGAGCACATTTCCCATGGCAGTTCCGACCGGATCCTTCACAAACTGGTCGGGACCTGTCTGACTGGCTGCATGAATCATAAGGTCAAAAGATTCCTCTGAACAAAGTGGTTTTGTCACATCCTGGTAAATCATGTGAAAATCGCTACGCCCCAGCATTTCGCCCCATTTTTTACGGGTTTTCTCTTCGCTACGGGCAATCCCGTAGAGTTCTATCTGCATACCTTTTTGATCGTTTAAATAAAAAATCGTGCGGGCAATGTACGATGCAATGAGTCCGTTAATCCCGGAAATCAGCACCTTCCTGCCTTTCAACTTATCCCATGCAATCGGTTCGGACGCAATCCGTTCCAAATCCTCTGCCACAATCTGACTCTGTCTCATACGTCCTCCAAAGGAAATCGTTTTACATACCGAAAATATCCTGGCTCTCACGCAAATCAATCAGAGCCTTTAATATAAAATAGTCTTCCGGTGTCGTAATTTTAATATTTGTTGTTTTACATGGAACCATGTGTAATTCTTTTCCAAGTTCCGTCATAAGGGAGCAGGTGTCAATGGTGATCGTATACGGCATTGTCTCTCCCTTGCTGTGTGCTTCAAACACATCCTTAAAATAAAAACTCTGCGGCGCCTTTGCCACGAACATGGTGTTCCGGATAATGGTATCTTCCACCTGCGCGCCGTCCTGGCTGGTAATCGCCGTCTCGGTAAAAGGAACCGCCGTAATCGCATTGCCGAATTCCTTGACACTGTTGATATTGTCCGTAATCAGTTCCTCCGTCACAAGCGGTCTTACCGCATCGTGAAGAAGCACGATATCATCATCCTTGCAGAATGTCTGCAGATAACGGAGTGCAATCATCTTGGATTCCTGCGTGTCCTTACCGCCCGTCAATATCTTTCTGACTTTTTTGATGCCGAACTTGTCCAAAAGTTCCTGCAGATAGTCTTCCCAACCCGCAATACAAGGGACAACAACTGCATCAATATCCTTATGCTTTTCAAACACTTCCAGCGTGTATATGATAATCGGCTTTCCGTATATTTCCAAAAACTGCTTTGGTTTCGCTGTCGTTTTCATTCTTTGACCGGAACCGCCGGCAAATACTAGTGCAACGTTCATAGCTTACTCCTCCTGTGCATCTTCCGCCTCAAACGCAGGCACCTCAAACCGTGCGTCCCACGCTTTTTCTAAATATTTGTGATACTCTGTCAGATCATTGTCCCAACGCTCACACTTTCCGCGACGATCTGCAAAATCATAGTTTTGTTTCAAATAATCTCCCAGATATGTAGCCAGTTTTTCAGCTCCATACTGATTTAAATGGTCGGTCGCATCACAAAAATCCGTTTCCAAATCCAGACCGATAGCATCGATTTCTTCACAAAGTTCCCAATACTTCAATCCGTATTTATCTGCCAGCTGACGGGACGCCTCCGACATATTTTTATGCCAGCCCGGCGCCGGAATCTTATAAATAATCAGTTCGATTCCCTCGTCCTCACACAATTTCACAAATCGGCCAAAGTAGTCCGTAAAGCGGTCGGAAACTGCGAAAGATTGCTTCACTTTCCCAATCTTCATCGTCGCCGGCACCTGATAATAAGAGACATTGTGTCCCCGCACAGGCGGATCCTGCGAATCCCCGGCAATATACTGAAAGTCGGTTTCTTTCAATCCCTTCCAGCGGTCATGATACCGGAAAAACGGAAAAATCGCACCGAGCGTCCCAAGATCCTCTGCATCGGTATTCAAAATAAAGTCCAGTTTTTCCCCATCCAGTGTAATCTCATCCAGAACCATATGCATTCTGGCTTCCACCATCGGTTTCTGATAATGAATGGATGACATATCCAAAAAAATGACCTTCGGCTTTTGCGTCCGCAAAGCTTCACGCAAGCTTAAGTACACCATATCCATCCGCAGACTCGGTCCTCCGAGCGCATAAGACGTAATACCTGTTTTTTCATACAAACACATAGGATCAATTCCGTAATACGTATGACTTGTCCCTATAAACAAAACATCCAGTGAATCTTCTTCCAAACTACGGTATTCTCTGTAAGTGGATGTCGTCGCTGCATTTTCTTTCCCACCGACAAACCATTTCCCGCGAAGCAATTCCTGAAGCCACAGAAACATGACAGCAAAAATAAGAACAAAACAGAAAAACTTCAGTCCTTTTCGCAATACTTTTTTCATTTTTGTCTCCTAGTATTGTGTATAAATAAATGCAGACGCATCATATCCCGGTCCGTAAATTCCGAAAATAATGATACTGAAAATCGCTGCATAAACCACAATCCAACGAATTACAATATTCTGCTGTGCCAGCTTCTCCCGCACAGAAAAACGTTCCTGCATCATGCTGACAAACCAAAGCACAACCAAACAACCCGCAATTAACAGAAAATCTTTTTCCGTCATTCCGAGCTCGAAAAGCTGACGGTTCACAAGCGGCGAAAGATCAAAATTAAAGATCAGATTTTTAAGCACCATTCCGGTGTTCTGAAGACTTCCCGGTGTTGTCAGAAGACGACCGCCCATAAAGCAGCAGAAGGTACGCACCATCTGGAACACGCGGAATCCCTGAGACTGCGTGTTAATCTTCAGTTTTTTATTAAGCATTTCAAACTCCGGATGGAACGCAACGGATATCGTGATAAGCGTACTGTAGTAAACACCCCACGCAACATAGGTGCTTCCGGTTCCGTGCCAAAGCCCGGTAAGTACCCAGGTCAGGAAAACCGGAATCACCACCGTAATAAAACGGCTTCCGCGCTCTGACATGGATTTTTTTGTCTTTTTATTGAGTTCTTTCATAAAGCCGGAAATCGTGCAAGGATAATATACATAATCCTTGAACCAGCCTCCCAGCGTCATATGCCATCTGCGCCAATACTCCGGGACCGTCTTGGAGAAGAACGGATGATTAAAGTTCTTTTCAAGCTCTACACCGAATATCTGCGAAACGCCGCGCACCACGTCCGTATAACCGGAGAAGTCTGTGTAAATCTGGAACGCATCAAACACCATGGCCACCGCAAAAACAAAGCCCGAATATTCGGTTCCGTCAAATACCGTAGAACAAAACAGATTTAATCTGTCTGCTATGACAAGCTTTTTGAAAAATCCCCACAGCATCAGCTGCATACCGGAAACAATCCGGCCCCCGTTATAGCGAAGCTCTTTTTTCAGTTCCTGTCCCAGCAGATTGTAGCGGGAAATCGGTCCCTGCATAATATGCGGGAAATAAATGGAATACAGGAAAAACCGGAAGAAATTCTTTTCATAATCATATCTCTTCCAATAAACATCCAAAATATATCCCACTGTAGAGAAGGTATAGTACGATACGCCCAATGGGAATAAAATCCACTCTGCGCTGAATCGTCTGCCGGATCCCGACCATGCGGCGATCTGATTGGCATATTCCACAAAATATTTGCCAAATTTTACAAAACCGAGAAAACCGATACATAAAACAAGGGCGAGCAAAAGATATTTTTTTGCTTTTTTCTTATACTCTTCCTTAATCTGCTTTTTCTCTTTGCGGTCCAGTCCTTCCTCGGCCAGCTTCACATCCTGCTGCTCATATAATTTGCCGATTGCTCTTGCGCAAATCCATACCACAAAGGTCGTGTACACGATAAACGGTAAAAATTTCATCGCACCTGCAACTACATAAAAGTAAATACTTCCCACTAACAGCACAAGCCATCTGTGGCGCACCGGGAATATATAAAACACCGCAAACAGAACAACCAAAAAAGCGATAAACGGTAGTGATGTAATCGTCATTTTCTATTCCTCTTTCTCGTACAAAATACGTACTCTCTTTAGTCTTCCATTAACTCCTGCACCATCTCCCAGATAGCTGCTGCCGAGTCAAAATTCTTATTGTCCATGTATTCCATACCGATCTCAACATCGAATTCTTCCTCAATCGTGGAAATAAGGGTTGCAATATCGATAGAATCGATGATTTTGTTTGTTACGATTCCTTCTGCGGATGCGAAATCCACACCTGATTTTAAGTCACTTAAAATTTCAATAATCTTTTCCATGTTCTTTTCCTCTTTCTTTTCTTTTTTATTTTAGACTTTTATTTTAGACCGGAAGATCCTTGTAGAGGGTTTTTCCCGCTTCATTCTTCGGAATCTCCGGAATATAAACTACACTGAACGCCGACTCACTCAGATGGGTCTTCGCCGACAAAAATTGTTTGATTTCTGCGGTGAGCGACTCGTCGGTGATATAGGTCTTCATCTTGTCGTCCACACCTGTGCTGGCGCAGTCAAGTCCTTCGTACTGCTGCTTGATGAGCTGGTCGATTTCATCCAGATTCACGCGGTTACCGAAAATCTTCAGGAAACGTTTCTTTCTTCCGACGATGAAATAATAGCCGTCCGCATCGCGCTTGGCCATGTCACCCGTCACCAGACGTCCGTTTCTTTCATCTCCCTTGGCAAGATCTTCCCTGCAGGTTGCGTAGCCGAGCGTCACGTTCGGTCCTTCATACACAAGCTCGCCGACAACCTCCGCATCCTCAATGACATTACCTTCTACATCAATCAGAAGAAACTTACCGCCCGGAATTACTTTTCCCATGCTTCCGTATTTTGCAAGACTCATCTCCGCCGGAAGATATGCCATTCTGGCGGTCGCCTCCGTCTGACCGTACATAACGATCATCTTCTTTCCGCGTTCCATCGCCCACTGGGCAAACTCTTTATGCAGCTCCGGCGAAAGCTTTCCGCCGGCCTGGGTCATATAGCGTAGATCCGGAAGATCCATCTTAAAGAACTTAATCTTCTTCAAAAGCTCATAGGTGAAAGGAACTCCTCCGAAGGAAGTCGCCTTTTCATTTTTCATAAAATCCCAAAATCCTTTCATCATCATGGACTTGTCCGTGAGAAGCACCGTCGCTCCCACCTGCATGTGGCTGTTGATGATGGAAAGTCCGTAGGTGTAGTTCATCGGCAATGTGGTGATCGGCTTTTCCGTATCGTCCAGTTCCAGATACTGCGCAATGCTCTCCGCATTGGCCTGTACATTGGTATAGCTCTGTCTCACCAACTTCGGACTTCCGGTAGAACCGGATGTGGTAAGAAGCAGTGCCAGACGCTCGTCCATCTCAATGGCAGCGTCAAACTGTGTACGTCCGAGCACATAATCGTATTTTTCCTGCAGGGCAGAAACACCTTCAAAGCACTCTGCCATATCCTTCGGAAAATAAAGATAAGCCGGCTGATACACTGAAATCAAATGCTCTCTCAGCTCCTGATCAATCTTGCGGTCAATCATCAGCGGAACTACTTTATTGTTCAGGAAAGAAAGATATCCCAGTGCAGAACCCACGCTGTTTTCGCAAAAAACAAACGCCAGTGTTCTCTTCTGCAACTTTTCTCCTGTCTCCTTTGCAAATTCACCGAGCTGACGGTATGTCACACTCTGTCCTCTGTCATCCAGAAAAGCTACCTTCTCTCCATACGTTTCAAACTGTTCGAAATAACTCATTTTATTTTATTCCCTCCTTTGGTCGGATTCATCATCGCCTTAAACAAAGACTCCCATATTTTCAAAGACAAAATAACGGTAATAAGCAAAGCAAGCACCGGTATCGCATAACCATAATACGAACCGAAAACATTCTGACACACTTTCTCAATCTCGTACTTCTGAACCAAAACAAGCAGCACCGGAATATGCAATGCATACACCTGCATTGTACGGCTTCCCCATGTCGTACATATCGTCTTAACCGAAGGCACAAGCGCCAGAAAACACACAATCAGCACCATGACCGCAATATAATAGCCACCTCTGTACAATCCGCCCCAGTCAAGCATCCGCACTTCTCTGTAAGTGTCCCTTCCTTTCAAAAACTCGATCGGAATTCTTTTGGTCATGCGTGAAAAGCTCAGCCAAAGCGCAGACAGCATCACAACACACGACACAATCTTTACATAGAGACTTTGTGTTATCTTTTGCAATTTTTCAATTTCTATATAGTATCCGGCAAGAAAAAACGGATAAAACGTAAAAAACCTTGTGCCGGACAACATATTGTCGAGTCTGGAATCATATCCGATCATCATCCCCAGACACACGAACACAACCATAGAATAAACCGGATTCCATTTGCGGATCAGCATAGTCACCAGATAACAAAGCATAATGACCAGCGCAAACCACGGTGTATTGCCTTCCGTGAAAAGGAAAAATTTGCTCTCCTCATCTTTCAAATAATAATAGCGAACCAAAAAACGCACCGCTTTTATAAAAAAGTAGAGAACAAAATACGCCAGCGCCTTGTCATAGCGAAGTTCCCGGATGCTTTTCTTCGAAAACATACCGGACAGAAAAAGAAAAGCCGGCACATGAAACAGATATACAAAATATGTTAATCCGTTCAATATACGA
The DNA here is from genome assembly GCA_045535935.1 of Lachnospiraceae bacterium. Taxonomy (GTDB): domain Bacteria; phylum Bacillota; class Clostridia; order Lachnospirales; family Lachnospiraceae; genus SVFI01. The sequence continues at coordinate 46,078 of JAZSMO010000032.1, read as the reverse complement.
TTCTCCGTCACAAAATCGCCGGCTAGATGCCCGAACACCACACAAAAAATTAACAAAAACTTTGCATTATCCCACTTGGCAATTCTCATCCGCAGCCCTCCTGTACCGGTTCAAAACATAGTTGTCCTATTTTGACCATAATTTGTTTCATTATAGCACAATCCGACTGTTATATCATCTATTTTTTATTTTTTTGGCACATTGTCTATTTTTTGCTGTCCTACCTTGCCATTGTCTGTTATAATTACATTATTATTTATGAGAGGAATGACACAATTATATGAATATATCAGTTTCCCCGTCCGAACGGATGGTTGACGGGCTTGCCTGCCGTATCTACGGCAGCGGCCAACCGGTTTTGATTATCCATGGAATTATCAGTGACAGCACTTTCTTTGACGCCTGCGCACAGTGGCTGTCACATTTTTATACGGTCATCACCTACGACCGCCGTTCTTACGGAAACAGCAACACAGAAAAATACACCGATTACACGGTGAAGACACAGGCCGATGATGCAGCAGCCATCCTGGAAACCATCGATCTCGGTCCTGCTTACATTCTCGGCAACAGCGCCGGGGGACTGATCGGTCTCGAACTGACCATGCAGCACCCGCAGCTTGTGAAAGGACTGCTGATGATTGAACCGTCGCTCGGTTACGATCCGGCAGAGCGCGAAAAACTTCTTGCCTGGAACAAACTGCTCAACGAATATGCCGATGCCGGCCAGTACAAACAGGTTCTCCCGGAATTCACCAAAATTACCGGCGGTTCCACCGGAGGAGGCAGTTTCTCCATGGCAGAGATGAAGCGGACCTACCAAAATCTGACCGCCTTCCTGAAAGGGGAACTCAATGATGTGCAGCATTATCTCCCTTCCAAGGAACGCCTTTCGCAGATTGACGTCCCGGTGGCCGTCGCAGTGACAGAGAGAGGAAAAGAGAGCATATTTGCCACCTCATCGGAAAGCGCCTGCGAGATCATCGGATGGCCGCTCTTTCACCTTCCGGGCTACCACAACACCTACAAAGAATTTCCTTCCGACGCTGCCATCGCCACCCACGGCATTTTCAGCAGCATGGAAAAAAATATTATACTTTCATCCAAGGAGGTTATATTATGAAAAAATTATGGAACAAAACCCTTTGTGGCTTATTGACTACTGCACTTGTTGCCTCATCCGCACTCGGCAGCATTCCTGCGACAGCATCTCCTGTCACGGTCAGTGACAACTCCGTAGCAGACATAGAGGTGACTGAAAGCATCAGCGCTAATGCCATCACAGCAGAGAATACCTCTTCTCCGGAAGAAACAAAAACTGCCACACCTGAGCTTATTACAGAGCCGACAGGCGCTTCCTACTATATAGCAAACGGCACTACATTTACGGTTTCGGCCGCAAACGGAAGCGATATCACGACCGCACTCAACGAGACCCTGGCCGAAGCTAAAGAGCTGGCTTCCTCCGGTACGGTTTACACGGTCAAGATTCCTGCCGGTTCCTACAAAATCAGCAAGACCATCTTTCTTGACAGCAATATTACGTTAGATATGTACAACGTAACGCTGACCTCCGATCCGGCATATGGAAGTTTTCATATGCTGATGCTCGGCAAGACCGACTATACCGCTTCCGCAGCATGCGCAGGCTACAACGGCTTTTCTAATGTAACCATCAAGGGAGGCGCCCTGATTGCCTCTGCGGCAAACAGCTTCACTCCGCTGCGTCTCACCCATGCCACCAATGTGACCATGAAGGACTTCACCGTCGGCGGTGGATGCGCAGACCACCTTGTGGAAGTGGCGGCCATCAACAATCTCCTTGTGGATAAATGCACGTTCAAAGACATGTCAGCCTCCACAAAGGACGGTACAAGAGAAGCACTGCAGCTCGACCTTGCAGTCCACGATTCCATCCTTCCGAACATTTACCAGGACGGAACCATGATGAAAAACGTGACCATCCAAAACTGTACATTCTCCAATGTATCCCGCGGTATCGGATCACACTCCCAGCTGCTGAATGCATACCATGAAAATATTAAGATTTTAAATAATACCTTCGACAAGATTGAGCAGCACGCTATTGTAGCGCTGAACTATTACAACTGCGAAATCTCAGGAAACAAAATAACAAACAGCGGAAGCGGTATTATTTTCCAGTCCTGTAAAAACTCCGCAAGCACGATTTTTACTACGACGCAAAACGGAAAGAATGCCTACAAAGCAGCCTTTCGCCCTGACGCAAAAAGCGTCATTAAAAACAATACAATTTCCGTAAAATACACCGGCCACACCTCCAGCGTGAGCGGTATTGAGCTCTCCGGAAAAAAATTTGCAAAAGCGGCCAAGAGTTCTGCGGACAACAGCACCGTTCCTGCCGGCGACTACTATGTGGGCGGCGTACTGGTAGAAGGTAACAACATCACCACCGGCGGCTACGGTTTCATTTTGCAGGATGCAAAAAACAACACCATTAAAAACAATACCGTCACTGTTTCCGGCATCAGCAAAAAAGACTCCATCGGAAAAGGCGGAAAATACAACGGAATTCACTCCGGTCAGGAAAGTACCGGCAATGCCCTGATCGGCAACAAAATTGTTTCTGCCCAGTGTAACGGTATTTACTTCCAGAGCGGAAGCTCTGCAAGCGAGATTACGGGCAACACCATTACAAACCCGGGCAAGGAAGGTATTGTAGTATCCGGCGACTGCAGTGTAACCGGTGACATCAAAAACAATACGGTGACAGGCTCCGGCGAGCACTCCATCAATATTTACAACAAAGGCGTGGTAACCGGCGACATTACCGGAAACACGATTTCCAAAAGCAAGCTGTCCGGTATCCAGATCAAGCAGAAAGCGGTTGTAGAGGGCGATATATCAAACAACGTAATCTCAAACTGCACTGTCCACGGCATTGCAGTGACCAACTCTGCCAAGGTAAACGGAAAGATCTCCGGAAACAAAATTACGTCTTCTGCCAAGATGGGTATGCGTATCAGCGAATCCTCCAAGGTTCTCGGTGATATCAGCAAAAATACCATCTCGAAGTCAAAGTTATACGGAATTTATATCACGAAAAAAGCAAAAGTTTCCGGCTATATCGACGGAAACAAAATCCAGCAAAACGAACTTCCGATTGCCATTGAGGGCGGCGCAAGCGCAAATATTCGGAAGAACACATACAAAAAGAATAAATTGGGCAATCAGGCTACGATCCTTTCCAACAGATACAGTGTAAAATCTGTGAAGAAAACTTCGTTCTCTTCTGTCAAGGCTGGCAAGAAAAAGATTACGGCAAAATGGAAAGCGGTCGGCGGTGTAAACGGCTACCGCGTAGAAATCTCTACAAAATCAGACTTTAGTACCATCACCAAGAAAATCGATACAAAGTCCCAGAAAGCCACATTTAAAAAGCTGAAAAAAGGACAGACTTACTACGTGCGTGTCAGCGCATACAAAAAATCCGGCAAAGTATACTTCTTCAGTCCTTGCAGCAAAGTCAAAAAAGTAACCGTAAAATAACCGAAAGGATTTTTTGAACATGAAAATAGCAATTATATCCATCAATGCCCACACAAAGGTTTTAAATCCTGCTTCGCCGCTTCACACGGTGTGCTTCCAGCAGTTTTTAAAACAAAACGGCATCGAGAGCACCATCGTGGATTACAAGCCGGTTTACTACGGCAAATTCGACCCGAGACATCCTCTGTTTTATCAGATTGATTATCCGGATTCCGATGCGACCATCCAGAAAAACATTCTCAAAAAATGGAGAACCCTGTTCTATGAAAGAGAAAAAAGATTTGACCGCTTCGAAGAATTTATCGAGAAATATTATGAGCGAACAGACAAGTGCTACACCGCAAAGATTTTAGAAAAAGAAGATCCGGGCTTTGACTGTTACATCTGCGTGACGGATGTTATTTGGAAATACAATCCAAACAACGGATTTGACCGCGGATTCTTCCTGGCCTGCAAGCAGATGGACGGCAAAAAGAAAATTGCCTACGCTGCAAGCAAGGGCGCAAATCCGTATACGACGGAGCAGGCAAAAGAATTTTTTGATTATGTCAGCGATATTGATTATATTTCCGTGCGGGAAAAAAGCCTGCAAAACTACATTCAGGAAAACTCCAAATTGGAAGTAACCCATGTTTTGGACCCTGTCTTCTTACAGGAAAAAGAATTTTACGATGAGATGGCAATCCTGCCAAAGGAAAAGAAATACATCTTGATCTATCTGGCAATGGAAAAAGCGGATAATCTGGTCCGCACCGCCGTGGCCTATGCCAAAAAGCACGGCTATGACGTCATCGAGCTCAGCGAGTATCCCGACCATGTGGATTTGGCAGACGGCGTAAATTACAAACTCGTATATGACATCGGTGTGGAAGAATGGCTGGGGTATATGATGAATGCAGAATATATCTTCACCAACTCCTTCCATGCATGCTGCTTCTCCATCATCTTCCACAAACAGTTCTTTGTGGGAGCAAGAGCCGGGGATAAAATCGACTCCGTCCTTGAACTCTTCGGTTTGGAAGGAAGACGCGTGAAAGGTTATGCACCTGAGCTGGCAGAATCTCTTGCAGACATTGACTTTACTGAGACAGAGGTTCTGCGCAAGCAATATGTTAAATCCTCTTCCGACTTCATTTTGGGCGCCATTCGCGATTTGGAAACCAAAGAGCACGAAAATCATAAGGATTTTGTAAACCCGAAAGTCTACACTGCAAAGCCAAAGCTCAAGGAACATTTTACCTCCAACAAAAAGCTGATGAAGCGCTGGCAGGGAGTGAAAAAGCAGGTCAAAAAAATCATAAGAAAATAAAAAAACGCTGCAGGTTATTTATACCTGCGGCGTCTTTTCATTTCTGTCATTTCTTTTTTCCGTTCCTCAATAAGCTCCATAAGCGGTACTCTCTCTCCGCCAAACGTAAAGTCAAGGCTGCGCCTGTAAGCATTTTCTTCCTCCACGCGCTTCAAATCATTCACCACGTCCTCCGGAAGATTGCCGAGCACCAGCCAGTCAATCACACGGTCGGAAGAATGCGTATCAATGTAATCAAAATGATGATCTACATACTGCTGCACCTTTTCCTCCTCGAAATCCTTTTTGGAAATCGCTTCCAAAAGTTCCTCAAAGGTATAACAAACTTTTCCCGGCGCAGACTCCTCATACTCCCTGTGGAATCCGCGGGAGAAAGAATACTGGATCTTGTCAAACGCAAAGAACAGCATCGGATGTTTCATCAGCGAATACTCAAAAATATTGGAAGAATAATCCGTAATCAGAAGATCTGTAACATAGAACAAATCATTGATATTCGGATATTTGCCCACATCGATGAATTTATCAGCAAATTCCTTTTCAATCGGTACTTTTTTACGCACCCACGGATGCATTTTAAACAGCACCACATACTCATCGCCACAGACCTGATACAGACCTTCAAAATCCACCAGATGATACGGATAATAAGCCTCTCTTTTGTTCATACCGCGGTAAGTCGGCGCAAACAAAATCACTTTTTTCCCTTTGCAAATCGGATACTTTTCGTATATTTCCGCTATCTTTTTCTGTTTGTGTTCTTCCTCGAGATATTCATCCATACGAGGCATTCCCGTGGCAAGCACCTGCTCGTCGTTCATTCCCCATACTTCGGAGAAAAACGGCGCAATATTTTTAGATCCGGCAATACCGAAGCTGTACTGTCTGTGACAGGACACTGCATTCGGACATCCCATATGTCCCCAGCGGCTGTACCCGGAAGATTTGAATCCGGCGCCCGCATGCCAAAGCTGTATTACTTTTGTATCCTCCGACAGCTCCAGCCAGTCAAGACACGGTGCATGGTCATCGAGGAAAACAATCCCACTCTTTGCAAGCTTAATCGTGAAATCAAGCCAGCTCTTAATCGTCTGTCCCCTCTCGCTGGAAGATCTGGCAGATACCAGAATCGTATACTCTTTATCCAATCCTCTTTCCATCATACGCTCGGAAACCGCTTTTAAATTGGATGCAATCTTATCCGACTGCTCCGTCATAAAAAGCACAGTTTTCGGTCTGCTTTTCCGGTATACAAAACGCATGAAATGATAGGCATTGCGAATCATATTTTTCTTGCTGAACCACGTCGCTTTCAAATCCTGAATCAGATGAATCCGCTCCCGCATCGTGGCGTGTTCCGGAAATGACATATCAATCTGGAGGGATGCCATCGTCGTCATCTGGAACGGCAAATCATCCGTCCCTTCCTCCACGGCAAATGTTGCCGTATACACACGGATTCCCTTCCGGTAAAGGAAATTCCGGGAACAATCCTCCAACTTCGGAACAACGGAAATGTCCGTCTGGGCATCCGCCAAAGCCACATCCTTCTGACAAACCTCCAGGATGTAAATTCCTTCCGGAATACAATGGTTTTCGCCGTTGTTCGTCACATTGATACGAAGATGGTAAACTCCGTTTTCTTCTCCCAGCACTTTGCACTTCACCGGACAATCATAGGTCACCCGATCCACCATATAAAACGACAGGGGTTCTCCGCTTTCCCGAATGCTTTCGTCAAGAATATCCACCTTCACCATCATGTGCAGGAAAATTCTTTCCCAATATAAATCTGTCACCGTTGCGGTCAGGCATTTGTCTTTCAAACGATTAATCATTGTTTTCACCTTTATCTATCAGTTCTGCCACAAGCTCTGCCACCCGTGCGGATGCATTTCCATCCTCCACAGAACCTTTTTCAAGAAGAAACTGTCTGCATTTCTTCTCATACTCATTTTCATTAAAGTTTGCGATATTGTCAAGAAGTTCCGCCCCGGAACGCGCCAGCGGAAACGGCGTCTCCTCCAGCGGATAATAAAGTCCACGCAAATCCAGATACTTCTCATAATCCTCCGCAAGCAGGAAGCCCGGACGCCCGGTCAGCATAAAATCGAAAATCGCACTGGAATAATCCGTAATGACCGCATCCGATGCTGCCAAAAGCTCCTGGATGTCCGGGTAATCCGTCACATCACAAATCGCCGAAGCGCCGACCTTATCCTTTGCCGTCAAATCGAAACCGTCCACCTCGCCGTTGACCATGCGCGGATGTCTGCGCAAGGCAAATACCCACTCACCGCCGAATCTCTGCGTAAGACGTTCAAGGAGGCTAGGCACATCCGGTCCGGCCACCTGTGACCTGTTTTGATCTCGGAAGGTCGGCACATAAAGCACGATTTTTTTATCTGCGATTTGATACCGCTTTTTCACCTTGTCCGCAATGGATGCAGTATCTCCGAAGAAAAGATCATTCCTCGGATGTCCGTATTCCAATATCTTCCCTGCACCCCAGAAGGCATCTTTATAAACCTGCGTTTCAAAGGAGCTGTTGGAAATCCAGTAGTCCGTGTAGGCTGCATTTTTCTTTGCGAGCACAAGCCACGGTTTGTCCTCATTTAAAATGTCGCAGTTTCCTTCAATCTTTTTTATTCCGAAGGACCCATGCCACATTTGGATATAGCTCTGCTCCGGTTTCTTTAACAGTCCCCGGTTCAAATAGTAAGCCATCTGAAAATTGTTGACCCAGACACCGGCTGTGGCGTATTCACGCATAGCCTCCTCACTTCCGTACAAAACCGTGCGCACCCTGGCAGGAAGCATCGTAGCATCCCCGGGATTGCGAAGCACCCACACATAATCAGCCTGTATGCCCCGGCTTAGCATCTGCAGGAGCACATACTTGCAGTTACAGCCAAAGCCGCCGCCCTTGTAGTTATCAAAAATAACCTTGTCCTTTTGCACCGGAAGCTTTTCATACAAGTCGCGGTACTTTGCGGTATATTTTTTCCGCAGGCGAAAAGGAGTGTATTTCAGGCGGTAAACCTTATACTCATCTTCTATGCTGTAATCTATTATTTTTTTCGCCAGTTGCCTTACTCTCTTTTTTATGAATTGCACAATTCTCTCCTATGGGATATCCTGTCAAATCTCAAATTCTTCCGGAAGCTGCACAACCACCCGCTGATGCACGTGATGAGGTTTTCTTTTTTCTTCCGGCGGAAGGGTCATATAGTCGCCGTACAGCCGGGACAAATATGCGTCAAAATCTTGCGGCGCCAGAAACTTTTCTCCCGCAAAATCCACCTCCTGCAAAGGCATCAACCATTTTCTCGGCATCACTTCCGTCGCATAACCTGCAATCCCAAACAAGCTGCATACCTCTTCGCTCGCTGCGTCATCCCACGCGGCAAATATTTTTTTGCTTGTGCGGATATAAAACCGGAACAGGAAATCCGGTGTGAGCTTCAGTATCATCCGGGAAATACGGTTGATGGTCTTCCCCTTGTTTTTCACGGGAAGCCGGTAAACCGACAGATAGTATACAAGCGCCGAAAGCATCTGTATCTTTTTCAAAAGGGAGTTCCCCGGAACTCCGTCAATCGGATGGATATCAATCTTGATTTCGATTTCATATCCTTCCTCACATTTTTTTAATTTATATAAATATCCGATCGGCGCATCCGGTGTTATATGATGCTCCACCGGAGAGTACACATACTCGCCCAGGCGGTTTCCCCGCTCTGCCATGGCCTGCTCCATCTTCTCGAAATCGCCGCGCATCATGGCAAGATCCGCGTCGTCATCCCAAGGAATAAAGCCCTGATGCCGGAAGGCTCCCAATGCACTTCCCCCGACCAAAAACATCGGCAGATCTCTTTCCCTTGTAAAATCACGGAACGCCACCATCATCTCAAGTATCTGTTTTTGTATTTGTGATACCGATTCACTCATTTCCATACCTCAGGCTTTGCCTGCGCCGAAAAAGTCAAGAACTTGTTTTTTGACGCCTTCATAGCTGTAATATTTTTCTATATATGCTCTGGCACAGCTTCCGATCTGCTCCCGCTCCTCTTTTGCGTCATCGCCCAGATATTTTTTTAATTTACCGATCATATCCTCCGGTCCGTCCGCAATGATAAGCTCTTCCTGCGAGACATCAAAAAGTCCCTGCGCGCCGATCGGTGTTGTAATCACCGGAGCGCCCAGATACATCGCCTGTACGATTTTATTTTGCAACCCGGAGCCGCTGATCATCGGTGCAATCACAAGCGTAGCCGCCTGCAGATACCCCGCCGGTTTGTCCACAAAACCAAGCAGCTTCACTCCTTCGACCTGTGCCAGCGCCTGCACTTCTTTCGACGCATTTCCGCCGATAATCTGAAACTCAAGATCCGGATATTCTGCCTTGAGGGCCGGAAAAATTTCTTTTGCAAACCAAAGAACCGCATCAACGTTAGGCGCATAGTTCATTTTGCCCATGAACGCCACCGTTCTTTTTTCTTTTATAACCCCGGACTCATATCCGTGATCAATGGCATAATTGTAGATAACCGCCGGATCACAATTCACACCCAGCGTTTTTGTAATATAGTCTCTGTCTCTCTCGGAAATCAAAATCGACTTTCCCACCGAGCCATAGACCTTCGCTTCATACTTTTCCATCCGCCGGTATTCCATACCGTTCATGAGTTTTTTGATTCCGGTCGAAGTCTCGTAGGCGTTGCGGTAGTTCATGGAAATCGCATCGATTCCGTCAAAATAAATGTGAAGTCCTTCCCTGACCTTCGCCGGCAGTTTCATAAGATATGACATCATCCGGATATGCATGCATAGCACCTTATCGTATCCGGAAATCACCTCTTTGATCCGGCGATACATGGCCGCCGAATAAAAGTACCCCAGCTGCAACGGCCATCCGCGAAAAACGTATCCGATGCCCGTCTGCAAACAGCGGACCGGCACCGGAACACGGAATTTTTCCACACTATGACATTTTTCATACAAAGGTGCCATCTCCGCATCCTGTTCCTCATGCTCCTTGAGGTAAAACAAATCAATGTCATACACCTCGGAAAGCATCTCGATAAACTGATACATACGGATCTCGCTTCCGGAACGCAGCGGATACGGTGCTCTGTAACAGAGCATTAACAGTTTTTCTTTTTTCATCAATCAGTCTTTCTTCCCTTTCAGGGCCGTTGTCTGATTCTGATCAACGCCCTCTGTGTTTTCCTTCTGGAACAAAATCTTAAATGTCAAAAGCATAAGTTTAAGATCCAGCCATACGGAATAATGCTCGATGTAAGCCACATCCAGCTTCACTTTATCACGCGGTGTGGTATTGTATTTTCCGTACACCTGCGCATAACCGGTAAGTCCGGCCTTCACCTTCAAACGGAATTCAAATTCCGGCAATTCTTTCTTGTACTGTTCAAAAATCTCCGGACGCTCCGGTCTCGGACCCACGAAGGACATCTCTCCCTTGACAATGTTAAAAAGCTGCGGAAGCTCATCCAAATGCAGGTTGCGGATCACTTTTCCGACCGGTGTCACACGGCTGTCATTTTTCATGGCAAGACGCGCCCCGCCCTTCTCCGCATCCACACTCATGCTGCGGAATTTGTAAATATAAAACTCTTTGCCGTCACGGGTCAGTCGAATCTGCTTATAGAATACGGGGCCTCTGTCATATACCTTGATTGCAATCGCTATCACAAGCATGAACGGCGATGCGATCACACAAGCGATCAACCCGAGAACAATGTCCATCAGACGTTTCACAGCCGCCTGTTCTCCGGAAAGTCCCTGATTGCGGGACATGAGGAGCGGTGTGTCAAACAGATGAATCTCATCGGATCCCATGAGCATCAAATCCGTCACCTTCGGCACAACGTAAGTGCGCACCGAATGGATGAAACAGTACTTGAGCACCTCATTGCGCGGATGGGACGCCGTCTCACAAATCATGACCGCCTCGCACTCGGCAATGGCTTCCTTAATCTTGTCCATTCCTTCGCTGACGTGAATCTGCTTCTTGATAAAATATTTGTCCTTGCGGGCATTGATTTTATTGATAAAATCTACCGGTGTCTTCTCACCGTACACAAGCAGGAGATTCCGCGGCGGATACAGCTTCATATACAAAAATCTGCATCCGAACACCCAAAGCAATATGATACACGCCTGAATTCCCGTCATAATCAAGAGCGGAATCGGCGTCACGTAGTCCCTTGTCAGCATACATATCTGAATATACAGTACGACATTGGAGCATAGCAGCGACAAAAACTGCGAGTAAATCACATCAAACAGTCTCAGATAGCCGACCTTAAATCCGCCGTACAGCTTGGTAAACAGCCATACCACAAGGATGTACATGGCAATTACCGCCCAATGACCTCTGCGGTAAAACTGCAGTTTTTTGGGAATCATTGCACTGTAGTATGAATACCAGAGCGTGGCATACAGATAGGTGTGTATCGCCATAAGCAAAAGCACTTCTGCGCCCGATATTATTTTTTTATATCTTTCTCTCTTTTTCATTTTATAAGCCTCTGTCCTTGCGGTACTGCGAAATACCGCTCCACTTCATGTCCTTATCTGACAAAATCAAATCTTCTTTGATCATTCCTTCCGGAAGCGGCCATTCCACACCGATCTCCGGATCCGACCACAGAAGTCCGCCCTCATCGTTCGCATGATAAAAATCCGTGCATTTGTAAGCAAACTCTGCATACTCTGAAAGTACTACGAATCCGTGTGCGAAATTTTTCGGGATAAAGAACTGTTTTTTATTTTCCGCAGAAAGCAGTACGCCATACCACTGTCCGAACGTCGGTGAACCCTCGCGAAGGTCCACTGCCACATCATAAACCTCTCCGCTGACTACACGCACCAGCTTGTCCTGCGGATAGTTGATCTGAAAATGAAGTCCTCTGAGCACTCCTTTTTTGGAAGCCGACTGATTGTCCTGCACAAATTTGTGATCGATTCCGGCCTCCTTGAAATCGTTATAATTGTATGTCTCCATGAAATATCCTCTGGCGTCTCCGAACACAGTCGGTGTAATCACCTTAAGTCCCTCGATATGACATGTCTCTACTGTAATCTTTCCCATAATATTTCCTCGATTCTATATATATTTAAAAACAAACCAAAAGCATACAAAATATTGTATGCTTTATCGTTTTTACTACCATTTTCAGTATAAGAAATCAGTAGCTTTTCGTCAATATATTTATTCTGACAGCTCACACACTTTTAATACGTCAAAAGTGTTTCTATCATCTGTCGCAATGAGCTTCCGTAAGTCGGATCTGTCGCCCAACCCTTTCCGTATGGATTGGTCTTGATACCGAGCCACTCCACATAAGGTGCGCATCCTCTTTCCACATACTGAAAGCGCGGATCTGCCACCGCCTGCTTTAACGATTCGCTGTTGGCATAAGCTTTCAAATGCTGTACCTGCGCACGGATTCCGATCTTTACGGACGAAAAGGAATTGCCTTTGGCACCGCCGCCGGTAGCTCCGATTCCTGCAAAATTAAACTGCGAAATATCCACGTCACCGCCGTAGCGCAGGAAATTTGTCTCCTTCATAGCCTGCGCAAACGCCACTTCTGCGCGAATTCCTTCCGCCTCACACTCGTCATAATAGAGCTGGCAGAATTTCTTCAAGGTCGAGGCATCTGTATTTGCGTAAAATTCCGGATAGGAGGCGTTTGCCTTATAGTATGCAACCATCTGGCTCACCGTCACATTGGAAGCTCCGGTAATTTCATAGAGTCCTTCGGTATCCGGCGTGGATTCTCCGAGGGTAACTTTACCCTTAAGCAGTGTCTTTTTAATTCCGTTCTTTGCCGTCACAATGATCTGGTAAGAATATTCACCGCCGATGCCTTTATGCTTATTGGAATTGACCGTCGCACGGTAGGATCCGTTGGAGCGCTTCTTAGCCGTATACGTGTATTTCGCTTTTTTATTGCTCGTCGGCCAGATCTTTACCTGCACCTTGTCGATCTTTCCTTTATAGGCGATCTCGGAAACCGCCAAATACATGGAACTGCTTGTCTTTTTCTTGGTGGTAACCTTACCGCCGGCTATATCAGCCACGTTCACGGTCTGCGTGGTTCCGACCTTTTTGAATTTGCCGTTGGCACCTTTTACATAGGTGATTATTTTGTAATCGCCGCTCTTTCCGAAATCGGAAATATCCATCGTCGCACTGTAAGAGCCGCTCGCATTTTTCTTGGCCTCGTAGGTCTTTTTCTTAGACGGCTTCGAAGAATGATAAACCTTGAAGCGAACCCCCTTTACATTGGCAGATATACCAAGCTTGGATGCTTTCATGGAAATTTTGGTCTGTTTACTCTTCACCTTCATGGTAAAGACAGGATCCGGCTGTGTGATCTGTTTGGTGTAGGATTTCACATTTTCCTCGATGCCATTGCCGTCTTTTACCTGCGCATAAATTTTATATTTTCCGTATTTGTAGCCGAAATCCTTCATGTTGATATCTGCGTAGTAATATCCGGATTTGGCTTTTTTCGTTGCATATGTCTTGCGTGTTTTGGAATTTTTGATAATAAGTGTTACTTTTTTCACACCGGCCTTGGAATCTACACCTCGCGCAATCACACGGAAGGTTCCCTTGGTCAGATTCAATTTGGTAACCTGGATCTTTTCCACCGAAGGTCCGTAAACATGGAAGCTTCCTGTTTTTATCTTGGACGTCGTTCCGAAATGGCTCTTGGAGTACACCTGTACCACATAGTCACCCATGCTCTTATGATCGGCGATTTTAACAACTGCTTTCCAATCTCCGTTGGCCTTTTTGGTCGCCGTATATTTCTTAAGATCGTCTTTTCCGCCGTCCTTACTGTATACTTTGAATGTCACTTTTGCCGCATTTGCATTGCCCTTCAGGGTAATGGTCACTTTTTTCTCGCTGGAATTTGATTTGCATGTGAGAAGCATTCCGTTCGCATCCGGCTTTGCCTCCTGCATATCGAAACGGACCGAGCGAAGCTGTTCTGTCTTTCCGCTTGTGGTATATGCATAAGCAATCACTTTGTATTCGCCGGTCAGCATTCCGTGTTCCGACACGTTTCCGACCACGGAATAGGTTCCCGTCGCCTCATCTGTGAGTTTTGCCTCGTACATATGGGACTTCTTTTTGTCCGCCGTCGGGTACACTTTAAATTTCACCGTCTCCACGCGTTCCACCGGGCTTACTCCCGTCACCGTCATCTTGAAGGTTCCGTTGGCACCGTCAATATCTGTCACGCTGATTGCCGTCGAGGTAATCTCCGATTTTCCCGGCGTCAATTCATAGGCATTGGCAATTCCGATGGCGTCCGCCTCTCCGAGTTTTTTGAGATTCCCCTCCTCTGCAAGAAACGCCGCATCACTTGCATTGTTCAAAAACGCATGCTCCACGATAACCGCCGGGATACCATGCAATTTACTTCTCTTAATCACACCGTAATAATCCGCCAAAGAACCGTCGGCGTAGGTACTGTTGTTCTCTGAATTACGAATTCTGATTCCGCCGTTTCTCAGTCCCAATTTTGCAAGCTGCGCGATAATCGCTGACGCAAGCTCAGATCCTGCTGCACCGACCACGCTGTTGTAGTTGCTGTTCGGATAGAACACAATCGCACCACTGGCTGATGTAGCCGCCTCTGCGGTCGAGTTAAAATGCAAACTGACATACACATCTGCACCCTTAGCATTGGCTGCGTCCACGCGGGATGCGTTACAATCTCCCGATGACGTTCCCGGATAAGGACAAGCTTCTCCGCTTCTGGTCATGTATACCACAACATCTTTATAATTGTCTTCCAGATAATCTCTACAATACTTTGCTACTTTGAGCGTTAATGCCTCCTCTTTTAATCCGTTGGCACGGGCTCCCGCATGGGATGCATCGTGTCCCGGGTCAAGCATGACAACCGTGCTGTCAGCATTCTTTTTATTTCTGGTAACGTTGACTGCATTCGCAATCTTTGAGGAAGCTTCTGCGCCATCATCTGCGCCGGTCAACTGAACCACTTCCACATCAATCAAATCTTCCGCCGCTGACGTTACATTGGCATTTTCGTCATACTGTGTAAATTCATAATTCGGAATCGGATTTTCCACACCGAGACCGAAGCAGACATTTTCCATATCCGGAACGTCCGCAAACACGATTTCTCCGGCTTTTTTTACTTCACCTTCCGCATAAGCATATGCCACTTTTGCCACACGGTAAACGCCCTGTTTCATATCTTTGGTTTCAAATGCAAATCGAAGCACATTTTCAGAAGCATCTGCGTAAGGAATCACTGTTTCCTCTCCGGACTCCTCATGTACAAGCGTAAGCTCCGCTTCCTTCCAGTCTATGGCTCCTTCTCCGAGGGAAACCAGGATGTTCTGCGTGGTTTCTTCCTGCTGTAATCCGGCCTGTACATCTACTTGTGCATGCTCGATATAAACGTAGCCAAGCAGAAGGTCTGCCTGCGCTGCGCCATCTTCCTGCGCACTGCCCGGAGCTTGTGTATCCTCTGCCGGGTTTTGTATATCCTGTGCATCGTTCTGTGAAATCACTTCGTTTTCGGAAACCGTGCTGCTACCGATTCCTGCCTCCGTTGCAGAAACCTGTGTTCCCTGCTGTGCATATGTACTCACACAAGCAAGCGGCGACTGTAAAACCATAACCGCTGCTGCAAGCACCGCCAACCCTCTCTTGAATTCTTTGTATAGTCTTTTTCTCATCATTTGACAGTATCTCCTCTTTTACCACATATTGTGCATAGCCGTTATAAGTGTACATCAGATTGTACCAAAATGCAATGTACAGTATATGGTAATACACAGTTTTTTCACAGTTTTGGAGTTCACTTGGATTGTTCCTTTGAATTGTTCCTTTGGATTGTTCCTTAGACTTGTCCTTTGCATTTGTTTCCGGCGGGGCATATGCAAACTTTTCTCTCTCCTATGCCCCGTTTTTGTGCCAGATTCCGAGTTATGTAAATTGATTGGGCATATGTGAGATTTGTTTCTCCCGGTGCCCCGTTTTTTCAAAAAATCGGGGTCTGGGAGAGCAAAAAATTTCTATATGCCCATTCAGTTTACATAACACCTGACCGCAGCTTCAAAACGGGGTCTCACAGCCCATTTTTTGCGCATATGCCCCGCCGATCAAGAAGAAGCATGCTCAACCACAAGAAAAAACCGGAACTTCGCAAATTTTGCAAAGTCCCGGGACTTTTCTATCATCCAAGACAGAATACAACAACGGGCCAATTCTTAAAAACTGGCGGCTACCACCTTTACTGCTTTTGACGCCCTGCGCTCGCAGGCCGTCTCTCCGTCCACCTCAATCACCTTATAATACCATGTTTTATTTTTTCCGGCGGACCGGTCTGTATATTCACATCCTGCCACCGTGGCAAGAAACTTATAATATCCGTTTTTCGAAGAAGAACGATACACATGATAGGAACTTCCTTCCACATAATTCCATGTGATGCGCACATTCATCTTTTTCTTATATTTTTTTGAAATTACCGCCTTCACACCGGAAGGCTTTTTCATGTCAACAAACACCGTGCAATAGGCCTGCTGCCCGTCGCGGGTCCGCGCCACAATCACCGCCATACCTCTTTGCAATGCCGTGACAACGCCTTCCCCGGTCACGGACGCAACCTGCGGACTCATTGAGACATATTCCAAAGACGCTGCGCCTGCGCCGTCAATCTCCACAGAAAAGCTTTCGCCCACCCGGAGATCTTTTTGCACCGTCAGCGACTCTATCTCCTGCCCCATGAGGGCCATAAGGGTTTTCGCCTCTTTTTTCTTCAGTCCCGCCTTGCGGTACACCGACTTTTTCAGTTTCGGCGTCTCCCCGAATATTTCATAATAGATGCAACCGGCTGCAAGAAAATATCCCTTCTTCGTCGGATGCCAGCTGTCATCTCCCAAAAGTTCCATTTCCGGATAAAGCAGGGAAACTCTCTGAAACTTCTCTCCGACCGGAATCACATCGATTCCGAACTGCTCCCTCAGTCTTGCATGGGCTGCCCCGGTGTAGCATTCCATATCGTAGGCAGAAAGAAGAATTTTCTCCCCGGCCTCGTTTTTATAGCGATACGGATAACCGTGAGGCATATATAAAAGCACCGTCGCCTTCGGGCGCCTTTTTTGAATCTGTTTCTTCAACCATGTCAGTCCCGGAAGCGTGTCCCGTTCAAACTCCAGATACGGCGTCTTGCTGTACTCCTGCAAAATGACATAGTCCCAATCTTCGGCGCCGAGAGCATCCAAAAATTCGTCTTTATAATTCTTTTTTGACGTGGTCATTCCGGCGTACTGTTTGAGTCTTGCTCCGCCGTGGGCGATGGTTTTCACCAGAACATCTTTGCCCGAAGCCTTCGCCATCCGTTCCAGATGACTTTGCACCGTACGCCCCTTTTTGTGAGCCCCATACTTGGTCAGGCTGTTGCCCACCAGAAGAATTTTGATACAATCCTCCCCGTCAGAAGCATAAACAGGTCTTGCGCACAAAGCTGTGACAGCGATAATCAGCGCAAATGCACACACCAAACATGCAATTTTATTACTTCCGGATTTTTTCATGCATTTCCCTTCTGCTATCAAACAATCACTAACTAAAATAGTATATCATTTTTCAACAGCACCATCTGCGTGCCCACTTTTTCCCAAAAGCAATGGTTGTTCAGTCCCCTAAAGTCCTTGAAACCATATTTTGCAGTCGGCCACGCGCACCACTGCACTGGTCATTTCTGATAACGAGGACTCCGGCTTACAACTGATGGAAACCGGGGTCTTTTCCTGTCCCAGGAGACATTTCACAAGGTAAGTCGTCGAACCCGCAATCCCGTATTGGGTTCTTCCTTTGCGCGCGATGATATCCGCTCCCATGTCGGTGACCGTCTTCTGCAGACGCTCTTTCACTTCCTCATTCCACGCAATGTGGTTCGCCGCGCAGTAATCTTCCACCGGAGAGCCGTCCACCATGACCGAATCCCACAACATATACTGCCCGGATCCGTGTTCTCCCACAGCCCATCCGGTCACTTTATTTTTATCTGCCTGCAGGTATTTGGCGAGTTCGCAAATCCATCTGGACGTATCCAAAATGCATCCGGTTCCGCAAAGCTTGTCCGCCGGAATAAATCCCTGCTCGTAGGCAACCTGCGTCAACGCATCTACCGGATTGCTGATGATAATGACAAAACTGTCCTTGTAATACGGGCGGATCTGATCTAAAATCCCGGTCATGATTTGCTTATTTCCTTCCAGCAAATCCCTTCTGGTCTCTCCCGGTTTTCGGTTGCGCCCCGCCGTAATAATGATAATATCACAGTCTGCACAGTCCGCATAATCTCCTGCGCGGACACTTGTATTCCGCATATAACCAAGGCCCTGATCCATATCCAGAATCTCGCCCTGCATCCGGTCAACCGCCGGATCGATAAACACGATCTCTTCCGCTTCATCCGTAAGCATAATCGAATAACCGATGGCAGCTCCGACTCCGCCGCATCCTATGATGACAATTTTCTTAGACATTATAGCACTCCTATTACTCTTCTAATTTCTACACCGAAAAGTCTATCTCTCAGCTCTCATCGGATTATTCAGAAAATCTTCATATGCTAATCGAATACCATCCTCTAATTCTGTCTGATAGGACCATCCTAACGCTGCAGCCTTCGAAACATCCAAAAGCTTGCGAGGTGTTCCGTTTGGTTTGGACGTATCCCAACGTATCTCTCCCTCATAGCCAATCACCTTTGCCACAAGGTCAGTCAATTCTCTAATTGACAGTTCTATACCACTACCGGCATTAACCGTCTCATCTCCACTATAATGATTCATAAGGAACACACACAAATTCGCAAGATCGTCCACATATAAAAATTCACGAAGCGGACTTCCGTCTCCCCAACAAGTTACATACGGCAGTTTTTGCTCCTTTGCTTCATGAAAACGCCGAATCAACGCCGGCAACACATGGCTGTGAGTCGGGTGATAATTATCATTCGGACCATACAGATTTGTCGGCATCACACTGATATAGTCTGTGCCGTATTGCTTATTTAAATATTCACAATATTTCAAACCGGAGATCTTGGCAAGTGCATATGCCTCGTTGGTCTTCTCGAGCTCCGATGTCAAAAGACAACTTTCTTTCATTGGCTGTGGTGCCATACGTGGATAAATGCAGGACGACCCCAAAAATTCCAACTTTTTGCATCCATTTTTCCACGCTGCATGAATCACATTCATCTGAAGCATCATATTTTCATACATAAAGTCAGCCAAAGCTTCTTGATTAGCAACAATTCCTCCCACCTTAGCAGCTGCTAAAAATACATACTCCGGCTTCTCTTTTTCAAAAAACTTTTCCACCTGATCCTGTCTACACAAATCAAGTTCTGCATGCGTTCGGGTAATAATATTTTCATAGCCCTGGCGTTGCAATTCCCTGACAATCGCCGAACCTACCATTCCTCGATGACCCGCTACATATATTTTTGCCTTTTTTTCCATCATTGGAATTTCCTCTTTTCTTCTCATTATAAATTTTGTTATATTAAAGTCTCTTGTTTATACATGCGTCAGTATAAACTCGCACTCTCCTTCAATTTGCAATCTACCTTCTCCTGCCGGTATAAAAACACTATCACCGGCAACAAAATCCAGTATTTGTCCTTCATCCTCATTACCTTCCCCTACATCAACCGCCAATGATTGTGCCATTGCAAGTTGTCCTTTCCCTCTGATGCAAATTAGGGAGCAGAAAGAATTGGGATCCATCGGAATCACCTGTTCTCCGCATATTTCGTACAGAAAACTCTCAAAATACTTACATCTGCCCAAAAGCGTCCCTCCCTGGCCAAATTCTCCCGAAAGAGCACCATTCGCCGGCAAAATGCTGTCTGTCTTGCGGACATCTCCCGGTTCGTATTTTTTGTAGCTGAGTACGCTCAATGCCTTCTCCAGATGCAATTCTCTACGATGGCCGAACTTGTCGCAACGGTCGAAATCATACAGACGATACGTACAGTTGGAACTCTGCTGTATTTCGCACACAAGCATTCCCGCTCCGATGGCATGCACGGTTCCCGCTTTGATAAAGAACACATCCCCCTTCTTAGCCGGAATCCAGTTCAGTATCTCCAGAATACTGTTATCCTCAATGCGGCGACGTACTTCTTCCTTTGTCACATCCCGACTGAAACCGCAGTAAATTCCTGCTCCTTCCTCGCAGTCCACCACATACCACATTTCATTTTTACCGTATTCATTTTCCTGCTCCAAAGCAAACTCATCGTCCGGATGCACCTGCACCGATAATTTATCCTTCGCATCAATAAATTTTACCATAATCGGAAAATCCGGAAGCGACTGGCATTTCCAGCCCCAGTTATCCTTTCCGATCATCTGCAGATATTTTGCAAAATTCATACCTTTATGGCGTCCCGTCGTTACAACAGAAACACCCGCATCATGGGCGGACAATTCCCAGCTCTCCGCCACAATATCATAATCACATTTTTTATTGTAAAGAGTTTTCAGCCTATTTCCGCCCCAAAGATAATCTTTATAGGAAGGAGATAATTTTACAAACGGATCAATCGCATATCCAAGCTCTTTGTCGGTGAGGTCCTTACTCTGGATGGATACCATATCATCCTCCGTCACATTGGTTCCAACCGACACTTCAATAACAGACAAAGGTTCTTCCCCGGCATTAGAAATCTGATGTACCATACCTTGTCCCACAAGAACACATTCTCCTGCCTTACTGTTTTTCACTTCACCATCCAATGTAATCTTAGCCGTTCCGCTTACGATTGTCCAATATTCACTACGATACATATGCTTGTGGGCATAGATGGTCTTTCCTGCGCGGATTATAATTTTCTTTACTCGATACCCCGGCTCATCTACCAAAAGTTCATAGGTTCCCCAGGAACGATAAGATACTCTTCCGCTTCGAAAGAAAGGCGCAAGCTCCTCATGTTCGCTCATAATCTGTTTCAAGCCTTCCGAATCGCCGTTTTTGCCTACATAAACCGCATCTTTTGTATTGACGATCATAACATCCTGAATGCCATCTGCCACAACCAGACGACGATTACATTGATTGACAATCGTCACATTCTCACAATCATTTTGCACCTCATACCCACGGTTAACCGTACGCATATCAATTGCCGATAAATCCTTCAGGCTTCCGATATCCTGCCATTTAAAATCCCCATGTACAACACGGGCACGAGTCGTTTTTTCAAACAGGGTACGCTCGATTGGAAGCGCATCCACCTGACGGAGCACCTGCTCGGTGTAGTATAAATTTCCGTTTTTACGAATCGCCTTTTTATGGGCGCCCCGCATCTGTAAAAAAATATCTTTTGAGCATTTCTCCAGTTCTGCCAGCAAATCTCCCACCTGAAACAGAAACATCCCTGTATTGGTCAGATAATCTCCTGCCTCCATATATCTGCAGGCCGTCTCCTCATCCGGTTTCTCCGTGAAACTGAGAACTTCATTGCCTGCATAACGAATATATCCGAAACGTTTTTCCGGACTCAATATTTCTTTCCCTATGGTAACCAGATATCCCTCTTTTGCCCACTCTTTGGCTGTCATGACCGCGTCCTTATAGCTCTCGCCCTCCACCAGCTGATCCGCCGCAACAACAAATACAAGCTCGGACATAGACAATTGCATGCATGACAAAATAATCGCTGCCGTTGTCTTGCGGCCAATGCCTTCAAACACACAGCGATATGTGATATCCTGAAAGGATTTCATCTGATCTTCAATTATAAATTTGTATTCTTCGTTCGTAACAATAATAAACTCATCACAAAACGGAATATTTCTGGCGATGGTTTCCTGAAACAGCGAATGATTCTTCTGCATACCGATAAACTGTTTCGGATACTGCTGCCTCGAAAGCGGCCAGAGACGATCCCCCTTACCGCCGGAGAGTACCAGACATTTCATATCAACTACCTCTTACTTATTTGATCCACTGTGCCCACTTGCGACGATAGTCCTCCGGAGACATACCCTCATTTTCCTTAAAAAGCTGATAGAACAGATCTGTATTGCGAATTCCTGACTCGTCCACAATCTCTTCCACCGGTTTAATGCTGAACCTGAGCATTTCCTTGGCCACTGTAAATTTACGATTTAAAATATAATCCCAAAGCTCCAGACCGTATCGTTTACGGAATTCTACCTGAATATCCAAATCATCGGTCTCAAATTGTTCCTTGATTTCTTTGATCAGATTGTCATTGGTGTAATTCTCCGCAATGTACGCACGAACGGCCTCGAACAGTTCCTGCGACACCTTCTGCCCCTTTGCCCGCATCTCCAGCATAACAAGCGTCATCAGTTGCTTCAATGCCAGCGCAGACTCAAATTCTCCGTACACGTCCTTGCGGGACTGGAGTCCTATAATCTGCTCGATAACCTCCACGATTCCCTGCGCTTTTAACGCCCGGAAAAACGGAGCTTTATTTTCTTTTTTAAAAAATTCATAATAATCTTTTACTTCCGCCCCCTCAAAATGCACCCACATAAGCTCCCATGGCTGTTCCTCAGACGAACAGTGGGCGTACGGCTGTCTGCAATCCACCCACACACAGTCTCCCTGCTCAATTTTATATTCTCTGCCACCTTCTGCACGCAATGTTCCGCATCCGTTTTTGACATACATAAAAAGATACGATTCAAGATTTTCACGTTCACACCAATGCGGCTTTAATGATTTCAACTCTCCGGCTTCCTGCACATAAGTCAAATGCTTTTTGGCAAAACTTCCCGGCGTATGAAGCACTCTGTTTGAACTTGTAATACCTTCTTGTGAAAAAAACTGCTTATTATCCATCTCTATTCCTCCCCAACACGCATACGCCAGTAATCCAGTGTTTCCTGTATCGTCTGTTCCAATGGGATCCTCTGCTCCCATCCGGTTACATCCTTCAGTTTGGTCGTGTCGGCCTCAATGATCGGTACGTCTACCGGACGTATTTTATTTGGGTCTACCTTCACTTCAATCTCGCAGGAAGACTTTGCTATAATCATGTCCAAAATTTCCTGTATTGCATACGCATGACCGCTTCCCACGTTGTAGGTCTGTCCGGCCTCACCGCTCTGTACCAAAAGTCCATATGCACGCACCACATCACGCACATCGGTAAAATCTCTCTTAGCAGAAAGATTGCCCACATACATGACCGGCTCACGAAGTCCCTTTTCAATCTCTGCCACCTGCTTGCAAAAGTCAGCCACCACGAACAAAGGAGCCTGGTTCGGTCCAATATGATTAAATGCACGAACGAGCATCAGCTGCATATCATAAGCCTTGGCATAAATGCTTCCTATCATATTCTGACAAGCCTTGGTCGCCGCATAAATGTTGCCCGGACGCATATTGTTTTCCTCTGTAATCGGTGTCTCACCTGGGCGGATATGACCATATTCTTCGCCCGAACCGATCATAAGAACCCGCGGCTTGTAGTGAAGTTCGCGAACCGCATCCATCACATTCAGACTTCCCTTAATATTGACATCCACCGTCAGAGACGGATTTTTCCATGCCACCGCCACGGAACTCTGGGCTGCCAAATGGAAGATATAATCCGGCTGAACCGAAAGAAGAAGTTCGACCACATCGTCTTTATCCAATATATTGAGATCCAACACCTGCACGCCGTCCATGCCGTCAAGCACTTCGTGCGGAAGCTTGGTCGCTGCCACTTCCATCCCGAATTCATTTTTTAACACATCTGCCAGATAACTTCCCACAAATCCGGCAGCTCCGATAATCAAAGCTTTTTTCATATTTTTACCATGAAAGGGAATCCCAGACGGAATTCCCTTACCCTTATTTTCTTTATTTACTTTTAGAGCTTGTTGTACTCAATTTCTTTAGCTACGAGTTCGAGGTCATTTTTCACCATACGCTCTACCAGCTCCTCAAAGGAAATCTTACGTTCCCATCCAAGCGCCTTGTCTGCCTTAGCAGGATTTCCTAATAATACATCAACTTCTGCAGGGCGGAAGAAATCTTTATTGATCTTAACAATGACTTTTCCTGTTGCTTTATCTTTACCAATCTCATCCACACCGGTGCCTTCCCAAGCCACTTCAATGCCTGCTACCTTGAACGCCTTTTCCACAAATTCGCGAACTGTTCTCGTCTCATTGGTGGCGATCACATAGTCATCCGCCTGCTCCTGCTGAAGCATGAGCCACATTGCATACACATAGTCTTTGGAATGACCCCAGTCACGTTTAGAATCCATGTTTCCGAGTTCTAAATGCTCCTGTACCCCCAGCTTGATACGTGCTACCGCATCACTGATCTTACGTGTCACAAACTCTTTTCCGCGTCTCTCGGATTCATGATTGAAAAGAATACCGCTACACGCATACATGTCATAACTTTCTCTGTAGTTTTTGGTAATCCAGTGTCCGTATAACTTAGCTACTCCGTATGGGCTTCTCGGATAAAACGGAGTTTTCTCTGTCTGAGGCATCTCCTGAACAAGACCGAACATCTCAGATGTGGAAGCCTGATAGAAACGAGCTTCTGGTTTTACGGTACGGATTGCTTCAAGCATATTGGTAACACCGACTGCATCAATCTGCGCAGTTGCCAGCGGCTGCTCCCATGAAGTCGCAACAAATGACTGTGCTGCAAGGTTGTACACTTCATCGGCCTGCGAAATCTTCATAGCATTAATCAGACTGACTACGTCTGTCATATCTGCGTAAATGAAATGAATTTTATCTTTAATATGTTCCACGTTACCGTAATCCACTACGGATTTACGACGCATGATACCATATACGTTATATCCCTTCTCCAATAACAGTTCCGCAAGATAAGAACCGTCCTGTCCGTTAATACCTGTGATTAAAGCATTTTTCATGATAAATCTCCTTGTTTTATATCTTTTATTATAAATAAAAATACCTTTATTTATTCTAATTGAGAAAGCCGGGATTGTCAACCTGTTCAAAAGACAGACACTCCTCTTTCTTCATCATTTTTTGTTCACCGTCAAAGATGTCACCAGCAATGAAAGCTGTCGTTCATCCGGATTGGTTTCATTCAATTCATGCGGTGAAACTGCATTTGGCAGTTCCATGATAAAAGAGCACACTCCGTCTTTTACTACCGCCTCAAACTCTATAATGTCCGTCCCCTTCACTTTTCCCTTTGCAATTACTTCTCCATCCTGCACAATCCGGTATTTCTGTTTCTTGTTGTATACTTCCTGCACATGGATGCGGACTGTTACCTTGCGTCGCTTCTCAATCGGAATTTTTACATCCACCGATTGTCCGATAAGCCACGAGGCAATCCCCTGCGGCGCCACCTGTTCCGCGGGAAGGTACTGATTCGCATTGTAGTCGCTTCCATAGAAACAAACAGTGCACAGCGAATCAAATTCATCCTCTATCAAATGCAGAAGCTCCGGTGCAAATGTTTCAATATAAAACCGGGAAGACTTCATAAGCTCTGCATTCAATGCATTGACATCCCCCATCTTTTCTACCAGAGTCTGCTGCCCTGAAAACAAATCAGTCCCCATCGCAAGACGATGCCCTTCTATCTCATATCCAAGAGCGGACACTACTGTCGGAAACATATCCATTGTTGTCGAAACACGCCCGGTTGTAACCGGCTCCTCTACATATACGCTGTTAATAAAACAGTTGTACAAGGTTCTGTCATTATAACCGATTCCCGCCACCAGATTATTGTCCATACGCGGATGATCTCCCGTAATCACAATCGTCGTATTTTCATAAAAATCCTGCTGCTTACACCACTCGACAAAAGCCCCCACCTGTGCATCGGTGCAGGCCACTACATTGGCTGTATCATTTTCGTACGCATCACCACATATATCACAAATATATCCGCCGATATGATGGGTATCCACCGTCAACATCGTAAAATTAAACGGTTCTTCTCCTGCTGCCAAGCGGGTCACCTCATCCCTTGCAATCTCAAAAAGAACCTCGTCCTCGTAACCCCACCAAACTTTATAGTCTTCCGGAATATATCCCCGTTCCCTGGCTGTAAAATAATCAAAAATCTCATAGTCACCATGCTGCGTCATATACAATTTTCTGCCACCAAAAACAGCATCCGAACCACATAAAAATTCCTGTTTATATCCCTGATCCCTCAAAAAGTCACCGAGATTATAAACACCGGAGGCAAACTTTTCCTGCTTATCCATATCATTATTTCCTACCGGAAGCTCAAACGGAATTCCTGCAGTGGTTGCAAACATTGCTCCCATCGTCCATCCGGTTCCGTCCGTTGCATTAAATCCTCCGAGTCCTTCCGCTTTGTTAGAGAAAGAAATATTTTCTTTTGCAAGTGCTGTCAAATTCGGTATATAATTTTCCTCCTGCGCTCCGCCATTTGCTGTATCTGCGTATGTAGTCTCCATGCTTTCCAAATAAATATAAATCAGATTGCGTTTCTTCCCTTTCGGCGTAATCTCTACCGAACGGGGATCCACATATTCTTCGGTATAAATACCCGTTTCCGCATTACGATTAAAAATATATCCAATCACATCAAAAGAGAGTTGTACACACGCACAAGCGAGTACTAATGCTACCACACCTGTAAGCAACATGATATTTCTTCGTTTTTCCGCTTTTTTTTCATCCTTTTTCCTTGCATTTGTCACAACAAACAAAATCGCTATCACAAAAACACCGATAATCCACGGCAGACAAAATTGCAATGCCGCATTAACAGTATCGGAACTTGTCCCCTGAAGAGACGACAAAATCGTATTAATAATAGCATTCAGGCTTACATTGAATGTACTTTTCACCCAACCACATATACTGGCAAGTAATGCTGCAAGAGTAAAAAATAAAACAGCAAAAAAATCTTTTATCCTTTTCATTGTAATTAAAATTTCCTTTTTTCGTAGAAATTGTATTTTCGTTTTTTAGTCCACCTTAATCCATCGACCGGAATCCATTTCATAAAAATACACATGTTCTAAATCATACTGCTCTATCCATGCATTCGCAGTTTCCAGTGCTTCAACTTTCCAAAAATTCCACATTCCCCACCAGCCCGGAGGAAAATTGCCGGAATAACCGTTCAGCGTTTTCAAATCATGCTCATATGCAAACGTCCAAGCCAAAAGGTGGGTATGTACCTTATCCATATAAGAGTACTCCGTTTCACTGTACATATAAAAATTCTCACAGTCCCCCGGAGGTGTCGGTATAGACTGTACTTTGGCAATTTCATCTTCAATCCTATAACAAGCAGAGAGCGTGTCTGTTTTAAAGTTTCCCAAAAACAAAAGCACCAGAATCACATATACCCATATCTGCTTTTTGCACGAATTACATATCTTATTTCCACAATAGGCAACCAAAAAAGCAAGCGGCAAATGAAGGAACTGATAAAATCTGGCAAGTGCTCGAATCGCCGAAGCTCCCGGTACCATTTCAAAAAACAAATACCACAAAGAAAATCTATCAAACTTTATAATCAAAACAACTGAGCATACAATACTGACCATAAGAACCGTCATCAGTCTGCGTTCCCACCTGTCTTTTCTAACTTTCCGACAATACAAAATGAATACACCAATAAAAAGAAATAATGTTACCGGCGAAAAATTAATAGCTCCCTCCACAGAAGGATTCCCTGCATATCCGATTCTTTGTAGCATCTTACCATACAAAAGAGTACCAGGTGACATATCTATTATCTGCTTAGCAGTCGGCATATATGCTAGTGGCGTATCCCACGTTCTCTCACCAAACATCTTCATTGACTGCAAATAAGACCAAAAAAACGGAACAAGCAACAAAAGAAACAGACCGGCAAATCCAACCACGTCCTTCCATCTGCCTTTCATAAATTCCCAAACAAGCGGGAGTTTTCTTTCCTTATAAGGTCTTTTTGCACCCCACACCCCATCAAAAAGCAGGAAAACCACGCAAAATATCAAACAATACACAGCCAAAAAATACGCCACATAGAAAGCAGTGTAAAACAAAAGCGCCAAAAGCAATACCGCCAATGTCATATATAAATAACGTTTCTGATCCTTCAAATGTTCAAAATAGAGCCATACCATCAAAATCAGCAACGGCATAAAACTGACTGCAAGCATCTGCGTGTGACTAAACAAAGTAAGATAGGCCCCCGAAAAAGAAAACGTTACCGCCCCTACCAGCGCCCATCCCCCGGAAAGTTTCATCTTGCGATAGAATACATAAAAAAGCACCAACGTCCCGAGCACATGCACATAAATCAGCGTAATCTTATTTGACACATACATATTTATACCAAGGAAACGAAGCAGCACATAAGGAAAAGAAAAACCAAGCCCCATATCGGAATAAGAAATAACATTTTTCAATGGATGAAAAATCGGCAAATCATTCCATGCTTCCGTACCGAGAAACACTTGATACCAATGTTCTGCCAGGAGATTATTAAATAATCCGTCTCCGACATCTCCCATAAATACGTTCTCATATATTTTTATCCGAAATAAGAATATCTCCAACAAAAGAAGCGCTATGAAATACAGATACAGAGAATACGTTTTCTTTTTCAACTGCTTCACCTCACTAAATCAAGCGTTCACTCCTTCTCCAACAACTCCGGCACCGTGGCAATCGCCTCATTGTAAAGGGCAATCGCACCGGATTCTGTCGGGTGTATTCTGGGTTCCGTCTCTTCCAGCATACCGTCATACCACGTTATACTTTCATAAGCTCCGACTGCTTTTGCAAAATCGATGTATCGATACCCACTGTTTTTCACAAAATCATTTTTATAATCATTGTTCCAATATGGGCATGTGGGAATGGTAGCCAATATAAGCTCAATATCTTTCTGTTTACAGATTCCCATTACTTCCTGCAACACCGAATAATATGACTCATTGATTGTCCCATTGTCTCCATCATTCATGCCCATACACCAAATCAACATCTCCGGCTTGCCATAATTGAGACAATACTTTAGGGATACCAATGCATCCGCCGATCCTCTTCCGCTACGACCATTCAAAAGAATATTATCTGCACCGTTATCAATCAAATATGTTGTCCATCTATCCGGCTGCGATAACGAAAAATAACTGTCACCAAAGAGCCAAATATCTTTGTCCCATCCGTCACAATGATACGTCAAGGTACAATTCTTTAATTTTGTAAATTCATCCGCTGACACAAACAAGTTCTGATAGTTTGAAACCCACTCCAAATTTGTAGAAAAATATCCACCCTTTGTCATTAATTCAATCTTTGCCTGTGCATCCATGCCTGCCACAATATTTAAATGCACGTAATCTTCTATACATCCGATTTTATGATAAGCACGCTCAATCAATTTATTATCTACATTCCGTCTTACCTCAATTAAGTCTGTATCAACATAAAGGTAATACCCTAACGGTCCACCTTTACCCTTGCCAACGCAAATCGAGGAAAAATCTTTTACCTTTTCTAAATATCCTTTAAAAGTAATCTGATAATCACCAAGCTCCTCTTCTGAGTAATTGCCTGTAAAAGTCGAAGCAGCTATATCAAAATTATATGACTCACCAAAATAGGAGGGATTTTCTGCTATTCCCGTATCACTGCCCTCGAAAAATAATATCACTCCAACGACAGATAAAAGTATACCTATCACAATGACTACATATTTCTTCAAATTAATTCTCCCATCAGTAAAAAAGAATAGACATAGGCTGGCACCTAATATCTTTTTGTAATCAAACACCGCTTAACAGACTTTGATCACTCCAATAATATTCCCATTTACCAAATCTCCCTATCAAACTAATTCCATTTTTTTTGTAGTATTCTCGAATGATATCTCTATGCGCTTCCATCCCTAATTCAAATATTACATTACCATATGGAAGCAAACGATAATCTACAAATTCAATATCTTCTTCCTTACATATCTTCATCTTTTCAAGCGCATACCTAACATTATTTACCATCTCTTCTTGATCTATCTTATCTTCAGGATGATGATATATTTCAAATTGAAGAGAGCTACAACCCTTTGGAACATTATCGCTACATTTCATACTTGGACTGTTAACACGAGCACTCCTGATGTCTTCATCGTAGATATAAAACCATAAACACTTAGGAATATTCGGTTTATTAAATCCAATCGAAACAACACTTACTTTACTTGCTCTTAATTCTGAAGCAGCATCTTTTATTTCTCGAGGTATATTCTTGGTAATTCTAACCAACTCTGGCAAAGGAATTGAAGATATTAACTTTTCATATCTCGTCCTCATTCCATTGCTCAATATAATCTCTTTATTTTCAATATCTAACTCTTCAGCACTTACTCCCAGTCTAATATCTATCCCCTGTGTTAATGGTTCCAAAAAAGTCTGATATCCCCTTCCTCCTTTAGGATATCTCATCTCTTTTGCATAATAATCTGTCCTATCGTTTTTTTCATAGGATCCCATCAAAATTTTTTTTGAATCTGCCAATGCAAATCGTGACCCCGTCCATGTTGTTGACAGATTTTTGGCTTCAACAGTCCAATATTTCTTCGTGTACACATTATAAAACCGCTCGGTAAACTCATCTCCATAACTTGTCCTAAGCCAATCTTCATAGTTTTGAACATTTCTCATTTCCCTGGAAAAAAAACTGTTAATACATTCTGTCTTTTCCTCCGCTGATAAACAATATGTATTATTAATCACAGGATGTTTTATCCAATTACCTTGATAAAAATTGTACGAAATCGGACGATGGCAAAGGTATGGTGTTTTATCAAATATCTCTCTAACACGGACATCCTCCGTAAAGGACAAATGAACAGCTGAATCAAAAGTATAACCATTTATATTAAAACTGTGACACAATCCACCATAATAATCATTCTTTTCGAACACAACAATATTTTCTTTATCTTTATGGTGATAAGCATAAGACAAACCCGCAATCCCTGCGCCCAAAACCAATGTATTAACAAACATCCTTACTCCCTCCCTACGTCAAATCAATTTCTTAAATCCCTCTCTCCATGTATGTGTTATTGCAATACCATATTCCTTCATTAGCCGACAATCTGCTTTTGTATCCGGTTCGTTTTTTCTTTTCTCTAATGCACCAAAACACAATTCCGATTTTGATGAAAGTATACAATGTAAATATTCTATCATTTCTCTAATAGAGGCATTTTCTCCACTCCCCAACGGGAAGTCAATATATCCCTCCTTTTTCTCTTTCTCTACAATTACAGTCAATGCATTAATTACATCCTCAACATCTATATAGTCCCTCTTCTGACTCCCCTCTGTCAGTAAAATTTTTTCATTTCTTTTAAGTTTATTAATTGTTGAAGGTATGAACCTATCCTGTGGCTCATCCTTACCATAAAAACTCTCCAATTTTACATTACAAAATTCAATACTACTTTCGGAATTATAACAATACCATTTCCCCAAATCAGCATACATCCATTTAGACAATGCATACAAATTTACATCTCTTTCTAAACTAGTTCCTACTGTAATATTTTTCTTTACACCATTCTTGTAACAAGCCAAAAAAATTTGCATCGGAACATTGAAGTTTGCATCAAAAATGGCTTCCTCAGCAATATTACTTTTGTGATACATGCATGCCATATTTAAAAAACAATCCCACGCCACTTCAGAATCTTTTATAAAATTTGAAAAATCATCTACGTCAACTAAAACAACCCTTTCCAATACATTATCCAGCGCACTCAACTTAGATTTTTTTCTCTTAATACATACTATGTTATGACCTCGTTCAATCAATCTGTTTATTACTTTGCTTCCCAAATAACCTGTTCCACCCAAAACAATTACATTCATTTCTCTATCTCTCCTGTCGCTCGGAAAATCAAAGCTAATAATGGTATATATTTCAACACTTTCAATACAACAGATGGCATATTAACAACCCATTTTGAAACTCCAAGTTCTAGCAAAAAATGGTTCAAATTCACATTTTTATTAAAACGAGCCTCAATTGAATTTGCCATATACTTCATTGATACATCCAAATTCAATCGGCGTATTTTTTTTCTTTTTCCCAATTGTTTAATTGCATATTTCCCATAAGTATATTTACTATATATTCCTTGCTTCGGGGTCTCCGGTTTCAATGTATCATTAGTTCCTATCCCTCGAAAAGCTAAAATTTGCGGAATAATTATTGTCTTTCCATTATATATTTGATTCACAAAAAACTTTTCATCACCAGCACCAGCATTATCTAAATCATCAAATCCGCCTAATTCTAACACTGCTTTTTTCTGATGTATACTTGCAATTGGTGCCGGGTACACATTCGCAAATATATCTGTATATTTAACCAAAAAAGGCTTACCATTTCTAAGTACATTTAGTATTTGTTGATTTTTCCCAAGATGTTTTGCATATTTCTCGTCAATATTCCCCTCAAAATCTTCTTCATATAAATCACTATGAAATACTCCCGCCATAGTACAATTTGTACTTTCAATCCAAGGATAAACTGTTTCCAAATAGGAGTCAAAAAGAATATCATCATCATGTAGCAGTACGACCCATTTTGCACTTGCAAGCCAAAAACATCTATTCCAGTTTCCCATCATCCCTATATTTTCTTCATTTCTATAATATAGTACATTTGAATGACTCTCTATAATCTCCTGCAATAATCTCTCGTTTTCAATATTTCCATCCGCACAATTGTCAACTACAATAATCTCAACATTATAATTCCCTTTTTGTCTTAACGCACTTTCAATTGCATTTTTTAAAGTTTTAGGTCGATTATATGTCGGAATTGCAATCGTAACATCAATTTCACCTTCATCCAAAGATCCCTTTATTAAATTTGATTTTACATGTTGATATTTTTCAAAATAGTTTATTTTTTCTGTCCAATTGGTCAAAACTGGTAGCATCATCCTTCTCCTTCACAAACATATTTTACACTGGAAATTTTGTAACTAATAACACGTTCCCCATCACTTTGAGCATTCACCTCTTTTTCAAGCGGTGCCCCCTCAGAAGACATATATAATACAAAATCCTCGTGAACACTGGCTCGCTCCAACTTTACTGTAACAGTTTTTTCCGGTTCATCCAATACAATCTTTTGAACTTCGCCAACACTATTTTTTATTACTGCTGTCACACCAGTAACAATCGGTTGAAAAGTAATTTCTATCATTTCTTCGAGTCTATCATTATAAGCACCACTTAGGACAATCGATGTCTTTCCTTCTTTATTCCAACCATCTTCCCATAAATTTTTAATTTCCGGTTTTTTTATAGATAACACTCTTCTCATCACAAATATATACATCAAACATTTCATTATAGGATATATAATCCTTAGGAAAAATAACATCGTACCCTATTACCTTAGAAGCAACAACTACTGTTTCCTCTGAAAATGTAGTATTATTTTCTGTTAATAAAGATATATTCTTACTCGTATAATTTTCCACATGAAACTCTGGCGATATCTTACCCCCTATAAAATATACCGGACATCCCACATCTTCAAGATACTTTGCCATCTCAATACACAAATTATGCTGCTCCGCATGTATTTTACTGGTAGTGCAACCAATATAATAGGAATATCCCAAAGTCATAAGTTGAAAACAAAACACAATTCCTAAAAGTATTTTTTTCATATGTCTTGAAGAAATTACACTCAAAAATATTCCACCGCAGATAACAACAATTACACAAACGGCAACAACATTGCTGATTAACGGCCACTTTATATATACGCTTCTTAAACAAGTAAGAAGAAAACAGTCCATTATATTACCTCTTCCAGCGCACACACTTCGAGAGGTTCTTACAATTGACAGCACTATTCCAACACCAGCAAAAACTCCTAGCGCAGAAGCTTTACTTTTCATATTCTTAATGTCAACCTTGAATAGTAATAATAGCATCGGAATGTATGTATAATATATATACCTAAAATATAGGTGGTTTCCCACAGGAAGTTTCTTCTCCGTACTATTCCAAGTATCTGTCATAAATACTGTAACAACAGACAGTAGCAGCAAGCCTAAATATGTAACAAATGTATAAAACAATAACTCTTTATCTTTTTCACTATAATTTTTATAACTTAACAAAGGAATTATAACTGTAACAATCCCTAATGCAAAAGCCGACCACCCATAATAGTACAAAAATCCCCTGACAAATCCTGACAAACCTTCCCAACAAAAAAACTCCTTTATTACCGCCATTTGGTTTGAGTAATGAGTTATTCCTTCTCTCCCATTTAGCACTACAAGGAGTTCTGAACAAAGAATTTTCCCCAAAACAAAAATTAACAATGCAACTACATATCTTATTTCACTGCGAATACATTTCGCTTTAAGCATCCTAAATATAATCAACCCCACGTATGCACAAGCAAAAACGGCTCCTAACGTTTTAGTTGCAGCACACGCCGCTAATAAGATACCAATCAAAATATTATTTCCCATACTATAACCATTGCATATTTCTTTCTGTAAAAAATAAAACAACCATATACACAACGGATATAATAATACCTCTTGCAATATCCAAGAAGAATAAAGCATTTCCGGGACAAAGATTGAAAACAAACACACTAAAATCGCTTTTTTCTTGTCACCGCAATTCATTTTTACCATTCTGTAAATAGGGAATACCGCTGAAGACATTGCAACAACTCCCATACAACGGAACACCGTCAAAATAGTATCAGGTTTAAAAAAACAATATCCAAGCGACAAAAAAATCGGATACAAAATTGTATCATACCCTAACGCCTGATTCCCCCTTATAAAATTAAATTCATGAAAAAAACTTTTCGCTTGAGCAATATATAATGCCTCATCTATATAAGCGAGAGTTGTAAAAGTTCTCTCTTTTGCAACATATCCATACAGAAGAACAGAAAAAACAAAAATAAGTATAACAAAAACATCTATCATCCTTTCACTTAAAACAAAAGACATTTTTTCTTTAGTTTTTCCGATTTTCCATCTCATCTCTAAACCCTCACTCCAATTAATACTTAATCTCTCCTGTACAAATCTCTACTATAAAGCTTGTCCTCAACATCTTCCAACGTTTTATCATAGCGATTTGCAACAATCACATCAGACATCATCTTAAATTCATCAATATTTTTTATAACTTTGCTGCCAAAAAACACTTCCTCCTTAAGTGTCGGCTCATAAATGAGTACCTCTGCCCCCTTTGCCTTCAAACGCTTCATAACTCCTTGAATAGAACTTTGACGGAAGTTGTCGGAATTTGCTTTCATCGTCAATCGATAAATACCGATGGTCACCTGCTTACCCGGCGTACCATCTCTTCCTGCAGAAGCACTAATATCATTTCCATAATACCCTGCCTTTTCCAGTATTCTTTCTGCAATATAATCTTTACGCGTTTTATTTGCATCAACAATCGCACCGATGATATTATTCGGCACGTCATTATAATTAGCCAATAATTGTTTCGTATCTTTTGGCAGGCAATATCCGCCGTAACCAAAGGATGGATTATTATAATAATTACCAATTCTCGGATCCAGCCCTATTCCCTCGATAATCTGCTGAGAATTTAATCCTTTCATCTCTGCATAAGTATCCAATTCATTAAAGAAAGATACTCTGAGCGCAAGATAAGTATTTGCAAACAGCTTTACTGCCTCCGCCTCTGTTGGATTCGTATACAATATCTCCACGTCTTTCTTAATTGCGCCTTCCAGCAAAAGTCCCGCAAATGTATGTGCTGCTTTCACAAGTCTTTCATCCTCTAACGGTGCTCCCACTATGATTCGGGACGGATATAAATTATCGTACAAAGCCTGTCCCTCTCTCAAAAATTCAGGAGAAAAAATGATATTATCAGACTGATATTTTTCACGCACTGACATGGTAAATCCCACAGGGACCGTGGATTTTACCACCATAATCGCATTCGGATTTGATTCCATCACAAGGCGAATAACTGCCTCCACAGAAGACGTATCGAAATAATTTAACTTCGGATCGTAATTCGTCGGCGTAGAAATAATAACGAAATCTGCATCCTTATACGCAGATGCCCCATCCGTTGTTGCTGATAAATTCAACTCATAATTGGATAAATACTCCTGAATCTCCTTATCTTCAATTGGTGACTTGCGAGCATTCACAAGATCTACTTTCTCCTGAATTAAATCCACAGCAACGACATCATTGTTCTGTGATAATAATACCGCATTGGACAATCCCACATAACCTGTTCCTGCGATTGCTATTTTCATAATTTCCCTTCTTTCTGCATGTTTAAATAATCTATGCCTAATGATATCTTACAATACAATAAATAGCGCGAATTCCATCTTTAATTCCTATTTTCTTACCTTCCTCATTCGTACGCGGATTATAAGAAATCGGTACTTCATGAATACGAATTCGCATATCTGAAATCTTGGCCGTGATTTCAGGTTCAAAGCCAAAACGTTTTTCCTGAATATCTACAGACTGAATCACTTCTCTGGTAAAACATTTATAACAGGTTTCCATATCTGTCAATTTCTGATGTGTAAATAAATTGGAAAGCATTGTCAAAAACTTATTGGCCAGACGATTTGCCAAATAACCTTTTGCTTTCTGATTCTTGAATCGGGATCCATATACAACTTTAGCCTTTCCATCCAAGACCGGCCCAGCCACTTTCGGATATTCCATCGGATCATACTCCATATCTGCATCCTGAATAATAACTGCATCACCTGTTGCTGCAGCAAATCCTGTTTTCAATGCTGCACCTTTTCCTCCGTTTACCTCATGGTAAATAATCTGATCCACCAACGGCCGAACATCTGACTCAAGAATATCACGTGTTCCGTCCGTCGAACAATCGTCTACCACAATAATCTCCATATTTTCGATTGGTGATGCCTTTACTTTTTTTACAATTTCAACAATATTATTTTTCTCGTTATAACACGGAATTACAACTGAAAGCACTTTTTTACTCATTGGTAATCTCCCTTCCTGTTTCCCCAAAAGTTGCTAAAGTTCTCTGATACATCTCCGGCAAACCTATATCATAAGATTTACCATCCATAAGGAGTCCTGTCATGCCGATTCTCTCTCTTACACGATCAAGTGCCGGCGTCAACTGAATTTCTCCTCCGCTTGTTCTATTATTTTGAATGTCATCTCCCAATACTTCGAACACTTCCTTCGTCAAAATGTACTGGCCGAAGACTGCATAATAGTTATTCTTCTCATTTTTGCGTTGCACTTGCAAAAATTCTTTTGCATATTCTATCGACGGCTTCTCACAAAAAGCGTCTAATTTAAGCTGTGTCTGCTCTTTATTCTCCCAAACGCCATGCATAATTCCATAATGAACCACTTCCTCCTGCGGTACCTTATGCATGGAAATTACCGGAAGCCCTGTTTTTTCATAAGCATTAATCAATTGCGTCATACATGTTTCCGAAGTAAAAGACTCATAAATCATATCTCCAAGAAGCAGTAATGTAGGTTCATCCTTGGTAAATTCACGACACTGATACACTGCGTGACCGAAGCCCTTGCGTTCCTTTTGGTATACGTATGTAATCTTTCTTCCGATACGCACTACCAGATCTTCGTAATCCCTCTTGTCTGCGGGCAGTTTATTTCGATGTTCCTCCGACAAAGGTGCAAAAAATTTATCATACATCTCTCGTTCATCTTCACCGATTACAAGACATATATCTTCAATTCCGGAAGCTTCCAACTGCTCCAAAAGCACCATAATAGCCGGTTTGAATAATCCATCCTTGTCCAAAATCGGGAAGAAATCTTTTTTCATTCCTTTTGTTGCAGGATACAATCTTGTTCCGAAACCTGCCACCGGAATAATCGCCTTGGTCACACCCTGCTTCGGTCGAAGCGTCAAGGTAAACGCATCCATCTTACGAACTTTTTTTAAGTAATTTACAAGCTCTGCTTGGGATTTTTCATCCTTCGCAAGAAACTGTACGGTTCCGTCTCCCTGAGAGCCTACTCCTTTACAGCCGTAAATCCATTTTTGAATTTCCGGGTCAGCCAGCACCGAATGAAGTACCGGCGATTCCAATTCCTTCCAGCAGGCAGGCGCAACTTTCTCATCAAAGTTCTTCTGAAAATCTACCAAAAGCTTACCAAGAGCTTCGTTATCGCCTTCTGCCAAATACTGTGCTGCTTTGTCCGTAAACTTTTTATTATCTGACCCAAGCGCCTCATGTACTTTCTTTTCCATTTCATTTTGTGCAAATGGGAAACACTTATTTAAATCAGCAAGAATACGCACTGTATCCTTATGTGCCATCAGATCCGCAATTACCCAATGTAAGGTGTTTTTGAACTGCAGTTGCTTCACACTGACTTCATTACCATCAAATGTCATGCAAACCGGTTTTACACCATAAGCACAAGCCTGATCCAAGCGGCCACATCTGGAAGGTGTTCTTTGCTCTCCAATGAAAGCGATGTTCATCTCCCCCATAGTATTGAGTCGCAAACGATACAACTGGTTAAATGCCCTTGCTACAAGCACGCAAATAGCTGCACTGCTGGACAATCCACTCTTCATCGGCAAATCCATCTTTGTAATCTCTATTTTGAGCCCACGAACATTGTAACATTCATTGATATATGACGCCACACCGGCCACATAGGCAAAAAAACCACCTGCATTAGCAGTCTCACGAAGCTTCTCGGAATCCATTTCACATTCAAAGGATGCTCTGTTTAAGCTAACCAAATTACTAGTTACAATAAACTTATCATTTTTTTCTACTGTGGCATAGATTCCCTGCTCGATTCCGGTGACAATGGCTTGTCCCGGTACAATTTTGGAATTCATTACTCTATGTCGTCCTGCCCAGTCACTATGTTCTCCCAAAAGACAAAGTCTTCCGGGAACAAATAGTTCGATTTTATCCGGCATTTTTTCTCCCACCTATCCTAATTTACTCAATTTCTTCTGTTTCTCTATATATTAAACATAACAACGGAATATATTTAAAACCTTTTAAAAATAGCATTGGTATTTTTAATATGAATTTAGACACCCCTAACTCTAATAAAAAGTTGTTAAAATCGACACTTTTATTAAAATGCCCCTTTATAGATTCTGTCATGAATCTCACAGAAATACTAAAATTAAATCTTCGAATCTTTTTTCTGTTTCCCAACTGCTCAATAGCATGACAACCATATAAAAACTCACTTGCCATCCCCTGTTCCTGCATTTCTCTACTCAACGAATCATTATTTGTCCCCCTCTTAACGCTAATATTTGTGGAACAATAATGGGTTTTCCATTATTCGTTTCATTTCTATAACAAATAATATTCTCATATTCCAGTATATAACGATTCATTAATTCATCTGTATCAACATCTCCCTCAAAACAATTATCTACCACTATAATTTCAGAGCTCTCATTTTTGTCTGATACAGTGCACTATTAATAGTCAATTCTAATTGATTTGCACGCAATATATTGGAATTGCAATTGTTACTTGCGGCTTTTCTAAATGTGCCTCATATACTAAAATTGACTTACCCCTCGTATATCGCCTAATATAATTTACTTTCTTTGTGAAATTCAACGAAACCGGTATCATTTTCCTTTTTCCTCACAATTCTTTTTCTTATTTTGTAAAATACTGCAACACCCAAAACCACTGCCATTATAAAGAGCATCAACATGTACAATAAAGTTATCCCCTTTATTCCATAATCAGTTATAATATTTTTTTGCATAACAAATGCCCCTATTGCCCCCAGTCCGTATATAACTAATATCATCATTTGCTTACGCATGATTGTAAGCAACATGGCATATAAAGCATCTATCGCCAACAATCCACCACATAAAAGAAGCAGAAGAAACTCCGTCCTATATTGTGACAGTTCACAAGAAAAAAACCACTCCAACAGCGGTATTCCAAATAAATATCCCAAAACTTCTGCGCATAAGGTCATTCCAACTATAAGCATAAATTGCATGCACGCAATCCCAGAAAATTCTCGTATCCTTGCATCTCTCCAATATTGTGAAACTTTTGTTGTCAAGGGCTGAAAAATAAATGTATTTAACAGATTGATTACAAAAACCGGCATAAAAATATAATTAAATACTGCTTGCACTCGATCTGACAAATAGGCGTCAATAGCATATTTAGGAAAATTTCCTATATACATATTTACAAACATCCACAATCCAAGCGGCAAGCACTCATTTAGTAATTTAACAACAGATTTCCCATTAGTTTTCTTCTTTAGCCAATATTTTGCAGATGGTTTAATTGTCAACACATAAAGCAAAATAATAGAAACAACTAAAGAGAATGCAAATGAAATAATCAAATCTTTTGTTAAAAACAAAAATAAAATTTGCACTCCTATTGTGCATATTAAACGGATTGCCATTGCTTTTGATGCAATATCAAAACGCTCATCTCGCTGCAACATTCCATGGAATACATCCTCATATGCATCTAACCATTTCAAAAGACATACTAAAAGTAGTACTATCAATTTTTCAACCGAATATATATTTTGTACAAAAAGAAAAACTCCATAAACCAAAAAAGCAACTAGCATCAAGGCATTTGTAATTAATCTAGACACATAATAATCTTTATCTGAATACTTATTCGACACATCCGAAATCTGAAAACTTCTCATTCCATATTTTCCAATTGCCATTACCAAATTACCAATAGCAAATGCGCCAGACACAATACCAGCTGCTACTTGTCCATTTGTTCTTGGAATAATTAATAGCAAAAGGAATAATTGAAAAGAATTCAATATTCCTGCTAAAGTATTCCATATATAACTATTTTTTATATTAATATCCATCGCATCAATTTTTCTTCCCATTATTTAATTCCTGCGATCTATTCCATAACTCTTCAATTCCATCAACCATTCTGTCCCATGAATACTTTTGTTTGGCTATCTCTACATGATGCACCATTTCTTCGTATCGGGCTCCTTCAAAGTATTTTTCAATCGCTTTTGCCAAGGCTGATGCATCATTATGCTTCACAATATATCCCGTTTTATCCTCAATCACTACATCTGGAAATTCTCCAACATCAGTTGCGATCACTGGTATATTAT
Source organism: Lachnospiraceae bacterium (assembly GCA_045535935.1). Lineage (GTDB taxonomy): Bacteria > Bacillota > Clostridia > Lachnospirales > Lachnospiraceae > SVFI01. Next base: position 5,009 of record JAZSMO010000032.1, on the reverse strand, counting down.
AGTGATACGCCATTTGTATAACTCCACTTGTAGTAGCAGATTCGTAAGGTAATACAACCAAATCACTCGCAGCAAAAAACAATGGAATATCTTCATCCGATATATAACCATCATATATATCGACTTTATCTTGAATATGCAATTCATCAATCATTTTTACATACTCTTCTTTACTTTCATAAAAATCACCCGCGATAACTAAACGAATTTTTTCAGCATTATTACACATTGCAAGCGCATTTAACAAATGATGTAATCCCTTGTATTTTCGTATAAAACCGAAAAAAAGCATAACTTTCTCATCATCTTTCAAATTAAATCTAATTCTTGCTTCTTCTTTTGTGACAAAATCATTCTCCGGCCTAATAATGCTTAAATCCGGGCAAAATCCAACAAAAACATTTTTATCACTTCCCATTAACTGTTCAAACTCTTGCTGCTCTTTCTTGGAATGTATAATAAACATATCTGCTTGTTTGTAAATTCTTTTCGTCAAAAACGTAGCTAATGGAAAACGATCATGCGGCATAACATTATTACAACATATGCATTTTTTAATTTCTTTTCCAAGATTTTTCAATATACAAAAATATGCCGGTGCAAAAAACGGATGCCACCAATGCACAATAACCATATCCGGCTTTTCTGCTTTGATATATTTTGCTGCATGAATATAAGTAAAAGGATTTATTGTATTAATCAAAAAATGTGTCTTTTCATTTTTTAAATAATCATTCTTCCAATCTCTTTGATCTCCACCCGGATAAAGAATTTTAGGATACATTAATTTATATGATACTATTTGTGCATCATACTTTTTTTGCAAGTTTCTTAAAAGTAGTCCTGAATAATGCGCAATCCCTCCTTTATAAGGGTAAATCGGTCCAATTGTAATGATTTTTTTTAATTCACTCATTATTTTTACTCCACAATATACTTCTTAATCTCATCACAAATATAAACAATATCCTCTCTCGTCAACAATGCATGCGTCGGAAGATTCATACCTCTTTCAGCTACAGCCTCTGATATCGGACAATTGGCGTTAGCATCTGCATAGACAGGCATTTGGTGCATCGGATAAAAAATAGGTCTGGTTTCAATATTACTATCTTTTAATAATTCCATTATTTCATCCCGACTTCTTTTCACCTTATCTGTTAACAGAATCGAGAACATCCACCATACACTCTCCGCATTTGGCGTCACTTTTTGGAATTGAAAGTAATCCTCAAATCCCTTCAATTCTTCCATATACCAAGCAGCAACTTGCCTTCTGCTGGCAATATGTTTATCTATATTTTCCAGCTGAGCCAATCCTATTGCTGCTTCAATATTAGTCATTCGATAATTATATCCTACTTCAATGAACCAATATCTCCGCTTAGGATCCTGTCCTTGCCCTTTCAAAATCCTCATATGATCTGCCAGTTCATTATTATTCGTGACAACCATTCCACCTTCGCCGGTTGTAATCAATTTATTACCAAAAAAACTAAAGGTACCTGCATCTCCAATAGTTCCTGCTTTTCTTCCTTTATATGTTGCTCCATGACATTCCGCTGCATCTTCTAATACAAATAAGTTATATTCCTTTGCTATTGCTATAATTTCATCCATATCACAAGGATTTCCATATAAATGCACCGGAATAATACCTTTTGTTTTTGAAGTGATTTTACGCCTAACATCCGCCGGATCAATATTCCATGTATCTCTCAAACAATCTGCAAACACCGGCGTCGCGCCACAATAACGCACAGCATTTGCCGTTGCAATATATGTTAATGCAGGTACAATCACCTCATCTCCCGGTTTTAATCCAAGTGCAAGTAAAGGAATATGCATCGCAACGGTACCATTGCAACATGATATCGCATTTTCAACATTCATATAATCGGCAAAACCATTTTCAAATGCTGTAACAAACTTCCCTGCCGAAGATATCCATGTAGTCTCCATACATTCATCTACATATTTCTTTTCATTACCAATAAAATTCGGTACAGCTACCGGAATAAATTCTCTCATAATTACATCTCCTTTTTATTTTAATTTTCGTATTTCTTTTGCTGGCACACCATACACCATGCTGTAATCACTAATATCTTTAACCACAGCTGCCCCTGCACCAATATAGCACCACTTCCCAATAGTAAGATTATCGATTACAGCTACATTAGTTCCAATATGAGTACCTTCACCAATTTTAGTCATTCCTGAAATAGCCACTCCAGGTGCCACATGAACAAAATCTTCCACCTCACAGTCATGATCTACAGAAGAATTTGTATTAATTATACATCCATTACCAATACTTCCATTAACATTTATAACTGCACCATGCATTACACAAATACCTGTTCCCAATATACAATTTTTCGAAATATAAGAATGCCTGCTAATCACATTAATTGGAGTATATCCTATTTCAACTACTTTCTCATACAATTTTTTTCTTGTTTCGTTGTCTCCAATTGCGACAAAAACATTTGATATACCTTTTTTATAGTAATCCTCAAGATGTTCATCCCTTCCAATTATATCAACATCTTCCATTTTTTCCAATTTTGTTTTATTCGGATAGTCAGAATCTATACAACCCACAACCTCATATTCATTATTCTCTTTGAGTATATCGAGAACACTTCTAGCGTGTCCTCCCGCTCCAATAATAATCACCTTTTCCAGCATCACTCACCACCAATATGTTTTCATCTAAATATTTTTTTTTCACACCAACAATATACGATTATCACAAACAAACAAATTGCAAGCTCTAATACAAATACTCCTAATAAATTCGCATCGTTGCTTATTTTCTGTCCAAACCACTCTATTACAATCAAATGTAACAAATAAAACTGTAATGAATATTTACCTGCCTGAAGCAAACCTTTCGACCGCAGATCAATCTTTAATGCAATATTAACCAAAGATAAACTAAAAAAACCACCTGCCAACAATTTAAAAGCATTTGCCCACAGACATCCTTTAAATACCGAAAATGTTAGAGCAGTTCCTCCAAACGCGAGGAGCATCCCCATACTAATCAGCCAAAACCTCTTTTCATTCTTTGTAACTATACTAATGTAGTTACTTCTATATTTCGCAAGCAATGCACCAAATCCAAAATTCAAATTAGCATTGTACCATCTCGGTTCTAAATCGAATAGAAGAAAAACAACTGACATCACAAATAAAGCAATAAAAATATTTAATATAGCATGATTTCTTCCATAGCGCATAACAATATAAAAAAACAAATAAATCAGTAATATCTCAACTACAAACCACGCTGACTCTCTTAAGCTAAATAAATATAACAGTGTATACTCTCCACCTAATTCAAACTTCCTTAAACATATAATAGCAATGATACGAATCAGAAAATAGGTCGGAAGCATTCCCATCATACGCTTCTTGATGAAATCGATTTGTATTTTTTTCTTTTCATAAGATACCCACAAACCATAACCGGATACAAAGAAAAAAACACAAACCCCCAATCCGCCACACCATTTATATAACACTGCAGGCCCTAACTTACCTATTCCAGCTTCCGACATTGCTATAAGCAAATGAGCAAACAGTACAAAAAAAGCAGCAATACCTCGCATAGCCCAAGTATCATCTCTTGTAAGTGCATTTGTATTCCATGAATTCTGTCCATATATCCTAGCTTTCCAAAACACAAACACAGGAAAAGCAATACAACATATTAAATTAATCACTATAATCTGTATCATTTTATCTTATTTCCTATTTAGAAACCGCTTCAACAATTGTCTTTGCAATATAATCAATCTTCTCATCTGTCATCCCCGGATAAACACCTACCCAGAATGTCTGATTCATAATAATATCGGTATTTTTCAAATCACCAACTACTCTGTACTTGGTGTCATCTCCTCGAATTTCGTCAAAGCATGGATGTTTTGTAAGATTACCGGCAAACAACATTCTCGTCTGAACGCCCTTACTTTCCACATACTGTACAACCTTATTTCGATCCACCCCATCCTTACAAGTAATGAGAAAACCGAACCAACTTGGATTTGAATTTAAACACGGTTCCGGCAAAATCAATTTACCCGCAACATCTGACAAAGCATTTTTCAAGCGTTCAAAATTGTACCTTCTCTTTTCTACAAAAGAAGGGAATTTTTCAAGCTGAGCACAGCCAACCGCTGCCTGCATATCTGTCGCCTTAAGATTATAACCAAAATGAGAGTACACATATTTATGGTCATATCCTAACGGAAGTTCTCCATATTGCTTATCGAATCTGTGTCCACACAAATTGTCGCATCCGGAAGGGCATACACAATCTCTTCCCCAATCTCTAAAGGAACGGATAATCTTATTTAGCAAAGCATTGTTAGTATACACTGCTCCGCCTTCACCCATTGTCATATGATGTGGGGGGTAAAAACTGCTTGTTCCGATATCTCCAATGGTTCCTGTTTTCTTATACATACCATCCACTAAATATTCCGATCCCAGAGCGTCACAGTTATCCTCGACAAGCCATAACGCATGCTTATCACAAAAAGCCTTTACTGCTGCGATATCAAACGGGTTTCCCAATGTATGTGCTATCATAACCGCTTTTGTCTTATCAGATAACGCTTGTTCTAACATCGTTACATCAATGTTATATTGGGGTATGGTTACGTCAACGAATACAGGAACTGCACCATACTGAATATATGGTGTTACTGTTGTCGGAAATCCTGCCGCCACTGTAATGACTTCATCGCCCGGTTTAATAGCTCTCTCTCCCAACAGCGGAGAAGTCAATGTCATAAATGCCACCAAATTTGCTGATGAACCCGAGTTTACAAGACTACAATACTTTACACCCACGTACTCTGCAAACTCACGCTCAAACTGTTCTGTATATCTTCCTGATGTGAGCCAGAATTCTAACGAACTATCCACAAGATTACACATTTCTTCACTATCATATACACGGGATGCATAAGGAATTCTGTCTCCTCTTGCAT
>JAZSMO010000040.1:0-16982 GCA_045535935.1 Lachnospiraceae bacterium | reverse complement strand
AGGAAGAGACTGATATGTACAAAGAAATTTCTAAGCTAATCTTATACGGAAATATGGAGGAGGATGCCATTCTTGTTCAGCTCGGCGAGATTTTTCGCCGCTTTGACGAAAAGACAGCGGACAAAGCACAGCTGATTAAGGATATTTATACCCAGCTGAAGCATATTTTGGAAGTGGCGACAGACTATGGATTCGATAAAAACCTGTGGCACAATTATTTGACGTTTCTGCTGATTACAAATGAAAATCCGTTCAGCCTGACCTGTGAGAAAGTCGGTGCCAATGACGGTACGGTCAACACATTTGCAAAAAATGATTTCCGGGTATTCCGCAATCTTTTTTTCTATGATTTTTCAATTATTGAGAAGGAGCTGGGAATTGACTGCTTCAGCATTTTGGAAAATTACAAAGCCATCGGCAAAAAAGAATTTATGTACAACAAAAATGTCAGCGAAAAAGTGCAGTCTCTCAGCGATAAACTTGCCAGGACAAAAGACGAGGATGAATTTTTTGATGCGGTAACGGGATTTTACAGAGATTACGGCGTGGGAATGTTCGGCCTTAATAAAGCGTTCCGCATCGAGGATAGAACGGAGCTGGGACCGGTATTATTCCGTCCGATTAACAATATGGATAAGGTGATGCTTTCCGATTTGGTCGGCTATGAAATACAGAAAAAGAAACTCATCGATAATACAGAAGCTTTTGTCAGCGGCAAAAAAGCCAACAACGTGCTTTTGTACGGTGACAGCGGAACCGGAAAATCCACCAGCATCAAGGCCATTGTCAATGCATATTATGACAGGGGACTTCGCATGATTGAGATCTACAAGCATCAGTTCAAAGATCTCTCAAGTATTATTGCGCAGATTAAAAACCGTAATTATAAATTTATAATTTATATGGATGATTTGTCTTTCGAGGAGTTCGAGATTGAGTACAAATTCCTGAAAGCAGTTATTGAGGGCGGCGTGGAGACGAAGCCGGAAAACATATTGATTTATGCGACATCCAACCGCAGACACCTGATCAAAGAGAGCTGGAAAGACAGAAATGATATGGAGCATACAAACGATATGCATCATTCCGACACGATGGAAGAAAAACTTTCCCTCGTACACCGTTTCGGTGTGACCATTCATTACGGAAAACCGACACAAAAAGAGTATTTTCACATTGTAAATGAGCTTGCGAAAAAGCAGGGCATTGAGATGGAGGAGCAGGCGCTGAATCTGAAAGCGAACGCATGGGAGCTTGCGCATGGAGGTATTTCCGGGCGTACGGCCCAGCAATTTATCAATCATATGGCGGGGCAAAATAACCCGCAAGCATAACCGTTATACATAAAAGTTATAATAAGATGTTTTGCTATAAAATTGATTGATAACAAAGAGGTTTTCATGTAAACTGAAAACTAGTAAAATGCAAAAGCAGGAGGAAACAGTTATGAATATGAATGTCGTATGTATTCCGGGTGACGGAATCGGTCCGGAGGTTGTGGCAGAAGCGAAGAAAGTAATTACAAAGGTGGCTTCCGTTTACGGACATGATATAAATTTTGAAGATATTTTGATGGGAGGCGCATCCATCGATGTGCACGGCGTTCCGCTGACGGATGAGGCGATTGCGACGGCAAAAGCCGCGGATGCGGTTCTGATGGGCTCTATTGGAGGAAATACACAGACTTCCCCGTGGTACAAACTTCCGCCGGAGAAACGTCCGGAAGCGGGACTTCTCAAAATCCGCAAAGCGTTAAATCTTTTTGCAAATCTGAGACCGGCGGTTCTTTATGAGGAGCTTGCGGCGGCCTGCCCGCTGAAAACAGAGATCAGCGAAAAGGGCTTTGATATGATGATCATGCGTGAACTGACCGGAGGACTTTATTTCGGAGAACGCAAGACGTTTGAAGAGGATGGAGAGCTCAAAGCGATTGACACACTTACATATTCCGAGAGTGAGATTCGCAGAATCGCGATCAAAGGTTTTGATATTGCAAGAAAACGTCGTCAGAAAGTAACGAGTGTGGATAAGGCCAATGTGCTGGATTCTTCCAGACTTTGGAGAAAAGTGGTGGAGGAAGTGGCAAAGGATTATCCGGATGTCACACTGGAGCATATGCTGGTGGATAACTGTGCAATGCAGCTTGTCAAAGACCCGGCGCAGTTTGATGTGATTCTCACGGAGAACATGTTCGGTGACATTCTTTCCGATGAGGCGAGCATGGTGACAGGTTCCATCGGAATGCTGGCATCTGCAAGCTTAAATGACACGAAATTCGGACTTTATGAGCCGAGCGGCGGCTCCGCACCGGACATCGCAGGAAAAGGCATTGCCAATCCGATTGCAACGATCCTTTCCGCATCCATGATGCTCCGTTATACCTTTGACCTGGACAAAGAGGCGGATGCAATTGATGCAGCAGTTGCACAGGTGCTTAAAGACGGATACAGAACCATCGATATTATGCCGCAGGATGAAGAAGGTAAGCAAAAAGTGACACAGGTCGGTACCAAAGAGATGGGCGATCTGATTTGTGAAAGATTATAGTATGCAGAAGAACAGTTTGGAGGCAGAAAAATGAAAAGTGATAACGTAAAAAAAGGAATGAAACAGGCGCCGCACAGATCACTGTTAAATGCGCTTGGAATGACAGCAGAAGAAATGGACAAGCCGATGGTCGGTATTGTCAGCTCATACAATGAAATCGTACCCGGACATATGAATCTTGACAAGATTGTAGAAGCGGTAAAACTCGGTGTTGCCGAAGCCGGCGGTGTACCGGTGGTATTTCCGGCCATTGCGGTTTGTGACGGTATCGCCATGGGACATGTCGGAATGAAATATTCCCTCGTAACAAGAGACCTGATTGCAGATTCGACCGAATGTATGGCACTGGCTCATCAGTTTGATGCCCTTGTTATGGTTCCGAACTGTGACAAAAACGTACCGGGACTTCTTATGGCTGCTGCCAGAGTCAATGTTCCGACCGTATTTGTATCGGGCGGACCGATGCTTGCAGGACGTGTACATGGTCAGAAACGCAGTCTTTCCTCTATGTTTGAGGCGGTAGGTGCCCATGCAGCAGGTACCATGACAGAAGACGAAGTGAGAGAATTTGAGGAGAAGGTATGTCCGACCTGCGGATCCTGCTCCGGTATGTATACAGCAAACTCCATGAACTGTCTGACAGAAGCCCTCGGTATGGGACTTCAGGGCAATGGTACGATTCCGGCGGTGTATTCGGAGCGTATCAAGCTTGCAAAGCATGCAGGTATGGCAGTTATGGAAATGTACCGCAAAGACATTCGTCCGCGCGATATCATGACAAAGGATGCAATTTTAAATGCACTTACCGTAGATATGGCGCTGGGATGTTCCACAAACAGTATGTTACATCTTCCGGCTATCGCTCACGAGATTGGCTTTGATTTTGATATTGCTTTTGCAAATGATATCAGCGAAAAGACACCGAATCTTTGTCATCTTGCGCCTGCAGGCCCGACTTACATGGAAGACCTCAACGAAGCCGGCGGTGTGTATGCGGTAATGAACCAGCTTGCAGAACTGGGACTTTTGAACCTTGACTGCATGACAGTTTCCGGAAAGACCATCGGAGAAAGTATTAAAAATGTGAAAAACAGAGACGAAGAAGTCATTCGTCCTCTTTCCAACCCATATAGTAAAACAGGCGGTCTCGCTGTACTGAAAGGAAATCTTGCACCGGACGGAAGCGTGGTAAAACGTTCTGCAGTCGTGGATGAAATGATGGTTCATGAAGGACCGGCGAGAGTGTTTGACTGTGAGGAAGATGCCATTGCAGCCATCACAGGCGGTAAAATCGCGGCAGGTGATGTGGTTGTAATTCGTTACGAAGGACCGAAGGGCGGACCGGGTATGAGAGAGATGCTTAATCCGACATCGGCGATCGCCGGAATGGGACTTGGTTCATCTGTTGCATTGATTACAGACGGAAGATTTTCAGGTGCATCCAGAGGAGCCTCGATCGGACATGTTTCGCCGGAAGCAGCTGTGGGTGGACCGATTGCCCTTGTACAGGAAGGGGATATCATCAAGATCAATATTCCTGCAATGACATTGGATGTAGATGTGACAGAGGAAGAAATGGCAGCAAGAAAGGCTGCATGGACTCCGAGAGAGCCGAAGGTTACTTCCGGCTATCTGACAAGATATCGTGAACTGGTAACAAGCGGTAACAGAGGTGCAATCCTTGAAGTACCGAAAAACAACGAATGATATACATGGAGGATATAAATTATGCAGCTTACAGGAGCGGAAATTGTAATAGAGTGTTTAAAAGAACAGGGAGTGGATACGGTTTTTGGATATCCGGGCGGAACGATTTTAAATATATATGATGCCCTTTACAAACATTCCGATGAAATCAGACATATTCTTACATCCCACGAACAGGGCGCAGCACATGCAGCTGACGGTTATGCAAGATCCACAGGAAGAGTGGGTGTTTGTATGGCGACCAGCGGACCGGGAGCAACCAATCTTGTCACCGGTATCGCGACTGCATATATGGACAGCATTCCGGTTGTCGCAATTACGGCCAATGTAAATCTTCCGGCGCTCGGAAAGGATTCTTTCCAGGAGGTGGATATTGCCGGAGTGACAATGCCGATTACAAAACATGGCTACATCGTAAAGGATGTCAACGAACTTGCGCCTACGATCCGCAAGGCATTTAAGATTGCAAAGAGCGGAAGACCGGGACCGGTACTTGTGGACATTACAAAGGATGTGACAGCAAACACATGTGAATATGTGTTTGAACCGGCGCAGGAGCCGGAATATAAAAACAGCTTTACTGCGGAAGATATTGATAAAGTAGTGGAGCTGATGGAAGCTGCACAGAAGCCTTACATGTATGTAGGAGGCGGCGTCATTCTTTCGGATGCAGCCAAACAGGTGGCTGTACTTGCGCAGAAACTGGATTGTCCGGTGTGTGATACTCTGATGGGAAAAGGCGCATTTGACGGATATGACGACATGTATACCGGTATGATCGGTATGCACGGAACCAAGGCTTCCAATCTGGGTGTTTCCGAATGTGATCTTCTCATTGCGCTCGGAGCACGTTTTTCCGACCGTGTCATCGGAAATCCGAATACGTTTGCTTCCGGAGCCAAAATCGTACATATCGATATTGATGCAGCGGAAATCAACAAAAACATCCGCACAGATGCAGCTGTGATCGGTGATCTGAAGGATGCACTGGATGCAATCAACGGAAAGCTTTCGCAGAAATCACATCCGGAGTGGAAAGCACGTATAAAAGAATTAAAAGAAAAATATCCGCTCGGTTACAATCAGGATGTACTTACCTGCCCTTATGTGATCGAACAGATTGATAAGGCGACAGACGGAAATGCAGTGATTACTACGGATGTAGGACAGCATCAGATGTGGGCAGCGCAGTATTATCATTATACGAAACCGCGTACCTTCTTGAGCTCCGGCGGACTCGGAACCATGGGCTACGGACTCGGTGCATGTATCGGTGCGGCCGTAGGTAATCCGGATAAAACAGTGATTAATATTGCGGGAGACGGATGCTTCCGTATGAATATGAACGAGCTTGCAACAGCAAGCCGTTACAACATTCCGATCATTCAGGTGGTGATCAACAATACCGTACTCGGAATGGTGCGTCAGTGGCAGACGCTGTTTTATGATCACAGATATTCGCAGACCATTCTGCAGGACAAAGTAGATTTCTGCAAGGTGGCAGAGGGACTCGGATGTGATGCGTACCGTGTAACAAAAAAAGAAGAGGTTATGGACGCAGTGAAAAAAGCCATTGAAAACCGCAGACCGGCGCTGATCGAGTGCGTGATTGATCCGGACGACAAAGTATTTCCTATGGTTCCGGCCGGACAGCCGATCGATCAGGTGTTTGATGAAAAGGATTTAGAAAAGTAAACGGTTAAAATGATATGAAAAAGGCAATAGGAATTATTCTTTGTATACTTGTTCTGGTACCTGTATTGTTTCTGGGGATTTGTTACGGAATCGTGCGGTATCAGTACAAAGATACCTTTATGCCCGGTATTTTTATCAACGGCGTTTATACGGCGGATTGTACACCGGATGAGATCAACGAAATGTTGAAGGCGGATACACAGTGTCCGGACTTTACAGTAACGGACAAAGATGGGAATGCATACACATTTTCGTTGGAAGAAATTAAATATGAACAAGATTATCTTGCACAACTGAAAAAAATACATGCGACACAATCGGTGATCGGACTTGCCAAATGGTTTTTCGGGGAAGAAATTCAATTTGATGAGATAACGATTGCGCCGGATACGTCTTATGATGAGGCAGTGCTTCGCCGCTATTTGGATGAGGCACAGTATCTTGCGGATAATTCAGACCCGAAAGATAAAATTATTGAAATTCGCAGAGATCATACAGGCTACTATCTGTATGACGAGACCAAAAATCTGCTCAGTCATGAAAAAGCAGTCAACGCTATTTCGGAAGATCTGCAAACAGGAGTATTTGAAACGGATTTATATGAGTCCGGTTGCTACATAGAGATTGACTATACCAGTCAAATGGAAAAGACGCTGGAAAAATGGGAAGCGCTTGCACGTTATGTGGAGTCGACCGTTACATATACTTTCGGGAATCAGACCGAAGTGGTAGATGGGGCTGAAATCAGTAATTTCATCGCTACGGATGAAAACGGCAAATTCCTTTATGATGAAAGTGGTTCTTTTTATCTGGATGAAGAGAAGATAAAGGAATATGTCACGTACCTTGCAGATAAGTACAATACGGTGAATAAACCAAGGTCATTTAGACCGACCAGAGGCGGAAGTGTTGTTGTGGAAACCGGTACCTATGGTTATAAGATTAACGAAAAGGCGGAGCGGGAATATCTGATGAAGGTTATCGGCCGCAGAAATCAGCTTACGCGCAAACCCGAATTTACACAAACAGCCTACACGGATATTTACAATACGGACGATATCGGTGACACCTACATAGAAGTCGATCTGACCAATCAGATGATGTATTACTACGAGAACGGGCGGATGCGGATTGATACGCCGGTAGTTACCGGAAATACTTCCCTTGGAAGAGGAACGCCGGAAAAGGTCTGCTATGTATATGGCAAGGAACGCAACCGCACACTTCGCGGAGAAGGCTATGCATCCTTTGTGAATTTCTGGATGCCGGTTTACGGAGGTGTCGGTATTCATGACTCTTCGTGGCGCGGAAGCTATGGCGGAAAGATATATAAAACCAATGGGTCTCATGGTTGTATCAATACCCCGTATGCCAAGGTGAGTAAGTTATATGATATGGTGGAAATCGGTACACCGGTTATCATTTTTTATTAAAACACGTTGACGTATTAAAGTATTAAATGTAAAATATAGTTTAAGTGTGTCGGAAAAACATTAGATTTTCGACAAAAGAGAGGAGTAAATGAAATGGCAAGAGTTTATAACTTTTCAGCAGGTCCGGCAGTTTTACCTGAAGAAGTGTTAAAAGAAGCTGCAGAAGAAATGATGGATTACAGAGGATCGGGTATGTCCGTTATGGAGATGAGCCACCGTTCCAAAACATACGATAACATTATCAAGGAAGCGGAAGCAGATCTTCGCGACCTTCTTAACATCCCTGATAATTATAAAGTATTATTCTTACAGGGCGGAGCAAGCCAGCAGTTCGCTATGATTCCGATGAACCTGATGAAAAACAAAAAAGCAGGCTATATCGTGACAGGTCAGTGGGCAAAGAAAGCATACCAGGAAGCTAAAATTTACGGTGAGGCGATTGAACTTGCATCTTCCGCAGATGAGACTTTCTCTTACATACCGGATTGTTCGGATCTGGATATTTCGGATGATGTAGACTATGTTTATATTTGTGAAAACAATACGATTTACGGTACAAAATTCAAAGAGTTACCGAATACAAAAGGACATCTTTTAGTATCCGACGTTTCATCCTGCTTCTTGTCAGAGCCGATGGACGTTGAAAAATACGGCGTAATCTACGGCGGAGTTCAGAAAAATATCGGACCTGCAGGTGTTGTAATCGCAATTATCCGCGAAGACCTCATTACAGACGATGTTCTTCCGGGAACACCGACGATGCTCAAATACAAAATCCATGCAGACAATGAGTCATTATACAACACACCGCCTGCATACGGTATTTATATCTGCGGTAAAGTATTCAAATGGATCAAAAAGCAGGGCGGCCTTGCAGCAATGAAAGAGTACAACGAAAAGAAAGCTGCAATCTTGTATGATTTCCTTGATGAGTCAAAACTCTTCAAAGGAACCGTACGCAAGGAAGACCGTTCGCTTATGAATGTTCCGTTCATTACAGGAAACGATGAGCTGGATGCAAAATTTATCAAAGAAGCAAAAGAAGCAGGCTTTGAGAACTTAAAAGGACACAGATCTGTCGGCGGTATGAGAGCAAGTATCTACAATGCAATGCCGATCGAAGGTGTAGAAAAATTAGTTGCATTCATGAAAGAGTTCGAAGCAAACAACGCATAAAGAAAGAAGGATATAAAAATGTTTAAATATTATTGCTTAAACCCGATCGCACAGGTCGGTCTGGTAAAATTCAATGACAATTTTGCAAAGACAGAAGATGTTAACGCAGCAGAAGGTATTCTTGTGAGAAGTGCATCCATGCATGAGATGGAGCTTTCCGACAATCTTCTTGCCGTAGCCAGAGCCGGAGCCGGAGTGAACAATATTCCGCTCGATAAATGTGCAGAAAAAGGTATCGTGGTATTCAACACACCGGGCGCAAATGCCAACGGTGTAAAAGAGCTTGTGTTCGCCGGTATGCTCCTTGCATCCCGTGATGTTGTCGGCGGTATCGAGTGGGTAAAAGCGCAGACAGATAACGACAACGTTGCGAAAGACGCAGAGAAGGAAAAGAAAAAATTTGCGGGAACAGAGCTTCAGGACAAGAAACTCGGTGTTATCGGTCTCGGTGCCATCGGTGTTAAAGTTGCCAATACAGCAAAACACTTCGGAATGGAAGTGTACGGCTATGACCCGTATGTATCCGTTGATGCAGCATGGAACTTAAGCCGTGACATCAAACATGTATTTAACGTGGAAGAGATTTACGAGAAATGTGATTATATTACCGTTCATGTACCGCTTCTTGACAGCACAAAGGGCATGATCAACAAAGAAGCCATCGAAAAGATGAAAGACGGAGTGATTATTCTTAACTTTGCACGTGATTTGCTTGCTAACGAAGCCGATGTTCTTGAAGGAATCAAGAGCGGAAAGATTCGCAAATATGTGACAGACTTCCCGAATACAACTACAGTAGGAAAAGAAGGATGTATCGTTATTCCGCATCTCGGTGCATCTACAGAGGAGTCGGAAGATAACTGCGCGAAGATGGCTGTCAAAGAAATGATGAACTATCTGGAAAACGGTAATATCATCAACAGTGTCAACTTCCCGAAGCTTGACATGGGCGTATGTGCGCAGGCTGGTCGTGTGGCGATCTTCCACAAGAATGTTGCCAATATGATTACGAAGTTTACAGCGACATTCGGTGATCTCGGAATCAATATCACGGATATGGCTAACAAGTCAAAAGGGGATTACGGTTATACGATGCTTGACGTGGAAACACCGATTACAGAAAATATAATTACAAAACTTGCTGCAATCGACGGCGTAATCCGAGTGCGTGTCGTGAAATAAGAAACGAGCATATAAATTGCAAAGGCGAAAACTTTATATCAAGTTTTCGCCTTTTTCATATAACTATTGAATTCCTAAATCTGCATAATCGGCTTTAAATTTGTTCTGTTTCTCCACAGCTGCTTCCGATGCCAGATCCATATATTTAATGAATACGTCTTCCAAAGCCATTCCGCTTTCTTTTGCAAGCGTCTCCATAATCGGTCTTAAACGCTCTAATTGTTCTGAGATAGGCGTCTTCTGCGGATCCGGATCAATGTCCGCCATCGCTTCATTTGCAAATTCCGTAATACGGTCCAAAAAAATCTTGTCTTCGTTTGTCATATCAGCACTTCCTTCTGTTAAAATCTGATTTAAAAATCATCACAAAACACATGATAGCATTTTATAAGTTAACTGTCAAAATTGTTTACGAATATGTGTTAATTTGCTATAATATTTTCTGTATGAACAATAAATTTCAAAGGAGAAAAATCATGGCAGGAATACATCCATTTAAAGCAATTCGACCGAAAAAAGGACTGGAGGACCGTATCGCAGCACTTCCGTATGACGTGTACAACCGCGCAGAAGCGAAGGAAGTTGTTGCAGGGGAGGAATTGTCGTTCCTCAAGATCGACCGTGCGGAGACACAGTTTGATGACAGTGTGGACACGTATGATCCGTGTGTTTATCAGAAAGCGCACGACATGCTCTGGGATATGATTGAGAAGGGACAGTTTGTGCAGGATGAAAAGGAATGCTATTACATTTATGAACTTATCATGAACGGTAGAAGTCAGAGCGGTATCGTGGCTGCGTCCTCGGTAGACGATTACATGAACAATGTGATCAAAAAGCATGAAAACACAAGGGCGGACAAAGAAGTGGATCGTATCAACCATGTGGACATCTGTAACGCACAGACGGGACCGATCTTTCTGGCTTATCGCTCAAAGGAAGAAATTAACGAGATTGTAAATGCAAAAAAAGAAGAGACGCCGGTCTATGATTTTACCAAAGAGGACGGTGTGACACACAGAGTCTGGATCATTGATGATACAACGCAGGTGGAAACAATCCGAAATGCCTTTGCATCCATCAACGAAATTTACATTGCGGACGGTCATCACAGATGTGCTTCGGCAGTGAAAGTATCTTTGAAGCGTCGCGAGGCCAATCCGGATTATACAGGGGCGGAAGAGTTCAACCGCTTTTTATCCGTACTTTTTCCGGATGATCAGCTGATGATCATGGACTATAACCGTGTGGTAAAAGACTTAAACGGACTGTCAAACGAAGAATTTCTTGCAAAAATCGAAGCAGTGTTTGATTGTGAAAAAATCGGCGTTGACTTATATGGTCAAAAGGATAAAGAGGGCAAAGATGCAGTGATTAAGCCGGTTGCAAAAGGTCAGGTATCCATGTATTTGGACGGTGATTGGTACAAGATGTCGATCAAAGATCAGTTCAAGACACAAGACCCTGTAAAAGGACTTGACGTCTCTTTGCTTCAGGAAAATATTTTAGCTCCGGTTCTCGGAATCGATGATCCGAAAACAGACAAGAGAATTGATTTTGTCGGCGGAATCAGAGGTCTGGCCGAGCTTGAAAAACGTGTGGCAAATGATTGTAAAGTTGCATTTTTGATGTATCCGACATCCATCGGAGAGTTGTTCGCAGTTTCTGACGCCAACCTGCTTATGCCGCCGAAATCTACATGGTTTGAGCCTAAGCTTCGCAGCGGACTTTTTATACATGGTTTAAAAGATTAGGAGGTGCTTTATGACCAAGAAATTATACAAAATGATGAATTGGGCAGACGTGGAAGGAATTGTGTATTCTGAAGAGGATGATCCGCATCGCATTTTGGGACCGCATCCGGCGGGAGCAAGCACGATGATACAATTTTTCTATCCGGGAGCACAGAAGGCGACCGTTGTGACGCAGAAGAGCACCTACAAAATGGAACTTGCTGATGAAGAAGGTTTCTTTGCGGTTTTGATTCCGAAGGCGGATAAGACAGACTATACGGTGGAAGTGGTGATGGAAGACGGTACGACAAAAGAAGTATGCGATCCATACAAATATAAGCCGTTGATTACAAAAAAAGATACAGATAAATTCAACAATGGAATTCACTATACCATTTATGAACTGCTCGGTGCACATGTAAAGACGATAGACGGTGTAACCGGAGTCTATTTTGCAGTCTGGGCGCCGAATGCTCTGCGTGTAAGTGTTGTGGGAGATTTTAACAATTGGGACGGAAGATTCCATCAGATGCGCAGACTTTGGGATTCCGGTGTTTTCGAGATTTTTGTACCGTGTGCAAACGAAAAGGATAATTATAAGTTTGAAATAAAGGCTAAGGGCGGAAATGTATTCCTGAAATCCGATCCTTATGGTAATTACGCACAGCTCAGACCGGAGACTGCTTCTGTAGTGGCGGATCTTACAAAGTTTAAATGGTCCGATGCAGATTGGATGACACAGAGAAAAAAATTCAAACCGGAGACTGCTCCGATGTCGGTTCTCGAAGTTCACCTCGGTTCCTTTGCGAAACCGGATGCTGAGGATGGCAGAACATTTTACAATTACAGAGAGCTGGCGCCGAAGATTATCAAATATGTCAAAGAAATGGGATATACCCATATTGAACTTATGCCTGTGATGGAGCATCCGTTTGATGCCAGCTGGGGATATCAGGTCATCGGCTATTATGCTGCTACATCCCGTTACGGTTCGCCGGAAGATTTCATGTTTTTTATGAACGAGATGCACAAAAACGGTATCGGTGTAATCCTTGACTGGGTTCCGGCGCACTTCCCGAAGGATGATCAGGGACTTTCCGGTTTTGACGGAACTTGTCTTTACGAGCATGCAGATCCGCGTCAGGGTGAGCATCCGCACTGGGGAACCAAAATTTTTAACTACGGAAGACCGGAGGTTAGAAACTACCTGATTGCCAATGCACTGTTCTGGATCAACGAATTTCATGCGGACGGTATCCGTATTGATGCGGTTGCGTCCATGCTTTACCTTGATTACGGCAAGAATGACGGCGAGTGGGTTGCCAACATGTACGGTGGAAAAGAAAATCTGGAAGCGATTGAATTTTTGAAACATTTAAACAGTATCATCCACAAACAGAAGGACGGAGTTCTCACCATCGCCGAAGAGTCTACTGCATGGCCGAAAGTGACCGATATCGTAGAAAAAGACGGGCTCGGTTTTGATATTAAATGGAACATGGGCTGGATGAATGATTTCACCGGATATATGCATTATGATCCGTTTTTCCGAGGTCATCATCACGGAGAACTGACTTTCAGCATGATTTACGCCTACAGCGAGAAATTTATGCTTGTATTATCACATGATGAAGTAGTCCACGGAAAATCATCCATGATCGGTAAAATGCCGGGAGATATTCCGGATAAGTTCAAAAATCTTCGTGCTGCATATGGTTTCATGATGACGCATCCGGGCAAAAAGCTTCTTTTCATGGGACAGGACATTGCGGAGTTTGATGAGTGGAACGAGGGTCGCAGCGTGCAGTGGGATTTACTTCAGTACGATGACCACAAGCATATGCAGGAGTATGTAAAGACCTTAAATCAGCTTTATAAAACAATGCCTGCACTTCATGAAATGGATCATACACCGGAAGGATTTGAATGGATTAACAATATTTCTGCCAATGAAAATGTGGTTGTTTACCTGCGTAAGGCAGAGAACGACAAGGATACACTTCTTGTTGTGTGTAACTTTGCAAATGAGGAGCGCAAGGATTATAAAATCGGAGTTCCGTTCCCGGGTAAATATAAAGAAATCCTGAATTCGGATTCTAAAAAATACGGCGGAAGCAACTGTATTAACGCAAAAGCAATTGCTTCCGATGAGGATGAGTGTGACGGACGCATGGATTCCGTTCGCATTAAGATGCCTGCGCTGAGCACGCAGATTTTCTCCTATACGCCTTTTACTGCAAAGGAAAAAGCAGCAATAGAGAAACGCAAAGAGGAAGAACGCCAGAGACAGGCCGAGCTTGCCAAAATAGCGGCGGCAAAAGAGGCGGAAACCCAGGCACGCAAGGCTGCAGAGGATGCAAAAGAGCAGGCAAAACGCGCTCAGGAAGAGGCGAAAATGGCGTTAAAACGTGCTATGGACGAAGCAAAGAAGGCCGAGGAGCTGGAAAAAGAAGCCCGCGAGCTGGAGAAGGAAGCCAAGCAGCGTGCAGATGAAAGCCAAAAGGTAAAGGACGAGGCGAAGTATGTATAGTGACGAAGAAGTAACCGAAAAACTGAGCATATTTCAACAATTTATGGAGACACTTCCGCAAAAAGCATTGAATCTGGGAGTTCGTGTTGTACTTGCGCTTGTATTTTTCTTTGTAGGAGCGCAGGTGATTAAATTAATCCGTAAAATATTAAAGAAATCCTTACAACGTGCCAATGCAGATGTCGGTGTTGTTCAGTTTTTGGATTCTTTTGTGAAATTTGCATTGTATATTGTGCTTATATTTATGATCGGCTCCAGCTTCGGACTGGATGCGACCAGTGTTGTGGCTGTACTGGGTTCCGCCGGTGTTGCCATCGGCCTTGCCCTGCAGGGAAGTTTATCCAACCTTGCAGGAGGAGTGTTGATTCTGCTTTTGAAACCGTTTAAGGTCGGTGACTATATCATTGAGGATACCAATAAAAACGAGGGAACCGTGACGGAGATACAGATCTTTTATACAAAGCTTACAACTCCTGATGAGAGAACAGTCGTGCTTCCGAACGGAACATTGGCAAACTCTTCGCTTACCAACGTGACCGATATCGGGATACGGCGTCTGGATATGACGGTGGGCATTTCTTACAAGGCGGATTTGCTCTTGGCGAAGGAAACGGCGAAGAACCTTTTAAAAGCAGATCCGGCATCTCTGAAAAACAAAGAGATGGATGTGTTTGTCAGTGAACTTGGCGACAGCGCGGTTCTTCTGAATCTGCGATGTTATGTCAAAACGGAGGATTACTGGCCGGCCAGAGGACGCATTCTTGAGGCTGTCAAACTGACCTACGATGAGAAGGGGATCGAGATACCGTATCCGCAGATGGATGTACATGTGAAAGAAAAGTAAAAAAAGCGATTTTATTGTTGAGATTTAAAAAGAAATACAATATAATACAGTTAACAGGACAGTCAGAAGGTGAGTGCACTTCACCCACTCTGGCGAAATAATAACTATAAGTAATAGCCGTTTACTTCACAGGGTAGGACGGCTATTTCTTATTTTTCAAATTCAGAATTGCAACTATCAGCAGACCAATGGTCAGGATGATCATGAATTCTTCATATGTACTCATAAGCACCACCCCTTTCTACAGGATACAGAATGGGTGGAGCACGTCCTCTGACTGTCCAGGTAAATGTATTATTTTATTGGGAATGAAAAAAATACAGATATAGATATGTTAATTTACAGTTGGAATAAAAGATTAATATTTATTATATTTGAGGGATGGAAAAAAGACAATTGGTAAAAATGCTGAAAAACATGAAATAATGTAATTATAACCATTGGCTTAATCAATGGATATAATTACATTATATTTTCGTCAAGGATTTCTTCGTAAGATACTTGTAACACTTTTGCAAATACCTTTAATTCAATATCTGTCACAAATCTTTTGCCTGATTCAATTCTTTGGACTGCATTCTTGTCCAGTTCAACACCCTCCAACTGCATTTTTTCTGCAAGAGCCCTTTGGGAGACTTTCGGAGAGAGTGATTTTCGGATTTTAGCGATGTTAACACCGCATATATTATTTCTGTTTTTATATTTGTTTTTATAAATGAAAATCACCTTCTGTCCTTGTTTTTTCAAATATTATAGAGTATAATTTGTGTCAAAATGACATCTACAAGATGTCAAAACACACAAGAAGATTTCTATAAGGGAGAACGAAAAATGAAAACAAGAAAAATGCGAACAGTATTCCGTAGATTATTGGTCTTTATCATTGTACTTTCGCTTTGTATGGGACTGCCGGAAATGGGGATGATGGGTGTTTCTGCAAAACAGAAAAAGGTAAAGAAAATCACCTTAAATGAGAAGAAAATTGAGACCTATGTCGGTGCAAAAAATATCAAACTGAAAGTGGCGTCTGTAAAACCGGCTGGTGCTTCTAAAAAAGTGACATGGAAATCTTCGAACAAAAAGATTGCTACGGTGTCTTCAAAAGGTGTTGTTAAGATTAAGAAAAAGGGAACCGTAAAAATTACAGCAATTTCCAAGTCGAATCCGAAGGTAAAGAAAACTTGTACGATTAAGGTATATGCAGCGACTAAATCAATGAAGTTGACAAGTAGCAGCTCGTGTACACTGGAAGTCGGCAAAACAACGAAAGTAACGGCGAAAGTTACCAAACCGAAAAAAGGTGCACAGCCAATCAAATGGAGCAGCAATAATGATAAAGTTGCAACGGTGACTTCCAAAGGAATTGTGACTGCTGTTGCAGCCGGAACTACAACCATCACCGGTCAGTCGGGGAAAAAGAAAGTGAAGATACAAATAACAGTTATGGATTCTTCACAAGATACAAACAATGGTTCAAATAACAACTCCGGAAATGGCGATGACAACAGTGGTAATAATGATCAGGATGTGCCGACACCGGGTGACGATGATATTACAAAGAAAATATATACCCGCGGAGAATGGGTTAGTTTGCTTGCAGATGAAAGAGGTTATTCGCTCGACGAAAGCAATATTCCGAATGATTCGATCACTGGGGCCCCGGTGTATACATACACAGACATTCAAAATAATGAAAATGTATTAAAGATTGAAGCGGCGGCCCGTTATGGCATTGTTCCTGTCGAAATGAACGGAGAGGAAAGAATCACCACTTTTAATCCGGACGGCAATGTGACAAGAGAGTTTGCTGCTGCTACCTTCGCAAGGGCACTCGGATACTCTTTGAATAAAACACTGGACTGTATGGATAGTGAAAACTTGAAATATCCACAGGAAGCATATATAGCCGTTGAAACCGGTATGCTAGCCCTTGAAAACGGAATATTTGGACCGGATAACCTTGTAACAGAGGAGGAGTTTGCAAGGCTTATTTCGTATGTGCAGGAAACCATGAAAAAAGTGCACGCAGAGTCGGATGAGGTGTTTAAGTATGAGTATTCAGAAGCGGTTGTAGAAGAAAGTGGCAGATTGGAAGATTACGAAGTATACGCAGACAACGGCCAAATCTGTGTATC